>DATATB010000182.1:0-56483 GCA_036268995.1 Pirellulales bacterium | reverse complement strand
CGATTCGTCTGAAAACCTTGCCAAATGGGTCGCCGCGAACGATGCGAAAATTTTCGTGGAAAAAACGATTCTCCAGCGTGTCGTGGTGAAACAGCAGCCAGCGCCTTGATTCATCCCGCTGAAGCCGGGAGCCGAAGGACGGCATTCGTCCGTCCATTGCCAGCCGCCGTGCCTTGGCCATCGCCAGAAATGCTTGGCCTTGGTCGCGATCCGCGGCATAATGGAGGCGGCGGATGCACATCGGTCCTTTCTTTGCGCCGCCAGCACGTCGCCAGCCACTCGGCATGATTCGCGGAGGTGCTCGATGGACAGCGAGGTTCCGGATCCCACGATGGCGGACACTGTCAAGGTGCCGCTCGTGTCGGAGGCAGTTCGGCCAGGCCCACGACCAGTGAAGGCGCTCGCCGGTTGGCTCTACACGAGCAACCCGTTCTATGCCGTGAGCGCGGCTCTCATCTTTGCAGGTCTGCGGATCTCGTTCAGCTCGCATGGAGAGACGAGTTCTCCGTGGGGGCTGGCCGGCGGGCTGTCGGCTTATGCCATGTTGCTCGCGGCCAGCAGCTACGTGCTGGTGCGACTGGGAAAAGTGTGGGACGACGTGCGCAGCCTGTTGCTGTTAACTGTATTAGTGCTGATCGCGCTGTCGTTGTCGTTCGACGAGTATCTCATCGAGAACTTTCGCGAAGGCGTGCTACTTAACGTCGCCAGCCTGGCCTTCGCGGCTGGCGTCAGTGAATTCCTGCTGCGCGGGCTGTCGATCCGATTGCCCGCGATTTTTCGCCTGCCCTATTACTTGCTGCTGGCGATCTTTTTTGTGTACCCGGCCGTGATCGCCCGCTGCCATTTCGAGCCGGGGACCGATCGGCTGCACTGGGCGTTTTTCGGATTCCCGCTGGCGGCTGCGCTCGCGATGCTCGCGCTGCTGCCTGCTGCGCGCAGTGGCAAGTCCCGAACAGCGGACAATGGCACCCCGTGGAGCTGGCCGTGGTTTCCCTGGCCGCTGTTTGCGGTGCTCGGATTGTGCGCGTGCGGCAGAGCCTATTCGATTTGCGTTTCGCTGGATTTTATTGGCGGCTCGGCCAGCGCGTTCGGGCTGTATTTTTTGGTGCCGCTCTGCCTGGCCGCGGCGCTGCTGTTCGTGGAAGTCGGTTTACAAACGCCCAATCGCCGCGCGACCACGATTGGAATGGCGCTGGCCGCCGCGGCACCACTATTGGCCGCCAGCCATCGCGCAGATGTGGTTTACCAGGGATTTCTGACGGCATTTCACGCTGCGCTCGGCGGCACGCCGCTGTTCGTTACACTTTGCTTGGTAAGCCTGTTTTACCTGTTGGCCGCGATTCGCCGTGTACGGCTTGCCGTGGATTGCCTCACGGTGTGCATCGCCTTGCTCAGCCTGGTCAATCGCGATGCGTTGACCGTGGATTGGTTGAGCCCTCCGGCCGTCTTGCCGCTGTTCGCGGCGGCTGCCATTCAACTGGCAGCGGCGATTGTTCGATCGAGTTCGCCACGGGCACTCCTGGCAGGCGCGATGGGCGTACTCGCCTTCGCGATCCAGTTCCGGCTGACAACGCTGGATGTGATGACCGTACCGATGCACTTACTGCTGCTTGTCCTGCTTGCCACGGCCGTGGCCTTTAACGACCGCTTCGCGCGATTCCTGCGAAGCGTGGGCGCAATTGCGATCGGTGCCGTGGCACTGTGGGCGGTGGGCGACCCGCGATGGTTATTGGGTGATTGGGCCGCCCAGTGCTCTTGGTGGTATCCGCTCGCCTGGTTGGCCGCGGCGGCAGCGTACGGTTGGATGCTCAACAGCCGTACGTATTATCATGCGGCGGTTTTGATCGCCCTGGCCTGGTCTGGCGATCATGGTCTACGGCTCTATCAGCAATTGCGCGTCCACGTCGCCGGGCTCGACCTGCTGACCGGTGGATTGCTGTTCTTTGCCTTCGGGCTGCTCGTCAGCCTCAGCAAAGCCGGTGTCGCCGTTCGAGCATGGGTCCATCGAATTCCTGCACTATTGCGGGCGCGCTGACGTTGCGCGTCGCGAGGATTACTGCCGCTCGATGCTCGCTAGCCAGGCCTTGGGGCCGCCGGGGCTGAAGTGAGGGCCGTCGGGAAAATCGGCCGTCTCGAAGCGTATGGGCGTGATCCGCTGCACGCGCCAGCCGTCGTGAAAGGCGTCGCGAATTTCCCGCTGCGTAATGCGCCGCGGGCCTTCGTCGCCCGGCTCTTCATCGGAAAAGCAGAGCACGTGCACCCGGCCGCCTGGGCGGACGATTTTTGCCAGGCCGCTTACATATTGCGGCCGCTCCTCGTCGCTGAACGTGTGGAACAGTCCGCAGTCGATGATCGTGTCGAATTGGCGGTTCAGCTTCTCGAGTTGCAGCGCACTGCCCTCGACGAACGTGGCCGAGGCGCCGCGCTGGACCGTTTTGAAGCGTGCCCGCTCGATGGCGAGCGAGACATAATCCAGCCCCCAGGACTCGTGCCCTTTGGCGGCCAGGTAGAGGGCGTTTTCGCCGGTGCCGCAACCGCAGTCCAGCACGCTGCCGACGATCTGTCCCGACTCGGCCAGTTCGACGATTGCCGGCTGCGGCCGGCCGATGTCCCAAGGCGGCTGGCCATGGTAACTCTGCTCGAAGTGTTCTCGTTCCACGGCTAGGTTTACCTTTTGGGGGGCGGGTGCGGAGAGTCCGTGAAGAGTCCGTAGTCAGTTGTCCGTGGTCCGTTGCAACTGACCACGGACAACTGACCACTGACAACTCGCTGTCATTATGCGTTCCGCGGCCACGCTTGGCGACTCCGTCGGCATCTATCTTCTTTGGCCGGAATCGGTTGGGTCGGCCCGTTGTTTCGCGGGCGAGGGTACGTTAGGCTAAAGGGTCTCGACAGCGGCCGCATGCGGCGACTATTCGCGACGTGCGGCTGCCGCCAGCCGGTATCCAACGTAGTATTTGCCTCCCGCCTTGTCCGAATTCCCAGCGTTTGTCCCACCTAGCAGGAGCGTTCATGACGGCCACTCAGTCCCCCGATCTGGCTGCGCAGTCGCGCGCCGCCCGCGAGCGACTCGATGCCCACGCCTACGAGATCGTTCAATGGCATTTTCATCCCTCGACCGGCTGCCCGTTCTGGCTGGAATATGCCAAGGGAATGAAATTCGACCCATTAAAAGAGGTCCGCACGTTTGACGATCTGAAGAAGTTCGACCCCTTCCAGGACGAATGGCTGCGTGGTGGGCCGGTGCGGCGCTGGGTGCCCAAGGCTTTCGCCGATAAGCCGATCTACGTGTTCGAGACCGGCGGCACGACGGGCGTGCCCAAGAGCCGCATCGCCATCGAAGACTTTCGCACCGACTATTCGCTGTTTAGTGACACGCTGCCGGACGAGTATTTTCCCAAAGGCGCGAACTGGCTGATGCTGGGCCCCTCGGGTCCGCGGCGATTGCGGCTGGCCGTCGAGCACCTGGCTCAGCACCGCGGCGGCATTTGCTTCTGTGTCGATCTCGATCCTCGCTGGGTGATCAAGCTTATCAAGCGCGGCTGGATGGAGCACCTCGAAGCGTACAAAGAGCATTGCATCGACCAGGCCATCACCATTCTGGGCGCCGGCCACGATATCCGCTGCATGTTCACCACGCCCAAGCTGCTCGAGAGCCTGGCCACCGCGCTGGAAAAGCGCGGGTCGAGCATCCCCAAAGCGGGAATCACCGGCATTTTTTCCGGCGGCACCGAGTTCACGCCGCAATGGACGCGCTTTGCCATGGAAGAGTTCCTCGACGACAGCGTGTACATGACGCCCACCTACGGCAACACGCTGATGGGCTTGGCCTGCTCCAAGCCGGTCTCGGCGGCCGACGGCTACAAGATCAGCTACTACGCCCCGCAGCCGCGGGCCGTGACCGAAGTCGTGGAGTTCAACGACCCGATGCGGGTGGTCGGCTACGGCCAGACCGGCCGAGTCAAGCTGACGACGCTGACCAAAGAGTTCTTCATGCCGGGTTTTCTGGAGCGCGACGAAGGCGAGCGCGAGCAGCCCTACGAGAAGTATCCGTGGGACGGCGTAAGCGGCGTGCGTCCATTCCATGAGTTGGCCGAAGCCACGACCGTCGGCGTGTATTGAAAATCGAAGGAGATCCGCGCGTGCTGAATCTGCCTGTATTGCGTTGGGGCAAGCCCTACGAGTCGCTGGAAACCGATCAGGTCCTGCATTTCATCACCGGCGAACCGATCGCCAAGGTGAGCCAGGCCGGGGGCGGCTTGTTGCAGCGCGACATGCGCCAGGCCCAGCGTGCGCGCGACGTGCTCTGCGAGATCAAGCCGGACGAGTTGATCGAGCGCGTCAAGCGGGCCGGCGAGCTGTATCTCAACGCCACGCTGCCAATGGGCGACGGCCAGCAATCGCCCGAGGATTTTGCCAAGGCTCAGAGCGCCTCGACGGGCCTGCCGGTACACATGTGCAGCGGCAACATGCAGAAGAACTATTTCGTGCTCACGCATATGCGCGAAATGCTCGAAGCGCTGACGCGCGGCCTGGACCTGGATATCCTGGCTCGCGGCTACGGCAAAGAGAGCCGCGGCGTGACGGTTAGCTACCAGGCCCAATCGCCGATCGTGGGGCTCGTGTTGCCGTCGAATTCGCCCGGCGTACACACGCTCTGGCTGCCGGTGATTCCGATGCAAGTCGGCCTGGTGCTCAAGCCGGGGCCGCAAGAGCCGTGGACCCCGTTCCGCATGGCCGCCGCGTTTTACGAAGCCGGCATTCCGCGCGAGGCGATTTCGATTTACCCCGGCGGACCCGAAGTCGGCGCCGCCGTGTTGGCCAATTGCCAGCGGAGCATGATTTTTGGCGGCACCGCTACGGTGGAGCGCTACAAGGGCAACCCGCGCGTGCAGGCCCACGGGCCGGGCTTCAGCAAGGTGATCCTGGGCGACGACGTGGTCGATCGCTGGGAAGAGTACATCGACCTGATCGCCGACAGCGTCTACTTGAACAGCGGCCGCGGCTGCATTAATTGCTCGGGCGTCTGGGCGTCGCGCCATACCAAGGAAATCGCCGCGGCGTTGGCCAAGCGAATGGGGCCGATCGAGGCGCTGCCGCCGGAAGATCCCAATGCCGGGCTGGCGGCCTTTACCGTGCCGAACATGGCCCAAAATGTATGGAAGATGATCGAAGCCGATCTCAAGGAGCCGGGCGTCACGCACTCGACGGCCGAGTACGGGCCGCGGCTGGTGGAAAAAGAGCGCTGTGCCTACTTGCGTCCGACGGTCGCGCATTGCCCGTCGCCGGCCAACGCGATCGCCAAAAAAGAATACATGTTCCCGTTCGTCACGGTCGTCGAGTGCCCGCAGGACAAGATGCTCGAAGAGATCGGCCCGACGCTGGTCTGCACCGCCATTACCCGCGACGATCGCTTTCAGCGGGCACTGGTCGGCGCCACGCACATCGACCGTTTGAACCTCGGGCCGATTCCCACGATCAAACTCGATTGGCTCCAGCCGCACGAAGGAAACATCGTCGACTTCCTGTTCCGCGCCCGAGCCTGCCAGGTCATGCCCGAATGGATTTCCGACCCGACGGCCTTGCAGGCCAAACGTTCCCCAGGCAACTGACAACTAATAACTTATAACTGACAACTGACAACTGACTCCCACCAGCTTGATGCACGCCTGCCGCTGCCGGTGAAAGACTCGACCGGCGTTTGACGTCCTACCGACATCGTCCTCGATACCGCCTGCCCATGCTCCCGTTTGACTTCCAATTGCGCACGCGGATCGTGTTCGGCCCCGACAAGGTCGACACGCTGGGCGAATTGGCTGGCGAATTGGGAGCGCGGCGGGCCCTGGTCGTCAGCGATCCGGGCATCGTGGCTGCCGGCCATACCGAACACGGCATCGCGGCATTGCGTCGGGCGGGCATCGAAACCCGGCTGTTTGATGGCGTCTGCGAGAATCCCACGACCGACAATGTCGAGGCCGGCCTGGCCGTAGCGCGTGAGCACTCGCCGGAACTGCTCGTGGGTCTGGGTGGTGGTAGCTCGATGGACTGCGCCAAGGGGATCAACTTCCTGTATTCCAATGGCGGCCGGATGCAGGACTATTGGGGTGTCGGCAAAGCCACACGCGAAATGCTGCCGATGATCGCCGTGCCCACCACCTCGGGCACGGGCAGCGAAGCCCAATCGTTCGCGCTGATCTCCGATGCCGAGACGCATGTCAAGATGGCTTGCGGCGACCGCAAGGCCGCCTGCCGCGTGGCCCTGCTCGATCCCAAGCTCACCGTGACCCAGCCGCAGGGCGTCACGGCGCTGACGGGCATCGACGCAATTGCCCATGCCCTGGAGACGTATGTCACCCGGCGGCGCAATCCCATGTCGCTGCTATTTAGCCGCGAAGCCTGGCGGTCGCTCGAGGCCAACTTCGGCCGGGTGCTCGACGATCCGATGAACCTCGAGGCCCGGGCCGGCATGCAGTTGGGAGCCTGCCTGGCCGGGCTGGCGATCGAGCATTCGATGCTGGGCGCCACGCACGCGCTGGCCAATCCGCTGACCACCACCTACGGCATCGTGCACGGCCAGGCCATCGGGCTGATGTTGCCGCACGTGATCCGCTTCAACGGCCGCGAGTTTGGCCGCATGTATCGCGAACTGCTGGAATACACCTCGGACGAAAACGGCGCCCCGCATCCCGATTCGGGACCCGAAGGCCTGGCCGAGTTTATCGCCGAGATGCGCACCAAGGCAGGCCTGCCTGACCGGCTGGCCCAGTGCGGCGTCGAGCGCGACAAACTGCCGGAACTGGCCGCCGACGCGGCCAAGCAGTGGACCGGGACGTTTAATCCGCGGCAGGTTGGAGAGTCCGACCTGCTTGAGCTTTACCAGGCGGCCTACTGATGCGCGGCAATGTGATGAAACATTTGCTGTGGGTGTCCCCACGGACCGCAGTCCGTGGGCTTGTGGTCGTGATGGCTTTGTGCGGCGCTGCGATTGCGCATGCGGACGACCCCTCACCTCCAGCCCCTCTCCCACAGGGGGCGAGGGGTGGAGATGCGTGGCCGGTGTTTCGCGGTGATCCGCAATGCGACGGCGTCGCGCCGCAGAACTTGCCCGAAAAGTTAGAGGTGCTCTGGAAGCGGTCGTTCAAGGACGCGGCCTTCGAAGCCACGGCGGTGATCGACGCGGGCGTGGTCTACATTGGCGGGCTCGATGGCCACTTGCGTGCCCTGACGCTGGCCACGGGCGAGGAGAAATGGAAGTTTGATCGCGAGCTGGGTTTCAAAGCTCCGGCCGCGGTGCGGAATGGATTGGTTTATATCGGCGACGCCGACGGCCATTTCTTCTGCCTCGACGCAGCCACCGGCGCCAAGCGCTGGCAGGTGACCACTGAGGCCGAAATCAACGCGGGCGCCAATTTCGTGGGTCGGTCGGTGCTGGTCGGCTCGCAGGATGGCAGCTTGTACGCGCTCGATGGCCAGACCGGCAAGCAGGAGTGGAAATACTCGATCGACAACATGATCCAATGCACGCCGACGGTGAACGACAACCACGCCTTCATTGCCGGCTGCGACGGCAAGCTGCACATCATTCCGATCGAATTCGGGCCGCCCAATGCGGCGCGCAGCCCGGGCAGCCGCATTGGCAAGCCGATTACCGTCGACATTCAGGATCCGACCGGAGCCACGCCGGCGGCCCACGGTTCGTTTGTTTATTTCGGGACGCAGGGCTCGCGGTTTTTTGCGATCGATTGGCGGCAGGCCAAGATTGCCTGGACTTTCGAGCCGCAGCGGAAGCAGCCGTTTCAGTCGTCGGCCGCTGTGGCTGGCGGCCTGGTCGTGGTCGGTGGACGCGACCGCCTGGTCCATGCGATCGATGCCAAGACGGGGCAGGACCGCTGGAGTTTTCCGACCCGTGGCCGAATCGACTGCTCGCCGGTTATCTCCGGCTCGCGAGTGTTCATCGGCTCGGCGGATGGCCGTTTGTACGGCCTTGATTTGCAAACTGGGCATAAAATCTGGGAATATGAAGCCGGCGGCGCGTTTACCTCCAGCCCGGCCGTGGCCGATGGCCGACTGCTGATTGCCAACGATGATGGCGACGTTTTTTGCTTCGGCAGCAAGTAGAATGCAGTAACCATGACCACTGAAACGACCAAGACCGAAGTCGGCAGCTATTTCATCTCGAACTATCCGCCCTTCTCGCAGTGGACTGCCGAAGGGCTGGCCGACGTGCGGGCGGCCATGCAGGCGCCGCCGGCCGAAGTGCCGCTGGGGCTGTACTTGCACATCCCGTTCTGCCGCAAGCGGTGCAAGTTCTGCTACTTCCGCGTCTACACCGACAAAAACGCGCCCGACGTCGAGCGCTATGTCTCGGCCCTGTCGCGCGAGATCGAGCTGGTGAGCCGGCTGCCGGTGATGGGCGGGCGGCCGTTCCGCTTTGTCTATTTCGGCGGCGGCACGCCCAGCTTCTTAAGCTCGAAGCAGCTCACGTCGCTGGTCGATCGCTTGCGCGCGAACATCAATTGGAATCACGCCGAAGAAGTCACCTTCGAGTGCGAGCCGGGCACGCTTTCGCAGCCCAAGCTGGAAACGCTCAAGGAGCTGGGCGTCACGCGGCTGAGCTTGGGCGTCGAGAACTTCGGCGACTCGGTGCTCGAGGAAAACGGCCGGGCCCATCACTCGGCCGAAATCTTCAAAGCCTGGGACTGGATCCAGGCCCTGGGTTTTCCCAACACCAATGTCGATCTGATCAGTGGCATGGTCGGCGAAACCTGGGACAACTGGCGCGACACGGTCCGCAAGACTATCGACTTCTCGCCCGACAGCGTGACCATCTACCAGATGGAGCTGCCGTTCAACACCGTGTACTCGCAGGACATTCTCGGCAATCGCATCGAAACGCCCGTCGCCGACTGGCCGACCAAGCGGGCGTGGGTCGACTATGCCTTCGACGAACTTCAGGCGGCCGGCTATCACGTCTCGAGCGCTTACACGCTGGTCAAGCATAAGCAGAAGGTCAACTTCAGCTATCGCGATAACCTGTGGCGCGGCTCCGATCTGCTCGCTACGGGCGTGGCGAGCTTTGGACATATTTCTGGCGTGCATTACCAGAACGCGCCGGAGTGGGAGACGTATCTGTCGACGCTCGAAGCCGGCGAACTGCCGCTGTGGCGCGGGCTGCGGCCGACGCCGCACCAATTGCTGGTGCGCGAAATGATCCTGCAACTCAAGACCGGCCGGCTCGACGCCGGATATTTCCGGCAGAAGTTCGGCGTCGAGATTCTCAAAGAATGGCAGGGCGCCTGGCAGCAATATCAGAGTGAAGGGCTGCTGGAGTTCGATGGCGACCGCATCGAACTTTCTCGGGCCGGCCTGCTGCGGGCCGATGCCTTGCTGCCGGCGTTCTTCGAGCAGGAACACCAGGGGGTGCGTTATACATGAGCGGCGAACGGGTGTTTATGATGGGCAAGTTCGCCGCCCGTTTTCCCACCGATCGCAAGTACGCCAAAAACCACATGTGGGCTCGAGCGGAAGGGGCCGGCTATCGTTTTGGGTTTTCGGCTTATGCCGTGCGATTGCTGCAAGACGTCTATTTTCTCGAATGGTCGATCGACGCCGGCGCGGCACTGCGTGAAAAGCAGGCCATTGGCGCCATCGAAAGCTCAAAAGCCGAAAGCGAACTATACTGTCCCATGGCTGGCCGGCTCGTGGCCTTCAACGAGGTGTTGCTCCAGGATCCATCGGCCATCAATGTCGACACCTACGGCGCGGGCTGGCTGTTCGACATGACCGGCAGCGGTCAGTCGCTGCTGGAGCCGGATGATTATCTCGAGCACCTGGCAGACGCCTGGAAAATTGCCGAGCGGACGATCAAGGGACAATTCAACGAAGATTGACGAAACTGCATGGCCAGAAAGCTCACCGTTGTTATCTCGCAGGGCCAGAGCGCCAATCCCATCAAGCGCAAGCTTGAAGAAGACTTGGTGACTGCGCTGTTGGGCGAGCCGGGTCTGGAGCTGACCGTCGTGCCGCATCTGTACGATCTGGCCCCCGACGGCACCGGCATGCTTTGCCTGCAAAGCGTCGCGGGCGACATGGTTGTGGCCAGTTGGCTGTTTGCCCGGGCCACGCATTGGCTGCTCGACCGCAACGGCATTCGCGGCCAGCCAGGCCAGACGCTGCTGGTGCAGGACGAATCCGACGAGGAAGACGAGGGCGAAGCCGACCAGTCGGAGGCCGACGCCAAGCCGCGCGTGATCGACACCCGGCCGCTGCCCGAGCGCAGAATCTATTGCCTGGATCTCAAGGCCTACCGCGAAGCGCAGCCATACGCTGACGAGATTCGCCGGATTCGCAACGAGCGCGCGGTGCAGACCATCACGCTGCTGGGCCTGCCGGCCACGGCCGCTGCCGTGAACTCGGCCGAACCGGCCCCGCCCGTGGCGTCGCTGCAGGCGATCATGGCCGTGCCGGCGCCCGATGCGTCACAGCGGATCGATGAAGATACGGCCCGGCGGTGGTATCCGGTGATCGATTACAGCCGCTGCACGAACTGCCTGGAGTGCATCGATTTTTGCCTGTTCGGCGTGTATGGCATCGATCGGGTCGACACGATCCTGGTGGAGCAGCCGGACAATTGCCGCAAAGGCTGCCCGGCGTGCAGCCGCGTCTGCCCGGAAAGTGCCATCATCTTTCCGCAGCACAAGACGCCGGCCATTGCCGGCAGTCCGGTGGGCGAGGCCGGCAGCCTTAAAATCGACCTGTCAAAACTCTTCGGCGCCCCGGATGCCCTGGAAGTCGCCGTGCTCGAGCGGGATGTCGAACTGGTAGCGGCCGGCCGCGACGCGGTGGGCATGCAAGTGGGCATTCCCAAGCGCCAGACCACGAAAGCCGCCGGTCCTCGCGATGAGCTCGACGCCCTGATCGACGAGCTCGACGGCTATTCGCTTTAGCAAGCTGCTGGCGCTAGCAGCCGATGTTTCCGCGGGACAGCCCTGAAGGGGCGGAAGTCGTTAGCCAGGGGCGTGAGCCCCTGGGAAACGCGCGACGAAAGGTGCCTTAGCCCCGAAAGGGGCGGCAGACCAATGTCGCCCTTTCAGGGCTTGGCTGCATTTTCGCGGCAGGGATCCAGGGGCTCATGCCCCTGGCTATTGCCTTTCGGCCCCTCCGGGGCGAAGAACCGGACGCCGCTAGCGCGGTCTCGCACCACTGATCTTGCCGGCCGGATGGCTTTTTGCCAAACTCCCGCCCTCTTCAAGTCTTAGGCGGCCGAAGCGCGCGCTTCGGTTGCGGTCTCGTCTTCGCGGCAATCTCGTTCTCGCGGCAGCGCTGGTGCGCCAAAATCCTGGGTGATCGATGCGGCATTGGCTGGTCAGCTTGGGCTTGCTCTTGGCCGTGCCCGGCTGCGCGATGAATACCTGTCCGCCGCTGGCCTACGAAAACCCGATTCACTTGCCGCCGGCGTCGCCCGACTTTATGTGGGAACAAGTGATCGACGTGCTGGACGATTATTTCGAGATCGAGCGCGAAGAGCGGGCGCGTCTCCTGCCCGGCGTGTCCACGGTGGGCCGTATCGAGACCTTCCCTGCGGTCGGTTCGACCCTGCTGGAGCCGTGGAAGGGTGATTCGGCCACCAGCTACGATCGCTTGGAATGTACGCTGCAATCGATCCGTCGGCGAGCGCTGGTGCAAGTGATTCCGACCGAGGACGGCGGGGCACTGGTGGACGTCGTCGTTTACAAAGAGCTGGAGAATATGCCGCAGCCGGAAAGCGCGCCGACCGCTTCGGCCACGTTCCGCTTCGACACCGGCTTGAACCGCTTCAGCGAGCCGGTAGGAAGCCAGATCGTGGCCGCCGGCTGGATCGCCAAGGGCCGGGATGCCGCGCTCGAGCAGAAGATCATCGGCCAACTCATGGCCCGTACCGAGCCGCGCCGCAGCATCTTCAGCATGTTCCAGAAGAAACCCTGCCCGCCGCCGTGAAGTTGCAGCCCCGCCGAATATTCCGGTTTGCGCGACTAGGATGGGCGCGGCCGATGACTTGCAGCGTTTGGGAGCGCCGGCAGCGGGCAGCGCCACTGTGCCAGGCTGCCGGTTGTACTCGTTTTAGATGCTGTACGTGCTTTTCCGCATAGCGAACTTTCGCGGGTTCGCCCCCGCCGGCTCGTGCCCTCGGTGGCCGGCGACCGATGACGCCCTGATGATGGAGTTGTTTCGGGCACGGACGCGCCCCACTTTCTCCTGGCCTGCCGCGCCGCGGCGGACCACCAGTGGCCTCGGTGCGCGTCATCATGCTCGAAAAGCGAAAGCTGAAGGTCGATTTGGCCGCGCTCGCCCTGTCGGCGTGGCTCGTGTTGCTCGCGTTGTCGTTGGCGAGCTACGATCCGGCCGACCCGCCCGGCGACCTGGTCTATCCACCGCACGCCCAGGCGCAAAACATTTGCGGCCGCGTCGGCGCGCTGCTGGCCCATAGCTTGCTGGCCGGCATTGGGCTGGGAACCTACTATTTGTTGGCCTCGCTGGTCGTCGTGGTTTGGCTGATGCTGGCCCATCGGCCCGTGCAAGATCGATGGCTGCGCGCGCTGGGCTGGTCGTTGTCGCTACTGGGGGCCACGACGCTCTGTACCCTGGCGATTCCAGGCGCTTCGAACGGCCCGGTGATCGGCTCGGGCGGCTACGTGGGTGCCGTTGGTCGGGCACTACTGGAGATGAACTTCGCCAGCGCCGGATCGTATCTCGTAGCCGGCAGCTCGACGCTGGTCGGGCTGCTGTTGGCGACCGATTACACATTGCCTCGCATCTTCGCGGGGATCGCCGTAGCGGCCGCGGGCCGGATGGTGCGAGTCTCGGCCGCCGCCAAGCCGAGCACGCGGACCACCGATCTTCCGGAAGGTTCCAGCACGCTTGCCATTCGCATCGGCGGCAAGACCGTCCAATCCACCGTCGCCGCTAACGCAGACGAAGAAGAGGAGGCCGAGGAAGAAACCGCGGCAGCCGAACAGGAGCAGGGCGAGCAAGATACGGAACAGGCCGTCGAGTCGGACGAGGCCGAAGTCGCGGCGGCTGCCGCCTCAGCTCAGGCCGAGCCCGCCGGTAGTCCGCTACGGATCAAGGCGCGCAACAAGAAGGACGAGCGCCGGGAGGTGATGCAAGAGTTGGACGCGGCGGTCAGCCATTCGGAAGAGCCGGCCGGCTACGAACTCCCGCCGATCGACTTGCTGTTGGAAAACGAGCCGGTCTCGACCGAAGAGCACGAGAAGGAAGTCCGCCGCAAGGCCAAGGTTTTGGAAAAGACGTTCGCCAACTTCGGCTTCCAGGTCAAAGTGGTCGAGATCGAAACCGGTCCGGTGATTGCGCAGTTCGAAGTCGAGCTCGAGGCCGGCCTGCGGCTGAGCAAGATCACGAGCCTGGCCGACGACGTGGCCATTGCCCTGCGGGTGCCCAGCGTGCGGATTGTGGCTCCCATCCCGGGCAAGAACACGGTCGGCATCGAAGTGCCCAACGCCGATCGCCAACTCGTGCGTCTGCGCGAAGTCATCGAAGAGTCGAGCGCCAAGACCCAGAAGATGCGCATCCCGATTTACCTGGGCAAGGACGTGGCCGGCAACCCGATGGTCGCCGACCTGGCCAGCTTGCCGCACTTGCTCATCGCCGGCCGCACCGGCACCGGCAAGAGCGTGTGCCTCAACACGCTGATCGCTTCGATCTTGATGGTCCGCCGGCCCGACGAAGTGCGGCTGCTGCTGATCGATCCCAAGATGGTCGAGCTCAGCCAGTACAAGACACTGCCGCACCTGATGCACCCGGTGGTCACTGACATGCGCAAGGCCGAAGCCATTCTGGCCTGGGCCGTGGAAAAGATGGAAGAACGCTATGCCCTGCTGGCCCGGGCCGGCGTGCGGCATATCGCCGGCTACAACCAGCTCGGCGAAGAAGAGCTGATGGACCGCTTGCAGCCGGAGTCGGACGAAGAGCGCAAGAACATTCCCACGCACCTGCCTTACATCGTGATCGTGGCCGACGAGATGGCCGACCTGATGATGACGGCGGCCAAAGAGGTCGAGACGCACATCATCCGCCTGGCCCAAAAGAGCCGCGCGGTCGGTATCCACCTGGTGCTGGCCACGCAGAAGCCCACGGTCGACGTGATCACCGGCCTGATCAAGTCGAACCTGCCGGCCCGTATTGCCTTCCAGGTGGCCAGCCGCACCGACAGCCGCGTGGTGCTCGACGAGATGGGTGCCGACAAGCTGTTGGGCAATGGCGACATGCTATTCCTCTGGCCCGGTACCAGTACGCTGATCCGCGGGCAGGGGACGTACGTGAGCGACGAGGAGATCAACAAAGTCGTCGAGTTCGTCGGCACCAGTGAGCCGGAGTTCGTCAAGGAGCTGGTGGCGCTCAAGCCCGGCGGCGCGACGGGCGACGCCGACCACTTCAAGAATCGCGACGAGCTGTACGAAGCGGCGATCGACGTCATTATACGCGAAGGCCGCGGCAGCGTTTCGCTCTTGCAGCGCGCCTTGGGCGTGGGCTATGGCCGCGGAGCCCGGCTGATCGACTTCATGGCCGAAGACGGCATCGTGGGCGCCTACAACGGTTCACAAGCCCGCGAAGTGCTGATTACGCTCGAGCAATGGGAGCAGATGCGCACGCAAGGCGGCCAGGAGTCTGCCGCGCCCGGTGCCTCGACCGCCAAGCGAACCAACAAGATCCGGCCCGAGCCTGAAATGGATGACGCCGAGTCCGAGGAAGTCGCCGCTCACGAGTCCGACGACGATTCATCGGCCGAGTGGGACCAGGAGTCGGACGAAGTCGAAGCCGAAGAAGATGAAGAATCGGACGACGAAGGCGACGACGCGGCTGAAGAAGAGCAGGGCGACGAAGGCGAGGAAGAGGACTTCGACGAATCGGAAGACGATGACGACGTCGAGCACGACACGTCGTACGCCGAAACGGCTTGAGCTACTGTCCCTGCGATCTGTGCCAAATTAGGGCTCATGCTGGCACGCGATGGTCGGCCGGTGGCCGGTTCCGCCCTCCCACCTAACGAGCTAAAGTTGGCGTGGCGCGGACGGGCACGGTAAAGTTAAAAAGGTGAGAATCGTCCCACATGTGCCAGGATATCTTGCTGCCGGGCGGTACTCCGCTTGGTCAAGCGGGCAGCAGTGCGGATATTCGAGAGCTTCCGGGCGGAATAAAGGATGCCCAAGACATGTTCAACGATCTGACGAAAGGTGGAACTCTGGTCGCGAAACCTACGCATCCAGGGCAGCTCTTTCGCCTGCCGGGCGGGCGGCATGGTTGGAATGCGCCCGATCTCCAAGAGCGGACCGCCGACCATCGACGTTAACATCCCTGGTATTCCGATTCGAAAGATCAAATTTATCTAGGCGATACCATGCTGGTGCACAAAGAAACTGACCTGCTCGAACGCATTTTGACCGAATGCGAAGACGACTACGTGGGGCTCTGGTCGATCCTGCGGCAGGTCCGAGAAGCCCGCTATCCACAGCCGAAGGCAGTGACATTGGCGCTATTGCGATATCTCCTTTCCACGGGCATTGTCGAAGCCGGAGAACCGGATTCCAACGGCGGGTTTCAGGTTTGGAAGACTTCGGCCGACGAGACTATGTCGCGGATCACATCAGAATGGTCAGCGCTAGGTCATGATCCCGATCTAGGTGACATCGCGTGGTTTACAACGCCCGTCCGCGCAGGTCGACCGTAAATCGCGCCTCCGCATTTCATCCGCGTCACGCATCGTTTGTCGCCAGCGTTTCAGTGGCGGGCAGGCTGTCGCACCAGGTGCGCCAGGCTCGCAGCTCGCCGCCGTGGTCGTGACCGGAAATCATCTTCAGCGCTTCGACTGCATCGGCACGCACGAGCGGATCGGAGTCGCTCATCAGCTCGATGAGGTTGCGGCCGACGATCGTAAAGCCCGCGTCAGCCAGTCCGCGTAGCACGCGCAGCCGCGCGATCAGCGGCTGTTGGCGATCGTGGGCGATTGGCAACAGCTCCTTCTGAATGATCTCGAGCTGCCAGGGCTGCGGCGTCGGGTATTCGCCCGGTGTTTGGCCCAGGATCCAGTCGCGCCAAGCGTCGATCAACTCCTGCGGCGTCTTGTGGTAATGACGCTGGGCCGCCTGCGGCCAGTCGGTTTTGGATGCCAGATCGCCGAGCAATGCGCGGAACACCGCGCGGCGCTGGGCATCGTCGGGCGGCCCGGCCAGATAGCTAGTCATCGAAATCCGCCGCAGCAACAGTCCCATCAGCCGTGCGTAATCCTGCGTGCGATACCAGCGGCGGCTACGCATGATGCACCTCAAGATCTTGGAATCGAACATATCGCTGCCCGCATGGGGATCGGCCGCCAGGGCCAGTCGCATCTTTCGCAGCAGCCGCGTGTCGCCCCACGAATCTTGCACCAATAAATATCCAAGCATCAGCCAGCCCGCGCGCGACAAACTTGGGTGCTGTTGGCAAAACGGATAGGCACTGTTCGCATGGACAAGGCGCTTGGGCTCAATCAGGTTGGCCCGAATTCCCTCCAGAGACGTTGCCAGCTTGCCGCCGGGTAGTTGAATGCCTGGAAGCGGCCAGGCGTTGATTCCATAGAGCTTCACATACCGATCCAGCTCGGCCCAGTGTCGGAACACGAGCAATCGCAACGGTGGCTGCCGGTTTACATCCAAGCCGGTCAGACGGGCAAAATCCTCGCCAGCCTCCGCGATCCATTGGGGCACCTGCTCGATCCAGGGGTTTTCGGCCGGCGACCAGGCCACGATCGGCCCATTGCGGTGGACGGTGCCAGACTGGCCGGCAGCTTTTGTGGCGCGTTTGAGGCAGTAGGCCTCGCCCTGCAAGCGGTGCGCGCGCCAGATAAACCAGCCGATGTACAGGCCGACATAACTTAAAAAGACCGCCGCGAAGATCGCCATCAGCGGCAACGGCGACAGCCAATCGACGGGGCTGCCGGTCATCCAATCTTGGGCTGCTACGATGATCACGACCAGCCCGCAAACGACTTCGATCACCAGGAGCATCTTGACCCACGCACGCCGCCCGCTGACTTGTTGGCTGCAGACCATACAAACCGGCTTGGGCCTTCGCCGGGCCAATAGCCGCACCTCTCCGCACACTGAGCACGCGATGCGTCCACGGCGGAGATGGATGCCCGCCGTGACCAGCAGCCACGCGAGCAACCCGCAGGCCACACAGCACAGTTCGTCAAGCGTGTCATCGCGCCAGAGGGCAACGCGAGAGGCGGCGCCTCCGGCGCTCCGCAGCTCCAACTCCGAAGGGCTCAGCAGGGCCCAGCGCCCGGGGCCAGCGGCGGCGATCGCTATTGTAGACTCACCGCCTACCGGACCCCGTGGGGCGCCGTTGGGCAACTCAAAGAGGTCGATCGAACCCGTTAATCCCATGATCGCCACTTGGCGCGAGTCGGACGAAAATACCACGGGACGCGTCGGGACTTCGACCCGATCCCACAGTATCTCCTGGCCCATCTCGAGATCGACGATCGAGGCCCAACACTCGCCCATGGGAGACACACCTGCCTGGATCGCGGCGCAGCGGCCGTCGAGCGACAAGTCGATGCGTTGCGGAACCGCCAGCGGCCTGTTGGGGGTGACGATTGTTTTTTTCAGTTGGCCGCTAGCCGCGTCAAACACCTCAACCTGCCCATTGTTGTAACTGACAACCAGGTGGCCGGAACCGCTGTCGAGGCCCACGGCAAAATCTCCGCTAGCAGTTCGAACGTGCTGCGAACATGTGGCCCGCCGGGTCCCGTCGTCGAGCGACCAGATGCCAAACTCGCCTTTGGACTGATTGTGTGTGACCTGCAGTCGGCAGTCCTGGCTGGTCGCGACGATGGGACCGTTCAGTGCCATGGCCGGGATTCTTTGCTGCCGGAATTTGAGGCCATCGCGAACCCAGAGCTCGCATTGCCGGGACGTGACATCCGCAGCCGCGACCCGCTGGCCGTCGGGCGACACGATTAGCGGGTACAAATAGTACGAGAATTTCGCCGTTAGCATCTGGGTCATCCGTCCCGCGGCCGTGTCCCAGATGCCCAGCCGGCCGCCGCCGAGATGGACGACCAGCACCCGGCCATCGGCCGAAGCGGCAAGCTGATCGGGCAGTTCGCGGTGGACCAGCCGATGGCCCAGTGCGCCGCATGCGCAGAGCAGCCCGACAAAGACCGAAAACCACATCATGCCGGCGATCGTGAAGCGGGGGCGCATGGCAGGGCGAAGATCTCTTGTTCGGTCGGTCCGCTCGATTCGGTTGCCCCTGGCCAAGGTCAATGAGTGTACGTCATGAAAAAGCCCGCGATCAGTCCAATCAACCCATACATGGCGCCCATGATCTTCGCCACCGACATGATGCCCACTCGATTGATGATCATGCGAAGGATCCTTTGCAAAAGATAAGGTGCGACTCGTTCGGATTTGGTTGGCACGGCCCAGGCTGATGCGCAGCCTCCAGCTAAGGCAATTGCGCACCGCTGCTCTATGGTTTAATGCTTGCAGGGAACCCATTCCAGCAAAACCGTCGCATGGGCGACAGAATTTTTGCTGGCCCGCTCGGCTCACCGGACTTGGATGGGCACCGCGCGCGGAAAATACCGATTCTGCCGGCGCGAGCACATGTCCTTTGAGCGCGCCACTCAGCGGATCACCTTGCATCCACGCGGTCGTCCGGTCATGCTAAATGACGACGTTTGGGGGGACTTTTCAGTCTATTGGCTCTTGGTCGAAGGTGGCGTCATGCGACGATCTCAGCATCTTTCGCTTGGGACCTGGCTGAGCGTGCTCATGGTGGCTGCCGCGGCAATGGCGGCCGAACCGGGCACGAAGCACGAAGCGCTTCCGCCGCTGATCGAGGAAGTGCTCGAGCAGACGGGCGACTTCAATGTCGACGACATGCCGCTGACCGATTTTGTCGCGCTGCTCAAAGAGCGTTACCACATTCCCGTGGTGCTGGATCGCGGGTCGCTGGAAGATGCCGGCGTGGCGCTGGACGCCAAAATCGGCTGCCACCTCAAGCAGATAACTCTGCGCTCGGCGATTACCTGGGCGCTGCACGCCCACTCGATGGACTGGGTCGTGCATGACGGCGTCCTGCTGCTAACCACGCGCGACGTTGTCGATCACACCATGACGACCATGGTCCACGACGTCGGCGATTTTGTCGACGCGCGCGGCGAAAAGGAAGAAGCCGACGCCGTGATGAAGCGCCTGGAGCAATTAGCCGGGGTCGTCGAGGCCACCGTGCTGCCTGGCAGTTGGACGGACGCCGACGGCGAGGCGTCGATCAAGCCGCTGGAAATCGGAGCGGCGCGCGTGCTGGTAGTTTATCAAAATCGCCGGGGCCACGAGGCCGTGGCCATGTTGCTGGACGAACTGGCCTACTGTGCCGAAGAGCCGACGCCCGGCTCGCCCAAGCGGCCTGACAGCGCGCACACCAAAGTCACCTCCTGGCGCCGCGCAAGCGCCCGCTGAGCCGATTTGGGCTTGGCCCGTCGGCGAGCAGGCTGCCCCTTTTGGCACCAATGGAGTTTCCATTGAGCCGGCAATTTCGCCATGCGCGAAAGATTCCGCCCCTGCGTTGGCTTCGGTCGCCTTCGGCATGACAGATGCGTGAAGCTGCGCATTTCAGTCCGGTGGTATTGTCCCGGCCCGAAACGCGGCACTCGAGATCGGCCTTTATGCGCATCGACGATGGCACGAAGCGGGTCGTGATTGAAGACGTCCGGCCGGAGATTGAAGGCGGGCGGTTTCCCATCAAGCGCATTCCCGGCGAAAGGGTCATCGTCGAGGCCGCCGCCTTTTCCGATGCCCACGACGTCGTCGCCTGTTCGCTCGTCTATCGGCCCGAACGGGCGCTCAATTGGTCCGAAACGCCCATGCAGCCGCTGGGGCAGGACCGCTGGCGGGCGGAGTTCACGGTCGACGAAGTCGGCATGTATCGCTACACGGTCGAAGCCTGGGTCGACTTTTTTCTCACCTGGCGACGCGACCTGGAAAAACGGGCGGTGGCCGGGCAAGTGGCACATGTCGATCTGCTGATTGGCGCGAACCTCGTGCGCGAAGCATCCACCCGCGCCGCTCGCAACGAGGCGGGTTACCTGGGCGAGATGTTCACGCTGCTGTCGGCCACAGGCGATCCGGCCGCGCGGGCCGCCGCGGCTCTCGACCCGAAGCTGCTGGCCGTCATGCGGCGTTTTCCAGACAAGCGGCACGCGGCCCGGTACGACCACGAGCTGGCCGTGGTGGTCGATCGGCCTTTAGCCGTGTTCGGAGCCTGGTACGAAATGTTCCCGCGGAGTTGCGGTCGCACGGCCGATGAACACGGCACGCTGGCCGACTGCGCTGCCCGGCTGCCTTACCTGGCCGAGATGGGTTTTGACGTCTTGTATTTGCCGCCGATCACTCCCATCGGCACCAGCTATCGCAAAGGCAAGAACAATTCGACCGAGTGCCAGACCGGCGACGTCGGCAGCCCGTGGGCCATCGGTTCCGAAGCGGGCGGGCACAAAGCGGTTCATCCCCAGTTGGGCACCTTGGCCGATTTTCAGCAACTGCGCACGCGCGCAGCGGAGTTGGGCATCGAGCTGGCGCTGGACGTGGCGTATCAATGTTCGCCGGACCATCCTTACGTGCGAGAGCATCCCGAGTGGTTCCGCTTTCGCCCGGACGGCACGGTGCAATATGCGGAAAACCCGCCGAAGAAATACCAGGACATTTATCCCTTCGACTTCGAGACGGCCCACTGGCGGCAGCTTTGGGACGAGTTGCGAAGCGTGGTGTTGTTCTGGATCGAACAAGGGGTGAAGATCTTTCGCGTCGACAACCCGCACACCAAGCCATTCGGCTTCTGGCAGTGGCTGATCGAGGACGTCAAGCAGCGCAACCCGGAAGTGATCTTCCTGGCCGAGGCGTTTACGCGGCCGCGCGTGATGCAGCATCTGGCGCAGCTTGGCTTCACGCAGTCGTACACGTATTTTGCCTGGCGGAATTCGAAGTCGGAGTTGACCGAGTACCTGCGCGAGCTTACGCAGACCGAGCTGGCCGAGTATTTTCGGCCTAACGCCTGGCCCAATACTCCCGACATCCTCACCGAATATTTGCAGGTGGGCGGCCGGCCGGCGTGCATGGCTCGGCTGGTGCTGGCCGCGACGCTGTGTGCCAGTTACGGCATTTACGGGCCTGCTTTCGAGTTGTGCGATAACCGCGCCAAGGAGCCGGGCAGCGAAGAATATCTTGATTCGGAAAAGTACCAGATCCGGCACTGGAACCTCGACGATCCGCGCAGCCTGCGGCACCTGATCGCGCGCGTCAACCACATTCGCCGCGACAACCCGGCGTTGCAGACCAACGCCGGCCTCAAGTTCCACGCCGTCGATAACGACCAGTTGATCTGCTACAGCAAGAGCACCCCGGATTTAAGCAACGTGATCCTGGTCGTGGTGAACCTCGACCCGCATCACGTACACTCCGGCTGGGTCGACATTCCGGTCGAAGAGTTGGGCGTGGGCGGGCCGCGATCGTACCAGGTGCACGATTTGCTCAGCGATGCCCGCTTCATCTGGCAGGGGCCGCGCAACTACGTGCAGCTCGATCCGCACGTGATTCCCGCGCATGTTTTTAAGCTGCGCCGCTGGCTGCGAAGCGAGCACCAGTTCGAATATTTCTTGTAAGGAGCACAGGCATGGCCACGATGGAGCAGCCGGCGATGGAACCTTCGACCACCGACGCGACCTGGTACAAGGACGCGATCATTTACCAGGTACACGTCCGCGCCTTCCGCGATTCCAACGGCGACGGCATCGGCGATTTCCGCGGGCTGACGCAGAACCTGAGCTACTTGCAAGATCTTGGCATCACGACGGTCTGGCTGCTGCCGTTTTATCCTTCGCCGCTGAAAGACGACGGCTACGACATCGCCGACTACATGAATGTGAACCCCAGCTATGGCACGATGGCCGACTTCCGCAATTTCCTGCGCGAAGCCCACGACCGCGGCCTGCGCGTTATCACCGAGCTCGTGCTCAATCACACGTCCGACCAGCATCCCTGGTTCAAGCGGTCGCGCACGGCCAAACCCGGCACGCGTGCCCGCGATTTTTATGTCTGGAGCGACACGCCGAACAAATACCGCGATGCGCGGATCATCTTCAAAGACTTCGAAACCAGCAATTGGGCCTGGGATCCGGTGGCCAAGGCGTATTACTGGCACCGGTTCTATTCGCATCAGCCCGACTTGAACTTCGATAACCCCGAAGTGCACGAGGCGCTGCTGCACGTGATCGATCACTGGCTGAAGATGGGCGTCGACGGCGTGCGGTTGGACGCCGTGCCGTACTTGTACGAGCGCGAAGGCACGACGTGCGAGAACCTGCCCGAGACGCACGAGTTTCTCAAAAAGTTGCGGCGCCACGTGGACGAGAACTTTCCCAATCGCATGCTGCTGGCCGAAGCCAACCAGTGGCCCGACGACGCCATCGCTTATTTCGGCAACGAAGACGAATGCCACACGGCGTTTCATTTCCCGCTCATGCCGCGGCTGTTCATGTCCTTGCAGATGGAGGATCGCTTTCCGGTCGTCGACATCTTGCAGCAAACGCCGGCCATTGGCTCCAGTTGCCAATGGGTGTTGTTCCTGCGCAATCACGACGAGCTGACGCTGGAAATGGTCACCGACGAAGAGCGGGACTACATGTACCGCGTGTACGCCGCCGATCGCCGGGCGCGCATCAACCTGGGCATCCGCCGCCGGCTGGCGCCGCTGCTGGGCAACAATCGCCGCAAGATCGAGCTGATGAACGGCCTACTATTGTCGCTGCCCGGCGCGCCGGTGATTTATTACGGCGACGAAATCGGCATGGGCGACAACATCTACCTGGGCGATCGCGACGGCGTGCGGACGCCCATGCAATGGTGTGCCGACCGCAACGGCGGCTTCTCGCGCGCCAATCCCCAGCAGCTTTACCTGCCGCCGATCATCGACTTCGAATATCACTACGAATCGGTCAACGTCGAGACACAGCACAACAATCCGCAGTCGCTGCTGTGGTGGATGCGGCGGCTGATCGCTCAGCGGCAACTGCACCAGTCGTTCAGCCGCGGCAGCCTGGAAATGCTGACACCGAACAATCCGAAGATCCTGGCTTTTATCCGCGCCATCGAAGACGAACAGGTGCTGGTCGTGGCCAACCTTTCTCGCTACGCGCAGTACGCCGAGCTGGATCTTTCGCGTTACGAAGGCTGGACTCCCGTCGAGCTGTTCGGGCAGACCAAGTTCGCCAAGATCGGCAAGGTGCCCTACATGCTCACGCCGGGGCCGCATGCTTTCTATTGGTTTGCGCTGCGGCCGCCCAAAACCGAAACGGCCGCCGACGTCCACGGCGCTTCCGGCCGGCCGGCGATTCAGATCTCCGGCCCCGAGCAGTTCGACGAGGTCTTCGAAGGCCGGGCCCGCTTCGAGCTGGAAAGGCTGCTGCGCGGCTCGTTGGCCACGCGCCGCTGGTTCGGCGGCAAGGCACGCACGATCCAGGCGACCGAGATCCTCGACGTTGTCCCTTTCGGCAATGCGGGCGAAACCTCGCGGGCCCACCTCGTGCTCGTCCAAGTGGAATACATCGAAGGCGAGGCCGATACCTATGTCCTGGCGCTGGGCATGGCCGAGGGCCAGCGCGCCGGCGAGATGCTCAAGGATGCGCCGCAATCCGTGATCGCCCGCATCACGTATCCTGACCAGCACGGTGAAGCCGTGGTCTTTGACGCGATGACCGATCTGGACTTCGATCAATCGCTGCTGGATGCCATTGCCCGCCGGCGGCGGGCGCGCGGCGAAGTGGGCGAGCTACTGGCCTGGTCTACGCCCGCGCTCAAGCGGTTGCGGGGCGATCGCAGCCAGCCGCTGCCGGCCGCGGTGATGGGCAAGGAACAGAGCAACAGTTCGGTGTCCTACGGTGATCGGTTGGTGCTCAAGCTGTTTCGGCGCGTCGAAGCCGGCATCAATCCCGATCTGGAGATCGGCCGCTTTCTCACCGAAAAGACCCAATTCCGCCACGTGCCGCCCGTGGCCGGCGCTTTGGAGTATCGCCGCGATCGGCAGGAACCGCTGACGCTGGGCATTCTGCAAGGCTTTGTCGCCAACGAAGGCACGGCCTGGGACTACACGCGCGACATGCTGGGCCGGTACTTCGAGCATTCGCTGGCTCAGCCGCCCGAGCAGCGCCAGGCAACCGAGGTCGGCGTGAACGATTCGCTGCTGAAGCTGGCCGGCGGCTCGGTTCCCGCGAGCATCGAAACCCTGGCCCACGAATTCTGGCCGAGTGCCGCGCTGCTGGGACGCCGCACGGCCGAACTGCACATCGCACTGGCATCCCACGCGGAAGATCCCGCGTTTGCGCCCGAGCCTTTCAGCCAGCTTTATCAGCGCTCGATGTACCAATCCATGCGCCGCCTGGCGGGCAAGACTTTTCAATTGCTCCGCAGCCGCGCACCCGAACTGGCGGAGTCGGCCCAGCAGAAGGCGATGACCGTGCTGGAGCATGAGAAGGGCGTGTTGCAATGCCTGCGGGCCGTGCTGGAGCACAAGATCGCGGCCACGCGCATCCGCATCCATGGCGACTACCATCTGGGCCAGGTGCTGTACACGGGCAAGGACTTCGTGATCATCGACTTCGAGGGGGAGCCGGCCCGGCCGCTCGGCGAGCGGCGTATCAAGCGGTCGCCGCTGCAGGACGTGGCCGGCATGATCCGTTCGTTCCATTACGCGGCCAGCAGCGCACTGTTCCGGCACTTGGAAAACGCGGTGGTCAGCCCGGACGATGCGGCCGTGCTGAAACGGTACGCCTACGCCTGGTACGCGTGGGCCAGCGCTACGTTCCTCAAGAGCTACCTGGCCGTGGCCGACGGGCAGTCGTTTTTGCCCCGGGCTTCCGACCAACTGCAGGCCCTGTTGCACGGGTTTTTGCTCGAAAAGGCGATCTACGAGCTGGCCTACGAACTCAACAATCGGCCGAAATGGGTGGAGGTTCCGCTCCGCGGCGTGATTAATCTATTGGAATACACGCATTGCGAGCAATCGGCCGACGGTCAGACCCCTAACGCGGATTAAGCCAGCAGCATGTCGCTCCTCACTCAGCCCACGCCCCACGTCTCCACGACGGCGGGCGCCGTATTGCCCGGCACGCTGCTCACCGCCGACGACCTGTACTGGTTCAACGAAGGCACGCACGTCCGGCTGTACGAAAAGCTGGGGGCCCACCCCGGCACACTGGGCGGCGTGGCGGGAACGTACTTTGCCGTCTGGGCACCTAATGCCCGTAGCGTGCGAGTGGATCTATACGGCAATGCCTCGGGCAGCCACTCGCTGACGCCGCAGCGCGGGTCGGGTATTTGGGCGGGCTTCGTCGAGCACGTTGCGCCCGGCACGCTTTACAAATATCACATCGAATCGGCCGCCACGTTCTACGCCGTCGACAAGACCGATCCGCTGGCCTTCTTCAACGAAGTGCCGCCCCAGACGGCTTCGGTCGTCTGGCCGCTGGATTACACCTGGCACGACGACGGGTGGCTGGCCGCGCGCAAAGCGCGCATTGCCATCGACGCTCCGCTGGCCGTGTATGAAGTACACCTGGGCTCCTGGCGTCGCAAACCGGATGGCACGTGGCTGGGCTATCGCGAGATCGCCGAGCCGCTGGCCGAGTACGTGCGGCAGATGGGTTTTACGCACGTCGAATTTCTGCCGCTGATGGAGCACCCGTTCTACGGCTCGTGGGGCTATCAGTCGACCGGCTATTTCGCCCCCACCGCGCGTTACGGGACGCCGCAGGACCTGATGTACCTGATCGATTATCTGCACCAGCAGAATATCGGCGTGATTCTCGACTGGGTGCCCTCGCATTTTCCCACCGACGCCCACGGGCTGAACTATTTCGACGGCACGCATCTCTACGAGCACGCCGATCCGCGCCAGGGCTTTCATCCCGATTGGAAAAGCTCAGTCTTCAACTACGAGCGCAACGAAGTCCGCAGCTTCCTGCTTAGCAGTGCCGTCTTCTGGCTCGACCGCTACCATGCCGACGCCCTGCGCGTCGACGCTGTGGCCTCGATGCTGTATCTGGACTATTCGCGCAAAGAAGGCGAGTGGATTCCCAATGCCTTCGGCGGACGCGAGAACCTGGGAGCCATTTCGCTGCTGCGCAAACTCAACGAAACGGTCTACCGCTTGTTTCCCGACGTGCAAACCATCGCCGAGGAGTCCACTGCCTGGCCGATGGTCTCGCGGCCTACGTATGTCGGCGGGCTGGGCTTCGGGCTGAAATGGGACATGGGCTGGATGCACGACACGCTGGCGTATCTGGCCCGCGACCCGGTGATCCGCAAATTCCACCATTCGCAGCTCACCTTCCGGCAGCTCTATGCCTTTGCCGAAAGCTTTCAGCTTCCGCTGTCACATGACGAAGTCGTGCATGGCAAAGGCTCGCTGCTGAACAAGATGCCCGGCGACGCCTGGCGCAAGCGGGCCAACCTGCGTCTGTTGTTCGGTTATCAATATGCCCAGCCAGGTAAGAAGCTGCTGTTCATGGGAGGCGAGCTGGCCGAGCAGCGCGAATGGAACCACGACGCTGGGCTCGATTGGCAACTGGCCGGCGAACCCGGGCCTGCCGGCGTGCAGCGCTGGGTGGCCGATCTGAACCGAGTCTATTGCCACGAGCCGGCGCTATACGAATATGACTGCGACGCGCGGGGCTTCGAGTGGGTCGACTGCTGCGACGTGGAACAAAGCGTGATCAGCTTCTTGCGGCGCGGACGCGGCAAGGATTGGGTGCTGGTCATCTGCAATTTCACGCCGGTGCCGCGGCTGAACTACCTGGTCGGCGTGCCCGAGGGCGGGCGCTGGGTCGAGCTGCTCAACAGCGACGCCGACATTTACGGCGGCGCCGGCTACGGCAATCAAGGCTCGGCGGAAGCCGCGCCGATCGAATGCTTCAGCCGCCCCTGGTCGCTCAATCTTGTGCTGCCTCCGCTCGGAATCCTGTTTTTCAAGCACGGCCCGCAGTAGTTTCGAGGATGTCGTGATGCCCCGGGCATTTGCTGCTGTCTGTGTCGATGGGTTTTGCCGACCAGGTGCTGGCATTGCAATAGTCGCTAGCAGTCCGCCCTTCCGCGCGATTCTGCAATCTCCTTAAACTCCCAGGCCGTCGGCGCTCGAAATCGATTGATAGGCGATTGACGCAAAGAGCGGAGCCGTGGAAAACGCGCGGCTTCTTAATCTCGAAAGGCGTGGACTATGAAACGGCTGTGCCTGGTCGCTTCGTTGGCGGTGCTGTTTTCGATCGAGGCGCGCGGCGATCAGCCGGCGCCGAAGCGCACGACGCCGGACCATTCGATCTCGTTGAGCCAGGGGCAATTGGCGCCCACGCCCGACATGTGGTACTACGAACAGGCCATGCGGCAGCATGCCGATCCGCACGTCGCCGTGCGGCAGAAGGCCGAGTTCGACCAGGCCCAGCGGCAGCGCCGGCTGGCCTCGCAGCAATGGTTCGGCATGTCCAACTCGCGGCCGATGGCCAGCGTCACGCCGCTGCAAGGCACCTATTCGCCGACCTGGGTGGGCAACAGCACCAACCCAATGTACTGGTCCGGCTCGGGAACCCCCGTCTATCAAACCGCTCGGCCGCGGATGGTCGTCTGGTAAACGCCCGGATGGCGTTGCGGCTGCGAGGGGTGAATATTGCGCGAGCATCGTTTACGATGGGCGCAATCATGCCGACACCCTACGGAGCAGCCGCTTGCCATGCAATTTGTCGCCCGCCGCTACGACAATCGTGAATTGGTCGAGATCTCGACGTCCGACGAGCGCATCGCGCGCGTTCGGCCGGCCACCAGCGGCGATGACCATGCTCACGCACCCTGGGTTGCGCCGGGCTTTTTCGATCTCCAGGTCAACGGCTACCTGGGCCAGGAGTTCAGCTCCCCGGCGCTGACGCCCGACAAGGTCGCCCAGATCGTGCGGGCCCACTTTGCCTTTGGTGTCACGGCGATTTGCCCCACGCTCACCACGCAAAGCCTGGACGTGCTCGGGCACGGCGTGCGCGCGATCGCCGCCAGTTGCCAGTCGTCGGAGGACGTCGCCCATGCCGTGCTGGGCATTCATCTGGAAGGGCCGTACTTTTGCAAAGACGACGGCGCCCGGGGCGCCCATCCCCTCGAGCATTGCCGCACGCCGAACTGGGACGAGTTCTGCCGCTTGCAAGGCGAGGCGGGCGGGCGAATCCGCATTCTGACCATGTCGGCCGAGTTCGACGAAGCGCCCGAGTTCATTGCCCGGGCCACCACCAGCGGCATCATCGTGGCCATCGGCCACACCGGCGCCAACAGCAGCCAGATCCGGGCCGCGGTCGACGCCGGCGCGCAGCTCAGCACGCACTTGGGCAACGGCGCGCATCGCATGCTGCGTCGGCATCCCAACTATCTCTGGGACCAAATGGCCGAAGATCGGCTGGTGGCCAGCTTGATCGTCGACGGCCATCATCTGCCGCCGGAAGTGGTCAAGGTCATGGTGCGCGCCAAAACGCCGCAACGCGTGATCCTGGTGAGCGACGTGTCAGGCCTGGCCGGGCTGCCGGCGGGGCGCTACACCAGCAGCGGTTGCGAGCTGGAAATTCTGCCCGACGGGCGGCTGGTGATCGCCGGACAAGATCAGTTGCTGGCCGGAGCGGCGCTACCCATCGGCGTGGGCGTGGCCAACGTGATGGCCTTTGCCGGCGTCAATCTGGTCACGGCAGTCGAGATGGCTACCGTGAATCCCGCCCGGCTCATGGGCGTGCCCTGCGGCGGGTTGCGGCCGGGCGATGCCGCCGATCTCGTACTCTTTCGTCTGGCCGAAAGCGGGCCGCCCAAGCTCGACGTGCTCGGCACGATCTTGAGCGGCAAGCTGGTTTACGGCACGGCAGGATAATGTCAGTGTCCGAGTGTCGGGTGCCTCATTCAGCCACCGGCTCGAGTACCACCTGCCGCAAGTCCATTACGGCCTTGTGCGGCTTGCTGAGGGCTTTGACCGACAAGGTGTAGCGGCCGGCTTTGTCCAATCGCACCTGGCCCAACTTTTGGTTCTTGAAGTTCTGGAAGCCGCCGGTCTCGGGCACGGTCAGGTGCAGCTTTTGCCCGGCCACTTCAAATTCCACTTCGCTGCCGCCGCTGCCCGTGCCGCAGCCGACGAGCGCCACGACTTCGAACTTGCCGGGCTTGTTGGCGGTGAACTGCCAACTGGCCCAATCTTCGGCCCGGGTCCAAAATCCCAACGTGCTTTTGTGCAGTTCGGGCTCGTAGCGCAGCATGGTGCCATGCACCTCGGCCGCGAAGGCCGGCAGCGTGATGACGCCGGCCGCCGACTGGGGATTCGGCAGATAATCGGGATTCGGCGAGTTCATTTGCGCCCCAACCGACTTTCGCCACGCGGCCAGCTTCGCGGCCATCGCGCTCACGCGGTCCGGCATCTGCTCGGCCAGGTTGTGCGTTTCGCGCGGATCGCTGGCGAGGTTGTACAGCTCGCGGCGGCCGTTTTCGTAGTATTCGATCAACTTGTAATCACCTTCGCGCACGGCTCCGCCCGGCTTGCCGCCTTGGTTGGTGTAGTGCGGGATGTGCCAATAGAGCGCATCGCGGTGGATCGTGCCGTGCTCTTCCAATAGCGGCCGCAGGTCGACGCCGTCGCTGGGAACACTGACGCCCAGGTTGCAAACATCAAGGAGGGTCGTAAACAAATCCACTCCGCAAACGGGCGTCGAGCACGTCGAGCCCTCGGGCACGTGTCCCGACCAGCGGACAATCAGCGGCACGCGAATGCCACCTTCGTACAGCCAGCCTTTGCCGGCTCGCAGCGGTGCATTGGAAGTTGCCGGCGTGTTGGGGCCTTCCTCCACGGACAAGCCGCCGTTGTCGGAGGTGAAGATCACGATCGTGTTCTTCTCCAGCTCTAATTCCTTCAACCGCGCGAGCAGCCGGCCGATGTTGGCGTCCAGGTCTTCGATCGTGGCGGCATACAGCGGATTGCGCTGCTGGCCCGGCGGCGGCCACGGCCCGCGCTCGTACTTCGCCTGAAGCTCGGGCTTGGCAGCCAGCGGAATGTGTACGGCCACGTGCGGCAGATACAGGAAGAACGGCCGCTGGCGATTGTCATCGACGAACTTGATTGCTTCGTCGGTCAGCAATTCGCTGACGAACTCACGCCCCAGCGGTTTGGTTTTGTCGGACTTTGCACGCGGGCCGGCGATGCGGCCGTTGGCGTTCTGATTCACGACCACGTCGAAGCCCTGATCGCCTGGCATCACGCGGTCCGGCCCTGGGTGATCGCCCAGATGCCACTTGCCGATGCAGGCCGTTCGATAACCGGCCGATTGCATGACTTCGGCGATCGTCAGTTTCTCCCGCGCGAGCTCCTGGCTGATGACCGGGTGCAGCAGTTTTTGCGACGACATATCCGGCCGGCCGGGAAGGAAGGTCGTGATATGCAGCCGGGCTGGATAGAGGCCCGTCATGATTGCCGCGCGGCTGGGCGAGCAGACCGGGCAAGCGGCATACGCGTCAGTGAAACGCATGCCCTGGCTCGCCAGCCGATCGACGTTGGGCGTGCGATGAAACTTGCTGCCGTAGCAGCCCAAGTCGGCCCAGCCGAGATCATCGAGCAGGATCAGCACGACATTGGGATGCGCGGGCTCTTGGCCCGGCTTGTCCACAATCCTGGGCCGATCGGGATCGGCCGCCACCAGCGGCGCGCCACAACACAGCGCGAGCGCTAAAACCGACAGGCGAACGATGGTGCGAGAGCGAAGCGGTTTCACGGGGCGGCCTCCTGCGGGATCACGGTGGCGGCGGGCATGCGTTGAGAACCCTATACGTACTGCCCACGTCGTCACCATGCAATTGGCTGCGAACACGACAGGTCCAATCTCGGCGGCGGCATCGCGTGAGCGCGAGGCCGAAGTGGCAGCAATTGGGCTGGAATGATAGAATGCAGCGGTGAGCAGTCGCGGCGAATCCGGCTGCTTTTCCGAGGTTGCTGGTGCGAACGAAGTCGTGGCCGGCCGCGGAGTTGTGGCTTTGTGGTTCAGTGCCTTTAGCGGTGATTTTCTGCGGACGGAGGTGTTGTGGTGCGCATCGACTGCCTGAGCCTATGCCTGGTGCTGATGGCCCTTTGTGGGGGGGGCACGCCGGCCAAGGCCGAACCGGTCCCGCGGCAGTCGTACGATTTGGACGATGACCCGCCGGAACCGTTTGTGCCGCTGCGGCCGAAGACGGAAGCCGACCGGAGCCTGATCGAATCGCTCAGCCTGTTTTCCGCCGGCCGCACCGAAGAGCAGCGCGGGAACTTTGGAGCGGCCCTGCGTCTGTACCAGCGGGCATTGCAGCACGATCCGCGCTCGCTGCCGATCTTGAAGCAAGTGATCGAAGTGGCTCGCGGCCTCAACCGCAAGGCCGAGTACATGCGCTACGCGCTGGTGGCCGTCGAACTCGATCCCGGCGATCTGCACCTGCTGGAAGAGTTGACCCGGCAGTTGATGGAGCAGAACGATTTCGAAAACGCGCTGCGGCTCTATCAGCGCGGGCGCGAAAAGACCGAGAAGAATTCGGTCGAATACTTGACGATGACCATGCAGATTGGCCGGCTGGCGTATGTGACCGGTCACAACGATCTGGCGGCCGAGGCCTTTGCCGAAGTCATGCGCATCGTGGAGGACCCGGCCCATGGCGGCCATACGACGTCGCAGCTCAAGTCGATCGTGGGGAGCGAAGGCCGCAACTACGAATTGATGGGCGAGGCCTTTTTAAGTGCCGACCGGCCTCACGAGGCGCTCAAGGCCTTTGAACGGTCGCAGCAAGTGGCGCCGGACAAGGCCGGCTTCGCCTTCAATCGGGCACAAGTCTTTGCCAAGCAAAAGCACTATGACCAGGCCCTGGAACAGTTGCAAACGTACTTCGATAGCAAAGAGACCAGCGAAGACGTGTCGCCGTATCAACTGCTGGCGGGCGTGCTGGATGCCGCCGGCCGCAAGCAGGAACTGACCGGCCGGCTCGAGCGGCTGCACGCGGCCGATTCGCAGAACGTGCCGCTGGCTTATTTTCTGGCCCTGCAATACCGCGCGACTGACCAGTTCGCCAAGGCCGAGCCGCTGTACCAGGATCTCTTGAAGCGCTCGCCCAAGATCGCGGCCTATCGCGGCCTGATCGACGTGTATCATCACACGCGCCAAGTGCCGCAGTTGCTCGATCTGCTCAGCCAACTGGCGGCCAAGGCGGGCACGCTGGATACGGTCGACCCCGAAGTTCAGGCCATTGCCGCCGACGCGCCGCTCATGGATCAGCTCGCACCGCTGGCCAGGGTCAAAGGCCACACGCGCGACGACGAAGGCTTTGGCTGCGATCTGGCCATTGCCACGCTGGCCATGGACGCCAAGCGCTACGACCTGGCCGGCGAGTTCTACGATGCGGCCATCCGCGCCCGCTATCGCGCCGCGCCCGAGTTGCTGCTCGTCTGGGGCACGGGGCTGCTGGCGTCCGGCGAGTCGGAGCGGGCCGTCAAGGTGTTTCGCCGCGGCGTGGATGAACGGTTGACGCCGTCGGACGATCCGCGTTTTCAGATCTACCTGGCCGTGTCGCTGGAAATGTGCGGCCGCACGGACGAAGCTCTGCGGGTCGGGCGCACGGCCGCCAAGATTGCCGACCAGTCGCCGCGCATCCTCGGCCGCGTGGCCTGGATCCTGTTTCATGCCAAGCGCTACGACGAGGCCGCCCAGGCCTACCGCGAGTTCATCGCCAAGTTTGATTCCGAGTTCAAGGACGAAGACGTGCGCCAGCAGCTCAAGGAAGCCCGGCTAATTCTTTCGTCCATCAGCGTCACGCTGCACCGGATTTCGCAAGGCGAAGAGTGGCTGTCGCAGGTGCTGGACGAATATCCCGACGACGTCGGGGCCCTGAACGACTTGGGCTATCTGTGGGCCGACCAGGGCAAAAATCTGGATCGGGCGCTCAAGATGATTCGCCAGGCCGTGGCGGCCGAACCCAAGAATTTCGCCTATCGCGACAGCCTGGGCTGGGTCTATTACAAGCTGGGACGCTTCGACGAGGCGGTCGTTGAGTTGAAGCTCGCGGCCGCCGAGCCCAATGTCGACGGCGTGGTGCTTGACCACCTGGGCGACGCGTATTTCGGCGCCCATCGCCTGGCCGACGCCCGCGACACCTGGACGCGCGCAGCTCAGGCGCTCAAGAAACAAGGCGAGCTATCGAAGGCCGAGGCGATCGAGGCCAAGTTGCGCCAACACGCAAAGAAATGATGAACTATGAATAATGAATGATGAATGGAAGGCGACGAAATCCTTCCGCATCATTCAGCATTCGTCGTTCCTACTTCCGCGTTCCTTCTCAAAAGAGATCTCGCTGATGGCAGGCCATTCGCATTGGGCTAATATCTCCCGCAAGAAGTCGCTGGTTGACAACAAACGCGGCAAGCTTTGGAGCAAGCTCTCGAAGGCGATCATCGTGGCGGCCCGTATCGGCGGCGGCGATCCCGACATGAACCTCAAACTGCGCTACGCCGTCGACGCGGCCCGCGCCGTAAGCATGCCCAAGGAGAACATCAGCCGGGCCATTAAGAGGGGGACCGGTGAACTGGAAGGCGGCAACCTGGAAGAGATTTTGTACGAAGGCTATGGTCCCGGCGGCGTGGCCGTGCTGTGCGAGATCCTGACCGACAACCGCAATCGCACGGCCGGCGAAATCCGCAAGACGTTCGAGCTGGCCGATGGCCGCTTGGGCGAAAGCGGCTGCGTGGCCTGGATGTTCGATCGCAAGGGCGTGTTCGAGATACCTCGCGGCCAGGTCGACGAAGACGCCCTGATGGAGCTGGCCCTGGAGGCCGGGGCCGACGACGTCAAGCGCTCGGGCGATACCTTTGAAGTGACCTGCGATCCGACCGTTTTTCAGAGCGTGTCGGACGTGCTGGCCAGCAAGAACATCACGCCCGACCTGGCCGAAATCACGCGTGTGCCCAAGAACACGGTCGACCTGGACGTCGAAACCGGCCGCAAAGTGCTCAAGCTGATGGAAAAGCTCGACGATCACGACGACGTGCAGCGTGTCGCCGCGAATTTTAATATCCCCGAAGAGGCCATGGCCGAAATCGCGGCGGGATAGAGCGCCGCCATAAAGCCGCGACCGCTGGTCGCGCGCATTTACGTATGCCCGCAGCGCACACCCCCCGCGACCAGCGGTCGCGGCTTTAGAGCGCTGCGGTGCAGCGCTACGTCAGCTGCGGCAGGGGACCGTCGCTGCAATACTCGGGCTTGCCGAAGCGCGGGATTGCGTGGCCCATGCCATGCGCGAGCGAGAGCAACAGCCGGTTGTGCGGCAGCTTGGGATACTTGATCGAGCGGCCCATGCGGAAATTGAGCCCGCCGCCGACCAGCACGAACGGGATGTTATCCAGCGTGTGCGAGTTGCCTTTGCCCAGCTCGTTGGTCCAGACGATTAGCGTGTTGTCGAGCAGGCTGCCGCCGCCGCCCGGCTCGGGCGTTTCGGCCAGCCGTTTTGCCAGATAGGCCAGTTGCTCGCAGTACCACGTATTGATCCGGGTCAGCTTGTCCTGGGCCTTCTTGTTGCTGTCGGGCTCGTGCGACAGTTCGTGATGGGCTTCCTCGATTCCCAGCCAGCGCATCTTGGGTTGTCCGACTGAATTCGTGATTTGCAGCGTGGCTACACGGGCGAAATCGGCCGCGAAGCTGCCGACCATCAGGTCGATCTGTGCCTTGCTCGTGCGCGGGATATTGTCGTTTTCGTGCTTGATGGCAGGCGGCAGGTCGGGCACCGCATGACCGACTTCGGCCTTGCTGCCGGACTTTACGCTGCTTTCGGCCAGTTCTTGCTCCATCTGCCGCACGTAGCTGGCGTGCTCATCCAGCAGCCGGCGATCTTCCTTGCTCACGACCGAGCCGACTTTTTTCAGATCGTCCTGAATCTCGTCGAGCACGCTCTTGAGGGTTTTCTGGTCCTTCAACCGACCATACAGCTTGCCGAACATCTGGTAGGGATCGTCAATCGGCGCGATCGGCTTGTTGGCGCCGGCATAGACCATGCGCGTCCAGGTGTCGGCCCGCTCGGGCACCATCACGCCAAACTCGAGCGACCCGAAACGCGTGCGCGTCTGGGCATCGCGTTGCAGGAAATTCTTGATTTCCTGGTCCATCGAAATGCCGCTCGACCAGCCGGCCGGCGTGTGCGAACCGCCCTGGATATTGCCGGGAAACAGCTCGATGCCCGTCAGCAGGCAGCCGATGCCGCGCATGTGGTTGTCGCCGTCGCCGTGGACCTTGTCGCACACGCCATTGAGGATCAACGTCCGGTCCTGAAACGGCTTGAGCGGGGCCAGGCTGGGCTTGAGCGTGAACTTGTCGCCTTGCTCGTCGGGCCAGAAGGTCGTGGGCACGACGCCATTGGGGCTGAACATCACCACCAGCCGCTGCTTGCGCCGCTGCTGATTGGCGAATCCCAGGCTCGGCAGATTCAGCACAAACGGCAGCGCCGCAGTGCTCAGTCCCAGCTTGCGAAGGAAGTCACGCCGGCTCGTCGAATGCTGCACGGGAGGAACCTGGGGAGAGTGATGAAGGATGAATGCGGAATGATGAATGACGGATATTGGGTGCCGTGCCCACGCCGCGTGGGCATGCCGGCCCGGCTTCAGCGTTTGCCGGTGGTGGCCTTTTTGTTGGTTGCGGCGGTGCTGGGTGCAGGGGGCTGCCAGGCCGAAATCATGACGATGTCGACCAGGAGCTTACGCATATTGTAGTCGTTTTTGGAAAACGATGCTTCCAGCTCGGTCAATTGCCGGCCGCCATAGGCTAGGATCGGCTGCTTGATCGTGTAATGAAACAGTTGCTCGACAAACGCGGCGTGGGTTTCGTCATTATCAGCCAGGAACGTGGCCAGGCCGCGCACGTCGTCGAATTCGACGCGCTCTCCGGCTCGGGTCTGGTACACGCCGCGCGAATCGATCGGCTTGCCTTGTTCACGTTCGCGAAAACGCCCGACGGCGTCGAAGTTTTCGAAGGCAAAGCCCAGCGGATTAATCATCCGATGGCACGATTGGCAGGCTTGATGCCCAGTCTGCAAGGCCACGCGCTCGCGCGTCGTGAGGTTCGCGTGCAAATGCGGTGGCAGCGGGGCCACGGCCTCCGGCGGTGGACGCAAGGCGCGGCCCAACACGCTGCGGGCCACGAACACGCCGCGATGGATCGGCGAGCTAGTGGCCGTGTAGGCCAGGCCCGCCATCAAATACGGATGCGTCAACACGCCGGCCCGCTCACCGGGCTGGAGCGACACTTTCTGAAACGGGGCATCGGCCGGCAGCTTCGCTCCATACACGCGGCCCAGCCGGCCGTTGAGATACAGCCAGTCAGCCAGCAGCAATTGACGAAAATCCGCGTTCGGGCTCCACACGATTTCTTCCAGGAACAGATCGAGCGCCGTGCGCAGATCGCTGACCACCTGCTCGTCGAACTCCGGAAATCGTTTTGAATCCTTGGCGAGATCCGCAAAGCGATCGACGTTGAGCCAGCCCAGGAAGAATTCGTTCAGCTTTGAACGGGCACGCAAATCATTGGCCATCCGCTCGGCTTGCTGCCGCACCTGCCAGTCCTTGGACAGCCGATTCGACGCGGCGGCCTGCAACAACTGCTCGTCTGGCAGCGAGTCCCACATGCCCAGTGCCAGCCGCGTGGCCACGTCGTACGCGTCTGGCTGCTCGCGACCGGCGCCTGGATACAAAAACCGCGGCGACAACAGCGACAGCAGCACGACGCGCTTGACGGCCAACTCGCCGTCGGCAGCTTGTTCGAACGGCCGATCGACGAACCGGCGCTGCTGCTCGGCGTCCAGCGGCCGGCGGAAGGCCCTCGTGACCCAGCGGCGCGCGAACTCCCGCAACCGCTTGTCACGATCGGGCGGAGTGCCGCGCACGCCGGCCAGTTCGTCCAAGTGGGCGACGGCATATTCCGAAACTTCCAATGCGGCGTCGGTCGTGGCCTGCTGCCAGGCTTCCGAAATCGACGCGCCGCGCTCGTAGCCCAGGCTGCGGTCGTCGGGCGGAAAGGCCGCGCTCGCCACGCAGACTTGAGGAAAATTCTGCGGCGAAAGATTGCGGGCGGGAATGACTTCGGCCGCTCGATGCGGCAATTGCCACTTGAGCGTGATCGAAGCCGATTTTTCCTTCGCCTCCTTCGATTTGGAAGTCTCGAGCCGCAGCGGATACACGCGGCCGCCCAGCAGGCGGATCGTTTCTCGATGCTCCGTATCGCTGCCGCTCTTGACCGAGGCATCGATCAATGGCTTCACATTGTCGTTCAGCCACAGCCGCGCCCCGTTTTCCGAGACGAGGATGATTTCGTAATCGCCCGTCTCCGGAGCCAGTAGGCCGCCATGCCACCGGATGGCGAATTCTTCCGGCTTGATTTTGTCGGGCTGGGGGCTCGTGGCGCCGAAGTTGAAATCCACGACCGGGTCGAGCCGGTCGATGACGCGGTCTTCCTTGCGGAACTTGCGCGAACTGAAATACTCGCCCTGCAAGCCACGCTGCTCGCCCCAATTGCCGTTCCAACGAAAACTGCCGATCAGATCGGCGATCGATTGCCGGTATTGCCGCACGGTGAGCCGCGAAAGTTCGACCCGGGCCGGCCGGTTGCGCTCTTGTGCCACGGGCGAATAGAAAGCGTCGTAGATGAATTGGGCTACCTGGTTGGCATCGGTTCCGACGCACTTGCCCGGCTCGTCGGCCGGCATGGTCTTGGCGATCAGTGCCGACAGCTCGCTGACCGATTTATCACCGGCCAGCGGTTTACCATATTCGTCCTGCACGCCTTCGCCGGAGGCACCATGACACCGGGCGCACTCGTGCCGATAGATCTGCTCGCCAGCGGGATCCGCGCCGGCCAGTGCCAAAGCCGGCACCAGCAGTCCCGCCAGGCACGCAGCTGCCAACAGCGGGAGGCTCGGACGAACGGTATGGTGGAGCGGCTTGGTCATCAGCGTTGGGGGGCCGTCGATGCGGGCGAGAACAAGCAGACGGTAACCGGGCGGGATCAATCTCAGGCGTGCGGCGCGCACAGCCACCATAGCCGGCCCTTTCAAGGGCCGAATCCGCGGTCCGCGAGCACGCGCGAATGGAAACGCCGCTGCACGCAACATTTTACCCCCAAAGGTGCGGTTTGTCACGCACGACTGACCGCAATCGCCATGCACAACTGTTGTTCGATCAGGGGATGAGCAAAACGCCGCGGGACACTAGAATTGCACGATTGCAGGAAAAAGTTACGACCACGCATGGCGCACGCGGATGGACGATTTTGCAACCGTGGCGAAGGTAGGGGCGATTCCCGAGGGGCGCGGGGCGACGTTTGTCGTGGCCGACCGGCTGGTCGCCGTCTTCAACGACGGCGGCCGGTACTTTGCGCTGGACGACATTTGTCCGCACATGGGGGCGTCGCTTAGTCCCGGCGAGGTGCATGACGGGATCGTGACCTGCCCCTGGCATGCCTGGCGTTTCCGCCTCTGCGACGGAGCCTGGGCCGACAATCCCAAGATCAAAATCGACCGCTTCGAAGTTCGCGTCGACGGCGACGACATCCAGGTGCGGGTCGCCACTTAGCTCGCGCGCGGGATATTTTCCCAGACGCTGAGCTTCTCGCCGGGCTTGAGCACCGTGACTTCGACGCGAGTTTCTTTTTTGACGGACTCGGCCCAGGCGTTGGCATCCTGCTCGATGGGCGGCCAGGTGCCAAAGTGAGACGGGACAACGCGCTTCGGTTGCAGCAGCTTGACCGCCTGCAAGGCGTCGGTCGGGCCCATCGTGAACAGGTCGCCGATTGGCAGGATCGCCAGATCGATGCCGACCGTGCCGATCAGCTTCATGTCGTAAAACAGGGCTGTGTCGCAGGCGAAATAGAGGTTCGGGCCGCCGCCGGCCAGCGACAGCAAAAAGCCGCTCGGGTTGCCGCCGTATTGTCCGTCGGGCAATTGCGAGCTGTGATGCGCGAGCGTCAATTGCACGTGACCCCACGCGTGCTGCGAGCCGCCGCCGAGGTTATGGGCCATCGTCTTTTCCACGCCCTGGGCGGCCAGCCATTGGCAGATTTCGAAGTTCGAAATCACCAGGGCGCCGGTGCGTTTGGCGATCTTCACCGCGTCGGAGCAATGATCGGCATGCCCGTGCGAGATCAGAATGAAGTCGGCCTCGACCTGGTCGGCTTTGACCGGGGCGGTCGGCGAATCGTCGAGAAATGGGTCGACCAGAATCGTGACGTCGCCCGTGTTGAGCGACCAGGTGGCATGTCCAAGCCAGGTGAGTTCGACGGCCATCGATGGACTCCCGTTCGGGTTTTTTAGGCGTGCGTGAGTTTTGGGTTTTGATTTAAAGCCAGCCGGGCCTCGACGGCCGCCGTCAACAGCAAGAGCTGCAAAAGCTGTCCGATCGAACATTCGTCGATGTGCGGCAAACGCAACTCGACGACCGGCTGGCCGGCAACTTGTTGGGCCGCCAGGGCTGCGGCCCGTGCTCTGTCCATCATCTCCGAGAGCGGCCTGCCTTCGATCTCCAGGCGATCGCGACGCAGCCGCTCGGCGACGACATTCAGGACCAGTTGTCTGGGACCTATCTTTTCCGCCGGCCGATGGTGGTGCAAGTCGCTCGCGGATTTAGAGCCATTTTCCTGCGAACTCGTTTCCCGCGAGCTCGCCGGACGATCGCCAAGCGTCTGCTCCCGCAGCCGGCCATGCCAGTGGGCGACCGACTCGAGCGATTGCGACCAAACAGTCATTTGGCATGCCTCGGTTATTGGGCCGGCCAGGTGGCAAAGCCCGGCTAATTGCAGCGCAGGGCAATTTTGCGGCGGGTCACTGATAAAGCGCTCGATCATGGCCGCCGCGCCGGACAGCAGACCGACTACGTCCAAGCCTGCCAGCGCCGACGGCATCAGCACGCCGGGAGTAAAGGGATCGCTGAGGCTTGAACCGCCTGGACCGGGAAGCTTCACCAAGAGTTGCTCCAGCCGCTCGCGATCACCGGCGAGGACATTCTCCAATGCCTGCGCGAGCACCTGCGTTTTGGCCGCCGTTTCGATAGTCCCGTCGTCGAGGCTAATCAAGGCCCAACGGCTGTCCAGACCAGTGCTGACGCGTGACGGGGCCAGTAGGTCCAACAGGCCGGCCAGTGCGTCGTTGTCGACCGGCCCAGACTCCAAATGAATCCGGGGATACCCGCCGCGCTCGGCCCGCGAGAGTTCGTTGTGGTGAGGATGGGCGCAGCTTGCCAGTACGGCCTTGGCAGCCAGGCACACGTCACGGCCGGCGATCACCACGACGCGGTCGACTTGATCGGCTACGAGCCGAGCCCGGGCCAGGACTTGCCCGAGCTGGCTTTGCCGGGCAATCCGGCCGCCGCCTGCGCGATACTCGTCCAGCAGTCGCCGGGCAGCCAGCAGGCCCGGGCCAGGCACCGTTTGCCAAGTGGCCAGCAACTCATTTCGTGCAGCGGCCAAAGCCGGCCTGGCGGCCGCCAGGTTTGCGGAAAAACGCTCGCCGTCGCCCTCCGCGGCGGCCGGTTGCAGGATTAGCGGCTCGATGGGTCGACGCTGCATGTAAAAAACACCGAAAATCGGCCCGTACAAGCCCTTTACGCTGCTTCCGGCCCTCGTCTAATCAAGCCGAATGGAATAGTATGGATCGGCACGATGCGGCGTCGCAATGGCCGGCAGGACAGGTTAGGGCGTCGAGCGTAAAATTGGGCAAACTGGCATGATGACCACGCAAGACATCAAGCGCTATTTGCGAGCCGAGCCATTTCGACCATTTCGGCTTCATATGGCCAGCGGCCGCACGTTTGACATTCGCCATCCTGAGATGGTGCACATGGGCAAAGCCGACCTAGTTGTGTTTTCGTTGGTCGCCGACGATCCGGCCGTGCATGACGATTGGGACAGCGATTCGCTACTGCTTATCGACTCAATTTCGCAGCTGGATGCGGCTGCGTCGAGCACGTGAGAGAGTCAATGACATGATGAACCCACGGGAGTAAGCGTTTGCAGCCAAGATCCTTGGACCAACTTGTATGATTGCGCCACAAGAATTCAATAGCTACCTGCGGGCTCAGCCGTTTCGGCCGTTTCGTGTCCACATGGCGAGTGGTCAAACCTTCGACATCCGACATCCAGAAATGGCGAGAGTCGGCCGCAATTTCGTGATCCTGTTCACGTTTGTGAGCGACTCGCCTGATCTCGTTGACCGCTTTGAGACCGTTTCCCTAATGCTTATGGAACGCATCTCGCAAGTGGATTCCACAATTCCCCAGAGTTAGAGGTTGAGCATTAGTGCCAGCAACAGTGCACAACGAACGTCAAGGGTGAAGAATCATCTACTCCTACGTTCGCATTCTTGAAGACCGACGCACCAATTAGCTCGAAAAACGAATGACAAATTTGCAGCTACCCATCTGTGATCCAACGCCCGAGACCAGGCCGGCCGTTGCCGACGTTGCTGGTCCCAAGGGCTCCTACTCCTTCGTCAGCCTTGGCTGTCCCAAGAATCTGGTAGATAGCGAGCGGATGCTGGGGCTGCTGCAACTGGATGGCTACCGGCTGGTCAGCGAGCCGGAAGGGGCGGATTTTGTCGTCGTCAATACGTGCGGCTTCATCGAACGGGCACGCGACGAGTCGTTTGCGGCTATTCACGAAATGCTCGAACTCAAACGCCGCGGGGCCATCAAGGGCGTGATCGTCTCCGGCTGCCTGGCTGAGCGCGAGAAAGAGTCGCTGCTGGAAAAGTGCCCCGACATCGATCAACTGGTGGGCGTGTTTGGCCGCGACCATGTGACGAAAGTGGCCGATCGGCTAATGGGCGGCTTGAGCGAGCAGCGCAGTGTGTTTCAGCCGGCCCCCACGCGGCCGCTGTCGGACCGCAATCGGTTGCGAATCACGCCGCCGCATTTTGCGTTCCTCAAGATTTCGGAAGGCTGCGACCGCCTTTGCACGTTCTGCGCGATTCCCAAGATGCGCGGCAAGCATGCCACCAAGCCGATCGAGGAAGTCCTGGCCGAAGCTCGCGAGCTGGCGGCCGACGGCGTGCGCGAGCTGAACATCGTGGCCCAGGACACGACCTACTACGGCATGGATCTTTACGGCCGGCCGCGGCTGGCCGAATTGCTGCGCGAACTGGACCAGGTGGAAGGCCTGGACTGGATTCGCGTCATGTACCTGTATCCGATGTACTTCAGCGACGAGCTGATCGAAGTGCTGGCCAGTGCCCGGCGAATCGTGCCGTACCTCGACCTGCCGCTGCAACACATCAACGACGGCATGTTGCGGCGAATGCAGCGCCGCGTGAAACGGGCCGAAACCGAGGAACTGCTGGCCAAGCTGAGAAGTGCCATTGGCAATCTCGTACTGCGGACCACGTTCATTACCGGCTTCCCCGGCGAAACCGACGAGCAGTTCGACGAACTGGCCGAATTCGTGGCCCAGCAGCGGTTTGAGCGGCTGGGCGTGTTCACCTATTCACTGGAACCGGATACCCCGGCCGCACGGCTGGATGGCCACTTGCCCGACGAGGTCAAGGCCGAGCGTCGCGAGCGGCTGATGGCCGTGCAGCAGGAGATCGCCTTCCAGTGGAATGAGCGACAAATTGGCCGGCAGCTTGACGTGCTGCTGGATGCGCCGCTGCCCGAGGCCAAGGACGCCTGGATCGGCCGCAGCTATGCCGATGCCCCGGATGTCGACTCGGTGGTCTACGTGACGGGCAAAAAACTGCGGTCCGGGCAGATCGTGCCCTGCGAGGTGGTTGCCAGCCGAGAGTATGATTTAGTAGCGGCTGCTCTTGGACGCGGCCGATAAGGCGGAATATGCTACGCCATCGTTGATTGCCGAACGCTGAAAAAAAGGGGCCGCATGTGGCCACGACCGCCAAGAACCAGTCGCGCGCCTCGATCTTCAATCTCCCCAACCAACTGACCAGCCTGAGATTGTTGCTCTCGCTGGTGCTGTTCGTGCTGATGGTCTGGGACTGCTACGTGGCCGCCCTGGTGGTCTTCGTCATCGCGGCGGGCACGGATTGGCTGGACGGCTACCTGGCCCGCAAGTACGGCATGGTCACGACGCTGGGCCGCATTCTCGACCCCTTCGCCGACAAGATCATCATCTGCGGCACGTTCATCTTTCTGGCAGCAAACCCCAGCCCCGGCCTGCGGGCGCTGGGCATGCACGCCTGGGTCGTGGTGTTGATTGTCGGCCGCGAGCTGCTGATCACGGCGCTGCGTGGTTTTCTCGAGCAGCAGGGGGCCGACTTTTCGGCGGCCACCAGCGGCAAGCTCAAGATGCTGGCCCAGTGCATCGCGGCCGGCTGTTCGCTGTTCTATCTCAGCTATCCGGCCGATGCTGAAGTTCCAGGCTGGCTGCCGCCGCTGGTCACCTCCTGGATTTGGATCACCGTCGTGCTGACGGTTTACTCGGGCGTGGCCTACATCCGCACGGCCCTCCGGCTGGTGCGTGAGTAAATCAACTGCCCGGCGGTCGGGCCTCGCGGCGACGCAATCTTCCACACCGTGCCCCGGCGGCTTCGATCGATGGATCCTACTCCGCTGACGACCTTGGCCGGCGGAGTGGTGATCGCGGTGCTCGCCGCCAGCGCGGCCTTGTGGCTGTGGATTGGCAAACGCTGGCTGCGGGGACAAGCTTTGCTCGATGATGAACCGCGCCGCCGCGTGCCTTGGAGCGGCTGGCAGTTGCTGGCCATTTTCCTGGCGTACCTGCTGCTGCATTTTGGGTTCAGCCGCGTCGCACAAGATTGGGCGCGCAGCGGGCCGAATCGGCCGGCCGCTAGTTCCGTGGTTCCGCCTGAGCAACGTACTAAACCGCACGTCGCCGACGGCGCGAAGGCCGAAGCTGGTGACGAGCCTGCCGCGTCGCACCGCCCCTTGACCATTCCGGAAATGAAAGCCGCGCTGCTGGCCAACGCTATGGTCAATGTGCTGTTCGGCCTGGCGGTGGTTGCCGTTTTGTGTTTCGGCCGCGCCGGTGCCTCATGGGCCGACTTGGGTTTGCCGCTCACACGTCTGGCGTACGACATCCGCGCAGGAGTGATCGGCTTTTTTGTCGCCGTGGTGCCCGTTCAATTGCTGAACACCTTGTTGAGCGCGTTTTGGCCGGGCGAGCATCCGATCGTGACGTTCCTCAGCAAAACGACCGAAGTGTCGGGCGTGTTGATCGCTACGGGCGCCGCCGTGGCCGTGGCGCCGTTGATCGAGGAGCTGTTGTTTCGCGTCGTCTTGCAGGGCTGGCTCGAATCGAACGAGCCGCATGCCGATGCAGCGCAGTTCATGCCGGATGGACGCGCTCCCATTGCGTGGCGGCCGATCATTCTCAGCTCGGCCATTTTTGCCTTGCTGCATTTCGGCCACGGGCCGGCGCCTATTCCGCTGTTTCTGCTGGCCCTGGTACTAGGTTTTCTCTATCAGCGCACGCACCGCATTTGGGCTTCAGTCACCCTGCACTTTCTCTTCAACCTGAGCAGCCTGCTGGCGCTGTGGGTAACCCTCAGCAGCAAAGGCCACGGGCTGGCCCCATAAAGCCGCGACCGTTGGTCGCGTCTCCATCCCGAGCGCGTCGTAGCGGAAGTCGTGAGACTTCCGACGCGTCCGTGGGGCGCTGGGAATTCTCACGAATTCCGCTACCAGGGCGCGGAGCGTCCGCGACTTTACCGATATCGCGGTGCGCCAGGCTGGCCGGCGGCAGGGGCGGCGCTGGTCGTCGGATAGGCCGGCGGAGCTCCGCCGCCCGTGGCCGGATAACCGGCAGGCGGATAGCCTGGGCCGGCAGTCGGATAGCCCGAGCCGGCAGTCGGAGAGGCCTGGGCTGCGGCCTGGCCGGCCACTGGATAAGGCTGCGGCGAGCTGCCGGTGACGGCGACGGCTGGCGGCGTGGATGGCATGCCGGCCGGCGGTGTGCTGGGCGGCGCCATGCTGGGCGGCTGGGCCGTGGCCGGACCCGCGATATTTGGCGGAGCCGCGTCGGCCGGCGTTTTCGAATCGCCGGGCTTCCGTTTGGCCGGCACCAGGTCGTCGGCTTCGTGCTCGTCGAAAATAGTCCAGACCTTGACCTGTTTGCGTATCTCGGTGACGTATTTTTGCCCGGCCACCTGCGACCGCTCCCACTTCAAGCGCCGCTTGATTTCCCCCTGGGCCTCGGTGAACGGCGTGCGCCCCGCGTCTTTGCGCTCGACGACGCGGACAATCTGAAAGCTCTTGGCGTCTTCCAGAATCGGGCTGAGCTTTCCGGCCGGCAGCGTGAACAGCGCGTTGTCGACTTCTTCGGAGACCAGGCTGCCTTTGGTGGTCCAGTCGTGAACGCCGCCCGTGCTAGCCGTGATGCCCTGCGAAACGCTTTTTGCCACCGCGGCAAAGTCGGCGCCGTCGAAGATTTTGTTGCCCGCCTCGGCCAGCTTCCGATAGGCCTCGCTCTTGGGGCAGCGGTCGAAGCGCACCAGGATCTGCTCCCACTTCACTTTGGCTGGGTAGTCGTATTCGTGTTCGTGCTCGCGGTAATACTTCACCATGTCTTCGTGCGTAACTTCGTCGTCACTCTTGACATTCTGGTGGACCCAGATCATGGACATCTGCCGCTCGATGTAGGCCCGCTTTTCACGCTCCAGCGAGCTGCCCGTCTTGCGCAGATCCTCGTCCAATTCCTTGGGTGTCTTGAGGTCCGACTTGACCAGCGCCTTGGGCACTTCCACATTGTCGAACTGTTCGCCGATTTTTTCCGAAAACTTTTTGAAGCCTTCTTCCGGGATTTTGCGGCGAACAACGTCCAGCACCATTTTCGTCTGGATCAAGCTGTCCAGACGCTGCTTGATCATGTTTTCGCGAATCGTGTCGTATTGATTCGGCGGAATCTTGTCGGCGTTGCGCGCCATAATTTCGTTGACCGGTCCCAGCACGTCGGCCGCCAGGATGTATTCCGTGCCCACGCGGGCCAGGATCTTGGTCCCTTCGAGCTCCTTGGCCATGCTCCACGAAGTGGCGGCCATGGCGGCCTGTGAAGCAGAGATCGGGCCCGAGCCCGGCTGGCTGAACTCCATGCGGCCGGCCGTAGCCGCGGCCGATTGTCCGCCATCGGGCAATTTGGGATTGTACGAATACGGAGTGCCCACGCCGGGGATCACCGGCACCGACGAAATCGAGACGCCCGGCAGGCCATCGGCGGCGGGCACCGCAGACGTCGTAGGAGCGGAAGGGCTGGACGGGCCGCCGGGCCAGGCATCCGGACGCGACACGGCTTTGCCGACCTCGGGCCGGCTAAGGATCATCGAGTTCAAGTTGGCCGGGTTCGCCGCGCCGTTCATCCCGTTCATCGCATTCATGCCGCCGTTCATGCCGCCGTTCATGCCGCCGTTCATGCCGGCGCCATTCATCAGCGGGTTGGCGGCCGGATCGCCATTCAAAGGATTCGATGGATCGGGTGACTGCGCATTGGCGCGGCGCACGCCCACCAGGTCGCGCAAGGCGGGATTCTCTTCATGCCGGGCCCAAATCGCGCACGCGGCGGCCGCGGTCACAGCGTAGAGAGTGCTGTAGAAGAGTCTGGTCACAAAATGCCAGCGCCTTCCTTGGCCTCGCCCATCGTCGCCGCGCAACTGCGCGCAGCCAATCGGGGACGAAAGAGAGTCGGTCGAACGAGCAAGAGACGGGAAAATCGCGCAAATCCTTTTGCGCGCGGGGAGTATAGCCAGCCGCTCAATCCGGAAGCAACAGCGATTTTATCAGGGCATAGATCGCGTCTGGCTCCGCAACTCCCTTGGGCATCGTGAGATAAGCACTCTCGGCGTCGACCACTCGCAGCTTGCCTCGCAGCCGCTCGACCAATTGTTGAATCCGCGGCCGGTTCTGATATCGAAACACCACGTACCGGTCCTCCAGATGAATGTCTCCAATTTGCCAGACCTGCGCCAAAATACGCAGCTCCGCTTGCGCCAGCAGCCGCAGCACTTCTTCAGGCGGTGGGCCGAAGCGGTCGACCATTTCGGCCTTCAGGTCGCCCAGCTCGGCGGCCGTGGTCAGCCGCGCGACACGCCGATACAGATCGATCTTCAGCCGCATGTCGGGCACATAGCGCCGCGGCAAGTACGCCTCGCCCGGCAGATTGATGCTGGCATCGATCACCACCTTGGGCGGCAGGTGCTTCAACCGGCGAACAGTCTTTTCCAGCAGTTCGCAGTACAGCTCGTAGCCTACGGCCGCGATGTGGCCGCTCTGCTCGGTGCCCAGGATGTTGCCGGCCCCGCGAATTTCGAGGTCGCGCATGGCGATGGCGAAGCCGGCCCCCATGTTGCTGAACTCTTCGATGGCCGTCAGGCGTCTGGCCGCCGTGGTCGTTAGCGATTTGCGCGGGTCGACCAGCAAGTAGCAATAGGCCCGATGCTTGTACCGGCCGACGCGGCCGCGAAGCTGGTGCAGGTCGGCCAGACCGTATTGCTCCGCATCGTCGATGAAGATCGTGTTCGCGTTGGGAATATCCAGCCCGCTCTCGATGATCGTCGTGCTCAGCAGGATGTCGAACTTGTGCTCCACGAAGTCGAGCATCACGCGTTCCAACTGTCCCTCGGGCATCTGACCGTGGCCGATGCCGATGCGGGCCTCGGGCACGATCTGCTGCAAGCGCCAGGCGACTTTTTCGATGTCGTGAATGCGATTGTGGACAAAGAAGATCTGTCCCTGCCGGTTGAGCTCGCGCAGCACGGCGTGGCGCACCAGCTCTTCGTCAAAGCGCGTGACGTGCGTTTCCACAGCCAGGCGTTCGGCCGGCGGCGTTTCCAGGTTCGTGATATCTCGCAAACCCAGCAACGACATGTGCAGCGTGCGGGGAATCGGCGTGGCCGTCATCGTCAACACGTCCACGATCTTGCGATACGTCTTTAGCCGCTCTTTCACGGCCACGCCGAAGCGCTGTTCCTCGTCGATGACCAGCAGGCCCAAGTTGCTGAACGAGATATCGGCCTGGGCCAGCCGATGCGTGCCGATCACGACGTCGACCGAGCCGTCGGCGATGCCGCGCAGGATGGCCGATTCCTGCCGGCCGGTGCAAAAGCGGCTGAGCACCTCGATGCGGAACGGGTATTCGCTCATCCGCTCGCGGAAGGTCCGGCCGTGTTGCGCCGCCAGCACCGTGGTGGGCACCAGCACGGCCACCTGGTAGCCGGCGTCCACGGTCTTGAACGCGCCGCGCATCGCCAGCTCGGTTTTGCCGTAGCCCACGTCGCCGCAGATCAGCCGGTCCATCGGACGCGGGGCTTGCATGTCCTGCTTGATGGCCGCAATGCCAATGAGCTGGTCGGGCGTTTCCGTGTAGGGAAAGGCGGCGTCGAACTCCCGCTGCCAATCGGTATCGGCCGGAAACGTGATGCCGGGACGCGCCGCACGCGAGGCCTGCAACTCGAGCATGTCGCTGGCCAGGTCGACGACCGCTTCTTCGGCCGCTTCCTTCTGCCGGACCCAGGCCCGGCCGCCAAGCTTGGCCAGCGTGGGATGGCTTTTGCTGCCGCCGACGTATTTTTGCACCAACTCGATTTTCGAGGCCGGCACATACACTTTCGTGCCGCCGTCGAACTCGATTTCCAGGTGCTCTTCGGCCTGGCCTTCTTTTTCCAGTAGCCGCAGGCCTCGATAGCGACCGATGCCGTGCGCGATGTGTACGACCAGGTCGTTTTCGCGCAGCTCGAGAAAGCTGTCGATCACGCGCCCCAGCCGGCGACGCGTCGGCCGGGCCACCTCCGTGCGGTGAAACAGTTCGCTGCCGCTAATCAGCGCCACGCCCTCGTCGATCAGGCGAAAACCGCTCCGCAGCCGGCCCACGACCGCGTGCAGGCGGCCGGCGCGGGCCAATTGGGTGTCGGCAAACACCTGCTCCAGCCGTTGGCATTCGGCCGCCGTCTGGCAGATCAGATACACGTTCTGGCCAACGCCCGCACTGTCCAACTCGCCGCGGACCTTGCCGATGTCGCCGCTGAAGCGCTCGACCGATTCGATCCGCAGCCGGCACGTGGTTTCCATCGAAGCCGCCGACAGGCTCGAGGCCGTGATCGACGGAAACTTGTAAACCGCCCGCAGCGCGTCGGACACGCTATGAAAGCCGGCGGGCCGATCGAGCCGATTCAGATAATGCCGGGCTTCCTCCTCCAACTCGCCCGGCTCGATGAGCAGAAACCAACTGTTGGCGCGCAGGTGCGCTGCGAAATGCGCGTGCGCACCGCCGGAGTCGAGAGCCGTGATTTCGATCGCAGGCAGCACTTCCAAGCTGCGCTGGCTGCTCACTTCGAAACGCCGCAACGATTCGATCTGATCGCCAAAAAACTCCAACCGCACCGGATCGAACCAGTCGGGCGCAAAGACGTCGAGGATGCCGCCGCGCAGCGAAAACTCGCCGGGAAGCTGCACCGCGGTCGTCGACTGGTATCCACGGCTGGCCAGCCATTTCAGCAGTTCGTCGATGTCGACAGTTTCGCCGGCCGCGAGCTTGCGCGTTTGTGCCCGCAGATCGTCGGGCTCGGGCACCGGCTGCAACAAGCTCTGAATGCTGGAAACGATCAACCGTGGGCCGCGCGGCGCGGCCAGCAGTTTGAGCACTCGCAGCCGGTCGCCGACCACTTCGTCTATCGGCGAAGCTTCGCTCGGCAATGCTTCCCAGGCGGGGAATTTCTCGATCGGCTCGGACGAAAATAGCCGCAATTCTTCGCAAAAATCGTCAATATCGCCCGGATGCGGACAAACGACGACGAGCGAGGCCGGGCAATGCGGCACCAGCGCGGCCGCGGCCAGCGCAGACGCTGAGCCCCGGACTCCGTCGAGCGTGGCTCCGTGGCCCGCCAGCAGGCTGGCCACTACGCTGTCGAAGCCCTCGGCTGCTTCGAGCCGACCGGTCAATCGGGTTAGCGGATCGGCAAAGGCCGTCGTGGGTTGGGTTTCCAGCATATAGGTGCGCCTGGAATTGTAGACCGCTTGGGCCAGATGGAGGAAGACGAATCCGAGCCCACGGACTGCGGTCTGACTGCGGTCCGTGGGTTTCCGAACCCTAGCCGGCTGGCATGCAAAGTGCATTACCGCCGGTGGCGGCGTGTGTTTTGCGCCAGGGCGGAGCGGGCGATTTGCCGATTTTGAGGTCAAGATTTTGATGGGAGGATCTTCCATGAAACGTCTGATGGTGTTCTCGATCCTGGGCGCAATGGTTTTTGCCCTGTGCAGCCCGAGTGCGGAAGCTCAGGTGTTCGGCCGCTGGCGCCGGGCTCGCAACTACAACAACGGCTATTACAGCGGCTACAACAATGGCTACTACGCCAACGGATGGAACAACCGCTACTACAACAATGGTTACTATTCTCCCGGCTACGCGGTGCCGAGCTATCGCACCGGTGCGTATCAGCAGGGCGTCGTGACCACGGCTCCAACGGCGCGGGTTCCGACGCTGGCCCCGCGAGCGACCGTTGTGGCGCCCAATGCGGTGCCAGGTGGGGGCAATGGCGGTTACTTATTTAATGGGCCCAACGTGCTTCCCGGGCCGGCTGGAGAGGGTAATTTACCCGCCGGGGCAGGGTTGAATCCGCAGTACGGCGCGGCGCCCGGTGGCGTGGGTGCCGGCTTTGGCGCAGGCTTAGGGCCGGCCGGCAGCAAAATCGACGAGGGCACCGGCACCATTGGGCGACCGTAGCCACCGTAGAGGTCAATCCCCGTCAGGCCGTTGCCAAAGGATTGGCACGGCCTGTTTGATTGCGCGAAAACTTCGAATCACTCGGCACGCAAGCTGCACGCCGCTTCGCTACGCTTTCGGGGGCGTATAGTTTGATTGGCTCAATTCTCGCGGGGGTGCACCATGAGACTCTGTATCGCGACCCTGATCGCCTTGGGGTTGGCTTGGTTTGCATGGACGCCCGCGGCCGAAGCACAGTCGGTTACGCGTCCCCGGCCGGCTTTCCCCAGCAACTTTTCCAGGACGTTTGTCAGCCCGCACTACGGCGGCTTCAGCAATCCGTCGAACTATGGCTATTTCAACATCGGCTCCCTGAACAACTCGTCGGGTGTCGGTTCGTACTCGAGCGGCTATTCCAGCAGCCAGCCCTTCGCTTCCAGTTATGGCGTGGGCGGTTATTCGTTGAACTTCACCCCCAGCCCGATCAATCCTAGTGGTGGTCTGCTGCCGGTGGCGCCCGGCGGCGCGGTGAATGCACCGGAAGGAACCCCAACGCTGACCCCCGGCGAGACCATTTGGGCCGGCAGCGCGTTTCCGGGCCGGTAACGACCGGGTAGCGGCATTCGTGAGAATGCCGAGCGCCACGAATCACCCCATCGGAAATCTCACGATTTCCGCTACGGCGTGGCGCGCCCCATGGCGTCAGCCTGGGGAGTCTGCGTTTTTCGCCTCGCGCAGTTCCGCCGCCTCGGGCAAGGCCTTGTAATACGCATCGAGCGGATAGCAGCCGGAGACGATGCCGTTGCGCGGAGCCGTGGTGCAATCGCTGAACGTGCGGCAGATTTTCTTGCGTTCGAGCCGTCCGGCTTCGAGCACGTCGGCCGGCAGCCGCGGATACGAGAGCACCATCCGGCCCAGGCCCACCGCGTCGGCCCAGCCTTGCCGCACCACGGCCTGTGCCACGTGCGGCAGGTAATCCTGCAGGTACGAGTAGCCCGTGCCGACCAGCGGCAGATCGGGCACGGCCGCCTTGCACTGTGCCGTGGCGCGAATCTGCCGGACCACGCCCACCAGCGGATCTTCCGGCGGCTGATAGCCATCGCTGGGCGGAAAAATGGCCGGCCGCTGAATGTGCGGATTGTAGTAGGGGCTGCCGCACGAAATATTCACCGCTGCGACGCCCCAGCCCTGCATCTCGCGCAACAGCCGAATCGTCTCGCTCAGGTCGATCTTCAGCGGGTCGGCGGCATCGACACCAAAACCAAGCTGATAAGGCAGGAGGCCCTCGCATGGCATCGGTCGCCCCACGTCGCGGCTGGTCTCGTACGGCAGCGAGTCGAATGCGCTCAGCCGCACCATGATCGTCAGGCTGGGACACGCCTCGCGAACGCACGCGATGATCGTCCGCAGCAGCCGCGTGCGCCCCTCGAAATCGCCGCCATACTTGCCGGGCCGATTTCGAGCGCTGAGAAACTCGTGCAGCAAGTAGCCGTGGCAGGCTTTGACGTCGACAAACTGAAAACCGACATCTTGGGCCAGTCTGGCTGCTGCGACGTAGCGATCTTTCAAACGCTCGAGTTCGTCGTCGGTCCAGACAATGCCCTGGTTCTGCGGATCGATGCCGAATTTTGCGTCCAGCAGCGGATGATGGTAGGCGATTCGCGGCTCGAGTCGCTTAGAATGAGGACGCGAAAAACGGCCCGAGTGCGTTAGTTGCAGGCCGACGAGCAAGTCATCGGTGCTGCCGAAACTTTCGCGATGAGCGTCGAGCAGTTCTTCGAGCAGTCGGGCGAGGCCCGCGTGGTTGTCAGCGGTGGCCAGCGTCTGACGCGGGTTGGCGCGGCCGTCGGGCTGCACGGCGGCCGCTTCGCCGCCCCAGATCCACTTGGCGCCACTCAATCCAAAATGCCGCCAGCGCCGCAGGGTATGTTCCGAAGGCGAGCCGTCCGCATTGGCATCCCAGCCTTCCATGGGATGGATGCACCAGCGATTGCCGATCGTAAAGCCGCCCACCACCAGCGGCTGGGCCAAAGGCGAGCCGGCCGCCGCCGTCAGCGGCTGCTCGTCGATCGGCAGCTCCAACCCCAGTTCGGCCAGTCGCCCCCGCAACGCCTCGACCGTCTTCAGTTGTGCAACCTTGGGATACACGCAAAAACCCGGGCCAGCGCGCGTGATGGGTTCGGATGAGATGCACTTGTGGAAGGATTCGGACCGGTTCTACGCGGATCCATCGCCATCGGCATCGAGCGGCGTTGGCTCCGGCTCCTCCGAGCCCGCGTCGCCATCCCCAAACAAGCCGGAAAAGAGATCTCGCTCGACGGCAAGCGACTTCCGCCATGCCGCGGGAACATCGAGAGCGCCGGCAGCCCGGAGCTCGTCGACGGAAATCAAGTGTGGGCCATCCGTATTGAGCGCCCCCGTTGCGACGAGCTCAAGGACGGAATCTAAGTAGGGGTCCTTCACAGATCGCCTCCAGAAGTTTTGCCTGGGCGGGCTCCATCTCCACAAGCAGCGCCAGAACGTTCAGGACACTGAGCAGTTCGGTCGTGTACTCGGCCAGCCAATGGTCGGGTTGGATTTCGCCGAGCTTCGACGGCGGCCGGCGATCGCCGATGATCGGCCGCTCGCGATGTTTCTTACGGTAACTGAACCACTGCGTCAACACGCGCTTGCCCGAGACTTCGTACTGCCACACGGCGGCCGGCACGTTGTCGACGAAGCCTGTGCCGACCGTCAAGCGGCGCTTGGTTTCATCGTAGCCGATTTCATCGGGCATGGAATCGGGATCGTCCGGGATCGCGCCATCCTTGGGAATGCGCGGCGCACGCTCCTTCGGTAGCCGCGGCGGCCCCGGCGGGCGATCCTCTTTCGGGTCGGCAAAGCGTTCGCCGAACGTGTGTAGCCAGACCACTCGCCGACCCAGCTTGACGGCCTCCGCGAACAACTTCGGTTGGGCCGTAATGGGAATCCGCAGCCCGGGCTGGGCCAGGTCGGCGTGAAAGCGCGCCGTATACGCCGGGTTGGCTGCCACGCCGGCCAGGTACGCCAGGAAATCCTCCGCGGTCACGGGTCTCTTGTACCTTGCTGTCAGAGCGTCCAGGAGCTTCGGCGGCAGATTCGGCGTCGTTGCCTCGGCGTCGCGCCACAGCGGAAACGCGCGGCCGCCGCGGCCGTTGTAGTGATCCAGGTCTGGAACTGCGGCTGAAATGGTGATCGCGGGACCCGAAGTGGGAGCCGTACGGGTTAAAGCCGTCAGGTACACCTGGTGCGCGGAATACGATCGCCACAGTTCCGCGTTCGGCTGCGTAATCACACGCGGGTCAGGGATAATCCATTGTCGGTTGAATGACCGAAATCCGTAGTGCGCTAGATCCGGACACGGCCCTTTTTCCTCGGAAATCGGGATCGGGGACAGCGGGTATCCCGGCAGGGGCGTTCGAACAACCGAGTTCGTATGTCGGTCAGCGGGCTTTCCGCCACGGAGGGTTGCATGGAATAGCTCCTCCCTTTTCTCGGCTGGAGCCCAAATGAGCCTTTCCCAGCGAAGCCTCAATGACTGTGCGTCAGGCGAAATGACCCAAACGCGCTTTGGCTGAACACCTGCGCCGCTGTAAGCGAAAAGTTCATCGAGCGCGGGATAGCTAGCCCAGTCGCCGGTGGCGGCGGGCAGGAATGGCGCTCGCCAATCGGTCGGGCAATCTTGCCAGGATCTCGATTCGAGTTTGAGCTGGGCCAACGCCGCGAATTTGTCTTCGCGCTTGCCAGGCGGCAGCACCGTGTACTTGACCGCGGCCGGCGCGTCGGCCGCTTTTTGCCTGGCCCGCGCGACCAACACGATGCATACCGGCTGCTGCACCGCCTGGAAGATGCGCGTCGGTACGTCGGGCTGATGGCCTTCCGGCGAGCAGTCGATCACCCAGATGCGGTCGGCCGTGCGGCGCAGATAATCGCGCATCTTCTGGAAGCCAGGCCCGTTGAGGAAGCCGGCGACGGTGATGAAGCAGACGATGCCGGTGTCGTGCTGCGGGTCGCGGTCGAAGACCTTCCAGGTGGCCCAGCGCCAGAAATAGACGTACAGGTTGCGCAGGTGCTTGGCATGGGCGCCGACACCCCAATCGGCCGGCGGCATCCAGTTGCTCAGCGGCTCTTCTTCCACCCACCCGCCGCGGCCCTTCGCTTTTTCCTTGTACGGCGGATTGCCGATCACGACGGTGATAGGCTCCTTGCGCTTGATCTCATTGGCCCGCAGCCGCGACTCGGAAATAGTGCGGTACAGCGAGCCGAGCTCTTCGACCTCGGCATAGGGGTTGCCCAGCGTGTCGGTGACGAACATCCGCGGCGTGGCTCGCGGCGGTTTGTGCATTAGCTCGATCAGCTCGGCATGCACGCGAAGCTGGGCCACGGCAAATGGGCCGAGCTGCATCTCGAAGGCCATCAATCGGCCGATGGCCGCCTCGACGGCTTGCGGCACGGCGCCCGCGCCCTGGTCGGCATCCACGTCCGTGGCGATGCGGCGCAACACGCCCAGGATGAAGGTGCCCGTTCCCACGGCGGGATCGGCGAGCGTCACGTCCGCCGACGCCAGGCCGGCGCTGCGGCCGAAGTGCCGGCGCAGCACGTCGTCCACCAGGCGAATCATCGGCTCGACGACCTCAGGCGGCGTGTAATACGAGCCCGTGAGCTTACGCAGCTTGTTGTCGTAGGCAGCTAGAAAATCTTCGTAGAAGTAGAGCCATGCGTCGGGCTTTCCCTTGCTGATTTTCTGCCAATTCACGGCGTCGAGCACGCGCACGAGCGCTCCGAGCGACGTCTTCAGCGTTGCCTCGTTGCTGGCTTCGTCCGTAAGCAGGCGCAGGGCCGCGCCGATGAGGGAGCTGGTCTTGCCGAGCTGCTTGCCGACCTGGTCCAGCCCGTCGGCCAGGCGGATACTGCTCGAGCGGGCCATTAGCAAGCCGAAGGTGACGGCCTGGGCATAGCCGTCGGCGAATTGCTGATCGTTCGCTTCGGGGAAAAGGAGCTTGCGCCAGTCCGCGGCAAGCGCGGTGAGCGCCGGGCTTCTTTCGGCCAATTGTTCAGTGACCTCGTCGCGCAGCAGGCGGCAGAGCCTGGCCGCGACTTTGGCAAGTTCCGCGGCGGACTTCGGCGGAATGGGTTCCCAGCGAAGGAAGCTGTCAAACCGCGCCACGAGTTCGGGCGGAGCAACGAGCTTAGCTCCCGATGTTTCGATATCGCCCTGTAATTCGACGATCGAGTCGACGAGCTCACCGTTATGCCAAAGGCTGAAGGAGTTGCCGTCGGTGTACAGCAAGTTGGGCAGGGATTGCAGCTTTTCCCATTGCTCCTTGTCGTGTCCTTTGTAGCGGCGTGGATCGGCGCCTTTGCCGGGTGCCTTGACCTCCACGTAGCCGACGAGCACGTTTCGCAGCGTGATGGCGTAGTCGGGCCGAGTCTTGAGCGTGGACAGCGCCGATTCGCCGACCGCCGTGATCCAATCTCGTTTAAAGCCGCAAAGCTCTGCGAGATCGGCGAAGAGCCCTTCCAGCGGTGCGCGAAGTTGGTCTTCCGGTTCGCCAGTAACACTCGGATTTGCGAGCTTTGACTTGGCCTCGGCGCCAAATCTGGCAATCACCGTTTTCAAGTCAAGCATTTCACAGACGCCGGCTTGCCGCGCTTCCTGCTGACACGAACCGACCGTTCATAG
>DATATB010000181.1:0-2174 GCA_036268995.1 Pirellulales bacterium | reverse complement strand
CTGGACGGCCAAAGACGGCGTGCTACGCGGCTACGAATCTGGCCCGCGCCGGCATGGCCCCGTCAAAATGCGGAAGCTGCTGCTGACCGACGGCATCGTCGAGTGTGAGTTCCGCCTCGAAGGCCGGGCCACTTTTGCCGGCATCATCTTCAATGGCTCGCAAGAGCGCGGGCACATAGTGCACGTCGTGATCGGCCGGGACACGCTGCGCATCCTGGCCCATCCGAAGCCGGGCGAGAACCAGGAACTGCTCAAGCAGCCGAACCCGCTGGCCGTCGGCCAGTGGCATCGCGTGAAGATCGAGTTCCACGGCCCGCGGATCATCGCCACGGTCGATGGTCAGACCTTCACCGCGACGCACGACTGCATCCGCGAGCAAAAGCTGAGCTTTGGCCTCGGCGGCGACTCCGGCGGCCCCGCCGGCGAACAGGCCGGCGCCCTCGAGTTCCGCAACCTCGAAATCAGCAGCCTGCCGTGAAATTCTCCTCCCTTTGCGGACTTCGGCGGGCTCAGTCGAGCCGGAGAGGGGTCGGGGGTGAGGGGTCGGCAGTACCGAACCGCGTGCTCATCTTTCTTTTTTCTTTGCGATATCGAGTTCGCCAACAAGCCTTCCGATGCCTTACTCGGTGGACTCCGCCGGGGAGCTAAAGCTGAATGTCGCGGCGCTTGTTACGCCGCTCTCTGACCACCATGGGCAATACGCACCGCGTCTTCCGACCGACTCCCACCGGTTCGCTGAAAACGCAGTGAGGTAATACCTCCCCGATTTGAACGTGGCAACGCCCAGCCAATCGGGACCGACAACCGGCATTCCATCGCCTATAGCAGTAGCCAGCTCAATGCCCTTGTCGTCTACTTCAGGCAAGATCGGACCGTTGTAAGCCAGCGAGATCGAAGTGTCGTCGGTAAGCAGGTATGGCAAATCACTGGCAATTCCACTCGGCATAGTTAGCACGTAGCCGCGACCACTCACGTGCATCAGTTCGACCGTTGCCTCGAAAGGCTGGACCCCGCGCTCCGAAACACGCCTGAGAGGCGATTGCAAAAGCTCGGCGTTTCTGCAGCCAACCCCCGTGTCGGTTTCATCGAACGTCAAGCCGCAAAGGTACCTAGTATCGGAGCTCGGCAATGCTCTGATGGAAGTTACCCAAAAATAGACGGATCGATTAGTATCCACCATTCATCCCCATCGAGTAAAGTTTTTTGATTTGTTGCTCTAACAGCTCGCGCGTTGGCGCGTCCAAATCAAGCCTCAGAAGCAACTGCTTTTTGACGTAGATCTCCTCGGCCGCAGCGGCTGGACTGCCACGGCGAATTCCTCGCTGGTAGAAGCTAGTCCGCAGCTGCTTGGTCGCCTCGTTGATCCAATCCTTACCGACGCCTTTGCTAACAGAATAGTGTATCGACTCCTCGTAGAGTTCCCAAACCTTCGTGCTCGGGCCATACGTAATGACCTTCGTCTAAGTGTTGATCGCAGCAGCCTCGCCTTGCTTGAACGTGAATCCTTGCTGCCGAAGGCGCGTTAGCGGATCGGCAAGGTCGTCTCCTGCCTTGCCCGCCTGTGCATAGTAGTTATCCCAGTACTTAATAACCCTCTCCGCGGGCGAAGAAACGGGGACAGGTCCAATTACGGCCAATGCCCCGGCTGATCGTCAATAACTGGCCCCGTCCCCGTTTCTTCGCCCGGTCGCGGACTTGGCCGCGCTCTACGGCGAGCGTTGGAAAGTGGAAACCTATCTGTCACACCTCAAGACCGGCATGGGCATGGACATCTTGCACTGTCGAAGTGTAACGGGCGTGCTGAAGGAAATGGCGGTCTACGCGATTGTGTACAACCTGGTACGATTGGTAATGATCAAGGCGGCTGGAGAGCAACGCACCTCGGTCGGCTCGGTGAGCTTTGTCGATGCGTTGCGATGGCTGGCTCAGGGCTGCCAAGCGCTGGCGCCGTTGCGTCTGACGATTTATCCACGTCGACCCCACCGCTATGAACCGCGCGTCCGCAAGCGCCGGCCGAAACAGTTCCCACTGATGAAGCGACCTCGTTGCGAGTTGCGACAACAGCTTCTACGCAAAACAGTCGCGGCTTAACTTCATGGCATTCGGGACAGGTCCAATTACGGCCAATGCCCCGGCTGATCGTCAATAACTGGACCCGTCCCCGTTTCTTCGCC
>DATATB010000180.1:0-6330 GCA_036268995.1 Pirellulales bacterium | reverse complement strand
CGGCTTGAGCGAAAAACCGGAGTGCGGCCGCCGTGTTGCCCTGCTGTTGGAGCAGCACGCCCAGATTGTTGTAGGCCTGTGCGTGCCGAGGGTCGAGCCGCACTGCAATCAGGAATTGTTCGCGTGCCAGATCTTCTCGCTTGAGTTTGATCTGCAAGTTCCCCAATTGATAATGGACCTCGGCAGATTCGGGACTGCGGGCCAATAGCAGCCGGTATTGCCCGAGCGACTCGTCCAACTTCCCATGGTCGGCCAGCGCAAGCGCGTAATTCCGCCGCACCAGGTCATCATCCGGATTGATCTGCAGCGCGGTCTGAAACTCGGCAAACGCCGCGGAAATGTCGTCTTGCAAGGTCAAGACGTTCGCCAGGTTGCCATGAGCTTCGGCCAGGCCAGGCTGGAGGCGAACGGCGGTCTCCAACTCGTGCCGAGCCTCGTTCAATTTTCCTTGCCTGGCCAGCGCAGAACCGTAGTTCGAGTGAGCGACCGCGAATTCGGGGGCCAGCTTCAACGCTTCGCGCGCATGGTCGGCTGCTGCGCCAATTCGCCCCTCTTTCAGCCGCAAGGATGCCAGGCTGTTCTGCGTCTCGGGGTTTTTGGGATTCAGCTCCAGCGCGGTGCCAAACAGTTGATCCAACCGCGCGAACTGCTCGGGCGTGAGCATCGACGGATCCTGGACCAGCGCAATTCCGAGGTTGTTATAGGCCATCCAGCAACGAGGGTTCTTGGCGATCGTGTCGGTCCACAGTGCGACCCGATCGTGATAAATCATCGTCTGCGCGTGGCTCAAGATGGCCAGCGACAGAACCGGCAGCACCGGTACGGCGACAGACAGCCAGGGCGAAATCGTCGACAAGCGCCGCATCACCCGCGCGATTCCTACGCCCAGGAGCGTCAGGATTCCCAGGCTGGCCAGATACTGGTAATGGTCGGCAACGAAGGTATAGCGCATGGGATAAATGTTGATGAACCCTAGCGCCGGCAGCAGCGTGCCTGCAAAAAACAGGGCGGCCGCGAGCGGGCCCCGGCCTACCCGATTTCGCCAAGCCCAGAGCAGCACGATGCACGTCGCGACGGCAACCGGCATAAGATCCTGCCACCACTGGGCCGTGTCGATCTCCCAGCGCGGATAGACAAACGACAGTTGGATCGGCCCTAGCAATTTGAAGACGTAGAACCAGACCGCCCGCCCGGCGATCAGCATGCGCTCGGCCGTGGTCAGAGTCCAATCCTCGCCAATCGCGCCGACATGGTGCCGCTCCAGGTAAACCGTGACGGCCGCGAGCGCAATTCCCAAGGCGAAGAAGGGCAGGGTCGGCATCACGTCGCGCCGAGTCACTCGTCCGCACCGCCACCAGATGATCAGCAACAGCGCGGCCGGCAGCGAGCACGTCACGGTTTTGCACAGCAGCGCGGCGGCGTAGAGCAGTAATGCCGTCGCGTACCATCGGCGGCCGAAGCCGCACCCTGGCAGGTCCCGGTCCTCGAGAAACCGCAAATAGCTCCAAGCTGCCGCCAGGTACAAGCCGGCCGAAAGCGTGTTCTTGCGTTCGGTAATCCAGGCGACCGATTCAACGTGCACCGGATGCACGAGAAACAGCACCGCGGCAATCCAGGCGCCGTGGACCGAAAGTCGGCTGAGCACCAGATACACCAGGCCGGCGTTGACCGCATGCAGGATGACGTTGACCAGGTGGTAACCGGGTGCCCAATCGCCCCACGCCTGATACTCCAGCCAGAACGTGCTAAAGACGACGGGGTAATACTGCGGCGTGGCACCGAACCGGAACCAGATATGTCGCAACCCCGCCAGCGAGCGCAGCGTCGGATTCGCCGTGACATAGTCGTCGTCGTCCCAGATGAATCCGGAGCTCAACGTCGGCCAATAAATCACCAAGGCCAGCAACAGCAGTAACGCGACAAACGCCCACTTCGAGCGCAAGAGGGCGGGCCACGAAGGGCTCGCAGGCTGCTTCGCGCGAGGGCGCCGTCGCAGGTTTTTGCGGCCGGGGGCAGGCATGAATGCTTCGCTTTCTCGGCTCGCGATGACGCCGCAGCCTCACTGCTGGCCGCTGCGCGGCGTGCGCTGCTGCAGGAGCGACAGGACATGTTGCAGGTTGATCATCGCCTGCCGGTTTCCCGGATTGATGGCAATCGCGATTCGGTAGTGCCGCACGGCCGCTTCCAGCTTGCCCGTCTGCGCATAGTAGTTCGCGATATTGAACTGGGCATCGCCCAGCTTGGGATCGAGCTGCAAGGCTGCTTCGTACTCCTCGCCGGCGGCAGCAAGTTGCCCCTCGTTCTGCAGGATCACGCCCAGGCCATTGTGTGCGGTGGCGTCCCGCGGATCGAGCCCGATCAACGTAGTATACTCGCGCGCTGCGGCTGCAAGGTCGTGTTTCGCATGGAGCGCGAGCGCCAGATTGCGATGGTATTCTGCAATGTGGCCGTCCAGTGCAATGGCGCGCCGATACTCGCGGATTGCCGCGTCGAACTTGCCCTCCGCCGCCAAGAGTTGTCCCAGATTGTTGTGCGCCGGCGACAGGATCGGCTTGATTTCAAGCGCGCGGCGATAACACTCCACCGCCCGGCGATCATCCCCCTGTGCGGCGAACACCGTCCCCAAGTTGCTGAAGGCGTCGGCATAATCCGGCTTGAGCCGGATCGCCTCGCGATAATGCCGCACGGCATCCTCGAGCAAACCGCTGTCGGCCAAGGCTACCGCAAGATTGTACTGCGCGCGCGGGTTGTCCGGCCGCTCGGCAACCGTATCGGTCCAAATGGTTACCAGCGAACGGTACTCTTGGTTCCGCAAAGCCGTGAGCACGACGAGCACCAGAGCCAATCCAACTGTCGACCTCCAACCGATCCGCTGTTTCCATCGCGACCGTTCTGCGGAACTTGCAACCCACCGGTTCGCAATGCGCTGAATCACCAACCAACCGGCCAGCACCAGCAGCGTGACGACCGCAGCCAAAGGCAAATACATCCGTCGCTCGGCGGCCACCTCGGTGATGATCGGGAGCACGCTGGACGTTGGGGCCAGAATCAGAAAAAACCAGGCCCCCAGAAACCCAGCCGGGCGCCCACGTACCAGCGCCCAAACCGTCGCGCCCACCAGAATCGACAGCACGATCAGGCCCGGGAGCACCTGGCGGGGCCAACTCGCCACCCATGTCCCATAGTCCAAGCACAGTCCTCGAGGCCAAACCGCCAATCGCAGATAAGTGAGCAAGACCGAGCATTGCGTCCCGGCATATTCCCACCATTTCATGCCCAGGTTGAAACCGGCCGATTTTTCACGCGGGTATGTCATCGCGAGCAACAGCAGCACGATCCACGTGATGGCCAGCGCAGCGTATAGTTTTCGCCGTCGGCGAAATGCTTCTGCCCAGCTTGGATACAGAAAAAGCCGGTCGTACAGCATCACGATCAGCGGTGCTGAGACCATCGTCTCTTTGCTGGCCATGCCCAGCGCACAGCAGACCGTACTTGCCGCCGGCCACCAGCGCTGCGGCTGCTCCCAGGCCCGGATGGCACAAAAGAGCGTGAGCAGAAAAAACAATCCCATCAGCAGTTCGGTTCGCTCGATGATATAGGTCACCGCCTCGGTGGCCAGCGGATGGACGGCCCAGAGCGTGGCGATGGCCGCTGCCAAGGGCGCGGCGTGCTCGCCGAAGCGCGCAGCCAACGGCGGCGTCAAAAACGTGCGCCGCGCAATGCCCAACAGCGTCAGGGCGCACAGCGCGTGCAGAAGCACGTTCACCAGGTGATAACCGATGGGGTCCAATCCACCGATCAAGTAATTCAGAGCGAGGCTGACATTGACTACGGGTCGACCGGCGACAGTTGTTTCTTTCGGCCCCAGCAGCAGCGTCTTGGCCGGCCCCAGATCGAGCAAGGCCCGATTGTGTTCGATCGCTTCGCCGTCGTCGAAGATGAATGGGCCCTGCAAACCATCGGCATAGGCGCAGGCGATGCCCAACAGGACGAAGACAGGCCCGGGAAACCACCGCTTTTTGGACGAGTTGCGTTTCATTTACCCAGGCGGCACGGTCGCCGCGGCCGCTTCCGCCTTGAGCGAGCGCAGGCCCCGCTCGAGTTCAGCGTCGCCGGGCCTGAGCTTAAGGGCTTCGCGCAACTGTCCAATCGCCTCGGAAAGACGGCGTTGACGAGCCAACACAATCGCCAGGTTTTTCCGCGCCGTGACATTGGCTGGACCAAACTCGACCGCCCTGCGAAATTCTTCGATGGCACGGTCCGGCTCGCCCCGCTCGGCGTACAACGTTCCCAGCCCATTGTGCGACTCGCTGTGCGACGGTTCCAGTCCGATGGCGGCCTTGAACTGCGTCTCGGCCTGGGCCAGTTGCTGGTGTTTGGACAACATGTTTCCGTAATTGTAATGCGCCATGACGGAGTCTGGGGCCAGCGACAACGCCGCCTCGTAATGCTCCGCTGCCGCGCGGTAGTCGCCAAGGTCCGTCAGGAGATTGGCCATATTTGCATGCGCTGCGGCCGAATTCGGCTCACGCCGCAACACTTCACGATATTGAGCCAACGCTTCCTGCGGGCGATTGAGAAGGACCAACAGCGTCGCGGCATCCAAACGCGAGTCGATGCCGGCCGGATGGATCTCGATCGCCGTCCGAAGGGCGGCCAGCGCCTTCGCCGTGTCCCCTGCCTTCTGATACATCATACCCAGGTTCTGATAGGCCATCCAACAACCCGGATGATTGCGAAGCGTGGCGCTCCAGAGGCTCAGCGGGTCGTGGTAGGCGTACGCCTGATTGCAACTCAGCAGACCGAGACCGACCAGCACGAAGGCCGTCATCACCCGAGCTGCAATGATCTTGAATACCGGATGGACGCGTGTCAGCCCGGCACGCGCAGCCGCCACCGCCAAGGCCAGCGGCCCCAGGCAGGCGAGATATTGAAAGTGATCGGCCACGAACGAATAGCGCATCGGATAGATGTCAAAGAACCCCAGTGCCGGAACGAGCGTCCCGCTGAAAAACAGCAATGCGCATAGAGGTCCGCGTCCGAGCCGGCCGCGCCAGCCCCAGAGCAGGCCCAGGACGGCCAAGGCCGACAGCGGAAAGAAATATTGCCACCACACGCCGGAATCGATTTGCCAGCGCGGGTAGATGAACGCCAGATTGAAGGGCCAGGCCAGCTTTTCCAGATAAAACCACCACGCCCGGCCGGCGATCAACGCTCGGTCGATTGCGGAAAACGACCAGTCCACTCCTTCAGCTCCCACATGGTGTCTTTCCAGACGCACCGTCAGCAAGCCCAGACCGGCCCCCAGCACGAACCAGGGAACCATCGCCAAGAAATGACGCAGCGGAATTCGCCCGCGTTTCCAGTAACATGCCAACAGCACCACGGCCGGGAGCGTGCAGGTAACGGTCTTGCTCAGTAGGGCACCTACGAAACACAGCGTCGCCAGTGCATACCAGCGCCAGCGTGGTTGCTGCGGCGGCACATCCGTCGAATCGAGCGGTGAAAACTTCATGTAGATCAGCAGCGCGCTTAAATACAGCGCCGCCGACAATACGTTCTTTCGCTCGGTAATCCAAGCCACCGACTCGACGAGCACGGGGTGGACCGCAAACAGCATCGCCACCCAATAAGCGCCCGGCGCCGCCAAGCGCCGCAAGATCCGCCAGACCAGCAGGACATTGGCCGCGTGCAGCAGCACATTTACGCCATGATAGCCCGCAGCCCATAAACCCCAGGCGTGGTACTCTAACCAGAAGGTAGTGTGCGTCAGCGGGTAGTACTGCGGCGTGGCGCCCGGTTCGGTCCAGATTCTCACCAGTCCGGCCCAGTCGCGCAGGCAGGCGTTGGCCGTGACGTGAAAGTCATCGTCCCAGACGAATCCATCCCCCAGCGCCGGCAAGTACACCAGCACGACAGCGCCCACCAGCAACGCCGCGAGCCCCAGCGGCCGTGCTCGCTGGCCGGAAGTCCCCTTGGCCGAACCGCCCCGGCGGGCTGCCGATCGTTTATCCATAAGCAGCGTCAGATTCGAGAATGCTCTCCGCCGCAATAAAACAAAGGCCGCCGATCAACGATCGGCGGCCCTTATTATAGTTTGCGGCAAGCGCTGAGTTCATTACACCGGCACACGGCCGGTGGCTGGCTTGTTTAGGCTTCGCCGGCTGGGGTGGGCGAGGAGGTGTCCGGTTCGAGCTTGTGGCGGCGGCGTTGGCGCCAGCCGAAGCCGCCGGCGCCCATCGCGGCGATGGCGGCCAAGAGCATGCTGCCCGGCTCCGGCACGGCCGACGGGCTGTAGTCGATGTACAGGGCGGGGCTGCCCAAGTAAGT
>DATATB010000179.1:0-55698 GCA_036268995.1 Pirellulales bacterium | reverse complement strand
CGGATTTCGCGACGCGCAGGCGCTTTCCGCGGTCGAATGACCGCGGCCACATTGAAGTCCGCGAAGCCTGGACCGATGGCAAAGGCGTAACTCACTTTCCGCGGTCGAATGACCGCGGCCACATTGAAGTGACACGGCCGTCGCCAACACCTACCAGGACGGCTTCCTTTCCGCGGTCGAATGACCGCGGCCACATTGAAGTTGATTTGTTCGCGGGCGAAGTGAGATGCCGCGGTCGACCTTTCCGCGGTCGAATGACCGCGGCCACATTGAAGTCTATTCATGGCCAACACCCAAGGTTGTGGAGTGACACTTTCCGCGGTCGAATGACCGCGGCCACATTGAAGTCGTGATTACGCTGGGCGAAGCGAAGGGCCATCCCTTCTTTCCGCGGTCGAATGACCGCGGCCACATTGAAGTTGCATCCAGCGCCGCTGGAGAGCCACCGCCCGCGACTTTCCGCGGTCGAATGACCGCGGCCACATTGAAGTATGGCATGGGGAAAGATCACCACAGAGGCACAGAGGCCTTTCCGCGGTCGAATGACCGCGGCCACATTGAAGTAGCAGGACCGGGTACTTGACGCACCGCGACAGCGCCCAGCTTTCCGCGGTCGAATGACCGCGGCCACATTGAAGCTACTGATAGCACGGCAACGACTTACGGCGTCAGGACTTTCCGCGGTCGAATGACCGCGGCCACATTGAAGCCGGACCAGCGCGCGCGATGGGCGCCGCGCCGGTCGAGCCAGAACCCCTGATCGAGCGGACCGAACGAGAATTTTTTGGCGAAACTCGCCGGCTGCCGGCCTGGGCCCCTCGCCGGAGACCAGTGCCAGATCCCACAGCCCGTTGAGACTCTGCCACTGGCTCCGCACCATCTGGGGTCGAGGGTACTCGGGATGAACGCGGTCAGTACGCACGTCTTTAGCCCAGCGAGTGGCCAAGGGGCCAGCTGCCGGCTGCCACTGGGCGTCAGCGCGTGTTCCCATCACGGCCAGGATTCAGCAGCATAGGGATGTCGCGGTCAAGCTTCCGATGTTCATTCCATCACCCTCCGGCTTTGCGAGTGGTCGTCTCGGCATCCGCATCGTTCTAGCCTGCGGTGCCAAAGAACCCGGTCGGCAACGCGAAGCCAGGCCACCAACGCTCGGTCGGCCGGCGCCGCGTTTGCTTGCCGCACCATCAGCAATAACACTACTCGCCGGGCAGTTTGCTCACCAGTGCCAGCACATTGGATCGGCTCGAACACCGCGGAAGCCAATCGGTGCATGGCCCAAGCTTGCCTGGAAAACGTCGCACGGTTTATCACCGGCTCTTGGGACAAGCCTCCCCGTGTCGATCTGCCAAGGCCGTAAGTGGTGTGGCAGTTTACCCGGACGCCGGACCCCATCAGTCGGCGCGTTGCGTATTACCGCTTGGGGTCGTTGCCTTGTGCAACGGCTCCGGCGTCACGGCCGGAGAATTTGGGGCACCGATGTAATCGGGCAACTCGCCAGTCGACGCGCACCGGCCTGTTCAGCGGTCCGAGGCTTGCCGACAACTATGGCGTGGTAATCCTGAATCCTGTCGGTGGATTCCGCAGGCTTGGTGCGGCGAAAAAACGGCGTCCGTTGAAACTATTGGTGGCCAGCCGGTAAATACCGGCGCTCGCTCGAAATTACCGCGTTTCCTCGCAGTTTTTTGCAATCGCGTGAAATAGTTTGCAAACCACGCGCTATCGCATAAACTGCTTGAGCACAAACGGCTTTCGAGCTTTTCAGCGGCCGGTCTGGAGCGACTACGGAACCGAAGGTTACTGGTTCGAGCCCAGTCGGGTGTATTTTCCTTAACTTCTGCTGGACGCTTGATTTAGCGTATCTGCCAGCGGCGCGGCAGCGCGGCAAAGAGGCTCTGAAAGAACGGTACATGTACTACATGTACCGTTTTGGCGAGCCTCAGGACCTGGGCTATGCCTTTTCTCGCCCCGCGGTCAACTCTCGTGCGGCCGCCACAAGGTCCGAAACTGCGCGGTGATCACCAGCGACGGTAAGAGCCAACACCTGCCGCAGGCGCTACAGCCGTTCTTGCGCTCCCACTCTGGTTCGCACTCGTCGGATGCGGCTTTAGGCTGACCAAGGGGCACGGCTGCGCCGGCGGGTAGGATCGTGGGCATGGAAGGCCCCAGCGCGCATCGATGGACTACTGCCTGCTGCCTGCTCGTGATCTACGCGGCTGGATTGTTCTTTTGCCTGGTCACAACGGCCGTTAGATACAATGCCTTCATCCCAGTGAATCTTGTGCTATTTGCAATGGCGCTGGGCACGCTAGCCGGCTATCGAATTGGCCACTCAGCACGCGGCACAATCCTGGCATTGGCCGCTGCGATCTTTGGCATCTGGCTCGGTCATGAACTGGCCTTCACTGCGTTCGCGCCGTGGCTGCTGCATATCGTGGAACGGCAAGCGCGGCACTGATCGATCGGCTACGGCCGAAATCGTCGAGCGCATCACGCTCTTTACGCAGAAGCCAAGATCTACAAAATGGCGCACCGGGCGCATGTCCTCCTAAGCGTGTGCGATCTCGGACGATATTCGATATCATTGGTTTTGGCCTCTGCCTGGGCCACGCTGGGTGCAATGAGCGATCTCAGTTGAAGGCATTACCGCGATGGATAGTTCACCAATGGCGCCCAGTGGCGCAGAAGAAGCACAGGCTGGCATCACGAGCAGCCAGCCGACATCGCCCGCGGCGCTCGCTCTTCGGCGAACGCCGGGCGGCCTTTGGTTGCGCGCTTTTTTTGTGGGCCTGGTCATTCAGGTCGTGACGCGAATCATCACACACGGCCCGCGCTTCATGGACTTCCAAGGTGGAGAATTCAGCGGGTTTATCAACGCGATCGTCATGTATTTTCCGATCCTTATCGCGGCAGACATGGGCTACCGGGAAGGCCAAAGCGCCATGCTCGCGAGGCGACTGCCGGCAAGCGGCAACTTGATGACTTTGACCATCGAGCAGCGTGAAACCGGCGACAATCCGTACCAGTCCCCTCAGTTCGCAGCGGTCGAGTCGCCGAGCATTGAACAAGCCCAGTTGCGCTGCGTGGCTCGAGCTCAAAAACGGATCCTGCTGGGCATTCTGGCCAACGTCGTCGTCATTATCGCGATGCTGGTAGTACCGCAGTTTAAGACGCCGCTCAATATCGGCATCTATGTCGTCGGCTTCGTGACTGCCGTGTTCGTCTTTCAATTGGCCACGCAGTTATATGGCAAGGTCGTGGGAATCGGCCTGGGGCTCCTGACGATCCTGCCCTTTATCGGGTTGATTGTGCTCTTGATCGTCAACGGCCGAGCAATTCGAATGCTTGAGCGTAACGGGATCCGCGTGGGCTTCTTTGGTGCAAACGGCGAGCGAAACCAGTAGCTCGATGATTTCTTGCATCGAACGCGCCCGGCCCCACGGGTTCTATCGCCCGCCGCGACACGCTAGGATAGCGGACGATTGAAAAGAGCTGATTGAACGGATCTTCGGAGGGCTGGGCCGTGAAGGACGTGATTCTGACGGTTTATGGGTTCACGCAGAAATACTTGCACCAACTCGTGGCCGACTTGCCGGAGGAGCAGCTCGTGGCGCAGCCGGTTGCTGGGCAGACGCTGAACCACGCCGCGTTTCTGCTCTCGCATCTGGCCTGGGCCGAAGACGCGGCCTTGGGCTTGTTGGGCGTTAAACCCCGGCTCGGCGGCGAGTGGAAGGAAATGGCCGCGATGGGCACCACGCCGCAGGCGGACCGCGCGCGGTATCCATCCAAGGACAGCCTGTTGACGACGCTGGACGAAGTGCATGCCCGGCTTGTGACAGCCTATGGAGAGGCCGCGCCCGAGCTTCTGGCTCAGCCCGCTCCGGAGCGCATGAGAGCACGCTTCGCAACGATTGGCATTGCCGCGAGCGGGCTGATGACCAGCCATCGCTCGATGCACTTGGGCCAGCTCTCAGCCTGGCGCCGCGCGCTGGGATATCCCGGCGTGTTCTGAACAGGTTGCGGCGGCGGTTCGTGCGTTGAGATCGTTACTGATTTTGTATTTGCCGGATTTTGGTCACGTACTCGCCGATGCCATCGATCAGCCGGCTCGGCAGTGCCAATCGGCCTTCGGCGCCGGTGGATGTGAAGTTCACGCCCGCGACCAGCGGCGGCGTGTCGGGGAAGCCAGGTAGAATGATTGCCTGGTTGCCAAATTTGCCTAACAGCCAATTGGCAAAATCAACGGTCCCGGCGGGGCTGATGTACATCTTCCAAGCCGCGGCCTCGGGCAACAGCTTGTTACTGCTGACGATTTCCTCGTCCTGGCCCAATCCCGGCTCCCGCTTCCGAATGGCCTGGATCAAGCTCTCGAGCGAGTGTTTGTTGTCGTAAGTCATGGCAATCGTGTGCTCGTTGGCCGCCGCCAGACACACGGTCATCTTGCCACCAAGGCCGTAAATCGCTTCGATGAATTTCTGGTAGACCGCCTCAACTCCGGGGTTGTTCAAGTCCTGGCCCTTGAAAGCCTTCGACATGTCCATCTTCACCTCGAAGCCCTTTTCGCCGGCCACCTCGATCTCGGCAATCTCGTAAGTCGGCAGCGGCGCGTCGGCGTTTTCATCTGCCAAGTCGGCGAACCCCCTCAAGGTCTCTGCGTAGTTCTTCAGGTAGGTCTCTGTGTCGTCCACGACCATGACTCCTCGAGCCGATGTAATCAGGCTCGCGCGGTGATGCCTCGGCGCGGGCAGGACCATTGCCATGCCTTCGACGCCTTGCATCGACTTCCCGCTTAATTTGAATAACCTTTCGATCTGTTCTTTTGACAACTTGCTTGCGGGTGTATTGGCTCCCAACTTGGCCATCTCCATGCCGGCCTGTATCAGACCGTGCGACCAACCTGCGGGTATCGCGCCGCTAAGAGCCAGGAAGTAATGGTCGCCCGGCAAGTTGTCGAGGCCCGCGATCCGCGGCCACTTGGCATCGGTGACGGCCTGCGAGAACTTGCCGCCCGACTTGAATGCCACTTGGCTGCTTACGAGCAAGTCCTTCTCAGAATTGATCCGCACGCCCAGGCCGGCATGAGTTAACTCTTCTCGAATCGTGTCGCCGCTGCGGCTGAGCAGCTCGAACATGGCCAGGGCCGGCTTGAGAGCCTCCTGGTCGGCTGGCAATTTCTCTTTGGCCTGGGCAATTCCCTGTTGCATGAGATCGACCGCCCGGCGCACACCTTTCGGCAGGGCCAGCGCGGCGAGATCGTTTTCGCGCAGCCAATCGCCCAGCGGCCGCACTTCGGACGTGATGCCGCGCGTCGCCGACTTGACGTGCTTCAGCACGCTCTCGTCCGTCGGCCGGGCGAAAACGGCGAATTTGCCCTTCTGAGTAACCATCACGGGTTTGCCTGCCAGGCGGCCCGAGATGATTTCGGCCTGCGCGTCTTCGGGCATCATCCCGGCCACGAGTTGGCCGTAGTCCGTGACCGGAACGAAGATCATGATCGCCGGGGGCGACTCGGCATCTTCCTGTGGCATGATCGCGACGCCCACGGTGCCTTGCTCGTCGAGGCCGGCGGTCAGACCGATGATGGCCTTGAGCGTCGGCAGCAAGCTGGGCAGCGGCGCATTGACCTTCGCGCCGATGGCTTCGATTTTCTTCGCCGTGTCGGCCAGGTGGTTCACGACGACCAGTCCCAAGGCGTCGTCGGGAATCGCCCTGAGCAGCGCTTCGTCACCGCGCACTGATGCGATCGACCCCGCCAACCACAACGCCGCCGCAATGAGCACCGCGAATCGTTTCATGGCAGTCGCACCTCAAGAGGTGAAAGGAATTTCAATAGCCGGCGGCAATCCGACAAATCCTAAATCGTCGGATGCGAGCTGTCCACCATTGCAGTCGCCGGGCAGCGAATTGCACTTTTACTGGTTGATGTGAACGACCGTGGCCGGCGGAAAGCCGTTGAACGACGTCGACGAGGCGTGCGAGTACGCGCCGATGTTCTCGCTGTAGACCAGGTCGCCCAGCTCCAGCGAGGGCAGCTCTTCGGCCAGCGAAATCGTATCCAGCGCGTCGCACGTCGGGCCGAACACCGACGAGACCTGCGTCGCGCCCTTCTTGAACGATTTGACCGGATAATGAATGTGGTCGAAGATCACGCCCGAATAGGTGTGATACACGCCGTCATCAATGTAGTAACATTGCTTGCCGTCGCGGACCGCCTTGCCGATCACCGCGGCCACGCAGGTCGCGGCCGGCGCGACGACGAACCGCCCCGGCTCGGCCAGGATCTCGATGTCCTTGGGAAACAGGCGGTTCATCTCGCCGTTGAGCATGCGGGCCAGCTCGCGAAACGGCCGAACGTGCTTGTCGTAGGGCGTGGGGAAACCGCCGCCGATGTCGAGGATTTTGACCTGCGGATGCCCGCGCTCGTGGGCTTCCTTAAAGATGTCAGCGGCGGATTCAAGCGCCTGCAAATAATTGGCAAAATTCGTGCACTGGCTGCCGACGTGAAAGCTCAAGCCCTCGACCGTCAGCCCGGCTTCGAACGCGGCTTCGATCAGATCGACGGCTTCGCTGGGCGCGGCGCCGAACTTGGAAGAGAGTTCGACCACGGCGCCGGTGTTCGGCACGCGCATCCGCAGGATCAAGCCCGCGTGCGGCGCGTACTTTTTTAGCTTGGCAATCTCCATGAGATTGTCGTACGTCACTAGCGGCTTGTACGGGTCCAGCTCGACGAGGGTCTTGGGATCCTTGATCGGATTGGCGTAGATCACCTTGTCCCAGATGAAATCCTGGCGCTGCTTGGCCGGCAGCTCCTTGATGTTTTCGTAGACCAGCCGGAATTCGGCCATCGAAGCCACGTCGAAACTGGCGCCGGCCTCGTACAGCGTCTTGACGATTTCCGGATTGGAGTTCGCCTTGACGGCGTAATAGGCCTGCACGCGCGGCAGGTACTTCTTGAACGACGCATAGGTCGCGCGCAGCACCTTGTGGTCGATCACGAACAGCGGCGTGCCGTACTCGCGGGCCAGCTTTTTCAGCTCGTTCAATGTCGGCATCAGTCGGCATCCAACAGGAAGTTTTTGAACTGCCAGGGATCGGCCGTGTCGATCGGCAAGGCCGTGTAGCCCTCGAAGACGTTCGTGACGTGTTTCAGCGGCGTCCAATCCGACGGCGTGGAGATGAACTTGCCCAAGTACGGCCGCGAGATTTCCAGGACGTAGTCATGCGGCAAATCGTCCGGAATGCAGACGCTCCGGTTCGGATTCTCGATCATCCACATCACGGCGGCGACGACCGAAATCGCGACTTGCATGGTCGTGGCATTCTGATGCGGCACCAGGCGGCGCGATTCCTCGATGCTCAAGTCGCTGCCGGTCCACCAGGAGTTGTAGGCATGGCCCATCAGCAGCGCGCCCAGGATGTCGGCGCCGCTGGTGATCTCGTCGCCCATGATCCGCAGCCGCGGTTGCAGCTCGTAGTCGTAGCCGCGCAGCTCGTTGAGCGAAGCGATCGCCGCGTCGCAGGGGCAATAAGCGTAGTGCACCGTCGGCCGGTAGATGGCTTTGCCCGCGGCGTCGCGCACCGTGAGCTTGTCCGAGATCGTGAAGGCTTCGCCGTGGCGCACGACCATGCCGCGAATGCAATAGTTCGGCACCCAGGTGCGGACCCAGGTGTTCATGCCCATCCGGGCCAGGCAGACCTGGTTGCGCGGTCCGTCGGCATGCTCGAAGGCGGCCTCGGGCAGCTCTTTTTCGTGCGTGCCCCAGCCCATCTCGGCCGTCGTGGTGCCTTCTTCGCGAAAACCTTCGATGCTCCAGGTGTTGACGAACTCGTCGACTTCCTTGGGCCGATCGGTGATCTGCGTGTCGCGTTCCGAACAGTGGATAACCTTGACGCCCAGCTTCATGGCCAGGCGGTTGAACGTCCGCTCGGTGATCAACTGGCGCAGCTCCTCGGCCGCGGCGCCGGTCGCCTTTTTATCTTCCAGCACGCGCTCGCCAATCTCGAGCAGCGCGTGTTTCGTGAAGTGCGAAATCAAGCCGGGATTGGCGCCGTGCTCGAGCACGGCCGTCGGCCCGGGCTCCTTCCAGCCAGCGCGCATCTTGCGAACTTGCATATGGCGATAGTAGAGCGTGCGCTGGGTCGGGTGCTCGTACTTGGCCCGATCGTACGGATCCCAGACTTCGACCGACGTGTTGATGTACAGCACGCCGTGATCGTGGCACCACTGGACGATTTCGCAGCAGTCGATGTTCCAGGCCAGGTCGATCAGCACGTCGCCGGCCGAGAGATGCCTGCCGAGCAGGCTGCCAAGGTTTTCGGGCGTGATGCGATCGCGAACGAACGTCACGCCTTGCTCGGTCCACGGCCGCATCAACTTCGTGCAGTCTTCGAAGTCCATGACCGTGACGTTTTGCGGCGGCACGCGAAGGTGCTTGAAGAGGATCGGCAGCGTACACTGCGCGACCGAGCCGAAACCGAGACACAAGATTCGCTTACCAAACGCTAACATCGGCAACCTCCTCGCCATTGGCCAAAATCGAGCGGGGTATTGTGGCAAGGATCGGCCGCAGATTCAATTGGCTGAACCGAGACAACACGGCCGCCGCACAAGAATCTCGCAATTGGTGCCGCCCGTGTGAACGTCGTATTTGTGGGTGAGGCAAGGCGGCCTTTCCGTAGCCCAGTCCCTTTAGGGCTGGGACGATGCCGGCGCGAAAATTTCCTTCCCATTCCGATGCGGCCAACGGCCGCATCGGAATGGGAAGGAGGAAATTCAGTCGCCGACGGTAAGCCCAGCCCTAAAAGGGACTGGGCTACGGAAAACGCGCGGCAGGGAGCCGTCGGCTAATGCATATCGATTTCCACCTACTTTCGAGACGGCCCCGCCCTCGGCCGCGACACTGTTTTTGGCTCTCGCTCAAAATTTCGTCTATAATCGCCAGGAATCGCCCCGCTCGACTGCGTGTATGAGGAGAAGGATCGTGAGCCGGTCGCGCAGAGTCGCCGCTCGATGCTTCGCGGCCCGTAACAGGGAGTTGGGCCGCCAGGGGTCGGCGGCAGCACTCATGCTGCTGACGCTGGCCGTGGGCGGATTGCCCGCACGCTCCGAAGGTTCTCCGCCCAGCCGGGCCGTCAGTTCGAAGACCGTCCAGACAGCCGACTGCGTCGACGTGCAGGAGCACGGCGCGCCGCTGGGCCGTGCGGCTGCGAAAGGCCCGCAGGATGTGCTGGCGCCGATTACGGCGATTGCAATTTCGCCCGATGGCGGCCGGCTGGCATTGGCCCAGGAGGACCGCGTCGCGCTCGTTTGCCGGGCGGACGATGGGCAGGTTCTGCATCGCTTTGCCGGGCACGACGACACGGTGAGCGGCGTGGCCTTTTCGCCCGACGGCCGCCGGCTGGCCACCTCCAGCTTCGACCACACCGTTCGCATCTGGGATGCGGGCGATCCTGGCAAACCGCCGCGCGTGCTGCGCGGCCACGACAATTGGGTTTTCGACGTCGCGTTTTCGCCCGATGGCAAACGCCTGGCGTCGTGCGGCTACGACAAGACCGTCCGGCTGTGGGACGCGGAGACCGGCGCACCGTTGGGCACGTTGTCGGGCCACACGGCCGGTGTCCGCTCGCTCGCGTTTTCGCCCGACGGCAAATTAGTGGCCTCGGCCGGCAGCGATCGGACGATTCGGCTGTGGTCGCTCGCAGGGCAAAGCCCATTGGCCACGCTTACTGGTCACGAAGGCGCGATCCGCAAGGTCGCCTTCTCGCCCGACGGCAAGCTCTTGGCTTCGGCGGGCGAAGATGCAATGGTCAAGTTGTGGTATGTCAACGAGCGGCGCGAACGATACACGCTGAGCGGACACGTGCAGATGGTCTGGAGCCTGGCCTTTTCGCCGGGCGGTGCCGCGTTGGCCACCGGCGGCATGGACATGACGGTCCGCTTGTGGGATCTGGAAAAGGCGACGTCGCGCCGCGTGCTGGGCGGGCATCACGACACGGTGACCGGACTCTGCTTTTCGCCCGACGGCGGCGGCCTGTATTCCGCCGACCAGGACAAGGCACTGCTGTTCTGGAAGGCACGCGTGTCGCCGCAGCCTGCGTTGGCCCGGCTGGATGAATCCGCCTCGTTTGTGTTGCTTTCGCCCGATGGCAAGTGGTGCGTCTCGGGCGGCAAGCAGCGCGTCGTACACGTCCGCGACATGGCCGACGGCCGCGTCCGGCACAATCTGGCTGGGCACAAAGCTTACGTGAGCTGCGCTGCGTTCAGCGGCGACGGCCGATGGTTGGTGACCGGCAGCCACGACAAGACGCTGCGCGTCTGGGACAGTTCGCAGTGGGCCGAGCCGCCGCAAATCATTCAGACCCCACACGAGAAGCTGCGTAGCGTGGCCTGGGTGCCCGACGGCCGCATCGTTTCCGGCGGGTGGGACGGAACGGTGTGCGTCTGGAAGCCTGGCGCTACCTCGCCGCTGGTCACGTTGCCCAAGCAAGGCTTGCCGATCAATCGGCTGGCAGTTTCGCCCGACGGCAAACATCTGGCCACGGCCAGCGGCGACTGGACCCACGCGCAGATTCCCGGCGAAGTGAAAATCTGGAACCTCGACTCGGGGACGGAAATCGGCAAGCTGGGGCCGCACTTGGGCGAAGTCAAAGGCGTACACTACGCGGCCGACGGCCGGAATCTAGTCACCTACGGATCCTTCCAGGCCGTGCGCATCTGGCACGCCGACTCGCGGCATGAATTTGCCGCCTGGACCGTTCCCAATTCCGTCAACAGCATGTGCCTGACGGGCACCGGCAACACGCTGGCGCTGGGCGACGTTAGCGGCGGCGTCGAACTGCGGAGCCTGTCGGGCGCGGCTGGCCCGGTTTATCAAGGCCACAAAAAGTCCGTGCTGTCGATGAGCTCTTCTACCGACGGAACACTGATCGCCACCGCCTCGAGCGACGACAGCATGCAGTTTTGGTCCACGGGACTCAAGCCGGCCGTGATTGCCGGCAAAGCATCGCAACAGAAAACGGCTGCACTACGCGAAGGCCGGTCCGCAGGCCCCACCGCGGCCGAAAGGGTTCGCGGCTGGGGCGTTAAACCGTCGCTGACTTCCACGCCTTGAGACCGCAGATCGCCGGACGCTCACGCAGGGAACTCGCCATGAAACGTGCTGGCGGCAAACTGATCACGACATTCGGGTTGCTCGTGCTGGTCAGCCTGGCGGAAAGCCCGGCCATGGCCGGAGGTAAAGAGGCGCCGGCTGCTGCCGCGGCCCGAGTCGCTGCGCTGATCGACGCGCGTCTGGCAGAGGTTGCCGAGCGGGCCGGCGTGTCGGCCGCGCCGCCGGCTGACGATGCCGAGTTTCTGCGTCGCGCGTACCTGGACCTGGGCGGCCGCATTCCCGCGGTCAGCGAAGTCCGCGATTTTTTGCGCGATCCCGCGCCCGACAAGCGGCGCCGCAAGATCGACATGCTGTTGAACGGGCCGCGCTACGTGAGCCACTTCGCACAATTCTGGCGGCAAGTGCTGTTGCCCGATAATGGCGGCGATGAGCTGGGCCGGTTTTACCTGCAAGCCTTCGAAAACTGGCTGCAAGAGCGGCTGCGCGACGACACCCCCTACAACGTCATGGTCTGGGATCTGTTGAACGTGCCACTGGATAATGGCGACAAGCAGGAACGTGTCCGCCGATTCACGAATGATCCCTCGCCGCTGGCCTTCTACCAGGCCAGGCAAGTGGCGCCCGAAAACCTGGCGGCTTCCACCGCGCGAATCTTTCTGGGGGTCCGCATCGAATGCGCGCAGTGCCATAATCATCCGTTCGACGTCTGGAAACAGGAGCAATTCTGGGGTTTTGCGGCTTTTTTCGCGGGCATCGAGCGCCGCAGTCCCGATCAAGGCGTGTTTGGCCGGATCGACGAGATCTTCGACCGCCGCGAGATTGGCATTCCCGGCACCGGCAAAGTGGTGCAGGCCACTTATCTCGATGGCAGCGCGCCGCGCTGGCGATTCCGCGTCGGCTCGCGGCAGACACTGGCCGACTGGATCACTTCGGCCGACAACCGCTATTTCTCGCGCATGGCGGTCAACCGCTTCTGGGCCCATTTGTTCGGCCGCGGGCTGGTCGAGCCGATCGACGACTTCACGACAAGCAATCTGGCCAGCCAGCCCGCGCTGCTCGACGACTTGGCTCGCGAGTTCGTCGCGCAGGGGTTCGATCTGAAATTTCTGCTGCGCGCCATCATGACCAGCCAGGCCTATCAGCGCACCAGCCGCAAGACGGGCGCCGGCCGCGATGACCCGGCGCTGTTTGCCCGCATGTCGGTTAAAGCGTTGACCGCTGAGCAGGTGCTGGCCAGCTTGCACCAGGCGACCGGTCAGCAGTTGCCGGCATCCTCGGGATCGGTACAAAATCTCGGAGATCCGGCCGAAAGCGCGCGGGCCGACCTGCTCGAGGCTTTCGAAGGCGAAACGCAGCCGGTCACCGAGCGGCCAATGACCGTGCTGCAAGCCCTGGCCATGATGAACGGCGGCTTTACCGCGCGGGCTGTCGACTCCGACCGCGGGCGCCTGCTGTCGGCCGTGCTGACCGATCCCGCGATGCAGACTTCCGATCGGATCGACACGCTGTACCTGGCCACGCTCAGCCGGTTCCCCACCAGCGCCGAGCGCCAACGTCTGCTCGGCTACGTCCAGCGGGATGGCGCTGGGCACGACGCAAAGCAGGCCTTGGGCGACGTGTTCTGGGCGCTGCTCAACTCGACCGAGTTTGTCACCAATCATTAGCCGCGCTGGCTGGCGGCACAGGAAAGTTTATGCATTTGCCTGCCAAGTTGTTCGCTCGCCGCGATTTCTTGCGTGCCGCGGCGCTGGGCGTCGGCGGAGTTTCGATGTCGGGCTGGCTGCCGGCCTTGGCCAGCCAGGCGGCCGACCAGCACACAGCGGGCAAACGAACTGCTGCCCGCTCGTGCATCCTGCTCTGGATGACCGGCGGCCCCAGCCAGACCGATACGCTCGATCCCAAGCCCGGCTATGCCAACGCCGGACCGCTAAAGGCCATCGCCACGAGCGTGCCGGGGATCGATGTTTCCGAGCATCTGCCGCAACTCGCGCGGCGCATGGACGACATTGCCCTGATCCGTTCGATGAGCACCAAAGAGGGCGACCACGGTCGCGCCACGTACCTGCTCAAGACCGGCTACCCTCCGCAGGGAGCGGTGCAATATCCGACGCTGGGCTCGCTGGTCAGTCGCGAGCTGGGCCAGGCGGATGCCGAGCTGCCCAACTATGTGAGCATTGGGCCGCTCAAAGTCTTCTCGCCGGGGGCTTTCAGCTCTGGGTTCTTGGGGCCGCAGTATTCGCCGCTGGCGGTGGGCGGCGCAAGCATCGTGCAGGCGATCCTCCCCGCCGCTGAAAACTTACAGGTCAAGAATCTGGCCTTGCCCGCCGGGCAGACCACGGCCGGCCACGATGCCCGGCTAGCGCTGTTGAACGATCTGGAGCACGATTTTGCGAACGAGCATTTCGGCCCGATCCCGGCCGGGCACCAGGCGGCGTATCGCCAGGCCGTGCGGCTGATGCGCTCGAGCGCGCGGCGCGCATTCGAGCTCGAGCGCGAGCCCGTCCGGCTGCGAGACGCTTACGGCCGCAACCAGTTCGGCCAGGGCTGCCTGTTGGCACGGCGACTGGTCGAGGTGGGCGTGCCGTTTGTCGAGGTTTCGCTCAATGGCGCCGGCGGCCAAACCTTGGGCTGGGACACGCACGCCAACAACTTCGGCACCGTCAAACGCCTTTGCCAGATCCTCGATCCGGCCTGGGCCACGCTGCTGGCCGACTTGAAAGTCCGCGGGCTGCTGGACACGACGCTGGTGGTGTGGATGGGCGAATTCGGCCGCACGCCTACGATCAACGCGACGAAGGGCCGGGACCATTTTCCGACTGCCTGGTCCACCGCATTGTGCGGCGGCGGCATTCGCGGCGGACAGGTGCTGGGCAAAACCTCGGCTGACGGCATGGAGGTGGAGGAGCGGCCCGTGTCGGTGCCCGATCTGATTGCCACCATCTGCACGGCCTTGGGACTGGATCCCATGAAGCAAAATCCCTCGAATGTCGGCCGGCCCATCCGCCTGGCCGATCCCAAGGGCAAGCCGCTGGGAGAATTGCTCGCATGAACCGCGCGGATTGCCGCCGAGGGATCGTATTGCTCGTGGCCGCGCTCGTGGCCGGCGGCAGTTCACTCGCACGCGCCGCCGAGCCGCCGCCAGCGCCACGCTGGCAGACAGACGTGTTTTTTCTCTGCCAGCGGCGACTGGTCGTGCTGCGGCTGTTTGCGCGCTCGGGCAACCGCGATCTTTCGGCAGCCTGGGACCGGGCCACCTCCAAATTCTTCAAAACGTGCGACGCTGATCACAACGGCCTGCTGGCCGGCCCGGAGCTGCGGCAAGTTCCCACTCGCCAGCAACTCGCTCAATTCGGAATGGCCCGGCAACCTGCGGCTGCGCAAGCGGCGTCGCCCGACGGCGCGGATTCCGTCGAGGCGACCCTGTCGCTCGCAGAATTTCAAGCTTACCTTCGCGGCGCCGGGGTGGACCCGTTTTTGCTGGAAGAAATGTCGGCCGCCGCGCCAGTGTCCGCTGGGAGCACAACGCAAGCCCCTGCTGAACCGTCGCCGTTGTTTCGCGCCTTGGATGCCGACTCGAGCGGCCGCTTGTCGCGCCTCGAATTGCAAAATGCCGCCCAGAGCGTGCAGCGCTTCGACCTGGACGAAGACGGCATCCTCACGCGACGAGAGACTCGGTCGTCGCCCGCGGCCAGCAATCGCGCGCGCGGGGCGCGGCCTGCGGAGCCAAAGTCGGCGGCCACCGTGGCCTCGGCCGGTTCGCACGCGGCACTGGCCCACCGCATCGTCGGCCATTACGACCGTCCGACGTCTCAATCCACCGTCGCGGGCAAGGATGGCAAGCTGAGCGCCGCCGAACTGGGGTGGACCGCCGAAGCCCTGCGGCCGCACGATGCCGACGGCGACGGCCAACTCGACTTCGATGAGCTGGCGCGCTGGGTCGCCCGGCCCACGCCGACGGTCGTGTTTACGGTGCGGCATGCCGGCCCATCGGGCGGCTGGGGGCTGACCCAACTCGTGGCCGGAATGTTTTCCCGCGATTCGGCAGCCGACACCAGCGGCGAGTGGGATTTTGCGTCCGCCCGACTGGTGCTGACGGTCGACGATGCTTCGGTCGTATCGGACATAGGCATGCAGCAGATGTTCGGATTTGCCGATCGAGATCAGAACAAATACCTGGACGCGAAAGAGGCCGCCATTCTTGGCTCGGGCGCAGCCCTATTCCAATACCTGGACTCCGACGCCGATGGCAAAGTGTTCGAAACCGAATGGGCAACCCATGGCGGCCGACTGATGGCGCTGGCCCAAGCCCAGTTGCGGCTGCAAGTTTCCGACCGCGGCCAACCGCTGTTTGAAGCCCTCGACGAGGACCAAGACGGCCGGCTCGATCGTCATGAGTTGGGCGACCTGAGCAGCCGGCTGAGCGCCTGGGACGCCGATGGCGATGCGGCTGTCTCTCCCGGCGAAGTTCCGCAGTTACTGCGGATCGTGGCCAGCAACGAGGTGCGACTGTTCACCTTCGCGTTTTCTTCGAGCGTGGAAACGAGCGTGGCTACCAGCAGCGAGCCCGATGCGCCCCGGCCGGCTTGGTTTCGGGCGATGGACCGCAACAACGACGGCGAACTCTCGCGTCTGGAATTCGTGGGCAAGCTGGACCGCTTTCAGCAACTCGACGCCGACCGCGACGGCTTCATTTCGGCCAAGGAATCGCGCGCCAAAACAGCCGCCTCGCATTTAGGAACGAACGCGAAATAACTTCTCCGCAAACCCCTCGCCCCTTGGGAGAGGCCGGGTGAGGGTCCATTGGAATCGGGAAGTTATTTCGCGTTCGTTCCTAATGGCTCACGCCGTTGTGCGGGCATGACGCGATGGCTTAACATACCGATGGTCGTTTGTGGCTGGAAACCAGGTGATCTCAATGCATAGCCTCACGGGCGCCGGGCGGGCAATTCTCTGGGTGGCGGCCGGCTTGTTCGCTTTAAGCTCCGGGCTGGCCGCGGCCGCGGTCACGGATCAGCCGCTGGAAGGCAGAAGGGTCGCCACGTTCGGCGGAGTTTCGGTGCGCGGCAAGCTCGTGCCGCGCGTGGCTCCGATCGCCGAGATGTGTCCCGAAAAAGCGCCGGGCATTCTCGCCGGCAGCACGACCATTTTTGTCGCGCCGCCCATCGCCACTCCGCCGGCTCAGCCACTGGCCGGCGACAAGCCGAAGCCGCCCGTGGCCAAGCGCGCGAAACTGGCCGTGCCCGAAGTCCTGTCCGAAGAAGTCGGGCTGGTGCAAGTCGACGTCCAGCGCGACCGGCCGCTGTATATCGCCGTGTCGTGGGGCGAAGACGGCACCGGCGAGTGGACCAAGGAACTGCTGGAAAAAGACGACATGCCCGGCCGTGGCTGGGTGCTGGTTGGCAAGTTGCCCATGCGATTGGGCGAAAGCCGCTCGGCGCGCTGGCTGTATTGGCGGCAGGCCAAAGCCGGCGACAGTTTTCGGCTGCGAACGCGCAAGACCGTGGCGCCGATCGTCATCGTGCCGCCGGCGGGTGCCGCCGACCCGCTGGGCGATCGCTCAAGCGAGCGATTCAGCGAGGACCTGACCCAAGGCATGCTCAAGGCCAAGGCCTGGTATCTGCTCCAGCAGGAAAAATTCGACGAGCTGGAGGCGATGATCGCCCAATTCCGCAACAAGCCGGCACGCTTCGGCACGGGCACCACCAAGTTACATGTGACGTATCTAGGGCTGAGTCCCTTCAATGTGCGCGACGCAGAGCAATGGAAACAGTACCTGGCCCACGTCGAAGGCTGGAGCCGCGCCAAGCCGGCGTCGACCACGCCGCTAGTCGTGTGGGCCGAAGCTCTGCGCGGCGTGTCGGTCGGCAATGCCTGGTTCGGACGGCACATGAAATGGGCCGAGCTTGACGGTGACCAGCGGAAAGCGTTGCTCGACCGCAGCGTCGCCTTGTGCGAAGACGCCCGCAAGCTCGATGATCGCGACCCCGAACTGTATCGCACCCTGGTGCTGCTGGCGATTCCGTGCGATTGGCCGCCGGAGCGCGTCAACGAGTTCCTGCGACGTTCGGCCGCCCTCAATCCGGGTTATCTCTCGACCTTTGCCCAGGCAGCCCATTACTTTGGGCTCAATCGCGGCGACGAGTCGTCGGTCAACTGTGCCGACGTGGCTCGCCAGGCGGTCGAACTCACCAAGAGCGCTTCGGGAAGGTTTGCCTACTCGATCATGGCGCTGGAGTCGCGGCATTATTTGGGCGATGAGTTGTTCAAGCCCGAGAATTTTTCCTGGGAGACGACGCGGCAAGGCTTCATCGACGCCGAAGGGCTGTTGCCGCACTCCGACACGCGCGACCATGAGTTCTGCCGGTTGGCCTGCATTGCCGGCGATCGAAAAACCGCCGCCGAGCTGTTCCACAAGCTCAATGGCCGCCGAGTCGAGCGCTTCGATCAGATTTGGCGCGACAAACATTACTATGGCGCCTGGCAGGCTTGGGCTCAGCCCGATTATCTCGCAGGCGAACAAACGAAGGTGCTGGTCGACGGCCACGAAGCGCTGGATGGCCTCTGCTGGTCGGCCGATGGCAGCCGGCTAGTGACAGTCAATCGTGCTCCGCAGGTGCAGGTCTGGGACCCGAACACCGGCAGCCGGCTGGCCGAGCAGGGCGGCTTGCAGCACGTCGCCATGTCGCTGGCCATCTCGGCCGACGGCCGGCTGGCCGCCACCGGCGACCTGGCTCGCGAGGTGTGGCTCTATGGTTTCGACGGCAAGCCGGACGGGCAAGATTTAGGAAAACAGCCGCGCGCCGTCAGCCGCGTGCGGTTCTCGCCCGACGGAACGCGGCTCGCCTCGGGCAATCGCGGCGGCTCGATCTGGTGGTGGGACGTTGCCAGCGGCAAGCAGATCGCGATGTGGCCAACGGCGCACGACCAGATGATTCGCGGGCTGGATTTCACGCCAGACGGCACGCAATTGGTCAGTTGCGGCGACGATCACCGCACGCGGTTCTGGGACGTGGCCAGCGGCAAGCTGCTGGGCTCGCTGCCCGATTCGGCCAACAAACTGGTGGGCCTGGCGATTTCGCCCGACGGCAAGCTGCTGGCCCTGGCCGACACGCGCTTCGTAACGCTCTGGCGGCTGCCGGGCCGCGAGCGCATCGGCAAGCTGGAAGGCGATGCCCGAAGCGTGAACGAAATGGCCTTTTCGGCCGACAGCACGAAGCTGGCGTGCGCGACCGGAGCTTTGAACGTGATTGCGGCCAGCGACGCGATCGTCTGGGACGTGCCTACCCAGCGGCGCTTACGCCTGCTGCACGGGCACAAGGCCGCCGTGACCGGCATCGCCTTTTCGCCCGACGGCAAGCAAATCGCGACCGCCAGCCTGGACATGACCGTCCGGCTCTGGAACACCTCGAACTAGCGGCCGATCATCAGGAAGAAATCGGTCACACACCCTATGACCACGGTTGCCCAGGCACTTGCGATCGCACTCGAGCATCATCAAGCCGGGCGGCTGCAGGATGCGGAACCGATCTATCGGCAGATCCTTGCGGCCGTGCCCAATGAGCCCACCACGATCCATCTGCTCGGCGTGCTGGTTTATCAGCAAGGCCAGCTCGACGTGGCGGTCGAGTTGATCTCTCGGGCGATCGCGCTGCAGCCAACCGATGGTGCATTTCACAATAGCCTGGGCAACGTGTTTGCTGCGCAGGCGAAGCTCGATGAGGCCGTCGCCTGTTATCGTCGCGCGGTCGAACTGCTGCCGGACTATGCCGTCGCCTACTATAACCTGGCCAATATCTGGAAGGCCCAGGCCAAGCCGGACGAAGCCATCGCCGCGTACCGCCGCGCCTTAGAGCTCATGCCAGATCTGGCCGCGGCGCACACGAATCTTGGTGGCACTCTGCGAACTCAAGGGCAACTGGACGAGGCCGCCGACTGCTTTCGCCGGGCTTTGGAATTGAGTCCCGACCTGCCCGAGGCGCACAGGAACCTGGGCAATGCTCTGCACGAGCAGGGCAAGCTCGACGAAGCCGTCGCCTGCTACCGCCGGGCGCTCGAATTGAAGCCCGACGATGCCGATTCGCTGGTCAATCTGGGCATCGCACTTCGGGCACAAGGCCGCGCGGACGAAGCGATCGCCTGTCAGCGACGGGCCTTGGAGCTCAAGCCCGATAATGTCATCGCGCTCACCAACTTGGGCAATGGATTGCAGGTTCAGCGGCTGCTGGAAGAAGCGGTTGCCTGTTATCGCCGCGCATTGGAGTTCAAGCCGGGCCATGCCCTGGCGCACAATAATCTTGGCACTGCGCTCAAAGACCAAGGCAAGCTGGACGAGGCGCTTGCCAGTTACAGCCGGGCCGTCGAGCTGCAACCGAATTTTGCCGAGGCTCAGAGCAATCTGCTGTACACGCTCTATTTTTGTCCCGGCTACGACGCTCACGCCATTTACGCCGCACACCGCCGCTGGAACCAGCAGCTCGCCGAACCGCTGGCGAAAGATATTCAGCCGCATGCAAACGATCCCTCACCCGATCGCCGGCTGCGCATCGGTTATGTCTCGCCAGATTTCCGCGACCACGTCGTGACGCATTTTCTGCTGCCGCTGCTGGAATCGCACGACCGCGAGCTTTTCGAGATCTATTGCTATTCTTCGGTGAGCAGCCCGGATGCGATGACCGATCGTTGTCGCGCCCAGGCCGGTGTCTGGCGAAACGTCGTGGGCCGTTCCGACGGGCAACTTGCCGATACGGTCCGCGAGGATCGGATCGACATTCTGGTGGATCTCTCGATGCACATGGCCGGCAACCGCCTGCTGGCCTTTGCTCGCAAGCCCGCGCCCGTGCAAGTGACTTATCTGGCCTATGCCGGCACGACGGGGCTTTCGACGATGGACTATCGTCTGACCGATCCGCATCTGGATCCGCCAGGCGATGATCCGCCGGCAGCGTCCGAGCCGATTTATTCTGAAACGTCGATCCACCTGCCGGAGACGTACTGGTGTTATCGTCCGCCGGTCGAGACTCCCGGCATCAACGCCTTGCCGGCACTGCGCGCCGGCCACGTCACCTTCGGCTGCTTGAACAACTTCTGCAAAGTCACGGAGCCGACTCTCGCGGCCTGGGCTTCTCTTCTGCAGGCGATGCCGACGGCGCGATTGCTGCTGCATGCCCATCCCGGCAGCCACCGCGATCGGGTGCGGAGTTTTTTCGCTGGGCACCACGTCGCTTCCGAGCGGCTGACATTCGCGGAGATGGCGCCGCTTGGCGAGTATTACCGGCGTTACCAGGGAATCGACGTGGCCTTGGATCCGTTTCCCTATGGCGGCGGCACGACCACGTGCGACGCGCTCTGGATGGGAGTGCCGGTCGTGAGCCTGGCGGGCCAGACGGCCGTGGGCCGCGGAGGGCTCAGCATCTTGTCGAACTTGGGCCTCGCGGATTGGGTCGCCAGTGACTGCGAACAATACGTGCGAATCGCACGGCAGTCGGCAACCGATCTTGCACGTCTCAGCAAGCTGCGAGCCACGCTACGCGAGCGGATGCAGGGCTCGCCGCTGACGGACGCACCACGCTTCGCGCGCCACGTTGAGTCCGCATACCGCGCGATGTGGCGGCGCTGGTGCCAGCGGAGATCTTGAAGCACGATCTCAGCCGGTCAGGTTCAAGCCGGTGCCGCTGGGCACGTTCTGCAAGAGTTGCATCAGGCTGCCGGCGTCGCTGCCGCTGGTATCGCTTGACGACAAGCTGCCCAGCAGCGACTCGGCGATCGACTGGTTCTCGCTCGAACCCATCAGCGCGCCGAGCATCGACGTCAATTCGGCGGCGCTGCCCGGCGTTTGAGTCGTCGAGCCTTGCGAACCGGCCGACTGATTGATGTCAATGCCGTTGGCCTGCAAGGTCTGGCTGACGGCGTTGTAAACGGCCTGCAATTGGCTGCTGCCCGATGAAGTCGAACCGCTCGCGGCAGTCGAAGTGCCGACGGCGCTGACGATCGCCGCTTCGAGTTGCTGGGCCAGGGACGTTCCCGACGAACTGCTGCCCGCCGCGCCGCTGGCGCTGTCGGTCTCAGCGAGCAGTTGCTGAGATTCGGCTGCAATGCTGCTGCCGGACGCAGTGGAATTGCTGCTCAACAGTTGCAGGAGCTGGCTCGCCGAACTGCTGGAAGCCGTCAAGCCGCTGACGCTAGACACGGGCTCACTCGCACTTTCGCTGACGATTCGGACTTGGCCGGGACGCACGTTTCACGGCGCATCCCCACAGGATCTAGATCGGCATCCGGCGGCAACAACCTGAATTGCCCAACCGTTAAATCCGGAGGATTGCCCAGTTTCGGCCTGGAATTGCGGCAAAACGCCGCCATTCGGGGGGACGAACTGAGAGATTTCCGCTCGAGCCGTGCGGGCGCTCAGCGTTGCAGCCAGAGATCGCCTTCGATGTCGAGCGAGCCGGCAGGTTTTCCCAGCTTGTGTTCGGGAGGATGAATGTCGAACTCGCCGAGTTTGATTTTGCATTCGCCTCGCACCCGCCATCGATCGTTGATCGGTTCGACCAGCACCACGATTCGCAGGGGCCGGTTCACGCCGTGCAACGCCAGCTCGCCATCGAGACGATACTCGCCGCCGCCGTCGGCCCGCGGGGCGCCGGCCGGCAAGGCCGAGCGAATCCGAAAGACGGCTTGCGGAAAGTGATCGGCGTCGAGCACCCCGCGACTGAAGATCTGCCGCGTGATCTTCTCGCGGATGGAGGCATGAACCGTGCCCGGCAGGTCAAACGCACGCCGCGCGTCCTGCGTGTCGGCAAGGAACGACGCGGCGTCGAATACCAATTCCCCGGCCCGCTCGCTCGCGCCGAGTTGCACGTTACCGCTGAGCAGCCGGCCTTCTGCTGCGTGCTCGTGGTCCCAGCCCAGCTTGCCGATCCGCGCGTACACACGGCTCAGCCGCACGTCGACCGCGCCGCTAAGCGCCTGGTCCGGCGCGACCGGCGGCGCGTTCTGCGCCATCGCTGCGGACGTGGCAACCAGCAGCGCCACAGCGCTTGCCAAGTGTTGCGCCGACATGACTGCCCACTTGGAAGATGACACGGTTCCGGCTCCTGAGCCGCGAGCTGCGCACCGTCGAATTGACGTGCGAAAAGAGTTCGGGCGGGCCACGCGTATAGCAAAGACCCCGCGCGATCGCAATGCCAACCGGGTGCAGGTACCCGCGGTTCGTCCCCCGAAACCGGGTTACTCCACCGATCGATTTTCTGCCGATCGATGCACATCGTCCGCTTGCTCGTGTACGGCATCGGCCTTTTTGTGAACGATATCCGCGTTGTTGTGCAACGTTTCGATGTTTTTGTGCAAGCGCTCGGCCGCCCGCTTTGCCTGCTCCAACTGCTCGCGAGTATCGTCCGCAGCCATGTTGCCCTCTCAGTTATGCTGTGAACTGCTCTACCTGATAAGACCAGCCACGCCTTGCCAGAGCAATTGGCACGCCATCCCATTACGATCTCGCCATGCCTTGGGTAGCCGGCAAGACTCGAACGGAATTGGTCGATGCATCCATTCGCCGTGTTGAATTCACCCGCCCCAGCAGGCTACACGGAAAACAGCTTGGTCAGCGGCTGGCCGGTTGCGAGTTTTTGCGGCCGACCGAGCAGGTCGTGCAATTCAAAAGCAGGATCAAGTCCGAACCGCCAGAAAATCGTGGCCGCCAGATCACCCGGCGTGACCGGGTCGGCATCGGGATACGCGCCGATCTTGTCGCTCGCACCGTAGACCGTGCCTCCCCGCAGGCCACCGCCGGCGAGCACGACGCTGTAGCAGAAGGGCCAATGGCTCCGGCCGGTTAACTTTTCGTCGATCAGTGGCGTGCGGCCGAATTCTCCCAGCGCCACAACCAGCGTCGAATCGAGCAAGCCGCGCTGATCGAGATCCTCGACCAGCGCCGAGAAGCCACGATCGGCCGGCGGCAGCAAGTCGTTTTTCAACTTTACCCAGTTGTCGCTATGGGTGTCCCAGTTCTGCTGCCCATTGGTGATCTTGTCGTTCACGTTGATGAAACGCACGCCGGTTTCGACCAGCCGCCGGGCCAGCAGCATGCTCTGCCCCAGTTTGGTTCGGCCGTAGCGCTCGCGCATCGCCGCCGGCTCGCGATCGATTTCGAAGGCCCGCCGCACTTCTTCGGAGCGCAACAGCGCGAACGCCTTCTGCTGATACGTCGACATCGAACTCATGGCGCCGCTCTGAATCAGCCCCGGATCGACGGCGCGCAACAACGATTGCCGGTCCTTCAGCCGGGTGGCGGAAATATCATCCGGCAGCCGCAATTCGTCCACGCGAAAGTCGGGATCGTTCGGATCTCGCGTGACCTGCAACGGGTTGTATGCCGGCCCGAGGAATCCCGCGGTTTGACCGGGCAACTCGACGACGTTGCGCATGACATGCGGCAGTGCGACGTGTGTCGGTACGAGTCCTTGGGCCGGTGCCACCTTGCCGAGTTCCGCGCCGTAGCACGGAAAACTGTTGGCATCGTCGGCCAATAGTTCCAAGTTGCCCCGTATCGGTGTCCGGCCGCAAAGCGCTTCGACCGCGGCCGCATTATGATTGGTCATCATGTGATGCACGCTGCGGACGATCGTCAGCTTGTCCGCGATGCGGGCACTATTCGGCAGGTGCTCGCAGACGTGCAACCCCGGCACGCGCGTGGCGATCGGCTGAAACTCGCCGCGGATCTCGGCCGCGGCGTCGGGCTTCATGTCCCACGTGTCCAGATGGCTGGGGCCGCCGTAATAGTAGATCAGGATGCAAGACTTGATGTGGCCCAGCGACCTGGCCGCCGGCAGCGTTTCTGCCCGGGCAAGATTCGAGTTCAACAAATACGTGACGAGCGAGCCCACGCCGCCCATCGTGCCGGCTTGCAGCAGGGCTCGACGGCTGATGCGCCGAGAGGCTAAGTCATCGGAGCGGCGCTGTGACTTCACGAGAATCACCTGGGCGTGGTCAAGCTTCGCGTGGCGGTCGTCCGGTCGACCGTCGACCGTCCGGCACTTTACTCGTTTGCTGATACCCTTGTCAAATTTTTTTAATTTGGCCACTTAAATACCAGGCGGATATTAAGATGCGACCACTGTCCGACACCGGCAAAGTTTGACCGAAACACTCGAAAACGACGTCCGGTCGATCGATCGACCAGCCCACTAGGCTCAAAGCGAGGTCTAAGATGCGGTGGTTCTTGTCGTGCTCAATCGTCCTCGCTGCGGCCTGCCAGGCCCTGGCGGGCGGCCAGCCGCCGGGCACGCTCGACATTTATTGGATCGACGTCGAAGGCGGCGCGGCGACGCTGATTGTCACGCCCGCCGGCGAATCGGTGCTCATCGACGCGGGCAACCCGGGGTTGCGCGATTCCAATCGCATCTTCCAGGCCGCCGTGAAACGGGCAGGCTTGCGGCGCATCGATCATCTGATCACGACCCACTACCACCGCGACCATTTTGGCGGCGCGGCCCAACTTTCGGCGGCGCTGCCCATCGGCGAAGTCCACGACAACGGCACGTTCGAAGGTCAGCGGGAAAAGGCCGATTCCGAGTACTATCAATTCCAGGCCGCCAGGCGCTCGGTCATTGCGCCGGGCGAGCAGATCGCGCTGCGCTCGCTCGATGAAAACGCGCCGCGGCTCACGCTGCGTTGTCTCGGTGCCCGGCAGAAATTTGCCGCGGTGACCGATTCGAAGGTCAACGCATGCTGTGCGGCCAATCAGCCTCGGCCGGTCGACAATTCGGACAATGCCAACAGCGTCGTCATGCTCTTGTCGTTCGGCGCGTTCGACTTTCTCGACACGGGCGACCTGACTTGGAACCGCGAGTTCGATCTGGTGTGCCCCGCGAACCGCGTCGGCAGCGTCGATGTGTTTCAGGCCTCGCATCACGGGCTCGATGTCAGCAATAACCCTGTGCTGATCCGCTCGATCGAACCACGCGTGGTGGTCATCAACAACAGCCCGACCAAGGGCTGCATGCCGCTGATGTTCGCCGCGCTGCAGGAAACGCCGTCGATCCAGGCGATCTACCAGATGCACAAGAATCTGCGGGCCGATGGCGCGGCGGCCAATACCGACGACGAGCTGATTGCGAACCTCGCCACTGACTGCAAAGGCGAGCCGCTGAAAATGACGGTCGCCGCCGACGGCAATTCATACACCATGTCGGTTTTATCGTCCGGCAACCAGCGCACGTACCCGTGTAAGTAATCGAACACCGATCGTCGCATCCGCGTGCATTCCGCCGGCTATCGTTTTATTGCTTAACTTCCAAGAGTTGCTGCACTGCTTGCGTCAGGCAGGCTTCGACTTCCGGGGCGACGTTGCTTGCGCGCTGGCTGGTTTCGTAGCCGCCTTCGGGATATGCCGCCTTGGTCCCGATGTAACCAGGCCCGTAGTCTCCATAGGCAGCCATCGCAACATTGAGATCCGGCCGCATGGCTTTGGCTGCGAGTTGGTATTCGACGAACAACTCGCCCGGCATGTGCAGCACGCGTGCTTGGCCCAGGCGCAGGCAGGCGATGTCGATGGGATGGCCGGACTGGCAGCGTTTCAGCCAGGCCAGTTGATCGGCCTCGGCGATGTAACCACGTGCCGGCTTCGATCGTATGGCTTGAATAAGCTCAGCCTCTTTCAGATACGGCGCGACCGGCAAGTGGACCGGCACCGTCTGCCAGCCGATGTCCGTGGCACTTAAGGGGCGCTTTTCCGTCGCGAGCCATGCCCGGCGCATGCCGTCGGCAAGACGCGACGCCAGCACAATGCGGTTGTCTTTAGAGCCGTCGTTGTATTTGCCTGCGCCGATGTTGCCGCCGGCGCCATTGAAATGCACGTGCAGGGCTTCGGGCAATCCCTGGCCACGGAAGAAGCGGGCGATGCCCGGAAAGTCGGGGCTGGGGATTCCGGTGCGATAATAACTCTGCGGATGACAAGCGTAGTAGCTCAACACGGCGATCGGCCGCTCGCCGTTGAAGAACGAGACGAGCGAGACCTGCGGATCAATCACGCCCTCCGGCTCGGCACGCAGTGCCGGATCGCGCGTCGCGGTGTAGCGGGTGGCGCGGACGCGGCCGTCGGGCCCCATGATGCGGCGATTCGAGGCCACCTCCTTCACGTTGGCCACACCCCAGCCGTAGTGTGTCACCGGCTGGGCCGAAGTCACGGCCGACCGCAGCGCATCGGCCGCGCGCCGCATCACCTGCCGATGAAAGGTGCCGTCGAACCGGCCATAATCGGCCACGCCCAGTTCGCGAATGATCCGCTCGGCAGTGAAATCGCAGCCTGGCGCATCGTGCTGGTGCAACGCGTGCACCGCCACGTGCGCCCGGTCCGTGCCAGCCGCCTGGGCCAGCGCATCGCGAAAGGCATCGTGCCCCTCGTTGGCAATGCCGATCCAATCGACGGCACACAACACGATCGGTTTGTCGCTGCCGATCAGCACGATGCCGCGACACCGCAGCCCGATCTCATCCAGTCGCTTGACCGGATCGTACGCCATCGGCGAGCCAACCGGCGGTGTGGCATCCACGTCGAACACCGCGAGCTTAAGCTTGCCTTGGTCGCTGGCATGTGCCGCAGGCATTCTGGAATTGGCAGCCATCAAGCCGCCGATGAGCAAAACGACGAGTCGGAACGCATGCGCTTTCATAAAGTCCATTCTTGCAAGTTGCGATTGCGAGGATCATCACCTGACATTATCAGACTGTTCGAATTCGGCCGGTGAGCTTTCGATCCATGGTGGGCAAGCAGACTGCGGCGCATCGGTGGGCTGCCTAGAGTCTCTCCGCTTTGCCGGTCGCTGGCAAGCATTTGTCGGCAGCGGCCGGCGAGGGCATTTCTCGACTTGCGGTTCGCCTTCGCGCCGCTAAGTTGACCAGCATAGAACCAGAACCGATATTGCGGGCATCGCTAAAACTGATCCAGTTGTTGTAAGGCGACTGCGCGGCCTGCAAAGCTGCTCATGAGGCGTCGCAAGTACCGCGAGAAGGGTCCATCATGTTTTCGATGTCACGCAGGGAGCCATTAACGCACGCCCATGATTCGTCCAGTGGCTTACTACGCAGAACCGCCGCGCTCATCATAGTTGCGGGCCCAGCGGTCCTGACGATATCGGCCGAGAACACAGCTAACAGTGCCGATTCAGAGCGTCGACCCAATATCGTCGTCATCCTCGCCGACGACTTGGGCTATGCCGACCTGAGCGTGGCCGGCAATACGGAAGTGGCGACGCCCCATATCGACTCGATCGCGCGCAACGGCGTGCGCTGCACCAATGCCTATGTCACGTGTCCGGTGTGCAGCCCTTCGCGGGCGGGTTTGCTGACCGGGCGGTACCAACAGCGCTTCGGACACGAATTCAATCCGGCGCTCGTGAAGAACAACGGCCAGGGACAAGGGTTGCCTGTCGAGGAGCGGACCTTTACGGACCGGCTGCGCGCGGCGGGCTATGCCACGTCGCTCGTCGGCAAGTGGCATCAAGGCGAGGAAGCCCAATTCCATCCGCTCAACCGCGGCTTCACGGAGTTCTTCGGGTTCCTGCTCGGCTGGCACAGCTACTTCCCGTCGACCGATCCCGAATGGGGGCCGCTCTATCGAGGCCACGAGCGCATCACGCGCGACGAATATCTGACGCGCGCCCTGGGCGAGGAAGCCTGCCAGACGATCGAGCGGAGCAAGGACCGGCCGTTTTGCATCTACCTGGCGTTCAATGCGGTGCACACCCCGCTCGAGGTTCCAAAAACGAGCGAAGCGCAGTTCAAGGGCATCCAGGATCCGACGCGCCGCACGTACCTGGCGATGCTCAAGGAACTGGACGACGCGGTCGGCGCGGTCCTGGCCAAGCTCCGCGACAGTGGCTTGGAAGACCACACGCTGATTTTCTTTCTGAGCGACAACGGCGGGCCAACGACGAAGTTCTCACCGAACGGCGCGCGCAACGGGCCGCTGCGCGGCAGCAAGGGAGACACCTGGGAAGGCGGTATCCGCGTGCCGTTTTTCGTCGAGTGGAACGGCCGGCTCCCAGCCGGTTCGGTCTACGCGCAGCCGGTGATCTCGCTCGATATTGCGGCCACCGCGCTGGCCGCCGCCGGATTGCCGCCCGCCAGCGGGCTGGACGGAGTAAACCTGCTGCCTTATCTCGACGGCCAGAAGACGTCCGCCCCGCACGAATTTCTGTATTGGCGTTTCGGCAAGCAAATGGCCATTCGCTCGGGCGACTGGAAACTGGTCCGGCCAAGTCTCGGCAGCGGCAATTACGAGAACATTGCCACCGAGCCGATGCTCTTCAACCTGAAAGACGACGTCGGCGAGCAACACGATCTCGCCGCCGCGCGTCCCGACAAGGTGCAGCAACTGCAAACGGCCTGGAACGAGTGGAACGCGCAACTGGCCCCGCCGCGCTGGCCCGCAACCATCAAGGGCAAAATCTTTCCGGTCGAGCCGTAACGCGGGCGAAAGCTTGCAGGCCAATCGTCAACGGAGCGGGCATGTTCGAACGCAAGTCGGAACCGCTGGCTCCCCCGCGCGTCTTCTTTGTCAGGCTCCTTTGCAGCCTGCTGCTGAGCATGCTGATCGTCGCGCTGTCGCTGGGCCTGGGAACGTGGGGCTACCACGGCTTCGGCCGCTTAGGATGGACCGACTCGCTATTAAACGCCGCCATGATCCTGACCGGCATGGGGCCGGTCAATCCGTTGCAATCAACCGGCGGAAAACTGTTCGCCGTGTTTTATTGCCTCTTTAGCGGCATCGTCTTTCTGACGTTGATGGCAATTGTTCTCGCGCCGATCTATCACCGCATGCTGCACAGCTTCCACCTGGCCGAAGAGGATCAATCGCCGAAGGACTGACGGCACTGCGAACCCCCTGGTACGTCGATTCCACCACCGAGCGGCACGATGCCGCGATTGATTCGGGGCTGGGAGAATGTCCCTTTTGCAGCCTCCCTCTTTGCAGCCTCTAACCAGGTTCTATGGAAGGAGGGATTGGGTTATGAGCATCCCGCCAATGACCATCAAGGCGATGTACACAAAACGAAAAAAGCCATGATCTTTTACGCGATGGTTAATGGCCCGTCCCAACAGGATGGCAACAACGACTATCGGTAACGAAAGAACAAAATATCGGCTGATCGCCGAGCCCCAAACACCGAAGGCCAGATATCCAATGAGTCCCGCAAGGCTTGCAGGCAGGAAATAGCCTTGTAGCGTCGCTCGAAAATGCTGCGGTGACCATCTGCGCAGTGATCCGTACACCGCGAGCGGCGGCCCATTCATCCCGTAGGCACCACCCAGCACACCGGAAAGAAAGCCGCAGCAGATCAAGTAGCCCCAGTGGTCCTGATGAAGATGCAGTTTGGTTTTGCCGGTAAGCGAATAGATTGAGAACGCGACAATGACCGTGCCGAGGATCGCTTTGACGATGTGGCCATCCACTTTGACGAGCAGCAAAATTCCTAGGGGAATACCAAACAGCGAAGCGACAATCAGCCATGCTGCGCTGCGTATGTGCACGTGCTGCCAGTCTTGAACGATGATAATCGCGGCAACCAGAACTGAGACTAACACGGCCAGGGGTGCGGCCACGGTGATCGGTATGCGTAACGCGAGCAAAGGCACTGCGACCAGTGCTTCGCCGAAGCCGAGTGTCGAGCGGATTAGGGTGGCGAGAAAGATGACGACGAGCACATAAATGGTCAGCGAGTCAAACATACCTGACGGCCCCTTCAATCGGCGGGCAGTGACGACGCTATGGGGCCTTCTCCGCGATTAAGCCTGCACGATGGCTTGAATGTGGAGATCAGGGGAACATTCTACCTATCGCCACCGAAAATCAGAATGTCCCTCAGAATGTCCCCTTTGCAGCTTCCCGCGACCGACGAGCGGATCTTAACCGAGCCGACATTGCGAGGCAGCGGCCTGCGGAAAGAATCTTGCGTCTCCGATGACGCTCGATGAAAGAGCGGCAGCCGCGGCGAAGCCTTGATGCTTAGACGCTGGCAGCCGTTGTGGCCGGCTCGTCCGCGTTCTCGGTGCTGCTGGCCGGGGCGTGGAACGGGCTGTGCGTCCGCTCGCTGTCGCCGAAGCTGATGCCTAGCGCGCGGGCGGCTTGCACCGCGGCGCTGCGCGGGTCGACCGTTCGCAGGCGGCTGACGGCGTCGGCGATCGCCACGCTGTCGATCTGCGGCGGATTGAAGCAGATCATTTGCCCGAACTCGCCATGATGGACCAGCCGCACGGCATGAGCGCCGAACTGTGTGGCCAGCACGCGATCGAACGTGGTGGGCGGACCACCGCGCTGCAAATGCCCGAGCACGACGCAGCGAGTCTCGCGATGCAGCCGCGATTGGATTTCGGCCGCCACGACGTTGCCGATGCCGCCCAAGCGTGCCTGGCGATTTTCGCTCCGCCGCTCATTAGTGACCAGGCCCCCCTCGGGCAGATGTGCCCCTTCGGCCACGACGACCAGCGTGAATTTCTTGCCGTGCGATTCGCGATCGAGCACCTTGTGGCAGATATGTTCGAAGGTCCAGGGAATCTCGGGAATCAGGATTACGTCGCCGCCGCCGGCAATGCCCGCATGCAGCGCGATCCAACCGGCGTGCCGGCCCATGACTTCCAGCACCATCGTGCGTTCGTGGCTGGCCGCCGTAGTGTGCAGCCGGTCGAGCGCGTCGGTGGCGCAGGCCACCGCACTATCGAAGCCGAACGTGTAGGCCGTGGCCGATAGATCGTTGTCGATCGTCTTGGGCACGCCGACAACCGGAATGCCAAACTCGTGAAACTGCTGGGCAATGGCCAGCGAGCCGTCGCCGCCGATGCAGATCAGGCCGGTCAGGCCGAGTTGCTCGGCAGTGACCCGCACCGAAGCCAGCAGTTCGATATCGAGTTCCTGGCGCTGCGACACGCCGCACGTCGCGGCGAAGCGGCCCTTGTTGGTCGAGCCCAGGATCGTGCCACCCTGGTTCAAGATGCCGCGCGTGTTCTTGTCCGTCAGCGGAACATAGCTGACCGGATCCACCAGGCCTTCGTACCCGCGCAAGAATCCGACGCAGTCGTAGCCGAGTTGGGCCGCGCTCTTATAAACGCCGCGAATGACGGCGTTCAGGCCGGGGCAGTCGCCACCGCTGGTCAGGACCCCGATTCGTTTTGCGCGCGTCATTGCCAAGCGTCTCCAGAGCGAGTTCGAACCCGGCGCAAGTGTAGGTTTCGGCTCAGTGCAAGGCCGAAAAACCTCGCAGCCACTCGCCTGCGAGGCTGATTTTGCCGGTCTTGCGGCCGGGGAGCCAGCCGCCGACATTGCCTTATGCCGCCGCCCCAGCATCAGAGCCGGCCTTAGTAGTTTGCTGAACCCGGAGCGCCGATTGCTCGGCCTCGAGCCCCCCCTATCTGGCGTTTTCTGCTTGAAACCCGAGACCGGGATCAGTAGCATACCCCGGCCTCTGGCAGCAGGGGGGGTGCAGCCGCCCATCAGAATGGCCCCCCGCCATCATCATCCCGCGTGCAAGGCGGGGCAAACGCCCCCTTTCTCCCCAACGGTATTGACCATGCCTAAGCGACTCCGTCGATGTTCTGGGCGTAAGCTGCACGCGTTGGCGCGCATTCAGCCGACGCAGCGGTGGCGCCGCCTCGCATTTCAAAGTTTGGAACAGCGCTTGGTCCTAGCCACGTTCGCCGACTCCGGAACGACGTTGAGCCTGGGACTGGGCACGGGCGAAAAGGTAGCCATCATCAGCACAGGCTCGACCTACATCCTCTCGCTGGATACGACGAGTACCTGGAGCGGCGTCAACGACGCGAACGTGACCGGCACGACCACCAATATCCTGACGGTGACCAATGCGGGGCTCACTGCCTTCACCAGCTCGGTCCAGATTACGGATACCGGCAGCGGCGGCGGCGATGCGATCGTGTTCAACGACAGCCTGGCCAGCGGCTATTCGAACAACTTCGTCATTGACCTGACGAATTCGTCATCCGGAGCCGCCACGCCCGGCCTGGCGTTTGACGGGGCGTCCCTCTTCACCGGAAGTTCGGGGCTCACCGCCTCGGTCAATGGCGACATCATCGTCAATTCGACTGCGAGCATCACTTCCAGCGGCAGCCCGATCAATCTTATGGCGACGGGGACCAATGCGCCGCTGACCGACGATGGCAACATCATCAGCAACAGCGGATCCATCACGCTCCAAGCCAGCGGGGCAGTGACCGTCGGCAACAACGTCACGATCAATAGCGGCACGGGCAGTCTCGCGCTGGCTGCCGACGTTGCGGCGAGCGGCAGCGGTGACGACGGCGTCGGCATCTTGACGGTCAGCGCCGGCGCCACGGTGGTTTCCTATGACACCGCCGCCAACGCGATCACGCTGCGCGGCGCGGACGTCGACATCGACACCAGCAGCAATCCGGCGGTGGTGGGCGCCGTGCGAACATTGAGTAACACGACGTATTTACCACCCGGCTACGGCTTTGTTGGGCCGGAGTATCTGGCTTTCGACTCCAGCGGCGATCTCTTCGTGAGTGACCTGAATACAACCGAAGTGCAGGAGTACGCACCGGGCGCCACGACGCCTTTCGCCGATTTCTATTATGGCGACGGTCCAATGGCGTTCGACTCCAGCGGCGACCTCTTCATCTCCAACGACGGTTATGGCAGGGTCACCGAGTACCCGGCGGGAAGCACCTCGCCGATTTTTCTGCAAGGGCTCAACGATCCGGCCGGAATCGCCGTCGATTCGCAAGGCGATGTGTTCGTGGCCGACGCCGGCAGCACGACGGTGGACGAGTTTGCGCCGGGGGCGACCCGGCCCACTGCCTACTTGGGTGGTCTCGACGCGCCGCGGCAACTCGCCTTCGATTCGCACGGTGATTTGTTCGTCGCGAATACCGGGGGAACAACGGTCAGCGAATTCCTCCCGGGTTCCACGACGCCGACCAGCACCCCGCTCAGCGGCCTGCAGGCGCCTTGGGGACTCGCCTTCGACTCGGCCGGCGACCTATTTGTGGCGAACTCAGGTGGAAACACAATCAGCGAGTTTGCCCCGGGCGCCACCACGGCTACTGAAACCCTGAGCGGGTTAAGCGGTCCATTCTTGTTGGCTTTTGATTCGTACGGCACGCTCTACGCATCAAATCCCGGGGCAAACACGGTGTGCGAGTTCGCTGGTGGGAGCACGACGCCGACCACGACGCTCGGCGGACTGGCCACGCCGCGCGGCGTCGCCGTTTCCCCGAGCGGGGACTTATTTGTCGCGAACACCGGGGGCTCCGGCGAAGGAAATTCCGTGAGCGAGTTCTCGCCGGGTACCAGCAGCCTGAACACGACGCCCACGGCCGGCGGCGTCGTGGTTCAGTCGTCGATCGAATCGCGGCCGATGCAAATCGGCGGAAGCAACAACGGCGTCGTTGCCGGCATCAATCTTACGTCGGCCGAGTTGGGCGAAATCGAAACGCTCGCCAGCGGCACGCTCACCTTGGGTGACAGCGGTCAGATCGGCGACATTTCCGTATCCGCAGCCAGGCCCACCACCACATTCGGCGCCGCGCTCGACGTGCTTCAATCCACGGCCGGCGCCGGCCAGATCGTCCTGGACGAAGGGGCAAGCGACGGCACGGCGCTCTACGGCAACGGTGGTACCGTTAGTCTGACCGCCGGCACAGGCGGCATCCAAACGACCCTACTGTACGAAGGTCTGCCGCTGGAAACCGTGGGGTTTGCCGCCGGCGGTTCGATGAACATAGCGCTCGGCTTCGCGCCGACGTCGGGAACGAAACTCACGATCGTCGATAATACGGCTGCGGCCGGCGACTTGATCAACGGCGCGTTCAGCAACCTGCCGCAGGCGGGAATCTACACTGCGAGTTACCTCGGGACACCTTATACGTTCCAGGTCAATTATCAGGGCGGCGACGGCAATGACCTGGTGCTGACCGAGGTCCAATCTACCGGGCCCGCCGTTATTGGCGCTTACGTCAGCGGCAGCGCCTGGAGCGCCTCGTATCTGAGCATGCTGGATGCGGCCGGCTTGGGCAGTCCGGCAGCCAGCGGCCAGGGTTTTCAACTGGCCGACGGCGCGCATCAATTGACGAACATGCTGCCGTGGACGAATGTCACGCAAATTTCCATCGCCTTCAACGAGGCCGTCAATCTCAGCCAAAGCAGCCTGACGCTCTACAATTCGGCGAATGCCGCGATCGCCAGCTCGAGCTACAGCTATAACAACGCGGCATTCATCGCCACTTGGCAGTTCAGCACGCCGTTGTCGGCAAACAAGTACGTGATGAACCTCGCCGCCGGCCTGGTCACCGACACGAATGGCAGCGAGTTGGATGGCCAGTGGACTACGAGCGTTAGCACGTTTGCCGCCGGCTCGGGCAATGGCGCGCCCGGCAGTGACTTTAATTTCTACTTCAACGTGCTGCCCGGCGACGCCAACTCCAGCGGCACGGTCACCAACGGAGACGTGCTGGACACCAAGCTGCAAGTCGGTGCGATGAGCAACTCGAACAATTATCTGCTCGACGTGAACGCCACGGGCAATATCACCAATGGCGACGTCTTGCTCGAAAAGCTGCAAGTCGGCAGCAACATCAACACCTTTCCCGCTCCGCAACTGCCGCCGCAGTCCGCCCCCGCCGCAGTGCCGGCAAACACAGTGCCGGCAAACACAGTGCCGATGAACACGGCGCCGATGAACACGGCGCCGATGAACACCGTGACGATGAACACCGTGACGATGAACACCGTGACGGACGAGGCGACTCCAGACGACGTGCTGTTCAGCCCAGCGGCGCCGACAATCGCTATCGCGCCTGGCGGTAGTCAGTCGGGCAGTTCCGTGGTCGTGGTCTCACCGGCCGATCCGATTGACTCGGTAGCCGCCGCTGTCCGGCCGGTTTCTTCGCCGCCTGCAATAGCCGAGGCAGGCAAAGTCTCGTTGCAAACGAGCGAACTGCTCGAACTGCCGGTTCCAGCCAGTGTTTCCGAGCCAACCGGACTTGCTGACTTCGCGCTTGCAGGGCCTTTCTCGGCGACCAGTACCCTCGGGTCGTCCAGTCCGGTGAATCATTGGGCGCTGGACAAAGTTTATTCGACTCGCTGGAGCGCCGCGGACGAAGAGTTCGCGCTGCCGGAATTCGATTCCGCTGACTTCAGCCCGGCGGCGGCTCGAAGCGCCAGGAATTTCGGGAGCGAGCCCGCCTAACGGGTGGATTCTTTTCGCTCCACTTGAACGCTCGGCGTACACGCTACCAGCGCTCGCCCGAGCGGACCGCCGCAACTCAATGCGCCGGTTAGTAGATCGAATTGGATCGCTCGGTTAAATTGGCGACCGACGAGGATTTGTCGAACCCGACCGCTTTCTACGCGGCGGCGTGGCTTTTGCAATGCCGCTTTAGTTTTAAAGCAAACGAATCATGACCGAGATCTGCAACGCTAGTTCTGTCGCCATGCCTGCTTTGCCGAAATGCCCGACGGGAATCGAAGGGTTGGACGAAGTCACGCGCGGCGGTTTGCCGCGGGGCCGATCGACGCTGGTCTGCGGCAGCCCGGGCTGCGGCAAAACGCTCTTGGCCGCCGAGTTTCTGGTGCGCGGGGCGACCGAGTATGGCGAACCGGGCGTGTTGATGGCTTTTGAAGAAACGGCCGACGAGCTTGCCGCGAATGTCCGCTCGTTGGGATTCGACGTGAAAGAACTCATCGACCAGAAAATGCTGGCCGTGGACTACGTGTACGTCGAGCGGAGCGAGATCGAGGAGACCGGCGAGTACGACCTCGAGGGCTTGTTTGTGCGTTTGGGGTACGCCATCGATTCCTTGCAAGCCAAGCGCGTGGTGCTGGACACGATTGAAGTCCTGTTCGCCGGGCTTTCGAACGCGGGCATTCTGCGGGCGGAAATCCGCCGCCTGTTTCGCTGGCTCAAGGAAAAGGGCGTCACGGCAGTCATTACCGGCGAGCGTGGCAATGCCTCGCTGACGCGCCACGGTTTGGAAGAATACGTCTCCGACTGCGTCATCCTGCTGGATCACCGCGTGACGGAACAAGTCTCGACCCGGAGGCTGCGGATCGTCAAGTACCGCGGATCGGCGCACGGCACCAACGAGTTTCCGTTCGTGATCGACAACGACGGCCTGTCGGTCATTCCCATCACGTCCGTTGGGTTGGAACATCCTGTTAGCGACGAGCGGGTTTCGACGGGGATTCCGGCGCTCGACGCGATGGTCGGAGGCAAGGGGGTTTTTCGCGGCAGCAGCGTCTTGATCTCGGGCTCGGCGGGAACGGGCAAGACCAGCATCGCGGGCTTTTTCGCGGCCAGTGCGTGCGGCCGCGGCGAGCGCGCGTTGATGTTTTCGTTCGAAGAGGCACCCTCGCAAATTGTCCGCAACCTGCGTTCGATCGGCCTCGACCTGGATGGTTGGATCAAGCAGGATATGCTGAGGATTTGCAGTACCCGCCCCAGCCGTTACGGATTGGAAACGCATCTGGGATTGATTCATAAGCAGGTCCGCGATTTCCGGCCGCAGGTCGTGATCGTCGATCCGATCAGCAATTTCATTTCCGTCGGCACGCAGAGCGAAGCCGGGACGATGCTCGTGCGGCTCATCGATTTCTTGAAGGCCGAAAATATCACGAGTCTGTTTACCCACCTGACTCACGGCGGCGTGGGGCTGCAACAAACCGACGAAGGCATTTCGTCCATCATTGACACCTGGCTGCTGCTGCGTGACACGGAAACCGACGGCGAGCGTCAAGCGAACCTCTCGATCCTCAAGTCGCGGGGCATGGCCCATTCGAAATCCATTCGCAGTTTCCGACTCTCCGACAATGGCATTGAACTGAGTTAAGGCGGGCCGAAAAAACGGCCGCGTCTCGAAACTAGAAAGCACGGAAATGCACGAGCAGGAAAGCAGCGATTCATTGGTCGCCGCCGATTTTTTCGAATTGCGGTTGTACGTGGCCGGACAAACCACGAAGTCGGTGACCGCCTTTGCCAATCTGAAGAAGGTGTGCGAAGAGCATTTGGCTGGAAAATACAAGATCGAAGTGATCGATCTACTGGTGCACCCGCAGTTGGCCAAAGGCGATCAGATCGTCGCCATACCGACGTTGGTGCGGCGATTGCCCGAGCCGATTCGTAAGATCATCGGCGATCTATCGAACACCGAGCGCGTGTTGGTGGGATTACAACTGCGGCCTAGCCTGCCGCCCGAGGATGGCGAATGACCGCTGAAAATGCTGGCGTGAGCGGCACCGGAAACCAGGAGGCGATCATGTCTGAAAGGTATCTGCTGCGTCTCTTCGTGACCGGCATGACGCCCCGCTCCACCGACGCGATTGCCAAGCTAAAGACGATTTGCGAGGGCCAGTTGGAAGGCCGCTACGATTTGGAAGTGATCGACATTTATCAACAGCCGGAGCTCGCCAGGCAAGAACAGATCATTGCCGTTCCGACGCTCATCAAGGAGTTGCCGCTGCCGCTGCGCCGCCTGGTGGGTGATCTTTCGGATCGAGAGCGGGTGCTGGTCGGTTTGGGATTGAAATAGCCGTACGAGGGCATGGGAGATGACGTCACCCTCTCATGAGGCCGAAATCGAATTGCTCCGCCGGCGACTCGAGGAAGCCGAAGAAACCATCCGCGCCATCCGCTGCGGAGAAGTCGATGCGCTGCTGGTCAACGCCAGCGACGGCGACCGCGTCTACACGCTGGAAGGCGCCGATCATCCGTATCGAACTCTGATCGAATCCATGCAGCAGGGGGCCGTCAGCCTCAGCCAGGACGGCACCGTGCTGTATTGCAACCGCTGCTTTGCCGAGATGCTCCGGCAGTCGCAAGAAAAGATCATCGGCGCGGCGGCCGCGAGCTTTGTCGAGCCGTCACAGCAAGCGGGGTTCGAATCGCTGCTTCGGCAAGCGAGCACGACCGGAGGCCAAGGCGAGTTTCAATTCCAAATGCCCGGCGGCGGACGCTTGCCGGTGTATCTGGCCCTGGCGCCGCTGGGGCTGCGCAATGCCGTCGCCATCTGCATGGTGGTGACCGATCTGACGGAGCAAAAAAAACATCAACACGTCCAGGAGACGAACCATCGCAAAGACGAGTTTCTGGCGATGCTGGCGCATGAACTGCGCAATCCCCTGGCCCCGCTGCGCAGCGCGCTCGAGCTGCTGCGGCTCAGCCAGGACGAAACGACCCTGCACGCCGTCCGCGGGATCATGGAGCGCCAGATTCGGCATCTCGTGCGGCTGGTCGACGACTTGCTGGATGTCTCCCGAGTGATGCGGGGCAGAATCGAGCTTCGCAAAGAACACCTCTCGCTGGATTCGGTCGTGGCGCATGCCGTCGAAGAATCGAAGCCGCTCGCCGACGAGCAAGGCCATAAGCTGCAGGTCAAGCTGCCAGCCGAACCGGTGTGGGTGGATGCCGACCCGATCCGGCTGACGCAGATCATCGCCAACCTGCTCAACAACGCCGCGAAATATACCAAGCCCGGCGGCCGGATCTCGCTGACCATTGAGCAGCAGGACGGCCTGGCCGTGATCCGGGTCCGCGACAGCGGCATCGGCATCGCCCCGGAGATGTTGCCCCACGTGTTCGATCTCTTCTCGCAGGCCGACTGTTCGCTGGATCGATCGCAGGGCGGACTCGGCGTCGGGCTGGCGGTCGTCCGCATGCTGACCGAAATGCACGGCGGCAGCATCGAGGCGCACAGCGACGGCCTGGGCCTCGGCAGCGAGTTCGTGCTGCGCTTGCCGCTGTCGCGAAACGCGAAAAAAAAGGAAACGGCCGAGTGGCGGCCATCGGCCGTCGGTCCGCGGCGAGTCCTGGTCGTCGACGACAATCAAAGTGCGGCCGAAGTTCTGTCGATGCTGCTCACCCGGTGCTGGGGACATGAAGTGCTCGTGGCTCATGACGGGCAGTCGGCTCTGGAAAAAGCCAAGACCTTTCATCCCGAAATGGTGCTGCTCGACATCGGGCTGCCGGGCTTGAACGGCTACCAGGTAGCCGAGCGCTTGCGGCAACAACCGGAAACCATCGATGCGGTGATCGTGGCCCTCACCGGCTACGGACAAGACGAAGACCGCCGCCGCTCGAGCGAAGCCGGGTTTGACGAGCACCTGGTCAAACCGGTGTCCGTGGCGAATCTCGAAGTCCTGTTCGCGCACGCGAGATTGGTCGGTACCTAATCTATGAAGATCCTTGTCACGGGCAGCGGCGGTCAATTAGGAGCCGCCTTGTGCCGGCATTTCGGCCCGCGCGCGATCGGCCTGAACCACGCCGCGCTGGACATCGCCGACCGCGATGCCGTGCAAGCGGCAATCGACAAGCAGCGGCCCGACGTGGTCGTGAACACGGCCGGCTACACGGCCGTCGATCGCGCCGAGAGCGACCGCGAGACGTGCCAGGCGGTGAATGCCGATGCGGTTGGCATTCTGGCCGAAGCCTGCGGCCGGCGCGATGCGCTGCTCGTGCAGATCAGCACGGATTACGTCTTCGGCGGCGACGCGTCGCGCTCGGTGCCGTACGACGAGACCGACGAGCCGGCGCCTCAAAGCGTTTATGGGCAAAGCAAGTTGGCCGGCGAGCAACGCGCAGCCGCTTGCCCCCGGCACCTGATCGTCCGCACCTGCGGTCTGTACGGCCGCCGCGGGCCGGGTTCAACATCCAGTAATTTCGTCGATACCATGCTGCGGCTGGGAGCCGAGCGGGACGCGGTGCGCGTGGTCGACGACCAGCGCTGCACGCCCAGCTATGTGGAAGACGTGGCCGACGCGCTACAGTTTCTGATCGAATCGTCCGCCGAGGGAATCTATCACGTCGTGAATCACGGATCGACCACGTGGTACGAATTTGCCACCGAAATCTTTCACCACCGGAGCATCGGCACGCGCCTGGTGCCGATCACCACGGCCGACTACGCAGCCGCCGCCCCGCGCCCCGCCTACAGCGTGCTCGACACGTCGAAGTACCACGCCCTCGGCCATCGGCCCATGCCGGATTGGCACGTGGCGCTGGCGCGGTATTTGTCCGCTCGGTAGCCGGAGGTGCGGCGGGTAGCGGACGTCGTGAGACTTCCGCGAGATTGCCGGCGAACGCATCGGAAGTCTCACGACTTCCGCTACGGCTTGACCACCGGCGGTTCCGGCTTTTCGGCCGGCAGGAGCGTCGTTGTGTAGGTCTTGCCGTCGGAAATGAATTGCACGCCGCCGTCGATGCCTGTGATCAGCACCTTCGAGCCGACCTGGCCAAAAACGCGCGGGGCGGGGCTTCCGCGGCCCCAGCGCGCGTGAATGCTGGCCACTGTCACCTCCGGCCGCGTGGCCATCGCGAATTCCGGCACCGAGTGAATTCCGTGCCCTGGCGCAAACAGCACGTGGCAGCGCAGCTTTTCCGCCGGCACTGCCGGCAGCAGCGATTGCAACTGGTCTTCGGATTGAATATCGCCGGGCAGCAGAAACACGATGCCGCCATGACGGATTCGCAAGCCGAGCGAATTGGCGTTCACCAGGTAATGGGCCGGCGGATCGTTCTTGGGCCGTCGCTCCGGATGCGGCTCGGTAAAAAAGTCCTTGGCCGGCGAAATGGCTTCCACCTCCAGCGCATCGTCCCACTGAAGCCGGTCCCCCTGCCGCACCGCCTCGTACTCGCCCGGCCGATCGGCAAATCGCTTTCGCAGATTCTCGTAGTCGTTCAGCTCGATCGTATAGTTGGGCGCGCTTTCGCCCCGAAACGTGTAGCCGGAATCGTACAACTTGTGGACGGGCATGTGATCGACCAACCATAGCAGGCCGCCAAAGTGGTCGTAATGGGCGTGGCTGATCGCCACGCCGTCGATCTCGCGGATGTGGTGGCGCGCCAGAAACGGCGCGATCACGTCGCGCCCGGTATTATGATTGTGCGCCCAGCCCGCGCCTTCGGGATAGCCCACGCCCGTATCGTACAAATACGTTTTGCCTGACGGCGTTTGCAAGACAATCGCCAGGCCCACGCCTCCTGGCCTGTCGGGAATTTGCAGGCAGGTGACGATCAGCTTGCCCGCCGGTTTTTCGTCGGCGGGCAAATCGGCGGCCAGCAATAGCAAGAAGGCGAAACACGCGGTACGGGCGAGACGAGGCAATCGCGGCATCTACATGGCTCCGTGAAAAAAGTCTTTCATAGCGATGGTCCTTGCGTTACTTGCTTGCTGGGATCTTCAGACCGCCGGCCTTACGCACGTCGAGCAGTGCGCGGCGCGAAGCCTGGAAGAACTCAAGCGCCTTCGGCTTTTCTTCGAATTTTCGAGCCTGGAGCTCGGCAATGAGCCCGTCAATTTTTTCCACGAGCCAATCCAGATCGGCTTCGCTGTACGGCATTTTGCGATCAAACGCCACATACACCGGGTTCGTATGCGCTTCGGCGTCGGGCTGTCCGGGAGGTGTTGCCGACCAGGCGCGGGCAGCGACCCACGTCGGCCCGTCGATTTTCAACTCCTGCTCAAATTCGAACCACTTGCCTTGATCGGCGCTTGCCAGCTCGCGGCGGCCGACGCTGCGACCGTTCACTACCAGCTCGACGTGAGTCACCGGCGCGACCTCCGAACGCAAGCGGACGCGCGCGTGCAGCAATTGCGTGCCCGAGCCGTGACGCTCGATCACGTCGCCTGGTCGGGCGCCATCCACTTCGAGCAAGACGAGCGGGCCAGTGGTGAAAAAGCTGCGACCAGCCACGGCGCCGCGCACCCACTCGGTCGGATCGGGGCGCGTGGGATGGTAGACGTACGTGCGACAATCGCCCAAGGCGCGGCAAAAGGGATAGTCGCAGGCGCCCAGCGCGGCGAATCGATAGCCGATGTTCAAGATCCGATACCAGCCTTCCAGCGCAATCCCGCGGTAATCGGCGAATTGCAGCAGCTCGACGCCGTCGGTCGCGCGCTGGGCAAAGTCGATGTAGATTTCGTTGGCGTAGCCGCCGTGCAGATTGATCGAGTAGCCGCCCAGCTTGCGCGTCTCCTGGCCGATCATTCCCAACAGCGGCCAGCGGTTGATGTCCACGGTCAGTCCTTGGAGCACGATCCGCCGGTGCAGCAGCAGGCCGATGTGGCCGTAGCTGCTGGTGACATATTCCTGACCCGAGGCGATCTCGTAGATTCCGCGCCGCGCGACCGAGTCGGGACCCAAGCTTCGCTGCTGGGCGATCGCCTGGCGGTCCATGCTGCCGCTGTAGCCTTTGCCACTGTTGGCCGAGAGGAAATAGCCGAACTGAATGTCCTCGGCGGCCATCAAGTCCAAAGCTCGCGCGTCGTCGGTGTCGTTGAGGCGCGGGAGGTGGATGTGCGTATCGCCGGAGTAATAGCCCGCGTCCGACACGGCCGCCACGCGCTCGAGCGCAAGCTCGAGCGACTGCGTCGCCCCGGCCGCCAGGTTGAGGGTGCGTACCAGAGGGCGGAACTCGCAGCCCTTCCAAACTTCGACGCGCGTCGCGCCAGCAGGCACGCGGACGTCGAACGTGCCGGGTGTGTAGAAGAACCAGCCGTAGTAGCGAAACGGCCCCTTGCCCAGCCGGTTGCCGGTGCGATGCAAGCTCCAAGGGGCCAGCCGCGAGTCTTGCGGCTCGTAATAATTGCCGTCGGAACCGACGACGTTGACGCGGCAGAAGGTCGGCTGGCCAGTGGCGCGATCGATGATCCTCACGCGCAGCACGGCCGCCGTGTCGGCGTCCGTTGTGTTCGGCTTTCCTGCGGCGGAAAAACCTGGCGGAGTATGCAGCCGGTCTTCCAGCGCCGGATCGACGCGCGTCGCCGGTGTGGCTGGCGGATGGGCCCAAACCGTGGAAACGGCCACGAGCAAACCAGGCAGCAGCAGACGCCACGCGCGCGGTGAAACATTCATCACAAGCTCGACCGTTCGGGTCCGGGAGTCATCAGCCAGGCGGGGTTCGGGCGCTGGGGCACGTGGCCGCGGGGGGGAAAGCGGCCGGTTGTTCCTGTTTTAGCCTGCCGAGCAGGAGAAATCGACCGGTGAGTTGGCAAACTTTGCCGCTTTTGCCGGCTGTGCCGTTCGGCTTGCGCGACTCGTGCGGAATGTGCGGGCGCGAGCATGCCCGCTATATCCGGCAAGAGCGCTTTTGCATGAGCGCGACGGCAGATCCCGGACGATCGGTTTTACTGTCGAAACCTTTGCGCCGACCCATCGAGCGCCCAGACGAATCCGCAGACTTTTGCAGGGATTGGACCATGACCAAGCGGGCTAATCGAAGTCGTCTGCTCGACGGATCATGGCTGGTTTCCATCGCGCTGGCCGGGTGCGGCAGTAGCACGGCCCCCGCAGCGCTGCCGGCGATGGTCGAACCGCCGCGCGTCACGGTCAGCGAGCCGAGCCGTGCCCTGGAACCGGCCGCGCAGGAGATCGACCTGCTGGTCAACCGGCCCGAGGCCGCCTCGCCGATCTTGCTGGTGGCCGACAACGAAAACCCGGCTTCGCCCGTGCCGCTGCCGCAGGTGCAACCCCAAGCGCCGCGAGTGGGCATTCTCGGCGTCCAGCGACTGCCGGAAACGCCGCCCGCCGAGGCCTCGCGCTCGGCGGCCGCCGCGCCGGTGATTCACGACAGCTCGGTGAGCAGTGCCTCGTACCGCTCGGCGGCCCCCTCCGCTGCGCTCGAGCCGGCGCCGGGCAACATGCGGTCGCCGGCCATGGCGGCGACCGTGCAGCAGGCCGCGGCACACCTTCGCCAAGGCTACGAGCTGGCCAATCGCGGCGCGCATTTTTCAGCGCGTTCCGAGTTCGTGCAATCCGTGCGGCTGGTCACGCAAGGGCTGGACGCCGAGCAAGGAAGCGGCCGGCATGGCCTGGCGCTGGCCGCCGGCATGCGGGCCATCGAAGAGGCCGACGACCTGATCCCGCGCGGCTCGAAGCTGGAAGGCGAGATCGACGTGTACACGGTCACGCGGCCGCACCAGACGCCGGTGCTCAAGAACATCAAGCCGGGCGAGCTCACCGCGCAGGCTGCGTTGCAACGCTACTACGCGTATGCCGAAGAACAGCTTGCCACGGCCGTGTCGCCCGAACGCACCGCCTCGGCCGCGTTCTACGCCATTGGCAAGCTGCACACGCTGTGGTCGTCGCAGAAGCTGCCAATGATCGTGGCCGCCGATGCCAAAGCCGTGGTCTTTTACCAGGCCGCCATGCTCGCCGATCCGAACAACTCGATGGCCGCCAATGACCTGGCCGTGCTGCTGGCTCGCGTTGGCCGCTACGAGCAAGCCCGGGCACTGTTGATTCGCGCGGTGCAGCAATCGCCGCAAGCGGCCGTGTGGCACAACCTGGCCGTGGTACACGCACGCATGGGCGAGGCCGAGCTTGCCAAGCTGGCCAATAAGAACGCGCTGGTGGCGGGCCACGGCATCGATCCGGCCAACGCTCAGGCCGCGGCTGCAATGCAGGCGGTGAAGTGGGTCGATCCGCAGACTTTTGCCAGCTCGGCCCGGCCGGCAACCGACATCCCGACGCCCGCCGCCCGCACGCCCGCCCAGCCGACGGCCCAGTCGCAGACGCCGCAGGCCAGGACCAGTCGCTGGTTCTCCTGGGGAAGCAACCAGCAGCAATAGTCAGCGTGTATGGCCAGCGCTGGAACCCCCGAGATTTGCCCCACGATGAACCACGTGAAGCCACGGTCGCGTTTTCGCCGCAGCACAGCGCCCATGTTGGTAGCCAGCGTGCTTTGCTCGCTCGTCTGCGGGCTGCTGTATGCCGCCTGCAGGTCGGAAGCCCCGCCCGGCGACCGCATAGCCGCCGCGCCGCTCGCACCGCGGCTGTGCCCGGTTCCGTCGACGGTCGGCACTCTAGATCGCAACGAGCAAACCATCCTGCTGTGCCAGGCTCTGAGTCCCGCCGCGCCGTATCCCATCCAGGGCATCGACTGCGTCGACGGCAAATGCGGCGTACAGGGTTGGGGCGACAAGCAACCGCTCGATTGGCAGCCCTATGCCCAGGGCGAATATGCCGGCCACCAGCGCCTGGCGCACGTGCCCGAGTACCGGCTACGGGCCGACGACCAGCTCGAGCTGGTGTTTCGCATGACGCGCGACGAAACCGCCGAGCCGTACCAACTCAATATCGGCGACGAGGTCCGCATCGAGTCGGCGGCCGACGTCACGCTTAATCGCGATCTGATCATCCAGCCCGACGGCACGATCACGCTACGTCTGATCGGCCAGGTCATGGCGATGCGCCGCACCGTGCAACAACTGACCGAAGAGATCGAACGGCTCTATCAGACCTACTACAAGTTTCCTTCGATGACGGTCACGCCGCTGCGCGTGAATACCAAGCTCGAGGACTTGCGGGCCACGGTGGACAAGCGTTTCGGCTTCGGCGGCCAGTCGCGCACGGCCCGGGTGACGCCCGAGGGCACGATCGCGCTGCCGGCGGTCGGCTCGGTGCCGGTGCAGGGACTCACGCTGAGCGAGCTGAAGGTGGAGTTGGGTGAGCGCTTTGCCCTGGAAGTGCAAGGGCTGGAAGTGACGCCGGTGCTGCTGGCCCGTGCGCCGCGTTATGTGTATGTCGTCGGCACGGTCCGCACGCCCGGCCGCTTCGAACTGGTCGGCCCCACGACGCTGATGCAGGCCATTGCACTGGCCGGCGGCTGGAACGTGGGCTCGAACCTGCGGCAGGTGGTGATCTTCCGCCGCGGCGACGACTGGCGGCTGCTGGCCACGATGCTCGATATCCGCGGTGCGCTGTACGGCAAATATCCCTGCCCTGCCGACGAACTGTGGATCAACGATTCCGACATCGTCGTCGTGCCCAAGGCGCCGGTACGCGTGTTCGACGACTACGTCGCGCTGTTCTTCACGCAAGGCCTGTGGGCCATCGTGCCGTTCAGTTCAACGGTCAGCATCAGCGCGCTCGGACTGCTGTAATCTGAAGAGTCCGTTGTCAGTTGTCCGTGGTCCGTTGCAACTGACCACTGACCACCTCACCAATCGCCACGGGCCTCGTCGCGCCAGGAACTCGCCTGACGGCCGAAGCCATAACACACGCCGCCCAGCAGTCCCATTTGCAGCGCGCACCATGAGCCCGCGTCCGCGCGGACTTCGTCCAGCCCCAGCGCGATCGAGCCCGAGGCGGGCGTGCCCATCACGATGGCCAGGCCACAAGCATAGGTGGCCGCACACACGGCGCACAGCGCCATCCCCACGCGCAAGGTACTCCAGTCTGCCAGGCTTAGCAGCCAGACCACATATACCAAGTTGGCCACCGACATGAGCAGCACGGCGGCGACCCAAGGCGCGGCATCGTGGCGCCGGAAATGCGTCAGCGCCGGCCAACTCGACAACAGCGCCACCAGCATCAAGGCTCCGCCCAACAGGTACATCATCTGCAAACGCGTTTCATCCGGCCGGAAGACGCGAGTCATCTCGTCGGGCTCGGCACTCCGAATCCAACCGCGCACCGGCGCCGCAGTGCGAATCGCGGCAACCGGCGCGGACGCAACCGGCGGCACATTCGCCGCCGGCGATTTAGCCCCGGGGCTTGCCACGGGCGCAAGGGGTGGACTGGCCACGGCCGGCGGCGGCTCGGGCGCCGCCACCGCGCTCGTCTCGACTTTGGGCGTCTTCGGCGGCAACCAATTGCTCACCGATCCCGAATGGCTGGGCTGCTCGTCGGCGATCGGCATGTACACAATCGGCTTGCCGATCTGCATCGACGTGATTTCGTCCATGGCCAGCGCGAGCGGATCTTTTGAATCAACAGGCTCGGCTGCCGCGCTTGCCTTGCGAGCAGCCGCGGCCGCCGGCTGATGCTGACCGCCGCGCGGCACAGCGTCTCGTGGGCCAGTGGCGCGCGGCGCATCCAGAATCACCGGCACTTCGCCCGCCGGATCCAGCTCAATCGCTTGGCCGGCCGGTGGCTGCCGGGGCTGGCTGCCGGATCGCGGCTCGGCCACCGGCACGTAGACCTTCTGATGGCACTGCGGACAGCGGCCTTTTTTGCCCGCTCGCTCGTCGGGCACGACCAGGCGATGCCCCAGCGGGCAATAAAAGCGAATCGGCATAGCTCGTTGGGGGCCGCTCGACTGGTTGAAACAGCATCGGTGTGAAACTGCGACTACGCCACGTCCTCGATCCGATGCTCGACGCCCTGGCTGGGCGGCAACCGGTCGCGCCCGTTGAGCGTGCAACGCACGGAAGCCTCGGCCGGATCGATCTGCGCCACGAATCGGGCCGGCAGCCGGCAATGCACAATCACATGGCTGTCGTTGTACTGCTTGGACAGCACTTCGCCGTGCGCGGCCAGGAAGGCCAGCAAGCGGCCATTGGCCACCGACATTTCGATTTCCACGTCGTCAAACCCGCGGCTCAAGGCCGCGCTCACTTCGCCGCGCAGGCGCTCAATCCCGGTGCCCCGCCGCGCACTGATGGTGATGGCGTTGGGATATCGGCTGAACAAACCTTCGAGCCGTGAGCGGTCTTCGAGTTGATCGACCTTGTTGAGCACCAGCAGCGTGTCCTTGGCTTCGATGCCCAACTCTTGCAACACGCCGTACACCGCGGCAATCTGCTCATAGACGGCCGGGTTGCTGGCGTCGGCCACGTGCAACAGCAGATCGGCCTGCCGGGCCTCTTCCAGAGTGGCCTTGAAACTTTCGATCAGGTTGTGCGGCAAGTCGCGAATAAAGCCGACCGTGTCGCTCAACAGCACCGGCCCCCAGCCGGGCAGCGACCAGCGCCGGGTGCGCGTGTCGAGCGTGGCGAACAGCTTGTCTTGAGTCAGCACGTGCGAGCCGGTGAGCGCATTCAACAGCGTGCTCTTGCCGGCGTTGGTGTAGCCCACGAGCGAGACGGTCATGCGGTCGCGGCGGGCGGCCACCTCGCGCTGCTTGCGGCGCTGGATGGTCAGCAACTCTTGCTGCAAGTCGTGAATACGCTTTTCCACCAGCCGCCGGTCGACTTCCAACTGCTTTTCGCCGGGGCCGCGCATGCCGATGCCGGCCTTGATGCGCGAAAGATGCGTCCACATCCGCTTCAGCCGCGGCAGCGAATACTGCAACTGCGCGAGCTCGACCGCCAGCCGGGCCTGGTGCGTCTGCGCGCGGCTGGCAAAAATATCGAGAATCAGCTCGGTGCGATCGAGCACCTTGCGGCCGGTGGCCTTTTCCAGGTTGCGCGTCTGGGCCGGATTCAGATCATTGTCGAAGATGATCACGTCGGCGTCGGTCGCTTCGCCGAGCACGCGCAACTCGTCGACTTTGCCTTTGCCCAGATACGTGGCGATGTCCGGCGCCTCGCGCCGCTGCGTGACTTGCCCGACCACGCGGGCACCGGCCGTTTCGGCCAGGCCGGCCAGCTCTTCCAGATGTTCGTCGGTGAGCGGCCGCCCATCCACGCTGACTTCTACCAGGACCGCCGCTTCGCTAACCAGCCCGCCCGCACGGTTGATTTCGGTCACGTTGAAAAGCGTCTCCGTATTCGTTGCCAAAGGAAACCATTCTTCCCCCTACAAGTATACCCTCCGGGGGAATCGGGACCATCAAGCCGCCCCCATAAAGCCCGCCCACAAAGCCGCGACCGCTGGTCGCGGTTTCCGGGGGGAGCGCGACCAGCGGTCGCGGCTTTATGATGATCGTGCATTGATGCGTCAAAGATCCCCCTCGCGGAGCTGGCAGTAGCTCTCGTAGCGCCGGGCGTCGATCCAGCCGTCGGCCACGGCGTTTTTTACGGCACAGTCCTCTTCGTGGGTATGCGTGCAATCGGGAAACCGGCAGCGGCTCACCAGCGGCCGGATGTCGCGGTAGAAGCCGGCCACCTCCTCCGGGATCACGTCCCAAAGCTGGAACTGCCGCAACCCGGGGGTATCGACGACGTAGCCGCCGGCGGCCAATGGCAGCACCCGCGCGGTGGTCGTCGTGTGCTTGCCCTTCTGGGTCTCGGCGCTCACCTCCCGGACGCGCAGGTGCAGGCCCGGCTCGATGGCATTCAGCAGCGACGACTTGCCCACGCCGCTCTGGCCCGAGATCACGCTCTGCCGGCCGGCAAGCCGTCGCCGCAAGCGATCGACGCCAAAGCCCGTCCGGGCACTGGTGAACAACACCTCGTAGCCCATCTGACTGTAGACGCCCACCAGCGGCTGGAGGTTCGCGAGATCGACCAGGTCGATTTTGTTGATGCAGATGACCGGCCGGATGCCCCCCTTTTCGGCCGTGACGATAAAGCGGTCGATCAGGTTCGGCTTGAGATACGGCTCGGCCGCGCTACTGACGATGATCAACTGATCGACGTTGGCCACGATGATATGCTGGCGCCCGCGGCTGGCGCGGCTGATGATGCCGTGCCGCGGCTCGATCCGTTCGATGATCCCTTCCTGCTGGCTGGCGATGCGAAACCACACAACGTCGCCGGCCGCCACGACATGACGCTGATCGGTGGACAGCGTCTTCAGCAGCCGCCGGGTGGCGCAGACATACTGCTGGCCGTCGTCGCCGGCCACGGTGCTGGTCAGGCCATGCACGCTCAGCACGCGACCGCACTGGCATGACTGGTCGCGATCCAGCAGCACGTCGAAACCGGTCTGGTCGCTGTCGACTTCGACGCCACGCACCGTCCGCTTGCGCGTCAGCTCGCCTTTGCCGCTGACGCGTTCCGACTGGGACGCGTCGTCCTGGGCCGCATCGTCGGCCTGGTACTTGCGAGTCAAATCGCTGTCGCGGGGCCGCGGCGTGCGGTTCTTGCGAAAGTCGGCTCGCAGATGTTTGGGTTTCTTTTTGCCCATGCACTTGGATTGTACACTACCATCATGTCGATGCCCGCCCACGAGCCGATCTCCGCCGAAGCTGCCGCCCTGCCCTCGTGGCGTGCGGCGGGCTTGCGCTTCTACTCTTACAATCATTTTCTCCGCGGCCGGTTTGGCGGCCGGGTACACAAGGTGAGCATCGACGCCGGCTTCACTTGCCCGAATGTCGACGGCACGGTGGCCACCGGCGGCTGCACGTTCTGCGACAACCGCAGCTTCAGCCCCAGCCGGCGCGTGCCGCGCACGCAGATCGCCGCGCAGATCGACGATGGCATTCGCCGCATTCGCCAGCGCTACAACGTGGACCAGTTCCTGGCGTACTTTCAGCCGGCCACGAACACGTATGCTCCCGTGTCGCGCTTGCGGCCGCTGTACGAACAGGCCCTAGCTCATCCGCAAGTGGTGGGCATGGCCATTGGCACGCGACCCGACTGCGTGGGCGACGAAGTGCTGGCACTGCTGCAAGAAATCGCCGGGCGGACGTACTTGTCCGTCGAATATGGCGTGCAGACGATCCACGACGCCTCGCTGGTGTGGATGAACCGCGGGCACGACTATGCTGCCTCACGCGAAGCGATCCAGCGCAGCCGCGGACGGGGCTTCGAACTCTGCGCCCACGTGATGCTCGGCCTGCCGGGCGAGACTCGCGAGATGATGCTGGCCACGGCCCGCGAACTGGCCAGCCTGGGCCTGGACGCGATCAAGCTGCACAACCTGTACGCCGTGAAGAACACGCGACTGGCCGACGAAGTCGCCAGCGGACAGGTCGAGTTGATGTCGCGCGAGGAGTATGTTTGCACGGCGGTCGATTTTCTGGAGCTGTTGCCGCCCGACTGCGTTGTGGAACGCACCAGCGGCGATGCGCCTCCCGATTACCTGGTTGGGCCGGCCTGGTGCCTCGACAAGCCAGGCGTGCGCGCGGCGCTGGAAGCCGAGTTTGCGCGGCGCGGATCGTACCAGGGGCGGCATTTCCAACGCGCCGCCGCTTCTCCGGATCCCCGTGGGCAGCTATCGTAGCTACTTGGGCCGGAGTGGATCGGACGGCCGCCGGCCGCTGCTATTCATTTAGCTCGCGGCGGGAGGAAAGTCCGGGCTTCGCAGGACACCGTGGTGGGTAACTCCCACCGGCCGCAAGGCCAGGGAAAGTGCAACAGAAAGCAAACCGCCAGTACCGGGACTTTGGTTCCGGTGCCGGTAAGGGTGAAACGGTGAGGTAAGAGCTCACCAGCAGGCTGGGTGACCAGTCTGGCTAGGTAAACCCCACGGGAAGCAAGGCCAAACAGGAAGAAGTCTGCGGTCGCGCCCCTTTAACCGGGCGTGGCCGCAGCGCGTACCGGTCCGGTGCGCCAACCACTTCCGGGTAGGCTGCTTGAGGTGCCGAGCAATCGGCGTCCTAGAGAAATGGCCGTCGCCCCAGGTTTGCCAGTCGCCGCCAGGCGGCCGGCAAGCAGGGGCACAGAACCCGGCTTACAGATCCGCTCCGGCCCTTTTTAATAGTCGTTCGCGCAATCCCAAGCCCACGGACTGCGGTCCGTGGGGGCCGTCTCGCGCGAGCGAAAACGAAAAAAAAGACCGCAGGTGCCACTGCTTGGGCGGGCCAAGCAGTGACACGCGCGCGGTCTTTGTTTTGCGATCCCCCGACGGGCGGGCGGGGCCGACGGTTCAGGCCTCGACGGGGACCAATTCGCGATCGACGATCTGAAGCAGCTTCGAGATGCACAACTTGTTCATGCTCGTGTGCCGCTCGTGGGCCTCGTGCCGCAGCGATTCATGCAGGCTCTGGGGGAGCCGCACGGTGATGACCCGCGTCGGTTCCTTCGAGCCATTCAGATCGTTGGCGCCGCTGCGCTCGCGCAGCTTGGCCAGCAACTGCTGAATCTCGGTGTACTGCTCGCTTTGCTCGAAGCTGGCCATTTCTTCCGGGGTCTTGAACGATTGCCGGACAATACCGGTCACGCCCAGAACCTCGCGGAAAAAGGCGACCCAGTCGGGCGCCTGGTTGTAAAGCTGATGAGCGACGCGAACGACCTCTTGGTGCCTCTCGGTCATGACTTCCTCCATTGACAGGCGAATTCCGTTTCGACGACTCGTACCAACCGGTCGCCGTTCGTGGCCATCTTTTAGCAGAAGTCAAGCAAAGCACCGATATCACTTTGCTGCCTGCACTTACGACGCTTGCAGCAAGCATGCTGTAATTGCATGCACGCTTGCACGAATCGAGGCAGCCGCCTGCTTGCACAAAAACTAGGCAGCCTCGTTTTTTGCAATCGCCAAAGTGTCCACTCCGCGGCCGCGGGCCCAGTCGGCAAATTGCGCGGCGGCAAAAGCCCTATTACTGTCAGGCTTTAAGGCTCACCAAAAACTTTTTTCGACGAAACTTTTCGGCGTGCTGTCACGGTCAAGAGCCGAAGCGGAGGTTCGCCGTGGCGAGCCAGTTCGGCCGCCACTGGCGGCCTGAGTCTCGGTCCCGGTCCGCTGCCAGCGCATATAAGCCAATCGCGCTGGCCGCTCGGCAAAGGCAACCCAATCGCCAGCGACGACCGGGCTAGCGCTGGCGTTGCTGGCCTCAAGCTTTGTGTATGTGGACGTTTACGGCCAACCGCATTGGGTTTGACGTATCGACGCTCGTAAAACCGATCGGTAGACTAGGTTCATTGGCTGTTTGCTGCCGCACGGCCCTCGCCCTAGCAGGGGCGGAGCCTGCGGCCCGATCGGCGAACCCGCTGTCGGTCGTCCAGGATGGGCGTCCGACGACGGCGACTGGCCGGGCGCCGGATTGTGGCCGGTTCAGCGCTGGTGAAGTGCCGGACGCATGGACGAAGTCGGATCTACGATCTGGCCAAACCGTAACGGGCGGCCAGGAGCCTGCCTCGCCTTCGAACGTCGTCCTGGCCGAGTCACGACGACTCACTCTTTTTCTTTAAATGGATGCTCGCGGCGTTTATGAAAAAGAAGTCAACATTCTTTTCGCGGAACGGGCTGCGGATCGTGCTCGTGGCCGTGTTTCTGCTCCCTCCCACGTTCCTGTGCGCGGCCAAGGCTTTTAAGAGCAACAAGAACGACGTCCAGGACTGGCTGCCGGCCAATTACAAAGAGACCCGGGAGTTCGCCTGGTTTCAGCAGCACTTTGCCGGCGAGCAATTTGTGCTAGCAAGCTGGGACGGCTGCACGCTCGACGATCAGCGTTTGAAGCTGTTTGTCGAAAAGCTGGTGCCTTCCGATCGGCCCGGCCATGCCCACGGCTTTTTTCAAAGCGTGGTCACGGGCCCGATGCTGCTCAAGGGCCTGAAAGAACAACTCAATCTCAGCGACGCCGATGCGCTGGCGCGGCTCGAAGGGGCCCTGATCGGACCGATATTGCCGGACGAAGGCAAACCGGCTTCGCCCGCTGATCGACTTTCGGGTTCGACTGCCACGCAGGCCGAGCCGGCGCGGCAGACGGGCGTGGTGGTGACGCTCAGCGAAGCCGGCAAGCGCAATCTGCGCGGCACGATTAACACGCTCCGGGAAACGGCGGCCGAGTGCAACATCCCCCGGTCATCGTTTCACATGGGCGGCCCGCCGATCGACAACTTTGCCATCGATTCGGCCGGTGAAAGCAGCCTCGTGCGGCTAGCGGGAATTGCGCTGATCATCGGAGTGGTGATCAGTTGGATGTGCTTGCGCAGCGTCTTGCTGACGGTACTGGTATTTGTTGCCGGCATTTACAGCGCCGCGCTCAGCCTGGCGCTGACCCGCGTGTTGCCCACCGACATGAACGCGATCCTGCTGACGATGCCGCCCTTGGTGTTCGTGGCCGGCATCTCGGGCGCGATTCATTTGGCAAATTACTATCGCGACCTGGTGCTCGAGCAAGGCCCCGTCGGAGCGCCGGGCAAAGCGCTGCATCATGCCGCATTGCCTTTGGGATTGGCCACCGGAACCACGGCCGTGGGCCTGGTCTCGCTGTGCTACAGCGATTTGGTGCCGATCCAGCAGTTCGGCATTTACTCTGCGGTGGGCGTGGTCGCCAGCTTGCTGCTGCTGTGCTTGTTTCTGCCCGCCGGCTTTCAGCTTTGGCCGCTGACACCTGCGGCCGCAAAGAGTTCGTCGCATGCCGCCGTGGACGAAGAAGCCGAAGGCGACGAAGGCTGGGGGCACTTCTGGTGGCCGGTGGCGCGCTTCATCGTGGATCGCCACCTCGTTGTGGCCGCGGCCGGCATCATTCTGCTGGCATTCTTCGGTTGGGGCTGCACGCGGATCACGACCAGCGTGCAGATGATGCGGATGTTCAAGTCCGATGCCCCGATCCTGGCCGATTACAAATGGCTGGAAAAACACCTCGGCCCGCTGGTGCCGATGGAGGTCGTGCTCAAGATCGACCCGCGCGTCTGCCGGCTCAGCATGCTCGAGCGCATCGAGTTGGTGCAAAAGGTACAGAAGAAGGTCGAAAAGCTCGACGTGGTCGGCAACGCCCTGTCGGTGGCTACCTTCGCGCCTCGCTTGCCCGAAGAAAAAGACTACAAGAAATCCTCGCGCGGCATCCTTGGCGCGGTTGAGCGCATTGCCGTAGGCCGCTCGAAGCAGAAATACGAGCTGGCCCGCACCGAATACAATAAGCGGCTGGAAGAACATCGCGACAACTTCTACGGCCAAGGCTACGTGGCCCTAGAAAAACTGCCGGCCGCCGACGGCACGCTCGAAGCCACCGGCTGCGAGCTGTGGCGCATCAGCGCTCGGATCAGTGCGCTCAAGGACGTCGACTTCGGCCAGTTCGTCAACAATATCCGCGCCGAGGTCGAACCGATCCTCGCGGCCGAACCCGACGGCGGCTTGGGCATCGAAGCCAAGTACACGGGCCTGGTGCCCTTGATCTATAAGGCGCAGCACTCGCTGCTCGATGGTCTGCTGCTGGGCTTCATCATGGATCTCGTGGTGGTCTCGATCATCATGACCCTGTCGGTGCGCGAATGGTCGGCCGGCATCGTCATGGCGCTACCCGCCATCTTTCCCGTGATGATCGTGTTCGGCTTCATGGGCCTGGTGGGCATCGTGGTCGACACCGGCACGGTCATGGCTCCCGGCGTGGCGCTGGGCGTCACGGTCGACGACGTCGTGCACTTCATGCTCATGTACCGCAACGGGCTGAAGAACGGCTTGAGTCGTCGCGATTCGATCATGCTGGCCTACAAAGGTTGCGCCCGGCCGATGTTCCAAAGCTGGGGCGTGATCGGCCTGGGCATGAGCGTGTTTGCCATGAGCCCCTTCACGCCGACCCAGCGCTTCGGATATCTGATGTGCACGCTGCTCACCGCAGCCCTGGTGGGCAACCTGGTGGTCTTGCCGGCGGTGCTGGCCAGCCCGCTGGGCGCGCTGTTCGGCCGCCGCTTTCGGCCGGGTCGCCAACTCGGCGAACCGCTGCCCGGCGTGGATCCGGCGCACGAGCACGAACCGCAGCCCGTGCTGCTCCGCGCCATGGTGCGCGACGAGCCCGTCGCCGCCGACAGCGGCCGCCGTTATCACGGCTAGATCGAATGTGGGAGGGCGAGGCTCCTGCCGAGCCGGGGCGCTACGTAGCGCCGGGATCTAGGCAATTATTAATAGTGCCGCCTTGGCGCCGGCTTCGTCTATGATAGCCCGGCGGCGAATTGCATCGGGTGCCGGCAGCACCGGGGAGCCGATATCCCCGGCTCGGCAGGAGCCTCGCCCCACTGCTGTGAACAAGCTAGCGTTTTTACAAATCACTATGTGACGGACAGTTGCAGCGTCTGAACTTTGCGCCACCATCAACGAGCGATGGACTCAGCAAGCAGCATTTTCAAAAAGCACCGCTTTCTC
>DATATB010000178.1:0-3785 GCA_036268995.1 Pirellulales bacterium | reverse complement strand
CGCAAAGAACTCCGGTCGCTCACGCTCCCGGCTCGCCACGTACACGCGCGGTCCACTGGCATTCAGTTCTTTTTCGAGAGCTGTGTGCCGGCTGAGAGATCGTAGCAGGCCACGCGGTCGCGGAGGCGAAGGTAGAGGCGGCCACCGGCTAAAGCCGGCGAGCTGCAAGGCAGCGGGCCTTGGTTGCTGATCTCGCGCTGATAAATCTTGAGCGCCTGCTCCTGCCCGCCGGGGCCGCGCTCGACTTCGTCCAACTTCAGGCGCTGGCGAAAGAGCTTCTCGGGAGCCATCAGCCCCTGCTTGTCGAACTTGGCGTCGATCAACGGGCGATACTCGGCCGGATCGGCCGCGAACATGATCAGGCCGTTGTAGGCGTAAATCACCTTGCCATCGCCGGCCACGAGCGACGTGTACTGCGGCGACTCGAGATCCAACGTCGTGTTCCACGCCTCGTGCCCATTGGCCAACTCGACGCAGGCCAGCCGCCGCTCGCCCTGGGCATAGACATAATCGCCGACTACGACGGGGCTCGAACCCTTATCGGCCAGCCGCTGATACTTCCAGACCAGTTCGGCCCCAGCGGCCGAGAGCTTGAAACAACGCAAACCGCCGCGGCGGTTGCTGCCCAGCGTGAGCATTCGATCGCCGACCACGACGGGCGTCGACAGGTTGGCTTCGGATTGCACCCGCCAGATTTCATGCCCGGTCTTCGGCTCCAGGCAGACCGTGTCGCGGCCGGCCACGTTGGCCACCAGCCGCGGTCCGTCGGGCGATTGCCAGACTACGGGGCTGGAATGCACGCCCTTGGTGCGCCGCGGGTCGCCTTCCCACAAGATTTTGCCGGTCTCGGCATCCAGCCCTCGCAGGTGCCCGGCCAGCACGGTGGCTACGCCATCAGCCACGACAAACGACGACATCATAAACTCGTCGACGAACTCGCCCGGCAGCCGGGTCTGCCACAAGTCGCGCCCGGTGCGGGCATCGATCGCTCGGGCGTTGAGTCCTGCACCCAGCACGTAGAGTTTGCCGTGATCGACGATGGGCGTGCCTGACTGAAGGAAGCGGGTATAAACGCTGGCGTGCTCGTTCTTCCACAGCGTCTTGCCGCTGTCACCGTCGAGGCAATACAGCACCTCGACGAAGGCAAAAGCCTTGCTCCGCTCCAGGTCTTCGTCGCGGCGCTTCCCTTCGTATTCGGCATATTGCTCCTCGGTGACTTCCGGGCGCGATTCTTTGGCAAACCACGGAAACTTTGGCGGCCCGAGCTTTTTAACCGTCTGGCGTTGATGCGAGAACAGATAAATCTTGTCTTCCCAAACGATCGGGCTGCTCCAGCCGCCGTTGCCGGCCGTCGGAATCTTCTCGCTTTGCCAGAGCGGCGCGAGGCCATCGGCGGGCAATTCGCTGCGCAGCGGCAAACTGTCGTGCGATAAACCATCGCGCTGCTCGCCCCGCCAGCCAGGCCAGTCTGGGGCAGCACCCTGCGTCGCAGCATCCGCTCCAATCGCCGTCGAACCCCAGACGACCAACAGGCAAAAACTGAGCAGCACGCGCAGCGAGCAGGCCATGAGCGACTTCCGAATATGTGAGGGAAAAGACCAGGCAAGGGAGGCAAAATCCGCCGGCTGCCACGCGGCGCATGCGGTCCAAGGCGGGAGCAGAACACGGACCAATCTACCAGAAATCGCGGCGTTCTGGCAAATCTCGCGTGTAACCAGCGAGCATTCCGGCTGCGGCCCCCTGCCCTGCTCTAGCGGCGGACGCGGCCGGAGGCGGCGCCGGCCATCAGGGCGAGCACTTCTTCTTTGCCGACGTAGTTGAAGTCGCCGAGGATCGAGTGTTTGAGGCAACTGGCGGCCACGGCATAGCGCAAGGCCGCCGACTGTTCGGCAAGCTCGGGCGTGCCCAGCGCGAAGAGCAGCCCGGCCCCGAAGGCATCGCCTCCGCCGACGCGGTCGACGATGTCGCGAATCTCGTACGGCCGATATTTGCCGGAAGCATCGGTGGGGGCCAGACACACGCGGTCGCCGGTCGCATCCAGCAGCAGCGCGCCCCAGTTATTGTGATCGGCCGAGTGGCTTTCGCGCAGTGTGATGGCCACGTGCCGCACGTTGGGAAAGCGCTCGACGATGCGTCGGGCCACGGTGGCATAGGCGTCGGCATCGAGCGTGCCCTGCTCCACCGAACTGCCGGCGGCGTGAATATCCAGTACGTCGGCCGCGTCTTCCTCGTTGGCGATGAGCAGATCGACCATTGGCAACAGTTCGCCCATGCATTGGGCAGCGAGTTTTGCCGGCGGCGTGCCGCTGGCCCAGCGCCAGAGCTTTTTGCGAAAGTTCAGATCGCACGACACGCTCAGCCCGCGCGCGCGGGCCAACTGCACCAGCGTTTTGGTTGCTCGAAACGCTGGCTCGCTGAGCGAAGGCGTGATGCCGGTGATATGGACCCAGTGGACGTCGGCCAGCGCGGCCTCGAAGCGGTATTCGTCGGCTTCGGCCTGGCTGATGGCCGAGCCATCGCGGTCGTAGACCACCTGGCTGGAGCGCTGGTTGGCGCCGGTCTCGACAAAGTAAATGCCCAGCCGGCCGGCTGCACGGCGGAGCACGAACTGGGTATCGATGCCCAAACCTCGCAGGTTTGCCAAGGCCGCCTCGGCCACGGGATTGTCCGCGGCCGGCAGCGCGGTGACAAAGCGGGCGGCGGCTCCCCAGGTAGCCAGCGAGGCGCAGACGTTGGCCTCGGCGCCGGCGAAAGTCGCCTCGAGCGGGCCCGGCAGCGTCTGCCGCAGCCGGCGTTTGTCCAGCGGCGCCAGCCGCAGCATCAACTCTCCGAAGGCCAGAAACATCCAAGATCTCCCCGAAAGGCCTGCCATCGAGCCGAATTGCCGGCGGCATTCGTTGCGCAATGAAGATACTATCCCGACGTTTCGATTTCGAAGGCAAAATAAAACCGCCGGGCCGCGCGTCTGGTAGGGCGATCGGGTTTGCGGTTGTACGCGTCCCACGCACATCACACACGAGGGAGAAACTCTATGCGCCGCTTGGTATTAGGTTTGTTCGCGATGGTCGCCATCGTCGGCTTTGTGGCCCCCGCGGTCGCCGCCGAGCAGAAGTCGCCGGAAGAGATCTTCAAAAAGAAGGATGCCAATGGCGACGGCAAGCTTTCCGTCGATGAATTCGTCGGCAAAGCAGAAGGCGAAAAGGCCGACAAGGCCAAGGCGCGGTTTGCCAAGCTCGACAAGGACGGCGACGGTTCGCTGACTTTGGCCGAGTTCGAGGCCGGCTTCAAGAAGAAAAGCTAGTCGCTCCCGAGCGATCTCCAAGCCCACGGACTGCGGCCTCACCGCGATCCGTGGGCTTTTTTTGTCGGACCCATCGCCCGCCAAAACCGTTGACAGGCCACCCGGCGGCTGGATACGCTCGAATCTAGCCGACTTTGTCGGTGACGCGAATTGGGGTGGATGCGTGAGCCAGGCAAATCGCTTGGCCGGCTTTGTTCCTGGGGGGAGACGAGCAATGAACAAGCGATTTTCTCGTTGGCTGCTCATCGGCCTGACGGCCCTATCGATGCCGGCCCTGGCACCCAAGGGAGCCTATGCCTGGCCCTGGCTCGGCGGCGGCTATGCTCGTTGGTATGGCTGGGCCGGCCCGCTGTATGGCGGCTTTGGCGGCTACCCGGGCGCCCGTTATGTTTCCGGCTACGGCGGCTACGGCTGGGGCGGACCTGGCTGGGGCGTTTGGGGCTGCGACTGCTGGAGCGGATGTGGCGTGGACATGACCGTTGTG
>DATATB010000177.1:0-4582 GCA_036268995.1 Pirellulales bacterium | reverse complement strand
GTAGGTGTAGCTGGTGACGCCGCCGGTGGGATCGGTTTCGGAAAGGAGTTGCCCGATGCTGTTGTAGGCAAAGGTGGTGAGATTGCCGTCGGCGTCCGTTTCGCTGGTCTGGGTGCCCAGCGCGTTGTAGGTGTAAGTGGTTTGGTCCGAGACTCGCACCAGTCGGATGGCGTCGGCCTCGACAAGCTGACCCGCGATGCTGGGCAACTGCACGACCAGGGTGCCGGACGCGACGGTGAACTGTGCGCCCAGTTGCTGCCATCCCGCTTGCAGCGAGCCATTAGGGCTTTGAGTCTGATCCACGGTCGCCGTGCCGAGCACGTTACTGCCGTCGATGATCTCGTAGGCGGCCGAGTTGCTGGCATTGCTGAAAGGTTGCCAGGTGGCGAGGACCTCGTACTCGCCCGGGTCGACGTCGTCGAAGGTCCAAGTGGCCGTTCCGTCGCCAAACAGCACGGAATTGCCATTGTAACCCGATGGCTGCGGCTCTGGGTCGGAAGCCGTCAGACTGAACCCGCCTGAGCTGCCATACCCGCTCGCGCTGCTATTATCGATCGTAATACTGGGCGAGCTCACGCTCGTCTGTCGCCCCAAGTGATCGTATGAATAGTTAGTCGTATCGACGATGCCGCCGGCGTTGGGCGTTTCGGTGCTGGTGAGCATCTGGCCGTCGGCGTTGTAGGTAAACGTTTCCTGCGCCGTCCAGCCGCCGTCGTTCGGGTTGGGATCGTTTTCGACCGTTTTTTCGCCCAGCGCGTTGTAGCTGTAACTGGTTGTATTGGCCAGCGGGTCGGTGGTGCCGGTCACGCGGCCATCGGCGTCGTAGGTCGTGATGGTGGCCACGTTGGAGACGCGGATGATCTCCCAATCGCCGACGTAGGTCGGCGCCAGGCGATCGCCCGAAAGGCTCATGTCCAGTTCATTTCCCGTCACCAGTATGTCACCCAACGAGTACCAGCCGCCGTTGAGGCCGCTGGGATCGGGCGATTGCCGCTGGTCGACGTCGTAACCGATAAACTGCCCGGGCGCGCTGACGCCATACCCGGCGTAATGGTCCAAGCTGGGATCTGCCACCCAATTGACCAGCACTTCGTACATGCCCGGGGTCAGCCCGGTTTGCGAGTACTGATAAGTCGACGTGGCGCTCTGCGTGGTGTCGGAGCCGAACTCCAGCCAGCCCTCCTCGCTCGTGGGCTGCGCCGGCACGCTCACGCTCGTCTGCTGGCCCAGGTGATCGTAGGTGTAGTACGTGACATTGCCGTTGGCGCCCCAACGAGGCGCGCGGAGCATGGGCGAACCCGATCGTTGGCTTTCTGGCACCGCCGCCCCGCCCGAATCAATGAGTCCTGACCCCTTTGAATTCTCTGAGTTACGCTTTCACGTAAAAGCGTCACTCTATAGCAACCATGCGTCAGGTTCTGCGGGCGGTCAAGCAAAAGCGCAACTCTTTCGCTGAAAAGCAATGGTACCCCGGGTGTGGTCAATTCCGGCTGGATGCCCTTGCCGCTATGACGCTTGCCAATAGATACCCGTTGGGAAATTGGTAACTCGGTGTGGGAATCTGTCGACGCGGCGTCGTATATCTCGTTGCGAGAAGCGTTCACTCAAGATTCGCTGGACCGGGAGACCGGAATATCTCCCTAAGTAATTCAATCGCTGAAAAGCCCTGCCGCGATTGCTGGAACACTCGATTCTTCCACACGCCAACAACGGGAGTTTGCAGTACTTTCCCCAAACCGGGGATTAGCGCCTCGAACGCTTCGTGGGAAGCGCAGATAGAGGTTTCAAACACACCTACAAACGGACGTTGCGCCGGCGCCATGCGTCCTAAGACAAAGTCAATCCGGTCCAGTAGCCCAAGCTCATTCGGGGCGTAGACTGCGACGCCAATAACTATTGACATGCTATCCCCGCCTATCAACATTACAGGCGACCACAGGGTAAACGTCGATTGCGCGACCGCCGATGCGAAATGCTCCCGAGCATACTGCTGCTCCTTGCCTGGCGAAACGCCTGGAACAATCAGTTCTGTAAAGACACCCATTTTACGACGCCCTATTGAATCTTATAGTACTGAATCACGCCATTGTGTATCCAAGTGCTACCTGGTGCAAGTATTCGTTGTACCTCGGACGATTGTATGCCAGGGCCAAGGTAATTATTAATGTTGACCGGGACCGAGTTCGTGATTACACCCGGGACAGAGTTGGTAGCGAACGGAAGTTGGGCGTTACTCGAAATAACAAATTGAGCGCCCTGCTGCTGAAGTTGGGCGAGATTTCCTGCCCCCCGCGATGATAACCAAGTGGGATCCAATATGCTCTTGAGATTCTGGTTTATCGCGCCCGGGACCTCGCCCTCGCCGCCAAGGTTCACTATAAGGGTACCACTTGCAGTCTGCGGGCCGGTCGGCGCGCTAACCGTTAATGGTGATTGATAATAGGAGTATCCATTCGAATACGCCAATCCGAGTGCGAAAGTAGGCGCTGACATGAACGCCTTCGTCGTCTCGGTGTCCCCGCCGGAGAGCCCGTAGCCGAGCGCGCCCAGTCCGACAGTGCTGGAAAGGTAAGCGGTCGGCCCCATTTGTGCGACGGTCGTCTGCGCACTAACGGCAAGCGACTGCCCGAGCCAGCCGACGCCTCCAACGGATAGGTTCGCTGAGACGTATGAACCGGCGTAGCTCATGCCGGCCCCAACAGCAGGAGCCGCTACGACCGCCCCGGCTGCCATGTAGCCTCCCGCACCAATCATCAGCGTCGTCTGCAGCGCGGCATTCGTCCTATCGAGCATGTAGGAGGTCGAGGCACCAATCGGATTGAAGGGATCCAAAAACGGCGAGTAGGGCATTGACATTGGGGTGTATGGCTGTTGCAACAGGGCAAGGTCCGCCCTCTGGCCCGCGATCATCTGGCTTGGCGAAGGCCGATCTGACGGCGCCAAATCCCCCCAGAGTTGGTTGATGCTATCTGCAAAATTTGCCGCGAATTGCATTGTGTTTGGGTTAAAGAGTGCGGACGAGCTTCCTAACTGATTGGTCCACGGGCTAAAACTCAGGGTGTTGCTTGGTGCGAAGACGTTAGGGGGGGTATACACTGGGATATTCGCCAGTGCGTCCTGGAGCTCACCAGGGACATCAAGCGTCGGAGACGGGAAAGGATTGCTCAGGCCAGTTGGGAGAGCGCCGTATTGGATCGACGGTTGCGAAAAATCTATATCTAAATTATTCAGTGGTGACGAGCTTGGATCGAATGAGCTGAGTTCCTGACTGGGTGCAACACTCGTATTGATTAATGGAAGCGGTGCGCTTGTCGAGAATGTGGGGCCAGAAAGGATACTAACGCTATTTGGATCCCACGGCTGGGGCGAAAGCTCGGCGGCGCCCATTGGAATAGAGCCGAAGTTCAATGACGAATTGAACGTCAGCGCGGATTGGCCGCCGCCGGCTCCGACAAGCAAGCTTGAGGTAGACCCGACCGGCTGCCCGGTATTGTCATCGATGCCGTCGCCATTGGCATCATTCGCGATTAGGCTTGACAACGGTGTCGAGAAATTAAGCGACGACGTCGGATCAGCCTGCGACATCCCGCTCGGATCAACCATGTCAATCGGGCTGTTGCCGGCATACTCGTACAGGTTCCCATCCGCACTGCCGGAGAAGCCGGTGGGATCCTGGCTGATGAACTCGCCGGTCGACGGATTGTAGATCCGCGATTGGGTCTCCAACATGCCGAGCGCCAGGTCGTTGACGTAGCCGGCGTAGCCGTCGATGTGCGCGGCCGAAGGATTGCTCTCGTCGATCGTCACGCCGAAGGAATTGTAGTCGATGTGGTCGACGACCGATGTGGTGCCGTTGTACTGCACTACGTCGCGGACGGATTGGTCGCGGTCGGTAATCATCCAATTGACGTTGCCGGAGCCGTCTTCCTGTGCCAGCAACTGGTCCACGGCCTGGCCGTAGACGTACGTGCCGGTAAGCACGTTGTTGCCGGTGAAGGTGGCGGCGACGTTGCCGTCCAGGTCGTAGGCGAACTTGGTGACGGTGCTCGTGCCGCCGACAGTCAGGGTCTCGCCCACGCGCTGGCCCTCGACGTTGTAGCTGTAGACGATGTTCTGCGTGATCGTGTCGGTGTTGTCTTCGGTCGTGGCTTCGACCAGCCGGCCCGCGTTGTCGTAAGAATAGACGGTCTTAAAATCCGGGGCTTCGGCTTCGGAGATGCGCTCCTTTTGCACCACGTTGCCATCGGCATCGTAGCTGTAGATAAAAGTGCCGTCGGACTGGAGTTGGTTGCCGGTGGTCGTGGTGGAGGTCGTGGTTTGCAGGGTGTCGGTGGCGGCGGTGCCGGTGGTGGTGGTTTCGCGGTTGCCGGCGGGGTCGTAGCTATAGCTTTCGTTGGCCCACGGGGTGGCGGCGTACGTGGCGCCGGTGAGTTGGCCGGCTGCGTCGTAGCCGTACTGGACGAAGCCACCCGCGGGACTGTACGTGTTGATAATCTGCTCCTCGCCATTGATCCCGTACGTGAAGCTGTCCAGCACGTTGCCGCTGGCGTCGGTCTCGATCTCGTCGGTCAGGTTGCCGTCG
>DATATB010000176.1:0-50343 GCA_036268995.1 Pirellulales bacterium | reverse complement strand
CTAGCCGGGGTCCAGGGGCGGCAATGAGCCCCCCTGGTCTGCGTGAACGCCAGAAACAACTGCGGCGATAGCCGATCCACTGCATTCTTCGCCTTCGTTCAAACAACGCTTTTCACCCACAGATTCCGCTGAAGACCCAATAAAAAAGACCCGCGAGCGGGAACGCTCGCGGGTCTTTTGTGTTTGCCAACGTCGGTCGATCAGCGGATGACTCGTGTTCCATTCATCATTCCGCATTCATCCTTCATCATTTCCCCTCACGCTCCCGTCGTGGTCATCGGCGGGGGCACGGCCTGCATCGGCGGCTGCAAGAGCGGCGGACCCGATGCGGGGCCGGCGCTAGGCGTCGCCGGCGTGGGCAGCTTGGCGGCGAAGTAGTCGCGCAGCTTCTTGGCCATCACGTCGCCGGGGGCCATGCCAAGCCCCTTGTCCAACTCGCGGACGGCTTCCTTCGGATAGCCGAGATAGCCGTAGTGATAGCCCAACAGGAATTGCATGGCCGGCGAACTGGTCTTTTTGCGGGCGTCTTCCAGGGCTCGCAACTGATCGGTGTAGTCCTGGTTGCCGCGATAGAGTTCCGAATAGTTGCTGACCACCGTGCCCCACTTGTCCTGCGGCAGCATCGACATGGCATGCTGCACGGCGCCGGCCGCTTCGTCGTACTTGGCGGTGGCAAACAAGCCTTGCCCCAGCAACAGGACCAGGCCCGGGTCGTTGGGATGATCGACCAGGGCATGCCGCCAGTCGCGGACGGCCTGGTCGTAGTTGCCGGCTTTGAAAGCCACTTCGCCCTGCCCTGCGAAATCGTCGGCAGCCGGCTGCTGCGGGAGCGCCGTGGTGGCCGTGGTCGGCAGTTGGGCAGTTGCGTTTGCCGGATAGCCATACGCCGAACCGTAATTGCCGTAGCCGTAGCTGCTCGAGCCGTAGTACGGCGAACCGTAGCCATAGCCGTAGCTGCTGTACGGATATCCGTAACCGTAGCCGCCGTATCCGCCATATCCGCCATATCCGCCATATCCGCCATATCCACCATACCCACCATACCCACCATAGCCGCCATAGCCGCCATAGCCGCCGTAGCCGCCGTAGCCGTAGTACGGATAGCCGTACATGCCATAGCCGAGCCCGAAGCCGAGACCATAGCCGAGGCCGAAGCCGAAGCCGCCGTAGCCGAGGCCATAGCCGTAGTAGGGATATCCGAATCCGCCGTAGCCGTAACGGCCATAGCCGCCATAGCCGCCGTAACCATAGCCGCGACCGTAGCCACCGTATCCGCCGTAGCCACCGTACCCGCGGCCATAGCCGCCGTAGCCAGAATTGCCCGCGAAGCCGCCGCGGATCGAGTTGTTCGAAACGCTGTTATTGACGAAGCGGTTTTGGGTCCCGCCGAAGCTGCTCATGCCATGCCGGGCCGAGAACGAGCTGCCGCCCGCGCCGCCAGCAAATCCAGCCCCGCGGCCGGCGAAGCTGCTGCCGGCGCCCAGGCCGTGGCTGCCCAGGAACGAGCTGCCGCCCATTCCGCCGACGCCGCGAAAGCCGGCCGTGGCCGAGCGCCCGACGGCCGAGTTGCCGGCAAAATGACTGTTCATGAAGTTGCCGCCGCGAGCCATATTGCCGGCTCCACGCGCGCCGCCGAGGCCACCCGCGCCACCGAAGCCTCGGGCACCGCCCATGCCGCCGGCGCCGCCAAACGAATGCGAATAGCCGCCCATGCCGCCCATGCCGCCGTAGTGGCTCATGCCACCCATGCCGCCATATCCACCGTAGTGGCCACCCATGCCACCCATGCCACCGAAGCCGCCGTAGTGACCGCCACCGAAGCCGCCCATGTGGCCGCCGCCCATATGGCCACCGCCCATGTGCCCGCCACCGCCGTGGCCACCGCCGCCACCATGTCCACCGCCACCACCACCGTGAGCCCAGGCACTGCCTGGTGCGAAGGCCATCGCCAGCAGCGCGGCGAAAACGCTCGCGAGTCCGAAAAGTCGCCTACGCATAGAACCCCCCACGGATTAGAGATCGACTTCCATTTTGCCTGATCGTTCTACGCAGTGTAACTTTCGCAAGTTCACTGATTGTTTGCACGGATCGTGGCGACTGGTGCCTGTCTTCAAACCCTCGACGCGAAAGGTCGGCGAACGTCGCCAGAACTTTCCGCCCGATGCATTTGGCCGGCGAAAGAGATGCCCACTTTGGATGCCCGGTTTTGATCTATAGTTAGCATCCGTCGCGAAATGCCAAAATGCAATCCTGCTACCGGGTTAGAATCATTACGAATGGGTAACGAAGGGGGCCTATTACCCGCCGATAGGGGAATTGGGGGATTTTACTTGGGGGGAGACTACCGAGCGGTCCGCGCGCCTTGCTTGCCGGCGTGCGGTGCGTTCGATCCCAGCGTGGTGCCGACCACTGGCAACTGACCACTGACCACTGACATTTCCAGCAGCGGCTCGATCAGATCCCATGTGCGCCGCGTGGCTCCCTGCTGCGAGGCGACAAAGCGGCTGGCCCGGGCACCCAAGGCGGCGGCCCACTGCGGCTCGTCGAGGCAGCGGCGGACAAAGGCGATGAGCTGAGCGCCGTCGCTCACGACCACCGCGGCGTCGTGCTCGAGCAGAGCGGCCACGATGTCGCGAAAGTTCTGCGTGTTCGGGCCGAACGACACGGCGGCTCCGTACGCGGCCGGTTCGACCATGTTCTGCCCCCCGCGACGACCCAGGCTGCCGCCGACAAAGGCGATCTGGGCCGTGCCCCACCAGGCGCCCAGCTCGCCCATCGCGTCGACCAGCAGCACACGAGCGCGCGGGTCGGCCCCGTGAGTCTCCAATTCGCTGCGCCGCTGCCAGGGCACGCCCGAGGTAGTCAGCATCTGGCCCACGGATGCAAAACGATCGGGATGCCGCGGCACGAGCACTAGCCGCAGTCGCGGATGGTGCGGCGCCAGCTCGCTGAACGCGGCCAGGGCTAGCGGCTCTTCCGGCTCTTGCGTGCTGCCGGCCAGCAGGATCACGTCGTCAGCAGCGAACCCGGCCAGATCGGCCAGACGCATAGTGGCCGCATTGCGGCGATCGGCCTGCGCTCCGTCGAACTTAAGCGAGCCGGTCACATGGACGCGCTCGGCCGGCGCACCCAACGCGCGGAAGCGCGCCGCGTACTCGTCGTTTTGCACCAGCACCCGATCGACCTGCCGCAGCACGCGCCCGACGAGCCAGCGGATGCGTCGGTAGCCGCGAAAGCTGCGCGGGCTGAGCCGCCCGTTGACGACCACGACCCGAGCGCCGGCCGCTTTGGCCGCGGCGATCAGGTTCGGCCACAGTTCGAGCTCGGCCAGGACCAGGCACGCCGGGCGGACACGCCTCATGGCTCGCCGCACGGCCCAACTGAAATCGAGCGGGCAGTAGAAGACCGTGCAGTCGGGATACTTTTTCGTGGCCAGCCGATAGCCGGTCATCGTCGTGGTCGAAACGACGCATTGCCAGTCCGGCCGCTGCTGGTGCCACGCTGTCAGCAGGGTGCCCAGCAAGTTCACCTCGCCGACGCTTACCGCGTGCAGCCAGACGCACGGGCGCTCGCCGGTGCGAAGCGGTACCGAGCCCAGGAACTTGGCGGCAAAGCCTTCGCGATATTTGCCCTTGCGAAAGCCCTCGAAGACGAGCCAGGGCGACGCGGCCGCCAGCAGCAGCAGATACAGGGCATCCAGCAGACGGGCCACGTCGGGCTTCCCTTCCCGAATTCTTTATAAAGCCGCGACCGTTGGTCGCGCAACCCCGCGACCAGCGGTCGCGGCTTTATGGAGCGGGCGACTTATCCCGCCCGGCGGCCTTTCTGCATGCAGCAGTTCTTGTACTTTTTGCCGCTCTTGCACGGGCACGGATCGTTGCGGCCGATCTGCTCGTCGCGGTTGCGAATCGGCTCCAGCTTGACCTGCTCCGAGCCGTCGAGCGCCTGCTGCTGATCTTGCGAGGGGCCGCTCATGGCGGTGGTCGGCGAGTCGTGCGTGGCCTGGCTTTCGACCCAGGTCGAGCCGACGAAGTTTTCGTCAAGCTGTTCCATGCGGAAGATCAGGTCGGTGACGCGCTCGCCTACGGCGGTCCACATCTGCTCGAAGATTCGCATGCCTTCGCGCTTGTATTCCACCTTGGGATCGATCTGGGCGTAGCCGCGCAGGCCGACGCTGGAGCGCAGGTGGTCCATCGCCAGCAGGTGATCTTTCCAAGCAGTGTCCAGCAGTTGCAGAACCAGGGCCCGCTCCATGCGGCGGATTTCGGGCCGGTAGTAGTCTTCGACGGCGCTGGAGAGCCGCAATTCAAGCTGCTCTCGATCGAGCCGCGCCAGCTCGTCGGCCGGCACGTCGTGGTGCAGGTGGTCGTGCAGCCAGGTCGAGAGCGGTACCAGCGAGCCATTGCCGGCGGCAGCGCCATTGGCGCCCACCGAATGGCCGGCGGATTCCACGTCAGGCCCGAACCTCAGAGCCAACTGCTGCTGCACTTCGGTCAAGGCCGCATTGGCCTGCTGTTGATAGCGGCGGCTGTGCTCGATGAGCAGATCGCGGATTTCGTCGCGCTGCTTGCTCTTCAGGTCTTCCAGGTCGAGATCCACCTCGAAGCGCTCGCGGGCCCAGGCCACGAGCTGTTCGCGGTCGTAGCGCTTTTGCCCGCTCGAATCTTGCCGCGTGAAGTGGTACAGCCCGGCCATGACCGGATATTCGCTTTCGCGCTGGTCGTAGGCTTCTTCCGACTTGCGGAGGATCAACTCCTTGAGCACCTGCGGCTCTTTGCCCTGCATCGCTTCCCAAGGCAGCTCGATGCCGAACTTGTAATGCACCCAGGCGACCGTGGTGCGCAGGCCGTAATCGGGCTCGAGGAAGCGGGCCCCTTCCGAGAGGTCGATCTTTTCCAAGTTGGCGCGGGCTTTTTCAATCAGCAGCTCGCCGATGTGGTCGCGGCCGGCCTGCTTCAGCTCGCGGTCGCGCAGGTTCAGGTTCCAGCGCGTGTTGGCGAACTTGGTCAGCGCCTCCCAGTTCCATTCGCTGGTGTCGGCGTCTTCGGGCAGGTTTTCTTCGATGGCATCGAGCACCTGGCCCTCAGCCTGGCGCTCGGCTTCGTCTTTGGCCGTGCGCTCGGCCGATTGGAAGTCGAGTCCGCGGTACGAGCGGGGGTCGAGTTCCGTGCCCAACTCGCCGCCGGCCCACTTGGCAAAGGTGGCGGCGCCGTAGTCCTTGTCGAGAAAATCATCGAGATGGCGGTCGATCTGCGCCTCGATCATCTCGAGGACCTTGATCTTGCAGTTGACGCCGTTGAGGATTTCTTGCCGGAAGCCGTAGACGCGCTTCCGCTGCTCGTCCATGACTTCGTCGTATTCGAGCAGGTTTTTGCGGGTTTCGAAATTCCGCTCTTCGACCTTCTTTTGCGCGCCTTCGATGCGGCGGGTAACCAGGCCGCTTTCGATCGCCTCGCCTTCCTGCATGCCCATCCGCGTGAGCACGTTCTTGACCCATTCGCCGGCGAAGATGCGCATCAGGTCGTCTTCCAGCGACAGGAAGAAGCGGCTCGAGCCGGGGTCGCCCTGGCGGCCGCAACGGCCGCGAAGCTGCAAATCGATGCGCCGGGCCTCGTGCCGCTCGCTACCGATGACGTGCAGACCGCCGAGGTTCTTGACCTCGTCGCCCTCTTCCTTCATATGTTCGCGCTGGCTGATGTCGCGAATCAGGTTGTCCCACTCCTCGCGCGGCACGTCCAACCGCGTGGCGTATTTGTCCTGTAGCAGGGCCCAGGCCATGGTCTCGGCATTGCCGCCGAGGATGATGTCGGTGCCGCGGCCGGCCATGTTCGTGGCAATGGTCACGGCCCCTTTGCGCCCGGCCTGGGCAATGATCTCGGCTTCGCGCTGGTGATACTTGGCGTTGAGCACCTGGTGCTTGATGCCGCAGCGATCGAGCATGCCGCTCAAGCGTTCGCTCTTTTCGATCGACACGGTGCCCACCAGGATCGGCCGGCCGTGCCGCGAGATTTGTTTCACCTTGTTGTTGGGGATGACTTCGAGCTTTTTGCCCTCGCGGAGCTGGATCTCGACGCCCGCATCGCCCTCTTTCGACAGTTTGCCGGTATAGGTCTTGCCGTCGGTCGTGACGACGCTGTCCCAGCGGTTGAGCCGCTCGATTTCGTCGATGATCGCTTCGTACTTCTCCCGCTCGCTGCGGTAGATGACGTCCGGATGGATCAGCCGCGTGAGCACGCGGTTGGTGGGGATCGCGATCACGTCGAGCTTGTAGATCTTCCAGAACTCGGACGCCTCGGTCATGGCCGTGCCGGTCATGCCGCTGATCTTGTCGTAGAGCTTGAAGTAGTTTTGCAGCGTGATCGTGGCGTAGGTCTGCGTCTCCGCCTTGACCTGCACGCCTTCCTTGGCCTCGACCGCCTGGTGCAAGCCGTCGCTCCATTGCCGGCCGGGCATTTTGCGGCCCGTGAACTCGTCGACAATGATCACTTCGTCGCCTTCGACGACGTAGTTCACGTCCAGCTTGTAGAGGTGATGAGCCTTGAGCGCGTTATCGATCAGGTGCGGCCAGTCCATGTTGCCGGCCGTGTAAAAGCTCTCGACGCCGGCCAGCCGCTCGGCCTCGCGCACGCCGTCGTCGGTCAGATGCGCCGAGTGCTCCTTCTCCTTGACCTCAAAATGCGTGTCCTTGCGCAGCCGCCGCGCGATCTCGTCGGCCTTGGCATAACGCTTCACGTCGTCAAACGCCGGGCCCGAGATAATCAGCGGCGTCCGGGCTTCGTCGATCAGAATGTTGTCCACTTCGTCGACAATCGCATAGTGCAACGCCCGCTGGGCCTGTTGCTGGCTCTGCGGGTAGCGCTCGTCGCCGCGGGCCGCCGGCTTCATGTTGTCGCGCAGGTAGTCGAAACCGAACTCGTTGTTCGTGCCGTAAGTAATGTCGCAGTCGTAGGCCAACTGCTTCTCCGTGGCGTCCATCCCGGCATGGATGGCCCCGACCGTAAGCCCCAAACCCATGTAGAGCGGACCCATCCACTCCATGTCGCGGCGGGCCAGGTAGTCGTTCACGGTGACCACGTGCACGCCCTTGCCGGACAGGGCATTCAGATAGGCGGGCAGCGTGGCCACCAGGGTTTTGCCTTCGCCGGTAACCATTTCGGCAATGTTGCCCGAGTGCAAAACCATGCCGCCGATCATCTGCACGTCGTAATGCCGCAAACCGATAAAGCGGCGGCCCGCCTCGCGCGCGATGGCAAAGGCCTCGACCAGGATATCGTCCGGCGTTTCGCCGGCCGCCAGACGGCGGCGAAACTCGACCGTCTGCGCGCGCAGATCCTCATCGCTGAGGGCCTGGTATTTCGGCTCGAGGGCATTGATGGCCTCGACCCTCGCCTGTAACCTCTTGATATATCGAGCGTTAGAGGAGCCAAACAGCGACGTCAGCGTGCGCTCGAACGCGCGGCCGATGCCGCCGAAGATGACCCCCAGAAATTCCCAAATGCGTTCCAAGACTTCCATAATTCTTCTACTCGCAGAGCCAGCGCCATGAGTCGATAGGGGTTCTACGTCGCCGGCCGACACGCGGTCCGAAAAACACGGTCGAAAATGGCGGCGCACCGATGGCGCAACTTTTTCCCGGCAAGAAGTTTATAGCTTTTGGGGGAGATGGTCAACAGCGGCGGGCAATGCCGCCCTGGCGCTGTTGGCGAGCCGGAAGCGTCAGCGCCCGGAGTCCTCCGGTCGCTGACGCTCCCGGCTCGCCAAGGCTGACGCTCACCGTTCGCCGTCGCACTCCTTCTCCGAAGTCCAGGCGCCGGCTACAAATAACGAAGCCATGAGCACTTCCTTCGACGATCCGGCCGGTCAACTCGTGTTTCTCGGCACCGGCACGTCGGTGGGGGTGCCCGTCATCGGCTGCGGCTGCGCCGTCTGCCGCTCGACGGACCCACGCGACAATCGGACCCGCTGTGGGCTGTTGCTCGGATGCCCCGGCGGCAACCTGCTGGTGGACACGCCGCCCGACTTGCGCACGCAACTGCTGCGAGAACAGATCGGGCTGGTGCACTCGGTTTTGTATACCCACGAGCACGTGGACCATCTCTACGGCTTGGACGACCTGCGGCTGTTTCCGTTTCAATTGGGTCACCCCGTGCCGCTGTACTGCGAGGCGCCGGTCGAAGCCCGGATTCGCCGGGCGTTCGACTATGCCTTTGCCGAATCGGCCAAGGACGTGCATCCCGGCGGCGTGCCGCAGTTGACGTTGACGCGGATCAGCCACGAGCCATTCGAGCTGCTGGGGCTGCGCATCGTGCCGATCCCCTTGCGGCATGGCCGCTCGGCGGTGCTGGGCTTCCGCTTTGGCAAGATCGCGTACTGCACCGACACCAACGGCATCCCGGATACAAGCTGGCCGCTGCTCGAAGGGCTCGACGTGCTGATTCTCGATGCCCTGCGTCCGCGGCCGCACGCCACGCATTTCGGTCTGGAGCAGGCCGTGGAAGTGGCACGCCGCGTGCAAGCCCGACGCACGTACTTTACCCACATGAGCCACGAGTTGGGCCACGCCGAGACCAATGCCAGCCTGCCGCCGGGCATCGAGCTGGCTTACGACGGCCTGCGGATTCCATTGACATAAATCATAAAGCCGCGACCGGTGGTCGCGGGGGACGAGCAAACCGCGACCACCGGTCGCGGCTTTATGGGTTCATCCATGAATCAACCACCACTGCACGAGCGGCTGGCCGCGCACCATCAGCAGCATGTGCTGCGCGATTGGGACCGCTGGACCGACGACGAGCGGCGGTCGCTGGCCGGCCAGATTGCACAACTCGACCTCGACGCCCTGGCTGCGGCCTTTCGCGGTCAGAGTGCCGGCGAGAACTGGGCCGAACTGTCCGCGCGGGCCAGCGCGCCGCCAGCCATTCGACTGCATGCGTCCGACAACCGCTTCTCAACGGAACAAGCACGCCAGCGCGGCGCTGCCGCCTTGAAGGCCGGCAAGGTCGCGGCCTTGCTCGTGGCCGGTGGACAGGGCACGCGGCTGGGTTTCGATCATCCCAAGGGCCTGTACCAGGTCGGCCCGGTATCACGGGCGTCGCTGTTTCAGATTCTGCTGGAGAAAGTGCTGGCGACCGGCCGGCGCTACGGCGTCGCGGTTCCGCTGTATCTGATGACCAGCCCGGCGACGCATGCCGAGACACTGGAGTTTCTCGCGGCCAATGATCGATTCGGGCTGCCCGAATCCGACGTACACGTGTTTTGCCAGGGCACCATGCCGGCCGTGGATGCCGAAAGCGGCCGCTTGCTGCTCGATTCGCCCGGCTCGTTGGCGCTGAGTCCCGACGGCCACGGCGGCATGCTCGCGGCGCTGGACCGCTCGGGCGGCTTGCAGGATCTGGCAGCCCGCGGCATCGAGCAGTTGTTTTACTTTCAAGTGGATAATCCGCTGGCGCCGGTCTGCGATCCCGATTTTCTCGGCTATCACCTGCTGGCCGGCTCCGAGCTTTCGACGCTAGTGGTCGCCAAGCAGTTTCCGACCGAACGCGTGGGCAATGTCGCCAACGTCGACGGCCGGCTGCGGATCATCGAGTACAGCGATCTGCCGGAAGCGGCAGCCAACCGCCGCCGCGCCGATGGCTCGCTCGAGCTGTGGGCCGGCAACACCGCGATTCACGTCTTCGACGTCGCGCTGCTGAAGCGTCTGAGCAGCCAGGCCGACGCACTTCCCTTTCACCTGGCGCACAAGGCCGTGCCGCATCTCGACGAGCAGGGCCGGCGCGTCGAGCCGGCCAAGCCCAACGCCATCAAGTTCGAGCGATTTATCTTCGACCTGTTGCCCGCCGCGCGCAACGGCATCGTTGTCGAGGCCGATCCCAGCCAGTCCTTCGCCCCGCTGAAAAACGCCCCCGGCTCCGAGCGCGACTCGCCCGAAACCGTCCACCGACAAATGGTGGCCTTACACCGCTCCTGGCTAGAATCCGCCGGCATGAGCGTGGCCGACAACATCGACGTAGAAATCAGCCCGCTGTTTGCGCTCGATGCCGAGGAAGTGGCTCGGAAGTTGAAACCACCCCGCGCGATCGATAAGTCGACGTATTTTTCGTGACCCGCGATGCCGCTACTGAAGAGGGTAGCTTGAAGTTTGCTTGGCGAGTGAGCCCCTTTGCGACGCTGTGTGCATGCGTCACGTTTGCCGCGGTTGCGCTGCTGAACGTCGGGGGCCATCTGCTGGTTAGCGGCTTCTCGGAAACTTCGTTCATATGCGCTCACGGCTGGCCCTGCGAGTTCCTTCGGCGTGACGCGCTCGTCGATTCGAACGGATATGGCCCGGCGGTCGGAGTTTGGCCCTGGGGCAACGGCGTTGTGGTTGAGTACAAGCCGCTCGCGCTCGCCGTTGACGTTGGATTCGCGCTCAGTGTCGCGGCGTTTGCGTACCTTTTGGGGCGCGCGATCAGCGGCAGAAACTTTCGGTTCCGATTGACCATGCTGCTCGGCGTCATGTTCCTTGGCGCAGCATTCTGCGCCTACGTGCGGCGCTGCGCTGTCTGGCATGTGCGCGAAAGAGCGACCGTCGCTGAGGCGGGCCGCCTTGGCATCCACGTCCGTTCGGAGTCCGTGTTGCCCACTTGGGCCTGCGAGGCTTTCGGCATGCGTGGTCCATGCGGTTGGACCAGGATCAAAGCAATTTTTGCCCATCAAGTGTCGTCTCTCGACGACCGGCGGGCGGCCGCGTTCATCCACTCCGAGTGGACCGCGGAGGTTGAGTACGTCAACCTTGAACACTGCGCGATCGGGGAAGAATGTGTTCGAGCGTTAAGCTCTTTGCCGAAGCTAAAGAGGCTTTCGTTGTGGTTCGCAGGCCTAGGAGACAACGAAATCACCTTGCTCAGTTCCGCCTCGCTCTCCGAACTTAACCTCTGGAACACTCGGGTTACCGATTCGGGAATCCGTATGCTTGGCGGGCGCCTGCCTGCGCTGCGGCTATTCCTGCTCGGCGGGACGTCCGTCTGCGGGACGGGATTCTCCAGCTGGGCCGATTGCGATAATTTGCGCGAAGTCCATCTCGGCGGCAACCGAATTACATGCGAAGGATTGAACGCTCTGGGACGGATACCGCAGCTCAACGCTTTGTCGCTCGCTTATGCCAAGCTTGATGCCGGGTGTGCTGATACACTCCTGGCGCTCGCACAGTCCAAGCGGCTGGATCTGCAACGGGCAGAGTTCAGTGGCGCCGTCCCGGTGCCGCTCCGCCGGCTGCTGGATCCGGCCCCACACGCGACGCCTCAATCGCCGTAACGAGGACAAGAACGGGGCAGCTTTGCGCGGTACGCACTGCCCACCGAGAAGATCTCGGGGGCTTGCAACCCAAGCGGCAGCGAAGGCCGCGTTCAAGCGGGATTATGCCGCAATCGCTGAAGTCATTCGCGATGGACTTGGTGCGCGGCCGCAATAGCCGCCAGCATCCGCCGGAGCTTCTCGCGCAATGCGTCGTGGAATGGAGGCAAGCCCTCGATGACGCTGTTGCGCTCGGCAACGTCCAAAATGCGCTCGTGGCGTTTCGCGTCATCGCGAAGCCATGAGCAAGCGTCCTTAAGGGACGGGCCGGTTCCGAAGTTCATCATGCCTCAATTATACCACGAAATTGGCACCGTCCGTAGGCCCGGCGAGCCGAGCCGGGCCAGGAGTACTAATCGCTCGCGGGTCCTTGGGCCGCTCGGCTCGCGGCCCCTACTTGCCCATTCTCCATTTCCTCCGGAATCGCTTGCCGCTTTTCCGCTGTCTGAAAATATCCGTTGTTGAGGAATGCCAGGACATACTGCTGGACTTGGGCGTCGTTCATCATGAAGGTGTGCCGCACCGGCAGAGCGGCAAAGTCGGTCGCGCCGGGCAAACGCGTTTCGAGGATCGTGACGGTGCCGTCGTTGTCGCCGGGCAGGCTGGTGCGGTAGCCGCGGCCGTCGCCTTTGCCGCCGGCCAAGATGCCGAATTCGCATAAAGGCGTCGCCAACTTGCCCTCGGTCCAGGGATGGCCGTAGGCCAGGTCCGCGCCCGTCTCGGGCAGCACCAGTTGAAACAGTCCGCCAAGCATGGGATTGTCGGCGAAACTGCGCGCCCGGGCGGGCGGATGATTCGGCGGGCCGAGCATCACCAGCCGGGAGATGCGTGAGTCGGGGCCCGGTTTGCCTTCGGCGGCCTGCTGTTGGTAATAGCAGCGAATGACGAGGTTGCCGAGGCTATGCGCAACCAGGTCGATCTCGGTCACCTGCGGCCCCAAGCCAGCCATGATCGTGGCCAACGCCCGGGCGTGTTCGTCGAGGCTGGCGCGCGTGCTGGGATAGCTGACGCGCAGCACGGAGTAGTCGCCGTGGGTTTCCAGGTAGTCGGCCATTTTGTGCATCGAGGCACGGGTGCGAAACATGCCGTGCAGCAGGATGACCACTTTGCCCTGCATCGGCGGCAGGCCTTGCTTGTCGCGCATTTCGATCAGCCGGGCCTGGCAGTATTCGTACGTGCCCCAGGCGCGGCGGCGATTTACATCATCGAGCAACCGGCAGTGGCTGGTGAGCACGTGGCGCTGCACGCGCCAGCCGTGAAAGCACATTTCGTCGCCCCACCACTGCTGGCCGCCCAGCGTTTGCGAGGGGACATTGGGCATGCCGCCGATGGGCGTGTCGTCTTCGGTATCGCCCCGCACAACTCGCAAGCAGCAACTCACCGTGATCAACATGGCCAGACACGCGCGGCGCACCAGCGGACGCAGGTCAAAGCGCGGCCGGAGTTTCGGTTGCGGTGGTCGAGCGGTAGACATCGAGCGCATATTCCGTGCGGAATGGATCACCTTCAGGCTACCGGAAAGGCGAGCCCGTATCGAGACCGATCGCTCGGTTTGCCAGTTGCGTCGCCCCCCACGCTAGCGGCACTAAAGGTAATCGAGCCAACCCTTTTCGCGCAGCAACTCGACCACCTGGCGAATCGCCTCTTCGTCGTGCTTGTTGGCCACGAGCGTGGCGTCGGGCGTGTGCACGATCAGGCAATCGCGGAGGCCCACGGTGGCGATCAGATGGTCCGAACTGCCGTGGACGATCGTGCCCTCGGTCCGCACGCTCACGTGCCGGCCGATCACCGTGTTGCCGTGCTCGTCGTGGCCGGCCAGCCGGGCTAGCGCTTGCCAACTGCCCAGGTCGTCCCAGTCGAAGGGCGCTTCGATCACCACCACCTGCTGGGCATGTTCCATCACGGCCCGATCGATCGAGATTCGCTCCAGCGCGGCAAACTCCCGCTCGAGCACGGCCGGGTAATCCGCCGCACCGATGCGGGCCGCGATTGCTTGCAGCCCGCGATGCAGGGCCGGCCGCTGAGTGGCCAGCTCGTCAAGAATGGTCGCGGCGCGAAACACAAAAATGCCCGAGTTCCAATAGAACCGGCCGCTGTCCAGATACTCGCGCGCCACGTCGATGCGCGGCTTTTCATGGAATCGCTGGACCTTAAACGCCGCCGTGCCGGGCTCGGCCTCGGGCAGCGGGGCGCCGCGTTCGATGTAGCCGAAACTCTCGGCCGGATAAGTGGGGCGGATGCCGAACGTGGCGATCCGCCGCGGATCGGCCTCGACCAACCGCACGGCTTCTCCGAGCGACTTGTTAAAAGTCGTGGTCGGCCCGATGGCATGATCGGCCGGCAGCACGATCAGCATGGCGTCCGGATCGCGCGCGAGGATCTCGATGGCCGCCAGACCGATACAGCCGGCCGTGTCGCGCCGGCAAGGCTCGGCCAAAATGCTCTCGCGCGGCAGCTCGGGCAGTTCGTCCGCAATCGGCTGGGCCAGCATCCGCGTAGTGACGATTAGCATCCGCTCGCGCGGCACCAGCCCGCCCAGCCGGTCGATGGTCGCCCGAATCATCGATTGCTGGCCGATTAAGCGCAGCAGTTGCTTGGGGCGCGCCTCGCGGCTTTCAGGCCAGAAGCGGCTGCCTGCGCCGCCGGCCATGATCACGGCATGTAACATGTCGGCATTTCAGGAAATGGGGGCGAAGCTCCCCCTCGCGGGAGCGCTCGGCAAACGTACAATCGTTTATTTCGGTCAATCATAACTGGCAGTCATCTTAGTTGGCCGTCGGCTTTAAGAACATGGTGCGTGCATGGCGACCGGACGACTCGCGGGCATCGATTACGGCACCGTCCGCATCGGGATTGCGCTGTGCGATATCCGTCAGACGCTGGCCAGCCCTTACGAGAACTACACGCGCAAGAGCCCTGCGGCCGATGCCGAATTCTTTCGCCGGCTGGTGAAGGAAGAAGGTGTGCAGGCGTTTGTGGTCGGCCTGCCGGTGCATTTGTCGGGCTACGAAAGTCAAAAGTCGATCGAAGCCCGCGCGTTCGGCAAGTGGCTGGCCGAGGCCACTGGGCTGGACGTGGAGTATTTCGACGAGCGCTTCACCAGCAAGGAAGCGCTCGCCCATCTGGAAGGGGCCGAATTGACGAAAAAGAAGCGCAAGGCGCGGCTCGACATGGTGGCCGCCCAGATTATGCTGACCGCGTACCTGGAATCGTCGCGCGAGGGGCCGAGTAATCCGCAAGGGCTAGACGATTAACTCGTCGCTTGAAAGCGACGGCTAAAAAGGCTAACGATCGAACACGCTTGATGGCCAAGCTCATTGTCGGCTGCGGATACCTGGGGTTGCGCGTTGCCGAGCAATGGCACGCGGCCGGCCATGAAGTTTGGGTCACTTCTCGTTCCGCGGAACGCGCACGCCGGTTCGAGCAGTTGGGCTATCACCCGATCATTGCCGACGTGCTTGATGCCGGCTCGCTGGCCTCGTTGCCGGCCGCCGATACCGTGCTCTGGGCCGTGGGCCACGACCGGCGCGCGGCCGCGTCGCTCGAGCAAGTGTATGTCGGCGGTCTGGAGAATTTGCTCGGGGCTTTGCCCGAGAGCGTACACAAACTGATCTACGTCAGCTCGACCGGCGTTTACGGCGACTTTGCCGGCGGCTGGGTGAGCGAGGAGTCCGCTTGCGAGCCCGAGCGGCCCGGTGGTCGAGCATGCCTGGCGGCCGAGCAACTGTTGGCCCATCATCGCTGGGCAGCCAAAGCGATCGTGCTGCGGATGGCCGGCATCTATGGGCCGGACCGCTTGCCGTATTTGCAGACCTTGGTGGAAGGCCGGCCGCTGGAAGCGCCGGCCCAGGGTTTTTTGAATCTGATCCACGTCGACGACGCGGCACGGGCCGTACTGGCAGCCGACGAGCGAGGCCGGCCGCCGCGCGCGTACCTGGTGAGCGACGGTCATCCGGTCGAGCGCGCGACGTTTTATGCCGAGCTGGCCCGACTGCTGCATGCCCCGCCGCCGAGCTTCAACACCTCGCCCGACGCGCCGGCCGCGCATCGCGCGGCGGCCAACAAGCGGATCGGCAACGCCCGGCTACGGGCGGAGTTAGCTCCGCAGTTCGCATTTCCAACCTACCGCGAAGGGCTGGCAGCCATTGCGCACGCGGTCCGTGGTCAGTAGTCCGTTGTCCGTGGTCAGTTGTCCGTTAAATCAACTGACAAAAGACAACTGAGTTTGGGCGTCTCGAAAGTAGGTGGAAATCGCTACGCATTAGCCGGATGCTTCCTGCCACGCGTTTTCCGTAGCCCAGTCCCTTTTAGGGCTGGGTTTACCGTCGGCGACCGAAATCCCTCCTTCCCATTCCGATGCGGCCGGTGGCCGCATCGGAATGGGAAGGAAATTTTCGCAGGCGCGTCGTCCCAGCCCTAAAGGGACTGGGCTACGGAAAGGCTGCCTTGCGTCACCCACAAATACGACGCTCACACGGACCACTGACAATGGACAACGGACCACGGACACCCGCCGCAGGCGGGCGGTTGACCCGCCCCCCGCGGCCGCTTAAAGTGGAGGTTCCTGCACTAACGTCAAGCGGGCAATGCGTTTGTAGTTCGCTCACCCGACGCTTAGACTGTCCTCTCGTGGTGCCATTTGCATGCTGGCCAAGCGCGTGATTCCCTGCCTGGATGTGGATCGTGGCCGGGTGGTCAAGGGCACGCGGTTCCTTGAGCTGCGCGATGCTGGCGATCCGGTCGAAGTGGCCGCCCGCTACGAGGCCGAAGGGGCCGACGAGTTGGTGTTTCTCGATATTACGGCCAGCCACGAGGGGCGGGCCATCATGCTCGACGTCGTGCGGCGGACGGCCGAAACCATTTTTATGCCCTTTACCGTGGGCGGCGGCATCCGCACGCTCGAAGACGCCACGCAGTTGATCCAAGCCGGGGCCGAGAAGGTCAGCATCAATTCGGCGGCGGTCCGCACGCCCGAGCTGGTCAGTGCCGTGGCCCGCAAGTTTGGTTGCTGCGCCACGGTCGTGAATATCGACCCCAAACGGGTAGTGCGCGGCGGTCGTACGGTGTGGGAAGTTCACATCAATGGCGGCCGGGTCAGCACCGGGTTGGAAGCCGTGGCCTGGGCCCGCGAAGTCGAGCGGCTGGGCGCCGGCGAAATTGTGCTCACCTCGATGGATGCCGACGGCACGAAAAACGGGTACGATTTGGAAATGACCGCGGCCGTGAGCCAGGCCGTGGGCATTCCGGTGGTGGCCAGCGGCGGGGCCGGGCACCCCAAGCATTTGGCCGACGCCATTACCCTTGGCAAGGCCGATGCGGCGCTGGCGGCCAGCATCTTTCATTTTGGCGAGTTTACGATCCAAGAGACCAAACAAGAGATGGCCCGCCGCGGCATCGCCGTGCGGCTGGCGGGCAGCCATTCCGCGGAATAAATCATCTGCTCGGGCCGGTCCACAGCGAACCGGCCAGACAGCAGTCAGGAGCGAGTACGAATCATGGCGACGATTGAAAAAGATCCCGGCGTTGAACGATTTCTCGGCAAGAAGGGCGCGCTGGAAATCGACAAGCTGTTCACCGCGCTGGTGAAGCTGGAAGGCAGCGACTTGCACATGAAGGTCGGCCGTCCGCCGATCGTACGCATTCACGGCACGTTGCGGCCCATGAGCCGCGGGCCGGTGGACGACGAGGAAATGGTCCGCCTCTGTTTCCCCATGCTCAACGAGCGCAACCGGCGCATCTTCGACGAGACCGGCGGGGCCGACTTCGCCTACTCCATCGAGGTCGACGGCAAGCCCTGGCGCTTCCGCGTGAACATGCTCCAGCAGCTTGGGCACGTGGGCCTGGTGGCTCGCCGCGTGAACCAATGGATTCCCGACTTCGAAGGTCTGAACCTGCCGCCCATCATGGTCGAATTGTGCAAGTTCAGCCAAGGCATGGTGCTGCTGGCCGGCGTCACCGGCTCGGGCAAAAGCACGACCATCGCCTCGATGCTCGACTGGATCAACCACAACTACCGCAAGCACATCCTGACGCTCGAAGACCCGATCGAATTCGTGTTCACCGAGGACAAGTGCCTGATCAACCAGCGCGAAATCGGCCTGGACGTCAAGGATTTCGGCATCGGCATGAAGCACGCCGTGCGTGAAGATCCCGACGTGATGCTGGTGGGCGAAATGCGCGATGAAGAGACCTTCATGACGGCCATTCACGCCGCCGAGACGGGCCACTTGGTGTTTGGTACGATCCATGCTTCGACCTCGCCGTCCACCGTGGGCCGCATCCTCGACCTGTTTCCGCAGTCGATGCACGGCTCGCTGCGGTCGGCCCTGGCGATGAACATGAAGGCCATCGTGGCCCAGAAGCTGCTTCCCTCGATCAAGGAAGGCGTGGGCCGCGTGCCGACCGTGGAAATCATGACGTTCAATTCCACGATCCGGAAGTTGATTCTCGAGGAGCGCGATGAGAAACTGGCCGACGCCATCCGCATGTGCGAGAAGGAAGGCATGCAGGACTTTACGATGAGCCTCAAAAGCCTGGTCGATGGCGAGTTGATCGATCGTGCCACGGCGTTTGAAGTGGCGCCCAATGTCGAAGCCCTGAAGATGGCGCTCAAAGGTATTTCCGTCGCCCAGCCCGGCATCCTTTAATCCTTGTGGAAACGCACCGCATGCATCGCACCAGCGGCTTGTGGCTGGCAGCCCTGGCGGCGGCACTGGCCGACGCCGCTCCGGCTTGGGCCCAAAGTTCGGAAAAATGGCCTACCGGCACCGGCCATTTCCCCACCAATCCCTTGGAGTTTCACTACGGGCCGGGACTCTACCTGAACCTCGTGAAGATCGCCGTCTTCTGGCTGGTCTTCCTGGCTTGGGTCCGCACCGGCGACTGGGTGAACCGCGACGCGCAGCAGCACAAAAACCGGCCGACGACCTGGAACCAGGTCGTGTTCTGGCCCTTGATCGCGGCCGCGATCGCCTGCTGGATCTTGCCGTCGTTCTGGCTGGGGCTGCCGATCATGGTCGTCGCGCTGGTCGTGCCGCTGGGCGCTTATGTCCGCGACCGCAACGCCAAGCTGCTGCCGGCCGACCATGTGTTCACGCGCGAACACTTGCGCTATTGGGCCGCCGCCCGTTTGCGGCCCTTGGGCATCAAGATCGCCGTCGAAGCCAAAAAGAAAAACGAGCCGCAAGTCGCCCTCAAGGCGCAGGGCGGGGACAACCGCGAAGACTCGGCCAACCAGCTCAAAGCCAAGCAACTGTTTGGCTTCCCCTTGTGCGGCGATCTGATCTGGGACGCCATCCAGCACCGGGCCGGCTCCGTGATGCTCGACTTCAGCCGCGAGCAGGTGGCCGTGCGCTATCAGATCGACGGCGTCTGGAACGACGAGCCGCCCAAGGACCGCAAGGCGGGCGACTCGATCCTCGAAGTCATGAAGACGCTGGCCAACTGCAAGGCCGCCGAGCGCGTGGCCCCGCAGCGCGGCACGTTCGTTGCCCAGCGCGAAAAAACCAAGTACGTCTGCCGCTTCAGCAGCCAGGGCACCAAGACCGGCGAGCGGGCCATCGTGAACCTGGATACCGGCACCCTGACCAAGGCCCGGCTCTCCGAGCTGGGCATGTCGACGGCCATGCAGGAAAAGCTCAAGGCCATCGTCGACGAGAAGCGCGGCTTTGTCGTCGTCAGCGCTCCGCCCGGCAGCGGCTTGAGCACGCTGGTCGCGGCCACGGTCACGGCCGTCGACCGCTTTATGCGTTCGGTGACGGGCGTCGAAGATGCGGCAGCCCAGGAGTTGGTGGTCGAAAACGTCACGGTCAAGACGTACGACTCCAACAAGCAAGAGACGCTGGCCACCATCCTGCCGGCGCTGTCACGGCAATATCCGGATGTGTACGTCGTGACCGAGCTGGCCGACGGCCCCTCGACCGCGATGCTGTGCAACGAAATCGCCGAGGATCGGCTGGTGATCGGCGGCATTCGGGCCAAAGAGGCGCCGGAATCGCTGTTGCGGGTGCTGATGCTCAAGGTGCCGATGAAGCAGTTCGTGCCGGTGGTCAGCGCGGCCGTCAACGGCCGGCTGCTGCGGCGCTTGTGCGAGACCTGCAAGGAGGCCTATCCCACGCCGCCGCAAACCGCCCAGCAGTTGGCGGCCATGGGCCATCCGGCCGAACAACTTTATCGGCCGCCGCAACCGCCGACTGATGGCAAGAAGCCGCCGCCACCGTGTACCGACTGCCAGGGCACCGGCTATCGGGGCCGCGTCGGCTTCTTCGAGCTGCTGGTCATCGACGACGGCGTGCGGGCCGCGCTCATCAAGCAACCCACGCTCGAGACCGTCAAGCAGGCCGCCCGCAAAGCCGGCATGCGTTCGCTGCAAGAAGAAGGTGCGGCGTTGGTGGCCCAAGGCATTACGTCGCTCACCGAACTGATGCGGGCACTCAAAGAATAGTTTGATCTGGACCACCGACACCGTCAGCCTAATCGAGTCTCTTTCATGGCGATGCTCCTGCCCATCCTGTTGTTCGTGCTGCTGATCCTGATCGTGGGGCTGCTGTATCCCACGGGCATGTGGGGCAACGCGATCAACCTGATCAATGTCGTCACGGCGGCCCTGCTGGCGACGAACTTCTGGGAGCCGGTGGCCGGCGCGATCAAGGGCACGATGCCCAGCCTCGTGTACATCGTCGACATCTTCGTGCTCTGGCTGCTGTTCGCGCTGTTTGCCTTCGGCCTGCGATTTGCCACCGACGCGGTGAGCAAATATAAAGTGCGGTTTCCCAAGCCGGTGGAAATAGGCGGCAACGTGGTGTTCGCCGCCTGGACGGCGTGGGTCGTGATCTGCTTTGGCACCATGACACTGCACACCGCGCCGCTGGCGCGCGAGTTCATGAGCGGCGGTTTTCGGCCCGAGCAGCCGACATTCTTCGGCTTCGCGCCCGACCGGCTCTGGCTGGGCTTCGTGCAACAGGAGTCGGCGGGGGCATTTTCCCGCGGCGGCGATCACGTCTTCGATCCGCACAGCGAGTTCATGCCCAAGTACGCCGAGCGCCGCAGCCAGTTCGAGCACGGCAGCGGCCTATTTGCCGCCGACCCCAACGCCAAGCCCGCGGCCCGGGGCGTAGCACGTTGAAAGTAGGTGCGACGTAGGTGCCGCGAGCTCCAGCGGCACCCGAGGGTAGAGATTGACCCCGCATCGCGCCCGGTCCGGCTCGGCTCGCCAGACCTACTTGGCCGGATCTACTTTTCTTTCCAATCCAGACCCACGTCCAGCCAGGCGGCCGAGTGCGTGAGCGCGCCGATGCTGATGCGGTCGACGCCACTCTCGGCCACGCTGCGAATGGTCGCCAGGCTGATTCCGCCGGAGGCCTCGAGCTGCACTTCAGAAAAATCCTGGTCGCGCATAGCCACGGCCTGCCGCAGCACGTCGGGCGGCATGTTGTCCAGCAGCACGATGTCGGGCCGCTGGGGCAAAACTTCGGCCAACTGCGCCAACGAGTCGACCTCCACCTCCACGAGCATCTCCGCGCTCGCATCGCCCGCTTCGAACTGAGACAAGAATTCCCGAGCCCGCCGCACGGCTTCGGCCGGCGTGTAATGCGTGGCGGCCTGCTCGGCGGCGCCCAGGGCCAGGTGGTTGTCTTTGATCAGCACGGCGTCGAATAGTCCCAGCCGATGGTTCGTGCCGCCGCCCATGCGAACGGCGTACTTCTCCAGCCGCCGCCAGCCCGGCAGCGTTTTGCGCGTGTCGTAAATCCGGGCCCGGGGCCCGGCGATGGCCGCGACGTACTGGGCCGTGAGCGTGGCGATGCCGCACATGTGCCCCAGCAGGTTCAATAGCGGCCGCTCGGCGGCCAGCAGGCTGCGGGCAGGCCCGGCAATCGTAGCCAGCGGCTGACCGGCGGTCACCGGCTGGCCGTCGGCCGCCAGCGGCGTCCAGGCAATGCGCGCGTCGTATTCTTCGAGCACCAACTTCGCAGCGGGCAAACCGGCAACCACGCCGGCAGCGCGCGCGGCGACGGTGGCGTGCCCCTGGGCCGCCTCGCCCACCAAGGCCACGGTGGTCCAATCGTACACGCGGTCCAGATCCTCGCGCACGGCCAAGCGGATGAGCTGGCGGCAATCGTCCTCCAGCCGCGCGTCCCACGTGATCTGCTGAAAATCCTTCACAGCCTCACCCGTCCCAGCTCTTGCCGTCCCAGGCGATCATACGCTCGAGCAGTGCCGCCAGGTCGTCGGAAAAGGCACGAAACAAGACTTCGCCCTTTTCGGCCGTGGCGCTGCGCGGGTCGCCGATGTGGCCGGGCCGCGTCCGCTCGCGCGTGATCCAGCCGCGCGACGCCGGCTCGAACGGCTTGCCGAAAGGCACCGGTTCCACCTGCTGGTGACCACGCACCAGGTTCGGCGCCAGCCGCAGCATCATCGAAGTTTCCCACTCGCAGGCATGGCCCATCCGCTGCTGCTTGATCGTGGCGTCGAGCTCGTGCGGCTTGGCGCCCAGCGACCAGTACGTGGCAAACAGCAGTAGCAAATCGTCGCGCTGCCGATAGCGCTGGCGAGCTTCGAACACGGTCTGCTGGCCGGGCACGCTGTTGCCGCCATGACCGTTGATGATCAGCAGGCGGCGAAAGCCGTGCATGATGAAGTTATCGAGCAGACCGCCGAGCACGTCGAGATACGTGCGCGGCGGAGCGGAGAGCGTACCGGCAAAATCCAAATGATGATCCGAATTGCCCAGCCACAACAGCGGCGCGAACACGGCCCGCGATTCAAATGCCCCGGCCGCCCGGCGAACGACTTCGGCCAGCAGCATGCTATCGGTGAACAGCGGCATATGCCGGCCATGCTGCTCCAGCGCGGCCACCGGAAACACGATCGGCGTATCTTTCGACAGCTCGCCCACCGCGTCCCAAGTCATCTCTTGCAATTGCATGGATCGCCTTTTCTCCGGAGGTAGCACGTGTATCCGAGCCTGATTATGTTCCGCGTCAGCGACGCAGCCAAGTGTGCGGGGCAGGCCCGCGCCTCTGAGGGCAAAGCGTTGTTCCGCCCAGGGCTTTGGTTTAGCATAGTGAATCGAGAAACACCGCTTGACTCCCCCGCGGCCGCCGCAGCCACTGCCGGCCATTCCCGCCCGATTGTGCCAATCTAAAAATTAACGACGAGGTTCGCCATGCCCTCTCGCACGCTGGGGCCGCTGTTTGTCATCTGCTGGTTACTGGGATCGGCCACTCTGCCGGCGGCCGACGCGCCGCGAATTCCGCCGTTGCAAGTGCCGCCAGGCTTCGATGTCGAACTCGTGGCCGGCCCGCCGCTGGTGCAGCATCCCACGATGGCCTGCTTCGACGACCAGGGCCGGCTCTACGTGTGCGACGGCCCGGGCATGAATCTGCCCGCGGCCCAGTTGCTGAAAGAATTGCCGAATTGTATTCGGCGGCTGGAAGACACCGATGGCGACGGCCGCTACGACCGCTCGGTGATGTTTGCCGACAAGATGACCTTTCCGATGGGCGCGCAGTGGTACCAGGGAGCCGTCTACACGGCCAGCCCGCCGAACATCTGGAAGCTGGAAGATCGCGACGGCGACGGCGTGGCCGAGAAGCGCACGGTGCTGGTGAGCGAGTTCGGCTTCACCGGCAATGCGGCCGACATCCACGGCTGCTTTCTTGGGCCCGACGGCCGGCTGTACTGGTGCGACGGCCGGCACGGCCACAACTTTGTCGACGAACACGGCAATCAGACCAAGGGGCTGGCGGCGAGGCTGTTCCGTTGCGGGCTGGATGGCAAGCAGATCGAAAGCTTTGCCGGCGGCGGCATGGACAATCCCGTCGAAGTCACGTTCACCGAGCAGGGCGAACCGCTGGGCACGGTCGCCATCTTCGACGTCGTCGAAGGCCGGCACGACGCGCTGGTACACTGGGTCTGGGGCGGCGCCTATCCGCGCTACGAGCAACCCTGCGTCAAGGAGTTCAAACGCACCGGCGACCTGCTGCCGCCCGTCAGCCGCTTTGTCGGCGTGGCTCCCTCGGGCGTCACGCGCTATCGCAGCTCGCTGTTCGGGCCTGACTATCTCGACAACGTGTTCCTTGTGCAGTTCAACACGCACACGCTCGTGCGCACGCAGATCACGCGCGACGGCGCCACGTTCCGCTCGACCGACCAGGATTTTCTCACTTCGACCGATCCGGACTTTCATCCCACCGACGTGCTGGAAGATGCCGACGGCAGCCTGCTGGTAATCGACACGGGCGGCTGGTTCCGCATCGGCTGCCCCACGTCGCGAATTGCCAAGCCCGAGATCCTGGGAGGCATCTACCGCATTCGCCGCCGCGGCGTCACGCCCATGCGCGATCCGCATGGTCGAAAGCTCGACTGGGCCAAGGCAGGCGATGAGCAGCTCGCCGAGCGCTTGGCCGACGCCCGGCCCGCGGTCCGCGATCAGGCGATGAGCGAGCTGGCCTCGCACGGCCCGCGCGCGGTCGAAGCGCTCAAGCACTACTGGCACAATAGCGACGACGCCGGCGGGCGCACGCGGGCTGTTTGGACATTGGCACGCATCGACACGCTGCCGGCACGCGCGGTGATTCGCGAAGCCCTGGCCGATCGCGATGCCGGAGTGCGGCAAGCCGCCGTGTGTGCGGTCGGCACGCTCAAAGACGCGGAAGCTTTTGACATTCTCTGCGAACTGGTCGAGAGCGACGCGCCGCCGATTCGCCGCGAGGCCGCCACGGCCCTGGGCCGGCTCGGCGTCAAAGACGCGGTGCCCGTGCTGCTCAGCTCGCTGGCCAAGGTGCCGGACCGCTTTCTCGAGCACGCCCTGATTTATGCCATGATCCAGCTCGACGACAGCAAAGCCACCGCCGCTGGCCTGACTGCCAAGGGGACACAAGTGCGCCGCGCGGCGCTGATTGCCCTGGACCAAATGAATGGCGGCAACCTGCGGCAGGAGCAAGTGCTGCCGCTGCTGAACACCGACGACCTGGCTTTGCAGCGCGCGACGCTGGACGTGATCGAGCGGCACGCGGGCTGGGATGCCGAAACGATCGAAGTCGTGCGCCGCTGGGCCGATAACCCGCAACTCTCGCCCGAGCAAATGGGCGTGTTGCGAACGGCGCTCGTAGCGTTTGGCCGCGCGCCGCGTGCGCAGGCCTTGGTCGAAGAATTGCTGCGGCGTCCCAAGCAGCGGCGCGAAATGCGGCTGCTGGTGCTGGACGCGGTGGCCCGTTCGGAGCTGACCGAGCTGCCCGCTTCGTGGGTCGATTCGGTCGGACGCGACTTGTCGGATTCCGATCCGCAGATTGCTGGCGCGGCGCTCGCGATTCTCGATGTCCGCCACGTCGAGCGGTTCGACGATCGCGTGCTCGCGCTGGCCAAGAACCAGGCCACTCCCGCGGACTTGCGGCTTTCGGCCATCGTGGCCTATGCCAGGCATGGTCACCCGCTGGCGGCCGACGCGTTCGACCTGCTCGTGAAGAAGCTGTCCGGCGAGAGCTCGCCGGTCGACCAATTGGCGGCTGCCGACGCGCTGGGCAGCGCGGAGCTGACGCCGTCGCAGCGCGAAGCGATTCTTCAGTATCTGCCGCACGCCGGCCCGCTGGAGCTGCCGGCCCTGGTCGGCGCGTTCGACAAACAGCACGAACCGGCCGTCGGCCGCAAGTTGCTGGACGCGCTCGAGCAATCGCCCGGCACGGGCAATTTGTCGGTCGATCGCCTGCGCAAGCTGTTTGCCGACTATCCGGCCGAAATCCGCCAGGCGACCGAACCGCTGCTCAAGCGGATCGACGTGGACATCGACAAGCAGCGCGAGCGGCTGGCCGAACTCTCGCCGCTGCTGACCGGCGGCAATGCGGCGACCGGCAAGCAAGTGTTCTTCGGCAAGACCGCGGCCTGCGCCTCGTGTCATCGCGTGGGCAACGAAGGGGCCTTGATCGGGCCGGACTTGAGCAAAGTCGGCAAAATGCGCGCGCCGCGCGATCTGCTCGAAGCCGTGATCTATCCCAGCGCCTCCTTCGTGCGCAACTACGAGAGCTATACCATCGCCACCAGTTCGGGTCAGGTCTATTCGGGCATTATCAGCCGCGAGACCACCGATTCGGTTTTTCTCCGCACGCCGCAGCGGGACGAAATCCGCGTCTCCCGGGCCGACATCGAGCAAATCGCGCCCAGCAAAGTCTCGATCATGCCGCAAGGCTTCGACAAGCTGCTGAACCCAAGCCAAATGCGCGATGTGTTCGCCTATTTGCAAAGTTTGAAATAAGGTCGAATCTAACTCGGACGATCAATTAGCGATCAGCAAGGATGGATGTGGTGAAGCCTGGCATGAACTCTCGACTGGGCCGCGCATTGGTCGCGGCGCTGTTCTTCTGCATCTTTGCGGCGGCCGACTGGCCACAGTTTCGCGGCCCGGGCGGACAGGGTCACGTGGCTGACAAGGGCTATCCGCTTAAGTGGAGCGAGACGGAAAACGTCACCTGGAAAACGGCCATCGACGGCTTGGGATGGTCGTCGCCCGTCGTGCAGGGCAAGCAGATCTGGTTGACCACCGCGGCCGACGAAGGGCATTCGCTGCGCGCCGTCTGCCTGGATCGCACCAGCGGCAAGATCGTCCACGACGTCGAAGTGTTTCATAAGGACGATCCGGGAAAGATCCACAGCAAGAACAGCCACGCCTCGCCCACGCCCGTGCTCGAAGCCGATCGCGTCTACGTTCACTTCGGCGCGCACGGCACGGCCTGCCTGGCCACCGACGGCCGCGTCATCTGGCGCAACGACGAGTTGAAATACAACCATCGGCACGGGCCGGCCGGCTCGCCGGTCGTGTATCGCGACTTGCTGATCATTAGTTGCGACGGCACGGACGTGCAGTTTGTCGTGGCGCTCGACAAGCACACGGGCAAAATCCGCTGGAAGAAAAGCCGCGAAGGCAAAATGGCCTATTCCACGCCGCTCGTCGTCAACGTCCAGGGGCACGACGAGCTGATCAGCACCGGCGCCAACCAGGCTATGGGCTACGAGCCGCTCACCGGCAAGGAGATTTGGCACGTCCGCTACGACGGCTACTCTGAAGTGCCGCGCCCCGTCGTCAGTCACGGGCTGGTGTTTCTCTGCACGGGCTACGACACGCCGGGCCTGTATGCCGTGCGGCTGGGCGGCAAGGGCGACGTGACCGACACGCACGTGGTGTGGACGATGAAGAAGGGCGCGCCGCTGAATCCCTCGCCCGTGGCCATCGACGACATGCTCTTTCTAGTCAATGACAAGGGCATCGCCACGTGCGTCGAAGCCGAGACCGGCAAGCAGATCTGGCAGGAGCGGATCGGAGGCAATTTTTCGGCCTCGCCCGTTTTTGCCGACGGGCGGATTTATTTTCTGAACGAAGAAGGCAAGACGACGGTCGTGGCCCCCCAGCGGTCGTATCAAGAACTGGCGACCAACCAGGTCGATGGCCGGACACTCGCGTCGCCGGCATTCGTCGACGGCGTGATTTTTCTCCGAACCGACACGCATTTGTATCGGATCGAAGAGCGGAAATGAGGCCGACTTACGCGTCGGCCCCCGGCCCAGTGCCGGACCGTTGCCTGCTGGTTCGGCGCACGCCTTGCACCTCTGGTTGTAGTAACCAAGCCATTCCTGGGGGCGGTGCAAAGCGACCCCTACCTCACCGCCTCAGGGTTGCCCCGCCGGCTTCAAATCTGCCGGCGGGGCGGGCCTATCTGGCCGCGCTCTCATTCTCCGGCCCGTTTGCTTCCTCGTGGTTTAATATGGCCTCGCAAGGTGAGCCTCTGTGTTCGAGACCGTTGAATCCTTGAGGGCGCGCTGGCATGAATCGCCGCGATTTCATTAAAACTTCGACGGCCGGTGGCAGCTCGTTGCTGCTGGCCGGCCCGCAAGCTATTGCCGCAGCTGGTGCCGAGGATGCCACGGCCAGCCAAAGCCACATGTTAGCCGCCGGCCAGGTGACGGGTCCGCGTTTGCCAGATCTGGCGCCGGCCGAGTGGCTGTGGTATCCGTCTAGCCGCTGCCTGGCAAATACGTTTGTCTTGTTCCGGCGCGTGTTGCGGATGGCATCGAAGCCGCGTCGAGCCGCCGGCTGGATCGCCGCCGATAGCCGCTACCGCCTGGAAGTGAACGGCCGGCGCATCCAATGGGGCCCAGCTCCCAGCGACCCGCGCTGGGCCGAAGCCGACCCGCTCGATTTGACCGACGCTTTGCAAGCCGGCGAAAACGCGATCGGCGCCACGGTCTTGTTCTACGGACACGGCGACGGAACGTGGCCGATCGGCAAGCCGGGCTTTCTGTTCTGGTTGGAAATCGAGCATGCCGACGGAACGCGGGAAAAAATCGTTTCGGATGCCCACTGGCAGACGCTGCTCTGCCGGGCGTGGACGCCGGGCAAATACAAACGCTGGTTTCTCCGCGCGCTGCAAGAGGAGTTCGACGCGCGGCGGTATCCGCATGGCTGGACCACGCCCGACTTCACGCCGGATGAAAACTGGCTGGCCGCCATGCCGCTTTCCGGCTCGCCGAACAAGCCGTCGCTGGCGACCACGTTCAAAGACTACGCGCTCGACGTGCGCAGCGGCCCCACAGACAGCGAACTGCGACCGCGCAGCATCCCGCTGCTGAACGAATCGAACGTCCCGGCGAAACGGCTGGCGGAGTCGTGCTGGATTCGCTGGCTCCGTCCGCCGGAGGAGTATTTCGAATGCGGCCCGCCGCAGGCCTTTGAGGTGCTGCGGCGTCCGGCCGCGACGGAGTCCGCGCCTCGCGAGTGGCGGGTCCAGTGCGATGCCAGGCTCGGCGCCGCGCTGACCTTCGAGTTCGAAGAGCAACTGGTCGGCTGGCCGTATTTTACGATTCACGCGCCCGCGGGCACGGTCGTCGAGCTGCTCGTCCAAGAGGGGCACGCGGTCGGCGGGGCGGCGCTCTTGGACACCGGTCGCAACAGTTGGACCCGCTTCATCTGCCGCGAAGGCGTCAACCCCTTCGAGTGCTTCGACTACGAGAGTTTGCGCTGGCTGCAACTGCACATTCACGCGTGCGACGCGGCAGTCACGATCCGCGACGTCGGCGTCCGGCGGCGCGTGTATCCCTGGCCGCAAACGCCGCGCATCCGTACCAGCGAACCCGCCTTGCAAAAGCTGTTCGACGCGTCGCTTAACACGCTCGACAATTGTGCCCAGGATATTATTGTCGACGGCATGGGCCGCGAACGTCAGCAGTACAGCGGCGACTGCGGGCACCAGTTGGCCGCGATTCGCCTCGTGCTGGGCGAAACCCGTTCGCCCGCGCGTTTTCTCACAACCTACAGCCAGGGCCTGACCGTCGACGGATATTTTCTCGATTGCTGGCCGGCCTACGATCGGCTGGCGCGAATCGCCGAGCGCGAACTGGATTTGTTTCATCTCGGCCCGATCCTCGATCATGGCGTGCAATTCAACTTCGATTGCTGGCGGCATTATCTCGACACGGGCGATCTCGAAGCCGAGCGCGAGCCCTATCCGCGGCTGCTGCGCTTCGCCGGCTATCTGCGCGGCTTGGTCAGCGCCGACAACCTGTTGCCGGTCGAGCATCTGGGCATTCCATGTGTTTGGATGGACTACCAGGCGTACCGGCAATCCGGCGGCATGCCGCACGAAACCCAGCGTCACAAGCAATGCGCCTTCAATCTCTACACGGCCGCCATGTTGCAGCACGCCCTGGCGCCGCTGTGCCGGGCCTTTGGCGACGATCTGCGGGCCGCCTCCGCAGTCCGCCTGGGGCAACGCCTCGAGGCGGCCACGGTGAAAAAGTTTTGGAGCCGCGAACATCGATTGTTCGTCAACAACCTGCCGTGGCTCGCGGAGGAAAAAACGATCCGGCTGTGCGACCGTTCGCTGGCCACGGCCATTCTCTTCGACCAGTGTCCGCAAGGTGCCGCCAGCGCCGCGCTGCGGGCGCTGGCCGATTGCCCGCGCGAGATGGGATTGTCCTATCCGGCCAATGCCGGCTGGCGTTTACGGGCCTTGGCCGCCGGTGGCCGGGCCGATGTGATCGTGAAAGATTTCCGCGAGCGTTGGGCCACGATGGATTCCGTCCGGCTGAACAACACGTTGCAGGAGGCCTGGCGCACGCGGCCCGACGGCGGCAGCCAATGGAGCCACTGCGCCGTGGCGCCGCTGTACGTCACCGTCGAAGGCCTGGCCGGCATCCGCGCGCTGACGCCGGGTTTCAAACGGACCGAAATCCGGCCGCAACTCGCGGACCTCGAGCAGCTTGAGCTAACGGCCTATACGCCGCTCGGGCCAATCGAGTTTCGTGCTGTGGGCAAACTCGGTGCGCGCGACATGACCATCCGCCTGCCGCCGGCATGCGAAGGCGAGTTGGTATTAAACCGCCACGAAAAAGTGCCGCTCGAACCCACAACCGGCACGGCGCCTGCGGGCCACGTGCGCTATCGCCTGCCGCCCGGAGCGGTCACCCAGCTTCGGCTGGCGCTGACGTAAGATCGGTGATGGCCCAGCGCATTATTTGATCGGCGAGTAGTCCGTCGGCTGCAAGAATTCCGAGATCACTTTCTTGACGATCGGCCCGTCTTGCTCGGACGCCGCTTTGGCCGCTTTCCAGTCAGCATCCGCTCGAAACGCATTCCAAGAGGCATCCGCCGCCTCGCGGCTGGGGAAGGCCAGCATATAGACCAGCGTGTTGTCCTTGTCGGGGCCTTCGATCGGCGTCCAGAAGCCGACGATCGTCATGCCGTGCTTGGCGAAGATCCGATTGGTGTGCTCGCGAAAGCGGCGATTAAGTGCATCCAGCCGGCCCGGATGCGTGATGTAGGTCCGCAATTCGAAGACCCGCTGCTCGCTCGTTTGTCCCTCGACCTTGGTCGGCGAGGTCATCACGATAGCGATGCCCAGCAGCAGCGCGGCCGAGAGGAGCGGAAACCATTTGCGCATGCGGAGAAGCCAATTGGAACCTGCGTGCATGTCATGATCCTTGTGCGGATGGAGGATTCGAGAGGTATTAGATGATCTTTCGACGCCAAGCCAGTGTACGGCCTGCGGCCGCGAGGCGTGAGCACCGGCCTAGCGCCGTAGTGTCTGAAGATTCTGTCTTAAGATGTGTACACGGCGGTGACTTCACTTCGTGAAAACCTCTTCCAGCACCTCACCGGTGCGGTAGTCAATCCGGCGGGCAAAGCAGGACCATGTATGCACCCATACCTGGGCTGCCTCAATCCGGACGCTGACCACGCCGTCATACTGGCCCGAGTTGGCGAGAACGCCTCCCAGAGTCCATTTAACGCGCATGTCGTCTGCCGAGATTCCCACCAAATTGTGGTCATTACCGCGCTCGACGCCGGTATTGAGGATTACAAGGAGCATGCCTTCGTACAGCAGTTCCCACTGTCGCATGCCGTCAAATGACGCGTAGTTTCGACCAATCAGTTCGTCCATTCGGGAATTATACCTCCGCCGCACCACGTCGAACTGCTCGTCAAGCTTCAGACGTGACCGGCCAATTCAGCCATCATCGCGGCCGCGGATCGCTGCTCCCGGCGCTGCTTGCGTTGTGATGCCAACGCGGCCGGTTATAATCCCTCGGCATCTTTCTTCCAAACAAGGGGCAGCGATGAATTCTTCCCAACCGCGTGTTCCGGGCCGGGCCTGGTTGGTCACCTTCGCCGGCACGGTGGTCAACCTGTGCCTGGGTATTTTGTATGCCTGGAGTGTGTGGAAAGGAAGTTTGATCGCCACCGCCGAGCATCCGGCCGGCTCGCCCATGAGCGGCGCCAATACGGGCTGGGTCTACCTGACCGATGCTCAAGCGACCTGGGCCTACGCGATCTGCGGCTTCACCTTTGCCCTGTTCATGATTCCCGGCGGCATCATCCAGGACAAACTCGGCCCGCGGCTCGGTGCCAGCCTCGGCGGCTTGCTGCTGGGCATCGGCTGCATCGTGGCCGGCGTCATGCAGAGCTATCTGGGGCTGATCCTGGGCTTCGGCATCTTGGGCGGCATCGGCATGGGGCTGGGCTATGCCGCGGCGACCCCCGCCGCGCTCAAGTGGTTCGGACCGCAGCAGCGCGGTTTGGTCGTCGGCCTGGTGGTGGGCGGATACGGCGGAGCGGCCATCTACATCGCGCCGCTCTCCAAATTCCTGATTGCCCATTACGGCATCTCGGGCAGCTTTATCGGCTTGGGGACCATGTTCGCACTGGTCATCCTCGTCGCCGCTCAGTTCCTCACGCCGCCGGGCGCCGATTACCGTCCGCCGGCCGCTGCCAATCCGCCCACCAGCATGCAACCGGTGATGAGCACGGTCGATTGGTCGCCGGCCGAGATGGTCCGCTCGTGGCAATTCTACGCACTGGTGCTGCTCTTCATCGGCTCGTCCCAGTCGGGCTTGCTGGTGATTGCCAACGCCACGCCCATGCTCAACGCCACGGCCGCCGCGAGCGGATTCCTGGCGGCCAATGCCTGGCTGCTGGCCTCCTACGGCGGGCTGGTGAACGCGGCCGGCCGCGTCGGCACCGGACTATATTCCGACAAGGTGGGCCGCACCAACGCGTATCTTTTGAACGGCGCGATTTCGGCCGCGTGCCTGTTTGCCACGCCGACGATCATGCGCTCCGGCAGCCCCGCGCTGCTGTTCCTGGTGGTCGGAATCGCCTATTGGCAATACGGCGGCGGACTATCGCTGATGCCGGCCATGACCGCCGACTTTTTCGGCGTGAACAATCTCGGGCTGAAATACGGCCTGGTGTTCATGGGCTGGGGCATTGCGTTTTTCGTGCCGCAGTTTGCCGGCTACATCAAGGACGCCACCGGCAGCCTCGACAATGCCTTCTATCTCTCCGGCACGCTGCTGGTGGCCACCGTGCTGCTCAGCCGCTTCATCCGCCGCCCGCTGACCGTGGCCGAACAAGCCGTCGCAGTGCCGGTTCGGGTCTAGTTTCAGTGCTTGCCGCTGGTGGCGAGCGACTGAAGGTAATCGAGTAGCGAGGCAAACTCGTAGAGCGAGATTTCTTTCACGAGCCCCTCGGGCATCATCGAGAGCGCGTTTTTGCTGCGGTCTTCGATCGTGGCGATGGGAATCACGGTTTGCTTGCCTTCGAGATCGCGGATCGTGACCCGATCGGCGGCTTCTTCGACCACAAAGCCCATCAGCGTGCGGCCATCGTCCAAGACGAACAGGTTGGTCGCAAATCCCTGGGCGATCGACTTGCTGGGCAGCAGCACGGCTTCGGCCAGCTCGCGGCGTTTGTAAATGTTGACCGTATTGCCGAGGAATGGTCCCCGCAGCGGTTCGTCGGCCCGCGCGGTGTGGCATTTGACGCAGCCCAGGCGGGAGAACAGATCCTCGCCCACGGCCGCGTGCCCCTTGAGCGGCACGACTGCGGCCAAGGCCGCGTCGGTCGCGAGCGAGCCGATTTTCGGGCCACTGGTGCGGGCCGCCTCCGGCAGAATAAAACGCAACTCGTTGGCCGTGCGCCGCGCGGCTTCTGCCACCTTTGCGTCGGAATCGGCCAAGGCGGCCAGCACCTTCTGGCGATAATCGCGGAATCGAGCCAGGCGAACGGCTTCGATCATCTGCTGCCGGCGGCGCGGCTGTTGCCAACCCTGCTCCAGCGTCTTGGCCACCGACTCGCGCGTCTCGGGCGAGAGCGAGCCCCGGCCGCTCGCGACCAGCAAGATGGCATCGGCCCACACGGCTGCGGGGCCGTCGAGCGAGGCGGCGCGATCTTCGAGCCATGCCAGGTGCTGCTCGACCGCGTGCGAGTTCACCAGCGCATCGCGAGCCTGGTCGAACTCGCTCCGCGCGCGGCGCTGGGCGAGTTGGCCCACGGCCTCGATCGCCGCTTCGAGCGCGGCCGGATCGTTCGTCTTCACCAGCGAGAGCACGCTTTGACTCAGCACCAGGTTGCTCGACTCGCTCGAACGGGCCGCGGCCAGCAGCAGCGGCAGAGCCTCGGCCGGAATTCGCGGAGTGCGCGACAATTGACCCACGGCGGCCGGCACCACGGTCGAATCGCGCCCTGCCATGGCGATGATCGTCGCCAGGCTGCCGTCGAGCTGTACTTTATGGCGTTCCAACTCGGCCACCAGCCAAGCCGCCTCGTGCGGCTCGGCACTGGCCAGGCCCGACTTGAGGGCCGCGGCAATTCGCGGCGTTGCGGACCAGGCCACGGATTCGTAATACGGACCGGAAGTGTCGGGCCGCGTGCCCCAACTATTGCCCTTCCACGGCCCTTCCTGCCAATACAGCCGGCACAGGGCCGACCAGAGCGGCTGACGGCGATCGGCCGACTTTTCGTGCTGCAAATCGTCCAGCAGCGTGGCGACGACCCGCGGCTCGTGCAGCGCAGACAACACGCGCAAGGCCCCGGCACGCTGCCCGGCCGGTGTGTCGGGTTGCTTGATGACTGCCAGGCAAACATCGGCTGCCCGCAAACTCACAAGGGCCTGCACCGCCGTATGCGCGACCAGCGCATCGGGATCGGCCAGCAGCGGCACCAGGTTCGTCGCCAGCTCGCTGCGGCCCAAGCGGGCGGCGCTAGCCACGGCCTGGCGACGAACGCGCGGCTGCGCGTCGCCGAGAGATCGTGCGATCAATGCCGACGGAACCTCGGCTAGTTCTTCGAGATTATCGGTCAGCGCTCGCAGAGCGTACTCGCGCAGCTCCGGCATCTCGGCCAGGCGCACGAGTTCCGCCGTTGCTCGCGTGCCACGACCCAACTTCAACGCGAACAACGCCGCCACGCGTGCTTCGAGCCTACGCCCGCCATCGGCGGCCAGCGCCGTCAATTGCTGGGCCGTGTCGTCGTCGATGCCGCGCCGCAGTAAAGCTCGTTGGGCCGCCAAACGCCGGCGATGGCTGGCGGAGTTCAACTCCGCGACCAATTGGGATCCCGATAGTTTATCAAAATCCGGCAGGGGCTCGGGCTGATAGCCTTTGGGCTTGAGCCGGACCAGGTAGCCGACGTTTTCGTCGACATAGCCAAACGTCGAGCCCTTCCAACTGGCCAAGTACAGCCGGCTCATGGCATCCACGTCCAGGTCCGTGACGCGCGGCAGGCCGACGAACTCGGTTTGATCGGCCGTGAAGGTGGCGCCGGCGGGCGTCAGATGATGACGATAGACATACTGCCGGCCCCAGTCGGCCGTGTACAGGGCGTGGTTGTATCCGGCCGGAAAGCCGGGCTCGCTGAGGTACAACGCGCCGCAGCCCGAGCCGCCGCCGTAATCGGCCAGCGGAGCGACAATCTCGTCACCGAAATTCCGAAACAGCGACGGATAGCCGTGATGCTCCATGCCGGAGAAGTGGTGCAGCCGAATGTCCCAGCCGCCGCCGTCGTTGGTGTTGTCGCGGGCAAAGCCGTTCAGCAGCGGATCGAGCCCGACCTCGAGAATGTTGCGGGTGCCGCGCGAGAACAGTTCGAGGCCCGAGCCATCGGTGCGCACGCGGACCACGCCGCCGCCCCGCAGTTGCAGCCGCCGGCCGTCGCGCCCCTCGGCATCGAGGAAGCCGAAATCGCCGATCGCCAGATACAGCCAGCCGTCGATGCCCAAGGTGACGCCATTGCTGGAGTGGTCGGCGGGCCGGTCCTTGAACGTGAAGGCAATGTTCTTGACCAGCACCTGCTCTTCGTCGCTCGTGCCGTCACCGTTGCGATCGATGAACGCCGACAGGTGTGGCGGATGCATCAGATAAATCCGATCGTGATCCCACACCAGGCCGCGCGGGCTGTCAACGCTGGTGACAAACGCCCGGGCCTCGTCGGCGCGGCCATCACCGTCGCGATCGCGCAGCCGCACGACCGAGCCGCGGTTCGGCTTGCGTTCGACCGAGCCGTTTTTATCGGACGATACATACACCGTTCCATCGGGGGCCGCGGCGACAAACACGGGATAGCTCACCTGCGGCGGCGCGGCGAAAATCGACGCCTCGAACTCCGGCGGGTATTTGACGTCGTCCAACAGCTTCGGCGGGGCGCCGCGACTGATGGCAGGCGTCAGCAACAAGCCGACGACCACGGCAAGGGCAGAAACAATGGCAGCGCGAACCGACAGACACGGCATGACGCGAACTCGGCGGGGAATGAGGCGGAGAAAACGGCGGGAAAAAAGCAGGCGGGGCCAGATCGGCGCACGCAGCATGCCGACCAGCCTAGTTTAACACAAGGCCGGCCGCTGGCGATGGGTTTTGCAGCTTCGCAGGCTTGCAGATCCCGCCGGCCGGGTTCAAGGCACTGGGCAGGGCGCGGCGTCCCAGATCTCGGTGGCGTACTGGTCGATGGTCCGGTCGCTGGAAAAATTCCCGGACGAGCCGACGTTGATGATCGCCTTGCGGGACCAGGCCTCGGGATCGCCGAACAATTGGCCCACCCGGGTTTGAGTCTCGACATAGGCCGAAAGGTCAGCCAGGTGCATGTAGTGATCGCCGTGCGTGACCAGCGTGTCCCAGATCGGCTGGAAGATGCCCGGCTCGCGCGGGCTGAAATAGTCGCCGTGGATCATGTCCAAGGCCTCGCGCGTTTCGGGCTCATGCTCGTAGTGCCAGCGCGGGTCGTACCAGCCGCGAGACTGGAGCACTTGCTCGGCCGTGAGTCCGAACAGGAAGAAGTTCTCTTCGCCGGCCGCTTCGGCCATTTCGATCGTTGCGCCGTCGTGCGTGCCGACGGTCAGCGCGCCGTTCATCATGAACTTCATGTTGCTGGTGCCGCTGGCTTCGTAGCCGGCGGTGGAAATCTGCTCGGAGACGTTGCTGGCGGGAATCAGCCGCTCGGAGAGGCTGACGCTGTAGTTGGGCAGAAAGATCACCCGCAGCCGCCCGCGCACCGCCGGATCGGCATCGATCACCTCGCCCACGTTGTAGATCAGCTTGATGATCAGCTTGGCCAGCGTGTAGGCCGGCGCCGCCTTGCCGGCGAACAGGAACGTGCGATTCGGCGCGTCGAAGTTCGCGTCCCTTCGCAGCCGGTTGTAGTGCACGATGATTTGCAGCACGTTCAGCAGTTGCCGCTTGTATTCGTGAATGCGCTTGACCTGGCAATCGAAGATCGAGTCGGGATCGACTACTTGCCCCAGCGAACACTTGAGCCAGCGGGCGAAACAGGCTTTAGCGCCGTGCTTGGCCTGGCGAAACGCCGCGCGGAAACTGCTGTCGTCGGCCAGGGGCACGATCTGCTGCAACTGCGCCAGGTCGGTGATCCAGTCCTCGCCGATGGCTTCGGTAATCAACTTCGCCAGCGGCGGATTGGTCATCAGCAGCCAGCGCCGCGGCGTCACGCCGTTGGTCTTGTTGTTAAAGCGATCGGGAAACATCTCGGCGAAATCGGGCAAGACCTTGGTCTTGAGCAGCCGGCTATGGATCGCGGCGACGCCGTTGGTGCTGTGCGTGCCGACGATCGCCAGGTGGGCCATCCGCACTTTGCGCTTCGGCCCCTCTTCGATCAGGCTCACGCGGGCCGCGCGGGCCGAGTCGTCCGGCCAACGCACGCGGACGTCGTCCAGAAACCGGCGATTGATTTCGTAGATGATGTCCAGATGCCGCGGCAGCAAATGCTCGAACAGCTCGACCGGCCATTTCTCCAACGCCTCGGGCAGCAGCGTGTGGTTCGTGTAAGCCAGCGTGCGCACGGTCAGGTCCCAAGCGTCGTCCCAGCTTTGATAGGCGTGGTCCAGCAGAATGCGCATCAACTCGGCCACCGCCAGCGCCGGATGCGTGTCGTTCAACTGGATCGCCACCTTGTCGGGCAGCGCCGACCACTGCGGGTTTCCGCTCTGGCGAAACCGCGCGATGATGTCGTGCAGCGAACAGCAGACCAAGAAATATTCCTGCAAGAAGCGCAGCGTCCGGCCCTCTTCGGTCGAATCGTCGGGATACAGGACCTTGGTCAGCGAAGACGCGCCGATGTTCTTCAGCACCGCGCCGACGAAATCGCCATGCGAGAAATCGGCGAACTCGAACGTCTCGGGCGACGTGGCCGACCAGAGCCGCAGTGTGTTGATGCAGTGACCGCCGTAGCCCACGACGGGTCGGTCGTAGGCCATGCCCAGCAAGTGGCTGGGCTGGCCGTGCGCCAGTCGCATGTGGCCGCCCTGCATTTGGATCGTGCTGGCCAGCGGCACTTGCACGGTCTTGCCCGGCCGCGCGATCTCCCAGGGGTCGGGATGCCGCAGCCAGTTGTCGGGCTGCTCGTGCTGATAGCCTTCGCGCAGCGACTGGCGAAAAATGCCGAACTCGTAGCGCAGGCCGTAGCCCATCGCCGAGTACTGCCGGGTGGCCAGCGAATCGATGAAGCAGGCGGCCAGGCGCCCCAGGCCGCCATTGCCCAAGCCCGCGTCGGGCTCCAGCTCGCCGAGTTGATGATAGTCGATGCCTTCTCGCGCCAGCGCCTGCTGCACCAGCGGCTCGGCCATCAGGTTGATGATGTTGTTCACCAGCGTGCGGCCGATGAGAAACTCCATCGACAGGTAATAAATACGCTTGGGATTGGCCCGTTCGCGCGCCTGGCGCGTCTTGACCCAGCGATGGGCGAGCAGATCGCGAATGAATTTGGCGACCGCTTCGAAGCGCTGCCGCGGCCGAACGCGGGTCGGATCGACCAGTTGCTCGCAGAGCAGGTAGCGAGCTGCCCAGTCGCTGTGCTCGTCCGAAAATCCCAGCCGCTCCAACCGCCGAGCCAAGTCAGCTTCCGCGGCCAATACTCCGCCATCGCCATTCATACATCCACTCCCGTCGCAAGAGGAAACTCGCGATCGCCCCTTCGACCGTTGCGTTTAAGCCTACGTCGTCCCGCCGTGCGCCGCTGCGCCAGGAGGTGGGATTAACAGGAATTTAACCTTGCGGGAGGGATCCGAAGCGGCCAGTCGCCAGCAGGATGGGGGATCGGGTGCCTTTCGCTTTGCTCTCTGACACTTTCCCGGGAGTGTCTTAAGCTCCTGTCTTAAGCTCGTGTGCAGGGCGAGCTAGTGGAGCGACAAATAGATTGCGGCAAAGACAAGTCTCGCAACGAGGCCAGATGCGATAAACAGAAGAATGCTCCCGACGCCACGCATGACTCGCGTCATGACCGGAGCGCGATACCGCACGGCCGCGACGATGCAAAGCACGTAGCCGAGCAGGAATGGAGAAACGCTCATCAACATCCCGAGAGTCGGCCGGCCGTTATCCAGCATCGGGATCAATGGTCGCGTAAGCCGATGAACCAGGATGGCGACCAGCGGCCACGTCATCGCGAAGACCCAGACATTCCAGAATCGCTGCTTGCCGAGCGTCGCCGCTTCCTCATGGCCCGGCGGTGGCTGGTAAGGGTTCTCGTCCATGCGGGAATTGTACTCCGCCAGGGCGTCGCGGCCGCGCATTTTGCCAGCCGTGAGTTTGCGCCTGAAGCGGCCGTGGATCATTGCTGTCGGGCTCCTGATGGCGGTCAAGGGCTGGCATCTCGTAAGGACAACGGCCCCGCCAGACTGGTCGGCGATTTAGGCGGCACAGAATGAACGTTCGCACCCCTCCCGCTATACTGCCGGTATGGACGAGAAACCGAATCACGACCAGGGAATTGCCTTTGCGGGGCTTCTCCGGCGATTGGCGGCTGGCCGCGTTGGGGGCAATCGAGCGGAGCCGCTACGTCCTCAACCACTATGCGGACGCCGAGCTGGAAGAAATTCGCCGCTCGGTGGTAAGGCTTTACATCGGGCAGGCCGGCGGCAAGGAATGGTCGGACTCAGAGCTTGATGCCCTTCAGCACTGGTCCCGAGCGCTCCGCCAGCAGTAACTCGCTGAGGCACATCCGATGGACGACAATCCCCGCCGCCGCTGGTTCACCTGGAGATTGCGGACGCTATTTCTGGTAACCGCAGTCGCGGCGGTCGATTGCTGGATCGGGAGGATGGCGGGCAGCATCCCCATTGCAATCGCCATCGCGGTCTTTACTGTCGTCGCGGTGAGTGGCTATCGGCTTATCGCTAGCGGCCAGAAAATGAAACGCGAATCCGGAGAAGACTATACGCCACCCAAACAACGTGCGATTAGCAGCGGCTATTTCGGCGGCGACCGATGGATTTGATCGCGAGCGAACTGGCCAACCGTCAGCAACACAGACTTTCCGCCACTGCCCCATTTCCGCTAGTGGGCGAGTTTGGAATTACTTCGCGTCAAGGCAGTATGCCGAGTAAGCGGCGTCGATGACTGCTTTGAGGTCCGCATATACATATTCGTCGACGAATGCAAACGCGAGTCTTAGCAGGGTGCTCGCATCTTGCCCCAGTTCGAGGAATTCATTCGAATAGTCGGCAATGACCGCGTCAAATCCTGGAAGCGTTCGGAGCTTCGACTCCGACGCGTCAGCGCATTTCTCATTCAGCTCAACGAGAAACACCGATATCGCGCGCTCGAATTGCTCTTTGGTAAGTTGATTCGCCATCGCCATTTACTCCGCAGCTTCTAGGATTGCAGTGTTGGGTCACGCTCGATTGGCGCTTTCCGGCCAAGCCCCAATCAATGGCTGAGCCTTTCGTCGTAGAAAATGAGCACGAGAGCAGCGAGGATAAGCCCAACAGCCAACCCGAGAATGAACCCCCGTTTCGTGCCGATTGATTGCTCGCCCCACATGAGTCCCAGGGAGTGACAGAAGACGACGCTACCGATCGCGATCGAGAGCGGCGGTCTGAATGTTTCGTTGAACCACCCCAAAGAGAGCAGGCATAGGCAAAAGTAAGCGATCCAGATAGGGGTCTTTGGATAGCCGAGTCGCATGGGCGCGATCCTACTCCATGGCTGCGGGTGGTCTACTCTGGCAGTCTGACGGCACTAGCCGGCATGGTACAATGCCGGCATGCCCCGCGACTACCAGCATAACCCCGACCCCAACCATCGGTGCGGCCGGTGCCGTTTGTGTATTCGCGGCCGTTTTTTGGTACTGGACCAATTACGGCCCATTGTCTGACTAAGCGACTGCCCGTATGGACGAGAAACCGGCAACACGACGCAACGGCGACCGAATTGCCACCACGATCTTCGTGGCGGCGTTGATCCTGATATCTGTCACCCTGCTCGTCGCGGCAACGCTCAATAGGATTGATTCGCAGGCACGCAAGAAGGCCACGCGACTTGCGGCCGAAGCGATAGTCGCTGGCGAGCCAGCCAAAGTCGAGGTCTATTCAGGGCCGCTGCCGCCGAGCGAGCCCGAAGTGTTGCTGCTCCTTCGCCCCCCGCAAAGCACACTGCGGCAGCCGCCATGAACGCGAAACCCCGCCGCCGCTGGCTCGCCTTCAGACTGCGGACGCTATTCGTCCTGATCGCGGTGGCTACCGTGCCTCTTGCGTGGGTGGGCTACTCGCTCGAGTGGATCAGGCAGCGGCACCGGGCGCTAACGGCGTCAGATGGCATCCATTTCTTAGGACCAGCTGCTAGGGTCGAATGGCCAACGCGCAAATATGACGCACCGACAACAGCGCCAGCAGGTCTCTGGTTGTTCGGCGAGAAGGGCATAGCTGTCTACTTCTGGTCACCCATCGCCCCGGATATCGATGAGTGCCGACGGCTGTTTCCAGAGGCGGAAGTTGTTCGGTCGGTGCTTCCGTCAGTCGACCGCGAGCCATAACTCGCTAGGACACTACCCCTTGGTTTTGATGCTGGACCATGATCGCGATAATCCTGCTCGTCCCCCGCTATACTGCCCGTATGGACCCCAAGCGACAGCGAGAACGGCTTCTGCGAATTCTAGCCGTGGGGATCGGTGCAGCCGTCCCCATCGCCGTCGTCGCGGCCGTCTTTTGGTACTGGACCAATTACGGCCCGTTGTCTGACTGAGCGACTGCCCGTATGGACGAGAACACCCAAGGACCGAAGCGCGAATATCGGTCTCGGTCTCACCCGTTTCCGGTGAGTCCCCTGGAGTGGATTACAGCGATTGCCGCATTAGCAATCGTGTGCGGCGGCCCAGCGGCGCAGGCGGGGGCCTTGTTGTGGATTTGGAGCTTGATTATGCGGTAGCTCCCTAGCGGCGCTGAGTTCGGCCAACTGGCCGCCACGCCCACGACCTTAAGGCGTCCCTATGCCCGAGAAACCCCGCCGCCGCTGGTTCCGGTTTAGGCTGTGGAAGCCGCTTGCCGCACTGGGCCTAGTTGCATCGTTGGCGTCCTGGGAGATCCATTCTGTCGACTGGATCGCAGCGCGCACCGAAGCGATACGCAGTATGCACGTATCGGACAACGGCTACACCCGGGCGCCCGGTGGGCTTTGGGTTTTTGGCGAGCGCGGCTACAGGAGACTCGAATTCAGGGGACTCGGATGGGATTGTACAGGTGGCCCTGACTACGAAAGCCTTTTCCCTGAAGCGAAGGTTGTCCGCCGTCGCTGACCGGCCAGCAACACAAGCTTTCACCCACTGCCCCATTTCCGGCCTCCGTGCCTCCGCCGGCCGCACGCAGTACAATGCGGCTTGGGCGCGATTAAAACTTGTGTGCGGGGGCCAGCATGTCGATTCGACCGATCAAGCGGCTGATCAAGTCCAAGCCGACGCTCGAAGGGGCGGGCGTGCATCTGCGCCGGGCGTTCGGCTTCGGCAGCACGTCGGAATTCGACCCGTTCCTGCTGCTGGACGATTTTCGCAATGATATTCCGGCGGACTACCTGGCCGGCTTTCCGTGGCATCCGCACCGCGGCATCGAGACAATCACCTACGTGCTGGCCGGCACGGTGGAGCACGGCGACAGTATGGGCAATCAGGGTGCCATTGCCGCCGGCGACATTCAGTGGATGACGGCCGGACGCGGGATCATCCACCAGGAAATGCCCAAGGGCGACGCGCTGGGGCAGATGCACGGCTTTCAGTTGTGGGCCAATCTGCCGGCCGCGCTCAAGATGACGCCGCCTCGCTACCAGGAAGTGAAGTCGGCCGAGATTCCCGAGGTGACTGACGACGACGGCAGCCGCGCGCGGATTATCTGCGGCGAGTTTTGGGGCAAGCGGGGACCGATCGACGGCATCGCCGCCGACCCGATTTACATCGACGTGACCGTGCCGCCGGGCCGGCGGAAGACGCTGCCGGTCGAGACTTCGCGCCACGCGTTTGCCTACGTGTTCGCCGGCAGCGGCAAGTTCTGCAACGCCTCCGGGCCGCTGGCCGTGCCGACCGAAGGCGTCGGCTGGTCGGATACGTCGCTGCCGACCGAAGCCGACAACCGCTCGCTCGTGCTCTTCGACTCGGGCGACGAAGTCTCGGTGCAGGCCGGCGACGACGGCATTCGATTCCTGCTGGTCTCGGGCAAGCCGCTCCAAGAGCCCGTTGCGTGGTACGGCCCGATCGTGATGAACACGCAAGAGCAACTGCGCCAGGCGTTCGAGGAACTCGACCAAGGCACGTTCTTGAAGTAGGGTGGGCACACCACCCACCAAAAATCGACCAAACGCTACAACATGGTGGGCCGTGCCCGCGCTACCGGTCTATCTATTCGCGGCATGGACGAAACATCCGTTCGACGACGACCGCGGCGCTGGTTGCGAAGCTTGGCTTTACTTGCGGTGACTGCGCTGAATTGCCGACGTCCGGGCGGCGCGATAGGTGCCACGCTGGGGCCTTGCACTTCGTCCGTAACTGCGAGTGCAAACACTCGACGGCCAAAACTGCGCCGGCTGCAGCGCCCGCCATTGCCGGCAAGCTGGCGTCACCGTAGTCGTCTCGCTCCGCCGAGACGACGGCAACTCGGCTTGGCGCTGGGAGCGATTTTCGGTCACGCCCTGCATCCCGGCGGAGCGGGATGCCTACGGTGTGCATATCGCCCGCGCCGCCGCCTCGCACTCGGGCTAAGGACCCTTTATAGTTGATGAATTCAGAAGACGAGCCATCCGAGACCGCCGAGATGGCGGACAAACACCCCCTGCCTTCGCGCTTCTCACCGGAGACTGCTCTCATGCGCCACGCCACGCTCGTCTTGATGATCGTCACAGTGCTGTGCGGCGCGGCGCTGCCTGCGTCGGCCGCTCCGCTCAACCCGGCGGGGTTCAAACCTTTGGCGATTGGCGACGCGGCGCCGGACTTTGAATTGCCGGGGGTCGATGACAAGCAGTACAGCTTGCAGAGTTTCGCTTCGGCGAAGTTGCTGTTGGTCGTGTTCAACTGCAATCATTGTCCCACGGCCCAGGCGTACGAATCGCGCATCGCGCAGCTTTCGGCCGATTACAAAGACCGCAGCGTGGCGCTGGTTGTCATCTCTCCCAATGACGACCGGGCGCTGCGCCTGGATGAGTTGGGCTACACCGACGTCGGCGATTCGTTTGCCGACATGAAGTATCGAGCCAAGGACCATCAGTTTGCGTTCCCCTATCTCTACGATGGCGACAAGCAAACCACGGCGCTGGCTTACGGCGTGGTGGCTACGCCCCAGGCCTTTTTGTTCGACGGCGAGCGCAAGCTGCGGTACGCCGGACGCATTGACGATTCGGACGTCAAAACCGTCACCAGCCACGACCTGCGCAACGCGCTCGATGCCTTGCTGGCGGGCAAGCCCGTGCCGATCGAAAAGACGCGCACGTTCGGCTGCTCGACCAAGTGGTCGGCCAAGCGTGCCGACGCTCAGACTTCGCTGACCAAGTGGGACCAGGAGCCGGTCGAGCTGCAAACGCTCGACGAGGCGGGCCTGTCGAAGCTGGTGAAGAACGACACGGACAAGCTGCTGCTCGTGAACGTGTGGGCCACCTGGTGCGGCCCGTGCGTCGCGGAATTGCCCGAGTTCGTGACGGCGAACCGCATGTATCGCCGGCGCAACTTTCAGTTGGTGACGATCAGCCTTGACGAGCCCGAGCAGCAGGCCGACGCCCTGAAGCTGCTGCGCGAAAAGCACGTGGCCGCGACGAATTACCTTTCGACCGTGTCCAACCGCGACCGCTTTGCCGACTTGCTCGACAAAGAGTGGCAGGGACCGGTTCCCTATACGCTGCTCATTGCGCCGGGTGGCAAAATCATCTACCGGCACACCAACGAAATCGAGCCGCTCGAGCTGCGCCGCCAGATCGTCGAATTCCTGGGCCGGACCTACGCTAGCCGGACCTCGAAGTGACTGAGCCGACGCGAGCCAGTACGATCCGCTACCGCGTGGTGGCCCTGTGCGTGCTGCTGGCCATGATCACGTATCTCGATCGTGCGTGCATCGCCACGCTGGCGCCGCAGATCATGGCCGATCTGGATTTATCCAAAGACCAGATGAGCTATGTCTACAGCGCGTTCGCGGTGTCCTATGCCGTCTTCGAGATTCCCACCGCAATGTGGGCCGACCGGCTTGGGACGCGGCAAGTGCTCACCCGCATCGTGGCCTGGTGGTCGACGTTCACGATCGCCACAGGCGCGGCCCTGGGGCAAGGCTCGATGCTTGCCATTCGATTCTTGTTCGGCGCGGGAGAAGCCGGAGCCTGGCCTTCGGCCGCGCGGACGTTTTCGCAATGGATTCCACGACGCGAACGGGGAACGGTGCAAGGCATCTTCTTTGCCGGAGCGCACCTGTCGGGCGGCCTGACGCCGTCGCTGGTGCTCGTGTTGCTGGGATACGTCGATTGGCGGACGATCTTTGTGCTGTTCGGCGTGCTGGGCTTTGGATGGGCGTGGACCTGGCAGCGTTGGTATCGCGACGATCCGGCCAGCCATCCCCAGGTGAACGACGCCGAGTTGCAGACAATCGTCGCCGGGCGCGATCTCACCGCGCCGCATGCCAGCGATTGGGCCTTCTGGCGGCGGCTGTTGGGGCATCGCAATGTCATCGCCCTGTGCCTGATGTATTTTCCTAATAGCTTCGTGTTCTATTTTTGCATTACCTGGCTGCCGACTTACTTGCAAGAAAAACATGGTTTTTCGGAGGGCCAGTTGGGCCTGTTCGCAGGGCTTCCGTTGTTGCTCAGCGTGGTGGCCGATTTGTTCGGCGGCCTGACAACCGATTGGGCCGTGGCTCGGTTCGGGCTGCGCATCGGTCGGGCGGGCGTGGGTTGCGTGGCGTATATTGTCGCCGCTGCGGCTACGCTGGTGGCCACGATAACGACCGAGCCGGCGGTTGCCGCCACGTTGCTTGCCGTGGGAACCGCGGCCAGCATGTTCACGCTGGGAGCGGCTTGGGGAACATGCCTCGACATTGGCGGCAACCACGCCGGCGTCGTCAGTGCCACGATGAATACGGCCGGGCAGATCGGCAGCATCTCGAGCCCGATTGTGGTCACTTACCTGGCCGAGCGTTTTGACGATTGGAATGCTCCGCTGGTGCTGATCGGGATTCTGTTCGCCATCGGCGCCGGCTGCTGGTGCGTGATCGACCCAACTCGCCGGGTTGGAGATCTTGGGCCGCCGGTCGGCATTTAATTTGCCGTCTCAAAAAGAAAAGTGAGCGTGCCGCGGTGGATCGAAAAGTCGCGATTGTCACGGGAGCAGGGTCCGGCATCGGTCGGGCCGTGGCCCTGGCGCTGTTGAGCGAAGGCTATTGCGTCACGCTTGCCGGCCGGCGGGCCGAGGCATTGGCCGAAACGCAGCGCCTGGCCGGCGACCACGCCGTGAATGCCCTGCCGGTGCCCACGGACGTTACCGATCCCGCGGCCGTGCGCGCGTTGTTCGATCAGGCGACGACCCGGTTCGGAAGGCTTGACCTGCTATTCAACAACGCGGGCAGCGGCGCGCCGCCCGTTCCGCTCGACGAACTGACCGACCAGCAGTGGCGCTCCGTCGTCGACGTAAATCTGTCGGGAGCATTCTGGTGCCTGCGAGAAGCGTTTCGGGTGATGAAGGCCCAATCGCCGCGCGGCGGACGGGTTATCAACAACGGTTCGATCTCGGCCCACGCGCCGCGTCCCAACTCGGCTCCCTACACGGCCACCAAGCACGCGATGACCGGCCTGACCAAGTCGGCCGCGCTGGATGGCCGGGCGTGGAACATTGCCGTCGGCCAAATCGACATCGGCAACGCCGCCACCGAACTGACCCAGCGCATGAGCAGCGGCGTCCCGCAAGCCAACGGCACCATCACTCCCGAACCGACCATGGACGTGGAAAACGTCGCGCGGACCGTGATCTACATGGCCGGCTTGCCCCTCGATGCGAATGCCCTGTTCGTAACCGTAATGGCCACGACCATGCCGCTGGTCGGGCGTGGATAATGCGAAATGGAATATCTCAGATGAGCGGAACCGCAAGACGTGTGTTCATGGGCTTGGCCGCCGTGCTGCTGGCTCCGCTGGCCGTGGTGCATGCGGCTGAACACTTGATCCAGCCGGGCGAGAGCCCGCAGGCGGGGCTCGACCGGGCCGCGCCGGGCGATCGGTTGGTCTTTTTGCCGGGACTACACCAGCATGGGCTTGGAAAGCATCGCTCGATTCTCTACGTGGACAAATCGATCGAGATCGAGCTGCGCGAGGGCGCGACGCTGAAGCTCGCGCCCGGCGTGACCAGGCTCGAGGCCGAGGGCGAAATCACCACCGACCAGGATGCCGCCAAGAAGCTCGACGATTTTGAGATCGGTGGACGCTTTGATCTCTCTCGACCCGCGGTAGACGGGCCCGAGGCATATGGGAACACCATTTTCACCATCGTCATCGACGGCGTGGGAACGGATGGCAAGCCCGACACGTTTGCCTGGGGCGACGGCAGGATTCCCGAGACGCCGCACAAGCAGGTGCCAATCACGGGCGACTGGCAAGCGCTCAGCCACGGAGTGAAAATCCGCTTCGGCAACCCCGTGGGCCATAGCCTGCGCAGTCTGTGGTTTGTGTCTTACGACGGGCCGGAAGCCTACGGCATCCGCATCGGGCACGGCCTCCAACCGCAGTCCATCGAAAACGTGCGCATCAGCGGCAAGGGCACGATCGACCTGAATGCCTCGCACAACGCGCTGCCCAGCGGCCTGGTGAAGAACATCAACGCGTGTGTGCTCATTCACGGACGTGTGCGCAATGTGCTGGTCGAGGACATCACGATGACGGACACCATGCGGTCGGTGATGGCTTACGGCGAGCACACCGGCCGGCTGCTGCCGGGCGGAAGAGTCGGCCCCGGCGAGTCCTTCGACGCGGAGAACATCACCATTCGGCGCACCCGCACGATCAACCCCAACGGCGCCGGCTACTTGCTCGGCCATCCCTCTTTCCGCGGCCGTCTCCGCAACGTGCGCTGCAACCAGAACTACATGGAGACGGGGATGACCGCCATCGAGCCGAACTTTAATCTCGACGGTTACGAGGTGATCGGAAACGTCATCAAAAGCGGCGGGCAGGCCATCCACTGCTGGCGGCACTCCGCCCATGGCGTCGTCGCCGACAACCTCCGCGTCTACGACAACACAGGAAAGCCCGTCGTTGTGGTCAACGCTCCGCGCGGCTGGCAAGCGCCCGAGCAGCCGGTCCTGCGCAACAACCGCAATCATCTCAGCGACAAGTCGCCGTAGCCCCGCCGGGCCCCATCTGCGGCCAATGATCCCGATACCACTCGCGTAGGCAAGCGACGTCGTTGGCCGTGGCGGCGGGATAGGGGCCGCGGATGCGGAGTCCGGTGTGGACGAAACCGCCGGCCGTTGCTCCAAGGTGATCGAAAGCTGAATCGGTGAAGCCGCGGGTGGCGAACTTCGACCCGAAGAATTCGTACAGGGCTGTCAGTTGCGCGCAGGTGGCGTCGACGCGGTCCCAGTCGCCTCGCTGCACCTGGTCCCAAAGTTCGAGCACAATCGGCGGGTTCCAGTACACGGCCGCGCTGCAACTTCCTTGGGCCCCTTCGCGGCCCAGGATGCCCCACAGATGTTCCCCGACGAATACATTGACGAATTCCGAAAGGGCTCGACAGCCAGCAGGCGTACATCCGATCGTGCCGGCATTGGCCTTGACCATCAGATAGCTGGGAACGGCCGCTTTGATTTGGCGGTGCTGCTCAAGCGAAAGTGTTTTTTTGGCCCGCGTTGTTTCATAGACGGAGATGGGCAGCCCGGCCGCGGCGCGGGCAACTTCACGGAAGAACGGGACCACCTGGTCGTCGGCCACTTCCATCCAAAACGGCAGCGCCACCTGGACCGCCGCGGCGCCCAGTTCGGCGGCGAGCTGCGCACGTCGCGCCGCTCCCAGGGTATAGGTCGACGTGCAACCGATCATTGCCGGCTTGCCCGCGGCGCGGCATTCTTCGACGGTAGCGCGGGCCACGCGCTGGAACTCGTCGAATTCCAGGGCGTAGAATTCGCCGGTGGTGCCGCCGGTATAGACGCCCGGCATGCCGGCCCGGCAACACGCGGACACCGCAGCGCGGTACGTTTCTTCGTCGAATTCATCCGCATCAGTCCAAGCGATTGGCAGCCCGGCCCAAGGGCCGATCCACGTCGCGCGCGTCAAGGTCGTCTGCGTGTGGTTGCCAGCGGCGCTCATCGGCACAAGGCTCCTCGGATGCGGCACTTCAATGAGTTCACGCCCGCTTGGCAGCCAAAGTCGCGGTCGCCGCGGGGGCGGTCGGCGTGCGAAGATTATATGGCCAGGGTCGGGCTCGTTCGCGTGCCCCCCAGAGCTACCGGCTTTGGGACTCTAACGCACCCTGTCAAAGGAGTTAGATCGCTGCGCACAAACTGTGCAGCAATGTCGACGTCGTGGGCGATTCGGGCCGCGTTGGATCCAAACGCGTGAAAAAGATACTTGGCCGTAGAGTTTTCAGATCTCCGAAAAAACGGCAAAAACTGGCTTGACTGCGGTATTAACGGCTTTCGCCGGCTGAGCGCGGCAAAACGTCCATTTCATTTTTCTAGGTTTTTGGAACAAGGAATGCGTAAGGCCGCGTGCGACTCCACGCCCTCCGAAAAAATCTCCCGCCACGCAATTCAATCTCAGAAGGTCTTCATGCTCAGTTGTCCCCGGCATCTCTGGCACATCCCCGGACCCCGCGTGCTCGCACAATCTGTCCAGCGCACGCGTGCCCTGGCCCCCGCATGACGCGCTCGAGGCGACCGGCGTAAGCAGCCGACGCTCGCCGCCGATCCCGAAAACGAGCCACGCCAGCGCATTAACGCCGCCGATCCATCGCGCGTTGTTCTGCGCACTGGGTGCGCGCTGAGCCGCGAAATGGGTGCGGTTGGTGGGACTCACGAGCACAAGAATTCGATAGCGCCGTCCCGAGTGGATTGCTCCCCAGTGAAGAAATGAGCAGGTTGGAGTTCGAGTTGTGATGAAAGAGTGGAGCGTTACTCGGGTTGATCGCGCCCAAAGACGCGTGCGCGGGGCGGATCGCTTCTCGCAACGCCCGCTACGAGTCGCGACCACGTATGCCGCTGTCTTAGGCCTGCTGCTGGCCGGGCCGCCAATGCAAGCGCTGGCCGCGATTTATACCTGGGACGGCACGACGAGCAGTTGGAGCACCAGCACGAACTGGACTCCCAATGGGCTGCCAGCCGCCGGCGACACGGCCCTGTTCGGATCGCTGGGACTGAGCAGCGTGCAGTTGGGCGGCAACCAGGCCATCGGCAATCTCACGTTTCTATCGGGCGGCAGTGTCTTCACGCTGGATGCGCCGGGCACGACCAATACGCTCACGCTGGGTGATACCGGCACGATCTGGGATCAAAGCGGCAACGCCCTCGGCCAGCAAACCATCAACGACCTGCTCGTGCTGGGGCCGACCTCTGGCACCTTCCAGAGCGATTCGAGCCAGGGCCTGCTGTTTACCGGCGCCATCAGCGGCTCGGCGGCGACTTCCGCCACCACGCTGCTCAACCTCAGCGGCCTCTCCGGCGGCGTCGGCACGATTAGCGGCAGCATTGGCGACGGCAGCGGCGGCGGCTACCTGGGGCTCAACCAAAGCGGCGCCGGCACGTGGACGCTCAGCGGCGTCAACACCTATAGCGGCGGCACGACGATCAGCGGCGGCACGCTGAGCATCAACAACGCCTCGGCGCTGGGCAATCTCAGCGGCGGGGTGGTGATCAGCAACAATGCCACGCTGGCCACGACCAGTAGTTTTTCGAATGCCCAATCGCTGACGCTCGGCTCGGCGCTGACCTACGGCATCGGCGGCGGCACGCTGGACGTGGCCTACGGCAC
>DATATB010000175.1:0-42104 GCA_036268995.1 Pirellulales bacterium | reverse complement strand
CAAGAAAAAAGCCGCCCATCCACCAAACCCTCAGCAACCCGTGCCTGGAGGGCACTCCTCGGCTTGGAAACTGCTACGAACCGCCCGCGACCCTCCCGCTCCGGTGCCACCCGCCAGCTAGCTTGTTCACAGCAGTGGGGCAAGGCTCCTGCCGAGCCGCGCCAACCGAGACGGGCGGCTCGGCAGGAGCCTCGCCCTCCCATTTAAAAGTCACTCTCTAGGCGGTGGCCTCGGACGTGCTCTGCCGCGACAGGTAGATCCAGGAAATGCCCATGAATCCCAGCGCCGCGGCCAGCATGATCCCGGAAAACAGCCAATAATAATCCGGTCCCTCGAACCGGCTTTTTCCATCCGGCGTGAGGATTGCCTTATTCACGACCACGGTCAGGGCATTACCCAGCGCCACCGACAGGAGGTTGAGCGCCATAATCAGCGACTTCATCGTTCTCGGAGCCTGGGTGTACGAGTATTCCAGGCACGTGACCGAGACCATGACCTCGGCGCTAGTGATGATCAGATAGGCAATCGCTTGCCAGCCGATGCTCGGCCGCTCGCCAGCAGCGATCCAGCCCTCGATGACAGCCGAAACGACAAATGCCAGCGCCGTAAGAAAGAAGCCCAGCGAAACCTTACGCAAGGGTGTCAGCGTGATCACGTGCCCAAGAGCTGGGTAAATCACGTACGTAAACAGGGGCACGAGCATCAAAATCAGCACCGGGTTCATCACGTGTGTTTGCGCCGGCTCGATCGCTCCATAAAACGGAACGTTCAGATCCATTTTTTCGGCCTGAGCAATCCACTTCGAGCTGGTCTGGTCGTACAGGCACCAGAAGACCGCCACAAACAGATACAGCGTTGACAGCCGAGCCAGCGCGCGCAAGCCGGCAGGGCTACGCGCCTCGCGCAAAAAATTCATGCCTGCCGGCGGGGCGTGGACATAGCGGTGGCGCCCCAGCCAAAAGACCAGCGTGGCCACGAACATCAGCGCGCCGGGCACGCCAAAGGCCACATGCGAGCCATACCGCTTGAGCAAGATCGGCGTCATCGAAGCCGAGATGGCTGCTCCTAGATTGATCGCCAGATAAAACCAGCCGAAGACTCGTTCGACCAGATGCTGATTCGTCGGGCCGAACTGATCACCCACGTTGGCCGAAACGCAGGGCTTGATGCCGCCCGACCCGATCGCGATCAATCCCAGCCCGGCCGCCAGGCCCGCTCGCGTTTCATCGGCCGCCAGTGCCACGTGCCCCAGGCAATAGACCAGCGACAGCGAGATAATCGTGCGGTATTTGCCCAGCCAGACATCGGAGACGATCGCCCCCAGCAGCGGAAACACATACACCGACGCCAAAAACAGGTGATACCAAGGCAGGGCCTCGGCCTCGGTCATTGGCTCCGGAGAGCCGGCGGCCCCCATCAATTGATGGGTCATGAAATAGAACAGGATCGCCCGCATGCCGTAGTAGCTGAACCGCTCGGCGGCTTCGTTCACCACGATATACGGCACGCCCGAGGGCATGCCGCTGGTCTGTTCGGGTACGGTTCGGTACGGCCGCTCCATCGTCCACTCCCCAAGAAAAACTCCCCATTTGCCCGTCGCCCGAGCATTGTGGTCGCCGGGCGTCGGGATTGCCATGCCAAGCCGCTGCCGGCCGGCCGCCGCCACCCCGAAAAAAGCCGGCGTTTTGGCGTGACCTCCGCGGTCGATAGCAGGCCTTTGCTTATGGGCCAGCTTTAGCCGGGATGGCCGGACAATGGCCAATCGACCCGCTCATAGGGTTGGCTTGGCCTCCAGTTCGGCCCCTTTGCTGGACCCCTCATCCGGATTTTTCAGCTTCCGGCCGCCATCGCTGCCGGCCTCCCAGGATTTTCCCGGTTTTTATGGCCCGCCGCTCACGACCTTGGCACAGGAGGTGCTTTGTAGTTGGTCGGAAGAGCAGGAAGCGCCGGATTCTCGCGCTTCGAGGTATAAAGCCATGTCGACCGACGAACCTGTATCCGTGCTGCGTGAACTGGCGGCGGTGTGCCGGCAAGACGAACGCGGTTTTTCCGGAGCGGCCGACGCGGTGAGCAGAAAAGAGGTCCGGGAGGCCCTGCGGCGGTATGGGCTGCAACGCAGCCGCCTGGCGGCGGAATTGGAACAGCACATCGCACGGTTGAATGGCGACGGGCAGCCGGCCGCGGTACGGCTGTTTGGCGCTTGGGCCGCACTGTCGGCGGCGGCCCATCGGGATGAATCGGCCGTCCTGGCCGAATGCGCCCGGAGCGAAGCGATTACGCGGCAGCGATTCGAATGGGCCTTGGAACGCGACCTGCCCCTAAACGTGCGGATGGTGGTCCATCGACAATACACAGACATCAAGGCCGCACTACAATGGCTGGGCCGGGCACAGACGGCCGCCAGCCAGCGAAAACATTCTCTCCACGAAGCGTGAAGGGTTTGGCAACGATTCGGTTACGGAAATCAAGTACCAACGATTTTTAAGGAGCAGCCGTCATGTCGACGTCCCACCCCACCAGGAGTTCCGCCGACCAGATGCGCGACAAGGCGCAGGACGTGAAGCAAGATGTCCAATCGATGGGTCAAACGGCCAGCGATGCCGCCCGCCGGGGCGCCGATCAACTCCGCGACAAAGTTAACGACCTGCGGCAAGACACCCAGGCCCTGGGTGCCGCCGCCAAGGACGCGGTTCAAGAGCAGGTCGGCAACCTGCGCGACGCGGCCGGCCAATACTACGAACAAGGCCGGCAGCGGGCCCGCGACATGGTCGACCAGGGAACCCAGCGCGCACGCGATCTCGAAGAAACCTTCGAAGACCGTATCCGCGAGCGGCCGCTACAGGCCGTGGCTATCGCCGCGGGCGTCGGTTTTATTCTGGGGCTGATCTGGAACCGCCGCTAACCTAGCAGCGCCTTTTGTACGACGAGGCGGATGCGCACGGACCCACTGCGGATTGTTTAATCCGCACCAGCAGCCCGCGCGCATCCGCTTTCTGTGGGTACGAAGCAATTGAACAGAAGGTCGCAAAGAGCGCTAAGAAGAAAAAAGAAAAGCCGGAAGAATGGCAATTCTACAGGACGCTGGCCAGCCAGTTTCTTTCTTCCTTTCTCCTTCGCGTTCTTCGCGTGCTTCTGTTCAAATTCCTCTGGTGCTAACGCATAATGGGCGTTTGATTCTGTCGCCGACGAATTATCATGGACGCATAACGGACGCGCGAGCCGCAACCGCAGTCCCTTGGGAGTGATCGCCGTGGTGACATCGACCAGCGACCCGCACCGCCCCAACGGCCACGTACCGCATTCCGACGGTGCGCGGCCCGAGCCGCCGCCCAACCCTTGGGCTCCACTGCTCGAGAACCTGCGCGAACTGGCCGATTACGTTTCGTATTACCTGTCGGTGCAGGCCGATCAGTTTCGGCTGCGGATCCGCCGGGCCGTGCTGGCCGTGCTGTTGAGCGTGATGGCCGCGATCGGCGGCGTGGCTCTGATCGTCACGGCCGTGGTGATTCTGCTGCATGGCATCGGCGAGGGATTGGGCTGGCTCTTCGGCGGCCGCATGTGGTTGGGGAACCTGGTGACCGGCCTGGGTATGCTCGGTCTGACCGTCTTGGCCCTGGTCGTCATCACGCGTCGCATTGTCAAGATTTCACGCACCCGAACGATCGAAAAATATGCCGAACTCCGCCAACAGCAACTCCGGCAGCACGGGCACGACGTCGGCAGCCGCAGTCGAGCATCGAACTGACGAAGCCAGCCAAGCCGGCAGCGAGGCCGAGTTTCTAGCCGAGCAGGCCGTCGCCGCACGCGCCGCGATGCTCGGCGTGATCGGCGATTTGCAGGCCAATGCCCGCACGCGCTGGGAGCAGGCCACCGACCTGCGCGGCTGGGTCGACCGTCATCCGTGGATGGCGGTGGGGGCGGCTTCGGCCGCTGGCTTTGCCGCCGCCGCGGCTGTGACGCCCGGTCCGGGCCAATCGCTCGGCGAGAAACTATCGAGCACGATCGAGTCCGTCATGCCTCAGGCCGAGGAGGCCAATGGTTCGGCCGCAGCGGACGAGGCCCCGCGCGCCGCCCGGCAGGCGAGCCAGCCGTCGATCTGGGGCATGCTGCTCGAGCCGGTGATCGAAGTGCTCAAAGTTGCCGCGCAGAACTATTTCACCGCCTACGTCGCCGGCCAGGCAGCCGCCCAGGCTACTTGCACCCCGGACGGCGATGAATCCGAGCGCGACGAATCGGCCAGCGCTCCGTCCGGCTCCGCCGCCGGCGTCGAATCGACTGAAACCAACGCCTCGGCGATGGCGTAATGGGTCCGTTGTCAGTTGTTCGTGGTCCGTTGCCAGCAACAAACCACTGACAACGGACCATTGACCTGTCAGTATTCCTGGTGGGCTTCGGAATTCCAGTGATACAAGCTCCGGCCGGAGGCCACGCGCTGAAACTCCTGCGGCCGGTGGTTGAAACCGGCCTGTCTCAGCAGAGCGGCCACGTCGGCCAGATCACGCTCGGACATCGGCTCGACGCGGGCGTCGGCTCCCAGGCCGTGCATCGTGCCGCGGACGTAGATCACGGCCTCGTACAGCGAATCGCCCAGGCCAGCGCCCGCGTCGCCGCAAATCACCAGGCGGCCGGCCTGGGCCATGAAGGCCGAAACGTGCCCCACGCTGCCGCCGACGACGATGTCGCAGCCCTTCATCGAGATGCCGCAGCGGCTGCTGGCGTCGCCGTCGATGACTAGCAGCCCGCCGTGGCCCGAAGCCCCGGCACACTCCGACGCGTTGCCGCGGACGTGGACCCGGCCCGACATGATGTTTTCGGCCACGCTCCAGCCGACGTTGCCGTGTACCGTAACCCGGGCCTGCTTGTTCATGCCGGCCGTGAAGTATCCCGCATGGCCGCGAATGTCCACGTCCACGTCGGCATCGAGCCCTACGGCAATGTTGTGGCGGCCGTCGGGATGCAGAATGTCGACGTGCGAGATGCCCGAGCCGGGCAGCTCATGGTGCAGGTATTGATTCAGCTCACGCACACCGAGCGTGGACAGGTCGAGCGCCAGCGGAGCGGTCATACGTTCCATGAATAAATCACTTCCGGCAGCGGCTCGAAAATATTGGCCTGCGAGATGCCAGGCAAATGGGCCAGCGAGCGGAACTCCGACGAGATGGCGACGTAGGCGTCCGTTTCGGCCACCACGGCCGGCTTGCAGGCGAAGGCGTCGCGCACCAGCGTCAACTGCCGGCCATCGGCTACCAGCAAGGTATAAAATCCATCCATCTCCTCGATGGCCGCCTCGAGCGCCTTGCGCACGTCGCTCTCGCCGCGCCGCATGTGCCATTCGATCAGCCGGCAGGCGGCCTCGGAGTCGTTGTCCGTTTCGAAGTGCAGCCCTTCGGCCTCGAGCTTGCGGCGCAGCATGTAGGGGTTCGAGAGCGAGCCGTTGTGTACCAGGCAAAAATCTTCGCCGGCCGTGAACGGATGAGCGTGCGCCGGCGAAACGGCCGACTCGGTGGCCATGCGCGTATGACCCACGCAGTGGCTTCCCGCCAGGTGCTCGAAATCGTAGCGCCGGGCAATCTCGGCCGGGTCGCCCGTGTCTTTGAATACATCCAACTGCCGGCCAATGCCCAGCAGCTCGACGCGCGGCCGAAACGTACTCAGAAACTCGCGGAGCCGCCCCGGCTCGATGGGGCTGGCCAGTTCGGCATGATTGTCCTGGTGCGTAATGTGGCCCCCGCTGCCGGTTTGCTCTTCAAGCTGCAAGGCCAATTGCGGCCAATCGGGCCGCTCGCCGGGTGCGAACAAGCTGTAGCGCCGCAGACCCTCGTCTAGGGGCTCGCCAAACACGCCCAGTCCGGCCGAATCGGGCCCACGTTCGGCCATGCAATCGAACATCGGCACAATCAGGCTGCCCAGCGCCTGCCGCTGAGCCGGATCGCGCACCAGCAAGCCAATAATCCCGCACATGACAAACTTTCGTCGCTTAAAAGAATTCCAGATACCGCGAGACTTCCCAGTGCGACACGTGCCGCTGGTACTCGACCCATTCCATGCGCTTGAGCTGCACGAATTCGGACACGAAATCGGCACCCAGCGCCTCGGCAAACAGCGGGTCGGCCTCCAGCGCCGTTAGCGCATCGCCCAGCGATTGCGGCAGCACGCGCACGCCGCGCTCGAGCAACTCGTCGAGCGGGACGGTGTAATGGTTGTAGTTGTGCGGCTCGCCAGGATCCAGTTGCCGGTCGATGCCATCCAGCCCGGCGGCAATGACGGCCGCCGAGGCCAGGTAGGGATTCGCGCTGGAGTCGGCCAGCCGTAGCTCCAGCCGGCCTTTGGGCACGCGGACCATCGACGTGCGGTTGTTGTCGCCGTAAGAAATGAAGGCCGGAGCCCACGTCGCGCCCGACAACGACCGCCCGACCACCAGCCGCTTGTAGGAGTTGACCGTCGGCGCCACCAGCGCAGCCAGTGCCGGAGCGTGTTCCAGCAATCCGCCGAGAAAATGATATGCCAGCGGCGAAAGCCCCAGGCCGCGGCGGTCGCTCTTGTCGGCAAACAGGTTCCGCTCCGGCCGGGCTTGCTCGGCGATCGACAAGTGAATGTGCATGCCGCTGCCAGTGCGGTTCGAAAGCGGCTTGGGCATGAACGTGCAGATGCAGCCCACCTCGCGCGCGATTTCGGCGGCCGCCATGCGAAAGAAGATCATGCGATCGGCAGAAGTCATCGCGTCGGTGTAGGTGAAGTTGATTTCGAATTGCCCGTTGGCGTCTTCATGGTCGATCTGATAAACGTCGATGCCCACGGCGATCAGCGAGTCCACCAGCTTTTCCAGAAACGCGCGGCTGCGGGACAGGCCTTTGTAGTCGTAGCAGGGTTTGTCGAGCGTGTCGCTCGCATCGGCCGGGCACAAGCTGCCGTCGTGGCCGCGAGTCATCAGCATGAATTCCGGTTCCAGCCCGGTATTCAACAGCCAGCCGCGATCGGCCAGCCGCGCCGTCTGCCGCTGGAGCACATAGCGCGTATCCAGCGGCCAAGGCGCGCCATGTACGTGACCGTTGCACACGATGCGGGCGTAGCCCGGCTGCCAGGGCACGAGCGACAGCGTGCTCACGTCGCCGACGGCCATGTAGTCGGGATCGTGCGGCTGCTGGCCCAGCCCCCAGACGGCAAAGCCTGCGAAGCCGGCCCCGCCTTCGAGAATGTCGCGAAAATGCCCGACCGGCACGGCCTTGGTCTTAGCCACGCCGTGGATATCGACAAACTGGGCCAGCACCAGCTTCACCTGCTGCTCGTCCAGAAATGCGATCGCTTCTTCGGGAGTCATGCCGATGCCCCTTGCGTCGTGAGAGGGCCGCCCGCGGCGAGCTCGGGAAACACATTGGCCAGGCCGACCGGCCCGCCCCCCAGCTCGCGGACAATTTCCTCCAGCGTATGCCAAAAATACGCGCCCATCGTCCCCTCGACCGAAATTTCCAGCACGCGCCGGCCGCCCAGCGACCGAGCCAGCACCGTGCACGACACGCCCGCTGCGCGCGTCATCACCACCGGGCCACCCGGTTCGACAGTGGAAAAATCGTACGCGCTTGCATGCCTTAGGGCCTCGACCGCCCGCGAGCCCATCAGGGCGATGATCGCATCCTGCCGCGGCACGCGATACACGCCATTGCCGGCCTGCGCGAGCGCGGTTTCGAGTTGCCCGACGCGCTGGTCGCCGGGCGGGCCTTCCACCAGAAACTCGCTCGTTCCGGTCCGCGCGACCCATCCGCCGCCTTCGACCTGCGACACTTCCAGCACGCGATCCGGCACCGGCCAGCCTTGCGAGGCGAGAAACTCGGCCGCCCCAGGGCCTTTGGCCACGACGCGCGGCAGGCAACTCAGATCGGCGATGGCCAACAGTTCCGCGATTGCAGCTTCCGCGGCCGGCTCCTGCCGGTGCAGCACGACCGGCATCCCGCCGATCTCGCTCCAAATCGGCGCAAACGTCCGACCGCGCGCAGCCGAATGTCGCAGCAAGTGGTCCACCGGACTAACTCGAATTGAAGTCTGCATATCTTGGTTTCTTTGGCGAGCCCCATGACATCTTTGGCGAGCCCCTTGGCGTCAGCCTGGGGAGTCCCCCCGGGCATTACGCCCCAGCCTCAGTCTGCCGCAAATTCTTTGGATCGTAAAATGGCGTGGCCACGACCTTGGCCGCCACGAGCGAGCCATCGTCGATGCGAATATCAAAGCACGTGCCCGGCTCGGCCGCATCGGGCGGCACGAAGGCCAGACCGATCACGCGGCCCAGCGTGGGGCTGTGCGTGATCGAAGTCACGCGACCGCGAATTTCGTCGCCCGCGACGATCAGGTGGCATTCTTTAGGGATGCTCGGCGAACCGGCCGGCAAATCCTGTTCGAGCATGAAGCCGACCAGCAGCCGCTTGAGCGGATGCGTCCGCAACACGGCCAGGCTGCGCTGCCCAATGAAGAACGGCTTCTCGGCCTTCAGCGCCCAAGCCATGTTGGCTTCCAGTGGATGCGTCAGGCCGTCGGTGTCTTGGCTGACGATGATGTGCGCTTTTTCCAACCGCAACACCCGCTGGGCCTCGACGCCAAAGGGCCGCACACCCGCGTGGCGGCCGGCCTCGGCGATGGCGTCCCACACGCGCGGGGCGCTGAAGGCCGGCACGTGGATTTCGCAGCCCCATTCGCCCACAAAGCCGACGCGCAGCAGCCGAGCCGGCACGTCGGCCACGCGGCCTTCGCGCACCGCCAGGTACGGCATGTTCGCCGGCGAAAGATCCACGTCGGCCAGCGATTGTAGAATGCTCCGCGCCGCGGGGCCGGCCAGGTTGATCGCGCCCGAGTGGCCGGTGACATTGGCCAGCACCACGTTCAAGCCCCAGATCATGACCCAGCGCTGCAGCTCGCGATAAACGGCGCCCGAGGCGGTGGTGGTGGTCGTGAAATAAAAGCGATCATCGGCCAGCCGGGCCACGAGGCCATCGTCGACGATTACGCCCGACTCGTCGCAGGCCAGGCCATAGCGCGCGGTGCCGGCCTTCATGTTCTTGAAGCGGCCGGTATAGACTCGCTCGATCAATTCGCCGGCATCGGGTCCGCTGATTTCCAGCTTGCCCAGCGTGCCGACGTCGATCATGCCGGCCCGCTGCCGCACGGCCCGCACTTCGTCAAAAATCGTTTGCTGCGGCGATTGGCTCTCGACCGCGTAATACGCCGGCCGCCGCCATTCACCGGCCGGCATGAAGACCGCGCCGGCGGCCGCGTGTCGCCCGTCGAGCGAGGTCTGGCGATGCGGATGAAACCCACGGCCCGCCAACTGTGCCAGTGGCACTGGATGAAAAAACGGCCGGGCCCGGGTCATGCCGGTCTCGGGCACCGTGCGGCCGGTAGTGTGAGCCAGCACCCGCACTGTAATCAGGTTGGCCAGCTTGCCCTGGCTGGGCCCCATGCCGAACGTCGAATACCGCTTGAGCAGCTCGACCTGGTCAAAACCTTCCTGCGCCGCGTTGACCACGTCCTTGTACTGCACGTCTTCGTCCAGATCGAGAAAACACTTGGCCGCCGGATCTGGAAACACCGGGTATGCATGATTGGCCGCCGGCCCAGTCTGCTGGCTGCGCTCCGGCGGCGGTTCTGTTCGCATTCCCAGCGCGGACGCAGCAGCCAGGCCTTGCCGCCGGCCGTCTTCCACGGTTTCGGCCACCGACTGGCAGCCATTCAACCCGCCGGCCGCAAACAGTCCGTGGGGAGCCGTGTCGGGGACATATTGCTCGAGCTGTGCGTCCCAGCCCATGCGGCCGCCGGCCTGGTAATACAAGCTGTCGGCTGACGCGAAGCCCACGCTCATCGCCACGCCGTCGGCCGGCAGTTCGAAGCCGCCCGACTCGGGCCGGCCAGTGGCATCGAGCTTGGCCACGCGCACGCCGCGAATCGAACGCTTGCCCGGCCCAGGCAGTGCACGCGTTACCGCATGGCCGGCGAATACATTGATGCCCGCCTGCCGGACTTGCTCGGCCAGCGGGCTCGGTTCGCCCTCTGGCCGCAGATCGACGAGCGTCACCCTCACGCCGGCTTGTACTAGATCGAGCGCCGCCCGATAGCCGGCCGCATTGGCCGCCAACAGCACGGCCCGCTGGAAGGGGCGAACCGCGTACTGGTGCACCAACCGCTGCGCTGCCGTGGCCAACATGACGCCTGGTAAATCGTTGTTGCCGAACACGGCCGGCTGTTCGAAACAGCCCGTGGCCATGATCACACCGCGGGCGCGCACCTTGGTGAGCCGCTGGCGATCGACCAGCGCCACCCAATGGTCGGCATAGCAGCCGGCAGCCACGGTCGAAGTTCGAATCTCTAAGCCCGACATCTTGGCGGCCTCGGCCAGCAGCGACTCGCGCATCTGACGGGCGGCAAGATCCGTGGCCCATTGATAGTTCAGGCTGCCGCCGGGCCGCGGCTGCTCGTCGACGACCACGACCTTCGCTCCGCTGCCGGCCGCGGCAATCGCGGCTGCCAGGCCCGCCGGGCCGGCGCCGATCACCAGCACGTCGCAAAAATCGAACACGCTGCCCGCATGCTCGCGCTGCCGCAGGGGATCGATTCGCCCCAGGCCCGCCACCTGCCGCAAGCGCCGCTCATAAAACGGAAACAGTCGGCGTGGGCGATGAAAGGCCTTGTAATAAAAGCCGACGGGCATCAGCTTGCCGAAGCGGTCGGCAATGCGCAGCATGTCGCGCCGCAAACTGCCGACCGTGTTGACCGCGGCCAGGTCCGCGCCGGCCCACAGCGGGGTCGTGTCGCCGCGAATGTTCGTGGCCGTGCGGCCCTCGAGCATCACGTTCACGTCGTGATTGGCCAGGCTGTAAATGCCGCGCGGCCGATGATATTTGAAGCTGCGGCCCAGCAGTCGAACGCCACTGGCCGCCAGCGCGCTGGAGATGGTATCGCCTTCGAAGCCGGCAAAGCGGCTGCCTTCGAAGCGGAATTCCAGCGGGCGGCTGCGGTCGATCCACTCGCCCGGCTGCGGCGGAAGTCGCTGACTCATATTGGATTTACCGGCTGATCCGCTGGCGGTCGGTCTGCATATAGGTACGTGCGGAGAAACTGGTCGCTCACGTTATCGCGCTCCGCAACGAACCACGTGCCGCTGGCCAGGTGGTACCACCATTCCTGGTGTACGCCCGGCTCGCCGCGGCGATTAAACACGTAATCGGCCCACTGTGCATCGCTGGCCGCAGCCGCGTCCGGCATTGGCCGCACTTCGCCGCCATACACAAACTCAGACAGCGGCCGCGGACCGTTGATCGGGCAGGTGAGGAGCTTCATGGTAGTGAAGAGTGAAAAGTGAAAAGTGAAAAGCGAAAGACGAAAAGCGAGAGCGAAGATCAACCGTGGCATCCGGCATTTTTCACTTTTCACTCTTCACTTTTCACTCAGTTAGTGTCCTACCGACGCCGCGCCTTTTTCGCCGACGAGGGAAAACTGCTCGAAGCGGGAGAGATTGAACGGCTGGATCAGATCGTGGTTGGCGTCCTTGGCCAGGGTGTAGGCCATCGTCGTGCCGCAGACGGGCGTGGCCTTGAAACCCCAAGTGCCCCAGCCCGCGTCGAGATAAAAGCCCCGCACGGGCGTGGTGCCCATGATCGGCGAAAAGTCGGGCGTCATGTCTGACATGCCGCCCCATTGCCGATTGACTTTCACATCCGACAAAAACGGAAACAGTTCGAGCAAGTGGCCGGCCAGCCCTTCGACAAAGTCGAGTGTCGAGCGTTCCGAGTGCAATTCGTACGGATCGAGCGCCGCGCCCATCACCAACTCGCCCCGCGACGATTGGCTGACATAGAGATGCAAATTCGCCGACACCACGATGCTGTCCAGCCACGGCTTGAGCGGCTCGGTCACGCAGGCCTGCAACGGCTGGATCACCAGCGGCGTCCGCAGGCCGACCATGCGCGTGATCCGCGGCGTGTAACCGGCCACGGCCGAGAGCACGCGGCCGGTGGCAATGAACCCCCGGCTGGTGTGTACGCCGGCCACCGCGCCGTCGCGAACCTCGATGCCGGTTACGGCCGTCTGCTGATGGATCTCGACGCCACGGCGATCGGCTTCGCGGGCGTAGGCCCAGGCCACGGCATCGTGCCGGACGATCGCGCCGGGCGGATGATACAGCGCGCCGACGATCGGCTGCCCGCCGCAGTTGATGTCGATGTACGGGCAAATGGCCTGAATTTCGCGCGGCGTGATGACGTAGCTATGCACGCCCAGGTGCTTGTTCACCTCGGCCCGCCAACGCATCGTCCGCAGCGTGCTCTCCGTATGTGCCAGCGTAAAGTGTCCACGTTCGCTGTAAAACAAGTTGTAGTCCAGGTCGCGCGACAGATCGGCAAACAGCCGCAGGCTCTCCTGGTAGAACTTGACGCCTTCTTCGGTGAGATAGTTGGCACGGACGATGGCCGTGTTACGGCCCGTATTGCCACCGCCCAGGTAGCCCTTGTCGAGCACCGCGACATTGGTCATGCCATAATCGCGGGCCAGGTAATAGGCGGCCGCCAGCCCATGTCCGCCGGCGCCGATGATCACCGCGTCGTAGCGATCGCGCAGCCGCTCAGGCTGGCGAAACATGCGCGGCTCGTTATAGCGCTTGCTAAAGGCGAATCGCAGCAGCCGATAGGGCATGGCGGGGGCGGGTGGGAGGGTCGTTCGCGCCTGTAGTTGTCAGCAAGTTATAGCACCCGGCACGCCGCGATCAAAGCGAACAGCCGAATCGTGCAATCCACGAGGAAGGAGTGACCACGGATTTCACGGATGACACGGATAAAAAGAAAGAAATGAAAGGACCGAGCGCTCGGCAACCACGGCCCGCTTAGGGTTTCTTGTCGATCCGTTTTGTCTTATTTTTCTTATCCGTGTTATCAGTGAAATCCGTGGTCACTTCTTCTTGTGGAGTTCCGTTCCCGCCGCCGCTGCGCAAGCCTTCGCCACGGCGGCGAAATCTTCCTTGCCATACCCTTGGGCCACGGCGGCTGCGTACAGTTGAAGTGCGGCGGCGGCGGTGGGTGAGGGGACGTTCAATCGCGCCGCCAGCTCGACGGCCAAGGTCATGTCCTTGCGCATCAGTTCGCACATGAAGCCAGGCTGATAGTTGCCGGCCAGCACGAATTTTTTTCCGCGAGCGGCAAGCAGCGCCGAAGCGGCGCTGGACTGGCCCATGACGTCGATTAGTTGCTCCAGATCGACTCCAGCCGCCTGGGCCGCGACAAACGCCTCGCCCAACAGCGTCATGATGCCGCCGGCCACCATTTGATTCAGCAGCTTGACCGTCTGGCCCGCTCCGACCGGCCCGACATGAAAGATGTGCTTGCCCAGCGCGTCCAGCACCGGCCGGACGCGCTCGATATCATCGGCCGAGCCGCCGGCCATGATCGCCAGCGTGGCCGACTCGGCCCCCCACGGACCGCCCGAAACCGGCGCATCGACAAACGCCATGCCTAGCGGTGCCAGCCGCTCGGCCACCTCGCGCGCCGTGGCCGGGCTGACCGTGCTCATATCGACTAACAGCTTGCCGCCAGCCGCGCCTTCGGTAATTCCCTGCGGCCCCCACACGACTTCTTTCAACTGCGCATCAGCCGTGACGATCGTAATCAGCACACCGGCCGCTTCCGCAACCTCGCGAACGCTGCCAGCCCGCCGCGCGCCCAGCGCCGCAAACTCCTCGGCCACTTCCGCCCGGCGCGCAAAAAACACCAGCGGAAAACCCGCCTTGATCAAATTCCTGGCCATCGGCCGCCCCATCGTCCCTAAGCCGACAAAGCCGATCGTTTCTCGAGCGTGCATTTTTAAAAAAGGGGTCGGGAGTCATTTTTTAAAAAGACTCCCGACCCCTTTCTCCTCGTCGTGATCTTGATTAGGAGCCATAGCGGTTAAAGGCAATGGTCATTGCGCAAAGGGTCGAAAACGCTGTCAGAATGAATGCGATCGCGACCGTAGAAAGCGCACGTAATGCGGCACGGGAAGATAAAAGGCCGGATCGCCATAAGAGGATCCAATTGGCGACAAATGTCCCAATTGCCGGCAGATAAAAAACGACGAAATCTGGTTGGTCTCTCAGGTCCCGATATACGACCGGGCCGACGATGACACGAACAGTTGCGACTGCAATTAATCCTGCCACTACGAGCGGAAGTCGCATGGGATTCCCAACCTTCTCTCAGGAACCATTATTGGCTGGCGCCGCGCCCGCCGAGCGCTTGCCAGGCGGCGGCTGCTCTCGGGACGCCGGAGATGGTAAGCTGAATGGCTACCGATGTGAAATCTTTTTCGCCGAGAAACGATCCGATGTCACGCATCTTACTGCTGACGCTGTTTGCGGTTGGACTTTTGCCCGTCGTGAGTGTGGCCGAGGAAAAGGCTGCCGAGGATAAGCCCGCCGCTGAAAAGTCGGGGGCGGACGATGCGCCGCCGGCTTGGGTGGCGAAGATCGCGGCGGCGGCCAGGCCGTCGGTCGTGGTGATCACGGTCAGCGGACGCGATGGCTCGGAAGATGGCATCGGCACGGGCTTTATCGTCCGCGCCGATGGGCTGGTGGCCACGAATTTGCACGTCATCGGCGAAGCCCGGCCGATCGCCGTGCGCACGCTCGACGGTCGCAGCCACGAGGTGATCGCCATCGAGGCGGCCGATCGCTCGCTGGATCTGGCGCTGGTGCGGATCGCGGCCAAAGGCTTGCCGGCCCTGGCGCTGGGCGATTCCGACAAGCTCAAGCAGGGCGACCCGGTCGCGGCTTTGGGCAATCCGCACGGGCTCGAGCACAGCGTCGTGGCGGGCGTGGTTTCCGGCAGCCGGCAGATCGAGGGCGTGCCGATGATCCAATTGGCCATGCCCGTCGAGCCGGGCAATAGCGGCGGGCCGGTGCTCGACACGGCCGGCCGCGTGCAGGGCATCACCACGCTCAAAAGCGCCGTGACCGACAACCTGGGCTTCGCCGTGAAGATCAACGCGCTCAAGCCGCTGTTGCAAAAACCCAATCCCGTGCCGATCGAGCGCTGGCTGACCATCGGGGCGCTCGATCCCGATCAATGGACCACGCACTTCGGTGCACGCTGGCGGCAGCGGGCCGGACGCATCCTGGTGGAAGGCTCGGGCGCCGGCTTCGGTGGCCGCGCGCTGTGCCTGGCCACGCAAAAGCCGCCGGCCGGGGCTTTTGAGCTGTCGGTGGCGGTAAAACTCGACGACGAGGGCGGGGCGGCCGGATTGGTGTTCGGCTCCGACGGGCGCGACCGGCATTTTGGCTTCTATCCCAGCGCCGGCCACCTGCGGCTGACGCGCTTTGAAGGGCCGGATGTTTTTTCTTGGAAGGTGCTGCGCGAAGAAACGAGCCCGGCCTATCGAGCCGGCGATTGGAACGTGCTCAAGGTCCGCGTCGAGCCGGCCAAGGCCATTCGCTGCTGGGTCAACGATCAGTTCCTGCTGGAAGAACCGTTGGAAGCAGAAGATGCCGAACTGACCGCCGGCAGCGTCGGGCTGGCCAAGTTCCGCGACACGCAGGCCGAGTTCCGGCATTTCGCGCTGGCGGCCAAGTTGCCCCCCTCCGGACCCAGTGCCGAAGTCGCGGCGCGGATCGCCCGGGCGATCGACCGGCTGCCGACTTCCGAGCCCCTGGCAACTTCCGCGCTGGCCGATTTGCGCAACGAGCCGGCCGACGCCAGCATCGCGGCGCTGCGGCGCAAGGCCGATTCCCTGGACGAACGCGCGGCCCAATTGCGCGCTCTGGCGGCACGAGTACACGAGCAAGCCACCACGCGGCGGTTGGCGGCCATCATGGCCCAGCCGGAAGACAAGATCGACCTGGTCGAAGCGGCGCTATGGATCGCGCGGCTCGATAACGACGATCTCGACGTCGACGCCTACCGGCAGCAGGTGGACCGGATGGCCCGCGAGATTCGCGGCTCGCTCAAGCCGAAGGCGGGAGCCGATGCCCGCCGGGCCGCGCTCGACCGCTATCTCTTCACCGAGCACGGTTTTCATGGCAGCCGCGGCAACTACTACAACCAGGCTAATAGCTATCTGAACGAAGTTCTCGATGATCGCGAAGGCCTGCCGATCACGCTGGCCATTTTGTACCTGGAGTTGGGGCGACGGCTCGACTTGAAGGTCGAAGGCCTGGGACTGCCCGGCCATTTCATGGTGCGCTCGACGAGCGAGAAGGGCGAGCCGCAGTTTATCGACGTGTTCGACGCCGGCCGGGTGCTCGATCGTCAGCAAGTGGCAGCCAAGGTGCTGGCCACCGGCGGCGTCGAACTGGTGGATGACTACTTGCAGCCGACCGCCAAGCGGGCGATTATTATCCGGCTGCTGCGCAACTTGATGAGCATTGCCGAGCGTGGGCGCGACACGCCGGCCGTGCTGCGTTATGCCGATGCCATCGTGGCTGCCGATCCCGACGCCGCGACCGAGCGGCTGATTCGCGCCGTGCTGTTGGCCCGAGCCCATCGCCCGGCCGAGGCCCAGGTCGACACCGCCTGGCTGCTGGAGCACATGCCCGAAGGCATCGACACCGAGCGCGTGCAGCAATTGCACGAGCTGATCCAAGCGGAGATCGCCAAGTAAGATGTTCGACCGGCCGCCGGAAGAAAGTGCGACGCTCAATCGCCAGGTGCTGGCCTACATCCAGCACGCGGCCGAGCATGGCCTGTACGAAATCCGCGGGCTGGGCGCCAAGCGGCGGGTCCCCTCGTTTGACGACCTGGTGTTTCTCACCGCTTCGCTGTCACGCTACCCGCTCGAAGGCTATCGCGAGCGGTGCACGACCAAGACGCTCTTGGGCACGCGGCACGCCAAGCGGCCGGTCGAACTGGAGATTCCGATCACGGTGGCCGGCATGAGCTTCGGTGCCCTTTCGGCCACGGCCAAAGAAGCGATCGGCCAGGCCGCCACGGCGTTGGGCACGTCGACCACGACCGGCGATGGCGGCATGACGCCCGAGGAGCGGCAGTCGAGCAAAACGCTGGTCTACCAGTGCCTGCCCTCGCGCTACGGATTCAATCCCGACGATCTGCGCCAGGCCGATGCCATCGAGATCGTCATCGGCCAAGGAGCCAAGCCGGGCGGCGGCGGCATGCTGCTGGGCCAGAAAATCAGCCCGCGCGTGGCAGCCATGCGGACGCTGCCCGAGGGAATCGATCAACGTTCGGCCTGCCGGCATCCCGACTGGACCGGCCCGGACGACCTGGCGATCAAGATTCTGGAGCTGCGCGAGATCACCGACTGGCAGGTGCCGATTTACGTCAAGATCGGCGCGTCGCGCGTGCCCAGCGACGTGAAGCTGGCCGTCAAGAGCGGGGCCGACGTGGTGGTGCTCGACGGCATGCAAGGCGGCACGGCCGCCACGCAGCAGGTGTTTATCGAGCACGCCGGCATTCCCACGCTGCCGGCTTTGCGACAGGCGGTCGAAGCGTTGGAAGAGCTGCAAGTGAAGGGGCAGGTGCAACTCGTGATTTCCGGCGGCATTCGCACCGGGGCCGACGTGGCCAAGGCGCTGGCTATGGGGGCCGATGCCGTCTCGATCGGGCAGGGCGTGCTCGTGGCGCTCAACTGCAATCGCAGCACCTACGACGCCGACGGTGGCCAGGCCGATGCCACGGCCGACTATCACCGCCTGGGGACCGAGCCCGGCTTTTGTCATCATTGCCACACGGGCCAGTGCCCGGTGGGCGTGACGACGCAAGACCCGCAGCTTGAATTGCGTCTCTCGGCCGAAGCCGGCGCCCGGCGGCTCAAGAACTACATCAGCGTGATGAACATGGAGCTGACGACGCTGGCCCGGGCCTGCGGCAAATCGAACGTGCATCACCTGGAGCGCGAAGACCTCGTGGCCTTGACCATCGAGGCCGCCGCCATGGCCGGAGTGCCACTGGCCGGGACGAGTTGGATACCGGGGAAGTGAACAGTGAACAGTGAACAGTGAAGAATCAGTATCCGGCATTTTTCACTTTTCATTTTTCACTTAAAAGCATGAATCTCTCCCAATACGAATACGACGTCGTGGTGATTGGCGCGGGGCATGCCGGCACGGAGGCGGCTGCTGCGGCGGCGCGGTTGGGGGCGCGCACGGCGCTGCTGACGACGAATCTGGATACGGTCGGCCAGATGAGCTGCAACCCGGCCATTGGCGGCGTGGCCAAGGGGCAGATTGTGCGCGAGGTCGATGCCTTGGGCGGCATCATGGGGCGGGCGATTGATGCCACCGGCCTGCAGTTTCGCTTGCTCAACCGCAGCAAGGGGGCCGCCATGCACAGCCCCCGCGCCCAGGCCGATAAGAAGGCCTATCAGCAGGAAATCAAGCGGCTGATCGAGTCGCAGCCGAATCTTTCGCTGCGCCAGGAAGTGGTTGAAGACCTGCTGGTCGAGCCGGCTGGCGGCAGGCCGCGGATTGTCGGCGTGGCCGTGCGCGGCGGAGCGATCTACCGTGCGCCCAGCGTGGTGATTACCACCGGCACATTTTTGCAAGCATTGATGCACACCGGCGAAACGCGTTCGCCGGGCGGCCGGGCAGGGGAGGGAACGACCGCCGGCATCAGCGGAGCGCTGGTGCGATTGGGATTTCAATTGGCCCGATTCAAGACCGGCACGCCGCCGCGGCTCAACGGCCGCACAATCGACTACGACCGCACCGAATGCCAGCCGGGCGACGACGTGCCGCAGCCCTTTTCGTTTCTCACCGAGCGCATTGCTAGCGAGCAATTGCCTTGTTGGATTACCTACACCAACGAGGCCGTACACGAGTTGATCCGCGCCAATCTGCATCGCGCGCCGATGTACTCGGGCCAGATTCATTCCAGCGGCCCGCGCTATTGCCCGTCGATCGAAGACAAGGTGGTGCGCTTCGCCGAGAAAAGCCAGCACCAGTTGTTCCTCGAGCCGGAGGGGCGCCAGACGCACGAAGTTTATGTCAACGGCGTCTCCACCAGCCTGCCGCGCGACGTGCAGGACGCGATGTTCCGGCTAGTGCCCGGCTTGGAGCGGGCCGAGATCATGCGCTATGGCTACGCCGTGGAGTACGACTATTCGCCCCCCGAACAGCTCGAGCCGAGTTTGGAAAGCAAGCCGGTGGCCGGACTGTATCTGGCCGGTCAGATCAATGGCACGACCGGTTACGAAGAGGCCGCGGCGCAGGGTCTGGTGGCCGGAGCCAACGCAGCGCTGGCACTTGCCGGCAAGCCGCCATTGGTGATCGAGCGCGACCAGGCTTACATCGGCGTGCTGATCGACGACCTGGTGACGCGCGGCGTCGACGAGCCCTACCGCATGTTCACCAGTCGCGCTGAATACCGCCTCTTGCTGCGCCACGACAATGCCGATCGGCGGCTGACGCCGTTGGCTCAGCGGCTGGGGCTCGTCGATGAACTGCGCTGGCAGCGGTATGCAGACAAAGAGGCTGCGATTGGTCGCGCCAACGAACTGCTGGAGTCGACGCGCTTCGAGCAGTTCCCGCTATCAAAGCTGCTGCGTCGTCCGGAAACTACCTGGCCGGAAGTCGTGGCCCATTGCCCCCAGTTGGCCGCGTTCAACGCGGAGGTGGCCGAACAGGTCACGCACGACGCCAAGTATTCGGGCTACATCGCGCGGCAAGAAATCGACGTGCAGCGGCAGCGGCGCCTGGCCGAGAAACGCATTCCGCAGGGCTTCGATTTCGCGGCCATCGCGCAGTTGCGCGTCGAAGCCCGCGAGAAACTCGTTCGCATCCAACCGCGCACGCTGGCCCAGGCCGGGCGCATCAGCGGCATCACGCCGGCCGATCTGGCCCTGCTGATGATTCATCTGCATTAGGTTTGTCAGTGGCCAGTTGTCCGTGGTCCGTGGCCAGTGGCCAGTGGTCAGTTGCCTAGGCTGGTGATCCATTTGCTTTAGCGCGCATCGAGGGTGGTGAGCTTGGTACGCTGCGTAACTTTTACCAATCAGGTAAAAGATTGATTCTGGATTGCCATGCAAAAACGCGGCGCGCAGGGCTCGAAAAAACCCTGCCTCGGCCAGGAGTTGATTTAATTAAGTCGTGTTAAGACAACAACTTAACGGGAGGAGATCGATATTGACTCGACTTGGCCAAACGATATAATTCGGTCGCTGGCAAGTTCGGCAATCTCGGAAAAACCGGATAGGCCTGCTGAATACGGAAGGTTAGGGGGGTGAACGGTTTACGGATATCGCGTGCTAAGGCTAAAAGGCGTACCACGGAGGTTTAGGAACTCTCGCGAGTTGGGCCAGATCGGCCAGCGGGAGTCCCGCTTAAACTAGCCAGAGCCATCGGCTAGGGAGAGGGGTGGTTGGCACCTATGAAAACAGTGTTTACGACGGGCGAAGCGGCCAAAATTTGTAAAGTCAGTCAGCAAACCATTATCCGTTGCTTCGATTCGGGGCAATTGAAGGGTTTTCGGGTCCCGGGAAGCCGGTTTCGCAGGATCCCCCGCGACCAGTTGTTCCATTTCATGCGCGACAACGGCATCCCGACCGATGCCCTGGAGAGCGGCAAGCGCAAGGTGCTGATCGTCGACGACGACGTCGAGCTGGCCGAGCTGATCACCGACGTGCTGGAGCGCGACGGTCGTTTCGAAGTTCGGACCGTCAACAATGGCTTCGATGCCGGCATGATGGTCAAGGAATATCGGCCCGACCTGATCGTGCTGGACGTCATGCTGCCGGATATCAACGGCAAAGAAGTTTGCCAGCGGGTCCGTAGCGACAGCACGATGGACGAGGTGCGGATCATCTGCATTTCGGGCATGGTCGAAGAAGACAAGATCGAAGACCTGAAGGCGGCCGGTGCGAACGAATTCTTGCACAAGCCGTTTGAGGTCGAGGCCTTGGTCGACCGGATGTGCCAGCTACTGGACATGGAAACCGCCTCGACGCGCTAGCGGCGTTGTCTGTCGGGAATTTCGTTGCCAGGCGAGCCCCAGGGCGTAAGCCCGGGGAGTGACAGCGAGTGCATGTCTATGCGCGGCAGCCTGTATGAATCCGCACAATGTCACGCCCGAGCAACTCGCGGCGCTCTTTGAGCGGCTGAACGCGCTAGAACATCGCTTTCAGGAGACCGTGGAGGCCGAAAAGCTCGAGTCGCTGGCCGAGTGGGCGGCCGGGGCGGGCCACGAAATCAACAATCCGCTGGCAGTTATTACCGGCCGGGCCCAGTTGCTCGCGCGCGACGAGCCCGATCCGCAGCGCCGGCGCGAGCTGGCCGTGATTCGCGCCCAGGCGCAGCGCGTCCACGAAATGATCGCCGATCTGATGCTCTTTGCCCGGCCGCCGGAGCCGGACTTCAAGCCGTGCCCTCTGGCCGACTTATTGGAGCAATTAGTGCGCGAGCTCCAGCCGCGGGCTGACGAGCGCCGGGTGCAGGTGCTCCTGGATCCGCCAGCCGCGCTAGAGGTCGCAGCGGATCCGGTGCAGTTGGCCGTCGCCGTTCGGGCGGTTTGCGACAACGCGCTGGAGGCCGTCGAACCAGGCGGCCAGGTACACATCAGCGCCCGAAGCAGCACGCTGGATGCTGCCGATTCGTCCCAACGCTGGATCGAAATGCTCGTCTCGGACGACGGGCCGGGCATTAGCCCCGAAGTGCGCCGCCACCTGTTCGATCCGTTTTTTTCCGGCCGCCAGGCGGGCCGTGGCTTGGGCATGGGACTGGCCAAATGCTGGCGCATCGTCACGCGGCACGGCGGCCACGTGAGCGTGACCAGCGAGCCCGACGCGGGCACGACCGTCGTAATTCGTTTGCCCGCTCGGCGCAATCCATAAAGCCGCGACCGTTGGTCGCGCTTTTCGAACCCGCGACCACCGGTCGCGGCTTGATGCCCACGCGCAGTTTATCCCGGCAGCAGCGCGGCCAGGTCGGGATGCGGCCGGGCGATCACGTCGGCCATGATCAGCTTGCCGCCGAGCTTTTCGACGGTTTGCTTGCCGGAGGCGATCGCCGCTTGCACGGCCGCCACGTCGCCGCGGACGATGATCGTGACATACGCCGCGCCGATCTTTTCCTTGCCTACCAGCGCCACGGATGCGCTTTTGAGCATTTCGTCGGTGGCGTGCAGGGCGGCCACCAGGCCTTGAGTTTCCAATAGTCCAATCGCGTCGCTGTTCATTTTTTTCTCCCGAGGCACGCGTGCGTCGTAAACCCCTAACAGGGGACTGAATGCCGGCGGCTTGGTCGCCAGCTTAATGGTTTCGGCCAAAGGGCCCGCAAGAACGGTAAAAGTGCTGGCCGCCCCCATCAGCTTGGCCAGGGCCGCACCTTGTTCGGCCGCCTCGCGCACGGCCGACACGGGGCCGGCCAACTTGATGCACTGGGCGGCGGCGTCCGTGCTTTCGATCCCGATAATTTCCACGTCGGCCGCCTTGGCCACGCGGTCGGCGACCAAGAGTGCCGGGGCGAGGTTCGCCACTTCGAGTAGAGCCAGGCTGAGCGGAGGAGGCATGGGGGGAAATGATGAATGATGAATGCGGAATGATGAATTACGAAACGAACGACATTTTCTATAAAGCCGCGACCATCGGTCGCGGCTTTATGAATTTATGAATATTTCACACCAGCCCCCGCCGGCGGAGTTCGGCGACGACGCCGGTAACGATGTCGCCGACGGTTTTGGGGTCCGCGGCGGGCGCGCGGTCGCAGCCGCCGATCGGTTGGTCGGTAAAGCCTTCTTCGGCCAGCAGGCATTGCAGCGTGTTTTTGACGGTCGACAGCTCGACGCGCTGCTCGCTGGACATCGGCTGTCGGCTGACTCCGGTGCGAAACCCGCGCAACTGCAAGGCCGCGCGAAAGCCTTCGGGAAAATCGGCCGAATAGATCATGGCGTCGAACAGTTCCAGCAGCTTGTATTGCAGTTCCCGGGCCTGGTCCAAGCGGCCGGCCACGGTCAGATCATAAAGTTTGCGGGTGATTTCCGGCACGATGCCGCTGGTGGCGTTGGTGCCGCCGTCGCAGCCGATCAGGATCATGGGCATCAGCGCGGCGTCCCAGCCAGTGAGAAAGCTGAAATCCGGCCGATTGGGCCTCACGGCCTTGATCATCCGGATCATGTGCGGCAAGTCGCCCGACGAGTCTTTGATGGCAACGATCCGCTCGCACTCTTCGCTCAGCCGCTGCACGGTCGGCACGTCGATGGGCGAGGCGAACATGGGAATGTTGTACAGCGTCACGTCCACCGGCGTATTGCGGCCGATCTCGCTGAAGTAGGCGTAAACCGACCGCGGGCTGAGCTTGTAGTAATACGGCGAAACAATGGCCACGGCCCGCACGCCCAGCGAATGGTAATACTCGCAGGCGGAGATCGTTTCGCGGAGGTTGGCTTCGGCCGCTCCGGCCAGAATCGGCACGCGGCCGGCGGTCTGATCGGCCATGATGGCGACGATCCGCCGCCGTTCTTCGGGCGTGAAACGGGTGAACTCGCCGGTGGAACCGTTGGGATACAGGCCGTGGACGCCCCGCTCGATCAGCCAGTCGGTGTAGCGGCGCAGCTCTTGCTCATCGATCCCGCCCGAGCTGTCCAGCGGCACGATGTTGGGCGTAAAAATTCCGCGGAGTCGATCGTTGGCCATGGCGGGCAAGTTGCGGGGGCAGCGATTGGTTTCGAAATTGCTGGGGCCTCGGGCAGGCCGTACATCTTATCTTGTTCACGGAGTTTGTCATTTTCGCCCCGTTTGCGGGTCGTACGACAAATAATCCAGGCAAGTCATATACGATTTTGACGGTTGATCTTAACGTATCGATTGCCCCTTTGGCCACCGGCACAAGTCCTTGCCCGACAAAGTGATCGACTCAGGCCCGCTGGTGTTCGCGTGATCTTGTCGATCTGTGGGGCTTGCCATAAAGTGGGGTGCCGGCCCCTTAGGGGGTCGCGCCAAAACAGGCCGGGATGGCCGAAACGTCGCTAGTGAGACCCGCGATATGGATGGACGCAGGACTGTTCGCGCTACGGCCTGGGACGGGCCACAGGACGCAGGATCGAACAATCCACCCGGGCGCACGGGGGTGCTGCACTCAATGACCGCATCGTTACGCCGCGCGATCACCAGCACACAACAATGGCTGCTGGCCGAGCAACAAGCCGACGGCCACTGGGTCGGCGAGCTCGAAGGCGACACGATCCTCGAGAGCGAATACATCCTGTTGCTGGCCCATTTGGGCCGTCACGAAACCTCCACGGCCTGCAAGGCGGCCCGCTACATTCTCGAAAAGCAGCTTCCCGGCGGCGGCTGGTCGCTGTATCCCGGCGGACCGGTCGAAATCAGCGCCAGTGTCAAAGCTTACTTCGCCTTGAAGCTCACGGGCCATGACCCCGCCTCCGAACCCATGCAGCGGGCCCGGGCCGCCGTCCTGGCGCACGGCGGAGCCGACGCGGTCAACAGCTTCACGCGGTTTTATCTGGCCCTGCTCGGACAGATTTCCTACGAGCACTGCCCGGTCGTGTCGCCGGAAATGGCGCTGGTGCCCAAGTGGTTCCCGCTCAACTTGTACTCGGTGAGCGCGTGGAGCCGGACGATCATCATGCCGCTGGCCATCATGTCAGCCTGCCGGCCAACGACCGACATCGACGCGCGGTTGGGCATTCGCGAATTGTTCCTGCGGCCGCCCGAGCAGTGGCCTCCGTTGCGCTGCCCGGGATTGGCCGGCGGCACCGGGCCGTTGAGTTGGGACCGTTTTTTCCGCGTGCTCGATCGCAGCTTGCAGTTTTGCGAGCGCAACGGAATCCTGCCGCTGCGCCGGCGAGCTCTCAAAGCGGCCGAGCGCTGGGTGCTCGAGCGCTTCGAGGGCAGCGACGGCCTGGGGGCGATCTTTCCGCCCATGATCTGGAGCGTCATCGCGCTGCGCGCACTGGGCTATGCGGACGATAGCCCGCAGATGCGCTACTGTCACGAGCGGCTCGACGGGCTGCTGATCGAGGAGCACGATACGATCCGGCTTCAGCCGTGCAAGAGTCCCGTGTGGGACACCGCGATTGCCTTGCGGGCGCTGGCCGACAGCGGCCTGCACAGCGATCACGCGGCCCCGCGGCGAGCCATTGATTGGCTATTGCGGATGCAGATCAAACGGCCGGGCGATTGGTCAGTTTCCGTCGAGGCCGAGCCGGCCGCCTGGTGCTTCGAATACGCCAACGACCATTATCCCGACTGCGACGACACGGCGATGGTGCTGATGGCGCTGGCCGAGCAATTTGGCCCCTCGCCCACAAGTGCGTCTGCCGCCGACGACGGCGATTTGCTCAAACGCTCGAGCGACGCGATCGCCGGCGCCCAAAGCTGGCTGCTGGCCATGCAAAATCGCGACGGTGGCTGGGGGGCTTTCGATCGCGACAACGATCGGCGGTTTCTCTGTCACGTGCCATTCGCCGATCACAACGCGATGATCGATCCTAGCACGCCGGATCTGACTGCCCGCGTGCTCGAAGCACTCGGCATTCTCGGCGCCCGCGTGGGGCATCCGGCCGTTGATCGGGCACTCGATTATTTGCGGGACAGCCAAGAGGCCGACGGCAGTTGGTTCGGCCGCTGGGGTGTGAACTATGTATACGGCACCTGGCAGGTGCTCGCCGGGCTGGCCGCCGTGGGCGTCAGTCACGACGATCCGTTGATGACTTCCGGCGCCAACTGGCTGCTGGCCTATCAGCAGGCCTCGGGCGGTTGGGGCGAATCGGCCGACAGCTATGCCCAGCCGCACCTGCGCGGACAGGGACCGACCACGGCCTCGCAAACCGCTTGGGCCGTGCTCGGGCTGCTGGCCGCCGGCCTCGGCCAGCATCCGGCCGTCGAGCGCGGCGTACGTTATTTGCTCGATCAGCAACAGGCCGACGGTACTTGGGACGAATCGGAATTCACGGGCACCGGATTTCCGCAGGTGTTTTATCTGCGTTATCACTTGTATCGCATTTATTTCCCGCTCATGGCCCTGTCGCGTGCGGCGGCTGCGTTGGAAAGCCCCATGGATGAGGCGACCCGCGTGCCGATGAACGAGACAGAAACAATGAACGTCGGCTAACGACCGCCGACCACCGACTGGCAAAACGAAGGAGCGCAAGATGGGCGTACCGCTGTCGCAAATGTGGACTGTGTCGACTTATGCGCTGGGACACAAGCTGCGCGGCAACAAGCGGTATCCCCTGGTGCTGATGCTTGAACCGCTGTTTCGCTGCAACTTGGCCTGTGCCGGCTGCGGCAAAATTCAGTTTCCGGCCGACATCCTGCGGCGCCACCTCACGCCGGAGCAGTGCTTCAAAGCGGCCGACGAATGCGGCGCTCCGATCGTGTCGATTCCAGGCGGCGAGCCGCTGTTGCACCCGCAAATCGGTGAAATCGTCGCCGGCCTCGTGGCCCGCCGGAAATATATTTACCTCTGCACCAACGCGCTGAAGCTTGAAGAATCGCTCAGCCAGTTCAAGCCCTCGAAATACTTTTCGTTCTCGGTACACATGGACGGACCGCGCGAGGAGCACGACCAGGCGGTCTGCCGCTCGGGCGTGTTCGACATTGCGGCCCGGGCCATTCGCCGGGCGATCGAAGCCGGCTTCCGCGTGACGACCAACACCACGCTGTTCGACGGGGCCGATCCCGAGCGGCTGCGCGGTTTCTTCGACGAGATGATGGCATTGGGCGTCGAAGGGATGATGCTCTCGCCCGGCTACCGCTATGAAAAAGCTCCCGACCAGGATCATTTTCTCGAGCGGGCCAAGACCAAGAACCTGTTTCGCCGGCTGCTGGACAAGCCGAAGAAGGGCTGGCGTTTCAACCAGTCGCCGCTGTTTTTCGAGTTTCTCAAGGGCAACATCCATCTGGAGTGCAATCCTTGGGGCAGCCCCACATACAACTTGTTCGGCTGGCAGCGTCCCTGCTACTTGCTGGGCGAGGGCTATGCCGCCACATTTGCCGAACTGCTGGAAGACACCGATTGGAACTCCTACGGCTACGGCAGCGGCAATCCCAAGTGCCGCGACTGCATGGTGCACTGCGGCTACGAGCCGTCGGCCGTGATGCGAAGTTTTGCTTCGCTCGGCGGCCTGCTGCACACGGCACGGCTCGTGATGTTCGGATCGCGCAAGAACCGGCCGCTACCGGATATCGAAGAATTTGCCGCCATGCCGGCAGGCGACGCGCCGCAATCGGACGACCAGCCGGCACCCCCGCCGCGGCAGTTGATCGAACTGCCCATCTTGAGCCGCCCGTAACGCGGCGTTACGGTGGAGGGGGCGGTCGGTCAGCCGGCCGCGGTCGTTTTTTCCGTTAGCCCAGTCCCTTCAGGGCTGGGTTTGCGGCCGCAGCGCAGCACAAGCCCACCCACGAATAAGGCACCCGCTCATCTGGCAATCTTTGATGCAACGCTGGCTCCAGCAACAGGTCCGCGCCAAAGTCGTCGAGCAAGTCACGCAGGGCGCCCAGCCGAAGCCGGAAGAGCCGAGCGGCCCGTTCCTCGGCGGCCATGTTGATGTCGGGCTGGTGTTCGCCCTGTCGATCGAGTCGGGTTTCCTGGAAGACCGCTTGTCGGCGAAGCTCACCACGCGCGGACACGGATTCGCCGCCCGCACCGGCATGCTGGGCAATCGCTCGGTGGCCATCGTGCATGGCGGCGTCGGCGGTGCCGGAGCCAGGCGAGCCACAGAAGTGCTGCTGGCCGGGCATCAGCCGACCTGGGTGATCTCGGCCGGGCTGGCCGGCGGATTGCGCCCGGAGTTGCGGCGTGGCCACATCGTCATGGCCGACGCGATCCAGACACTGGATGGCCGCCGGCTCGCGCTCGATCTGAAAATACCCGAGCAAGAACTCGCCGGCCGGCCCGGGCTGCACGTCGGGTCGCTGCTGACTGTGGACCGGGTGATCGTTCGATCCAGCGAAAAGCGCGAGCTCGGCGAGCAGCACGGTTGCCTGGCCGCCGACATGGAGAGCTGGGCCGTGGCCGAAGCGTGCCGGCTGGCCAAAGTCCGCTTCCTGGCCGTGCGCGTGATCAGCGACACCATGGACGAGGATCTTCCGCCGGAAGTCAACCGCCTCACGCGGCAAAAGACAACTGTGGGAAAGCTAGGCGCTGTCACCGGTGCTTTGTGGCGGCGTCCCGGCAGCGCCAAAGATCTTTGGCGGTTGCACGAACAAACCTCGACGGCCGCCGACCGGCTGGCCAAATTTCTCACCGGGGTGATTGGGCAATTGCCATCAGAATTGCGTTAGGTTTCGAATCTTTGTAAGGATTCCTCCGGTCGCTAACGCTCCCGGCTCGCCGGCAATAAGAGCTTTGCCAGCCAACCGGTCGGCAAATTGTCGACCAGCAGCCGAGCCGGGCGGCCGAAGTGGGCGAGGATCGCTTCCGCGGCCAGATAGCCGCTGCGCACGGCGCCTTCCATCGTCGCGGGCCAACCGGTCTGCGTCCAATCGCCGGCCAGGGCCAGATTGCCGATCGCGGTTTTTTGCGGCGGTCTGATACGTTCGATCTCCGGGCTGGCCGAGAACACGGCCGCCGGCTCGGTCACGATTCGCCAGCGCAGCAACTTCGCCTGCCGGGCAACGGGAAACACGGCGGCCAATTCGCCAGTGATTTGCGCCACAGTTGCCTCGCGCTGGCTCTCGGCCAGCGAGCGCGAGGCGCTGATGACCACCTGGTAGTAATGCTCACCCGGCTGACCGCCCTCGTCGGCGCGATTGAAGACCCATTGGGCCAGCGTGCCAACGAGCACGGCATGGGGCAGGGGAGTGATCGGCCGATCGAACCACAGGTGTACGCCGGTGATCGGCGCTCCTTCAATCCGCTCGAACTGGTCGATGCCGGTCACGGCTGCGCGCAGCGGGCCGTCGAGCACTTCGCCCACGCGCCGCCAAGGCACCGCAACGACGGCCGCGTCGACCGCCACTTGCTCGCCGGCGGCCAACACGAGTTGCGTGGCGCGCTCGGCGGTCCCCTCCAGCCGCTTGACCGGCGTCGACAAATGTAGACGCACGCCGTGATCGGCCAGCCACGCTTCCATCGGCTGGCCGTAAAGCTGCGCCAGCGGCACACGCGGCACTTCGATTTCGTAAGCCGAACGCGAGGTCATGAAACCGTCGACAAAAACCTTGCGCGCCAGGGCCAGGCTCGAGCGGTCGAGGCATTCGCCCAGCGCGCTCACCAGCACCGGCGCCCAAAATCGCTCGATCGCCGCCGGCGATTGTCCTTGCTGCGCGAGCCACGCGCCGATCGTTTGGCCGGCTGCCGACTGCGGGTCGAGGCGAGCCAATCGCCAGAGCGCTCGGGCAATCGACAGCCGCTCGCCGAATCGCAAATAGCCCAGCCGCAGAAACCCGGCGGCCAGGTGCAACGGGGCCGGCAGCGGCGATGCCGCCAGGTCATAGCGGCGGCCATCGGGACTGAAAAAATGCAGCACCCGATCGCGACGAAACTGGCTGGCGATGCCGGTCCGCCGGCAGAAATCGGCCAGGTTCGTGCAGCAGCCCATGCTGACGTGCTGGCAATGATCGATCCACCCGCCGCTGGCCGGATCCAAAAAGCTGCCGGCGCGGCCGGCCAATTGGCGTCGGGCTTCGTAGAGTTCGACGCTCAAACGGCCGTCGATCCGGCCGTGCTCTGCCAGTGCCACGGCGGCGGCCAGGCCGGCCAGTCCCCCGCCGACGATCGCCACACGCCCGGGCACCGGCGGCGTCATGGTTTGCTTGAGCCGAGCAGTCGCGCGCCGCGGCTCCAACTCGGCCGCGGCAGCAGCCAGCGCGCGGCAATGCCCCACTTGTGCCACGAGCTGAGTGTCACGCGCGGTCCGAAAACGTCACCATCCAGCCGCTTGATCCGCTCGAGCAGTGCCCGATAGGTGCTGAGGATCGCGCCAAAAGACGCGCGGCCGTCGGGTTCCAAGTAGCGTTCCAGCTGTAGGGCATCGACGTACAAGCCTTCGGCCCGGCCGATTTCGTAGCGCATCAACGCCCGAAAACGCGCATCGCGCACGTGATGCCGCAGATCGTCGCGCGAGTATTCGAACTGCCGCAAATCTTCCAGCGGCAGATACAGCCGGCCGGCGGCCGCGTCTTCCTTCAGATCGCGCAGGATATTGGTGAGCTGAAACGCCAGGCCGCAGCGCCGCGCCGGCAGTAGCGCGCGCTCGTCGGTAAAGCCCCAGATATGAATGCAGGCCAGGCCGACGACCGAGGCCACCTTGTAGCAGTACTCGGCCAACTCGTCGAATGTTTCGTACGTCCGGCCTTCCACGTCCATCAGCACGCCGTCGATCACCGCATACAGGTACTCGGGCGGAATCCGGTAGCGGCAGACCGTGTCGGCCAGGGCCAAAAACATCGGGCTGTCGAACTTGCCTTCGAGTGCTCGATCGAGCGATTGCCGCCAGTGGGCCAATGCCTGGATGCGCTGCTCGGCCGGGCTGGCATTGTCGCCCAGGTCGTCGGTATGCCGCAGGTAGGCGTACAGGGCGCACATTGCCAGACGTTTGGCGCGCGGCAGCGCCAGGAAGGAATAATAAAAGTTGCGGGCCTCGGCGCGGGCGATCCGCTGGCAGTGGCCGTAGCTGGCTTCGAGCGTCCAGGTCATGCCGACGACCTCCCGTAGAGCCAGCGCCTCCAGACAAAACCGGCGAGCAGGGCAAACTGCTCGCGCTTCGCCACTTTGGGCCGCCGGCGCCAGACGTCGTAGTCCAGCCGGCGAATATGCGCGAGAATTTTTAGCCCGCCCTGGATGAAAAGCCAGATGTCGGCCTTCAACTCGGGGGGCATGCCGTACACTAGCGGTTCGCCGAGTTTCAGAATCTCCTCGGCCCGATCGACTTCGAAGCGCAGCGCCTCGCGGAACGCGGCGTTGCATTCTCGCCGGGCGAAATGGCTGTCGTCATAGCCGAATTGCCGGCAAGTCGAGCGCGGCAGGTAAATGCGGCCGCGCTCCCAATCCCGGGCCACGTCCTGCCAGAAGTTCGCCAGTTGCAAGCCGGTGCAAATCATATTGCTCAACGGCGCGGTCAGCTCGTCGTAGCTGCGGGCCAGATACAGAACCAGGTGCCCGACCGGATTGGCCGAGTTGCTACAATACTGCAAGAGTTGCTCGAAATTGTCGTAGCGATTGACTTGCTGGTCCTGGCGAAAGGCGACGAGCAGCTTGCGAAACGGCTCGGCCGGGATCGAAAACGTGTCGATCGTTTCTTGCAGCGCGCGAAACACCGGGTGGCGCGGATGGCCGGCGTAGCAGTCCGCTAGCTCGGCTTCCCACCAGTCGAGCAGCTCGAGGCTGCGTTGGGGATTGCCGGTCTCGTCGGCCAGGTCATCGGCCCAGCGGCAGTAGGCATAGACGTGATAGAAGTGCTGGCGCAAGGCGGCGGGCAGCAACCGGCTGGCCACGGTGAAATTCTCGTAGTGGCTACGGGCCAATTGCCGGCAATAGCGGCGGCAGTCGTCCAGCGAAATGCCCTGCGCATCGGCACCCGGGCCGAAGCGGGCCAACTCGTCGGCGAATGTCGCGCTGCTCGTCATGGCAAGTTCTGCGGGAAACGGGGTGCAGACAGCCGGCATTAATTTTCCGAATGGCTGAGCGGCGTCAACGGCCGGCCGCAGCCCGGGCAGGCAACCGCCCTTCGCGAAACGGCGCGCCCGCAATCAGGGCAGGATGTTAAGCTCGGGTTCGGCCTGCGGTTGATCATTGACACGAAAAGCACAACGCCGACTACTATCGGTACCAGGATGAATACAACGAAGACAGCTCCGACGATTAGCAACTCCATCGGGTTCAGGCCGAACATCGACAAATCTCCGATCCGGGTCTGCCGCCTGGACTGTCGTTCTGCCTCGCTACCCAATCCCGGCGGTTTTCATTATGATGACGACAGACCTGCGAGACAAACCTATGCGGATTATTCTGGCCAGCCCCCGCGGATTTTGCGCGGGCGTGAATATGGCGATCGAAAGCCTGGAGCTGGCATTGCGGCTCTACGGCACCCCCTTGTACGTGTACCATGAAATCGTCCACAACAAGTACGTGGTCGAGCGTTTCCAGCGCGAGGGGGTGGTGTTCGTCGACAGCCTGGAGCAGGTGCCCGAGGGTGCGCACTTGCTGTATTCGGCGCACGGCGTCAGCCCCGAGATTCGCCGCATGGCCGAAGAGCGGCACTTGCAGACGATCGACGCCACTTGCCCGCTGGTGACCAAGGTACACCTCGAGGCGATTCGTTATGCCCAGCTTGGGTACACGATCCTGCTCATCGGCCACGACGGCCACGACGAGGTGATCGGCACGATGGGCGAGGCGCCGCACGCGATCCAGTTGGTGGAAACGCCCGAAGACGTCGACCGGCTGGAAATTGCAGACGACAGCCGGCTGGCGTATCTCACGCAGACGACGCTCTCGGTCGACGATGCCAATCGCATCATCGCGCGCTTGCGGGCCCGGTTTCCGCGGATCGCCAACCCGCCGAAAGAAGACATCTGCTATGCCACGCAGAATCGGCAGGAGGCGGTCAAGAGCCTGTCGCAGGAAGCCAACGTGGTGCTGGTCCTGGGGAGCCAGAACAGCTCGAACAGCCAGCGCCTGGCCGAACTGTCGCGCGAGCGCGGGGTGCCGGCCTACCTGATCGACGGCGCGGCCGATATCGATCTGAACTGGTTTGGCGGCGACGAAACGGTGCTGGTCACGGCAGGCGCCAGCGCGCCAGAACTGGTGGTCGAGGATTGCGTCGAGTTTCTGCGCAAGCGATTTGGCGCCACGATCGAATCGCGCCGCGTGCGCGAGGAAGAAGTGCATTTCCCGCTGCCCAGGGAATTGCGCACCGTGGCCGCCGCCAGCCGCCCGATCCCCGGCAGCTTTGTCAACGGCGGCTCGTAAGGCTCGGCTCCGCACGCTGCGCTCTCCCACGTGGGGAGACGGGTGGCGGAGAAGCTATCTTCCACGCGATGCCTACGGCCCGCTTAGCCGTAGATGTAGCTCTTCAGATAATGATTCTCGACCAGCGTCTGCCGGTATTGGGCTTTGACGATGTCGCCGATCGAAATCATGCCGACGAGTTGATTGTCTTCCATCACCGGCAAGTGCCGAATGCGATTGTCGGTCATCACGCCCATGATGTGCTCGACCGAATTTTGCGGCGTGCCGGTGATCATGTCGGTGCTCATGTAATCGGTGACGGGCACGTCATCGATCGATCCGTGGCGCTCGGCACAGGCGCGGAGAATATCGCGCTCGGTGATGATTCCCAGCATGCTCGGGGATTCGTGCGGATCGTTGCACACCAGCAGCGAGCCGCAATTATGCTGCACGAGCTGCCGCACGACTTCGCCCAGCCGAGCCGTGGGGAGGATGGTAAAGACCTTCGAACCCTTGATCTGCAGAATGTCGTGCAACGTCATGGCCGCCTACCTCGTGTTTGAAGAGACGTATTTGAAAAGACGTGTGGCCTGGATCGCCGAATTCAATGACCTCCGCAAGACGCGCCGCCAACCGAATCGCATGCCGGCAGAGTTCGTCGCCTGCCGATCGATCTGGCTGACAGTGCTGTAATTTCAGCTTAGCGAGTGCGGGTAGGGCGAGTCAAAAAAATCTTTCACCGAGCACGTGTTAAGTGCCTGCGGCCAGCCGCCTAACGTCCGGCGGGTGCTTCGCCCAGCGTTTGGTAGATCGGCAGGTGCCGGTAATAGACCTCGAGCACTAGCAAATGCAGGGCCGTGACGTACAGCCGGCCGACCATGTAACCATAACGGTCGGGCAGGGGATACACCGGATCCCAACTGCCGGCGAACTGGCCGTCGGTAGCCTGGCTTTCGATGAGCAGCGGACGCAGCCGAGCGTTCCAGGCTTGCCAGTAGCGGCCTTGCATTTGGAACATCACCTGCGTGCCGTAATACCAGTAGTAGGCATTGCGGTCACCCGTTGGATGGTCACGCGTCGCGGTGCCAAACTGAGGCAGATTCTGCTCGATCCACTGGGCGCCGGCAATCATCTCCGGATGGTCGCGCCGCCAGCCCATGTATTGCCGCATCAGCAAGGCTTCGGCCGTCATGACCGTGCTGGCGCTGCGCAGGGCGGGATTTTCGGCGCGCGGCATATAGACATATCGCGAACCTTGGGCACTGGCGATTTGTGCATGGTCGAGCCAGAGAGCCACTCGGGAGTAACAATCGCGCGGCACCTTCAAGCCCGCCAGCTCGCCGCTTTTGAGCGCCATGAGTTGCCAGCCGGACACCGAAGTGTCGCTGCCGCGTCCCGGTGCGTAGCGCCAGCCCCCCTCGTCGGGATTCTGGGCGGCAGCGATAAAGTCGAGCGCGCGCTGCGCGGGCTCGCGCAGCCGGCGATCGCGAGTCATGCCGTACGCCTCGCACAAGGCAATCGAAGCAATGCCGTGGCTATAGAGCCAGGCGCTGGAATTGGACAGCCCGTCCTGCGGCTCGTAGAGGTCGCCGTCGGCGCGTTGATGGGCCAGCAAGTGATTCAGCCCGCGCTCGACCAGCACGCGGTAAGGCCCGTCGGTGTGCGTGTAGCCTGCGCCGAGAAACGCGAGCAACGAGAGCCCCGTGGCTGCTGTGGTGGAATGCACTTTTGGAATTTCGGCGACGGGATAGTCGAAGCCCGGCATGCTGTCGTGCAAGCGCCAACTTCCATCTTCGGCCTGGAAGCGGGCCAGAAACTCCAAGCCGCGCTCGACCGCCTGCTCGGTCTCGACGCTGCCGCCGCGTTGCTCGGCGATCGATTTCCGGCCGGCGCGGTCGCGCTGCTTCAAGCCCGGCACGGCCGTGTCGCGGACGCGGCTATCGATCGCCACTTCACCGCCCGAACGTTCGAGGATCATGCGGGGCGTGTTGGCAGCCAGCAGGTTGCTTTCGGGCCGTGCTCGGCGGCTGGGCAGTCCCGGCTCGATCGTGGGCGGGCCGGCAAGCCCGGCCGAAGCCGGGGCTGCACTCGGCAGCAGCGGCGCAGACGGGCCGGCCATGCGGCCGGTTGTCGGTGCAACCGGCCCGGCCGAGGGTTCAGCCAGCCGCGATGGCTCGCCGGACGCGGCGGCCACGGATCGACCGGTCGCGGCAGTGCCGTCGACCAGTGCATCCGCCCCGTGTTTGTGCAAGGCGCCGGGCACGCCGAAACTCGGCGCTAGCAATGGTCCACCCTGCCGTCCACCCGGCTGGCCATCAGACTGCCCGGCGTCCGGCCGCATGACGGGGCCGCCGGGAACTTGCCCGAGGCTCGGGCCGTCGTCGAAGCTGCCCGATGTCGGCGCGCCGGCCGTGATCGGCAAGGCTCGTTCGCTGCGCGAGCGCGGGGCCGCGGCCGGCTCGAAGTCGCCCGGCGGACCAGACGGCGTCGCGGCCGCTGTGGGCCGGCCACCGGCCGTCGTGGCGACTGCGCTGTCGCCGGCCAGCGGCATGTCGTCGCGGCGTGCGCGCGCCGGAGCGTTCAATTGCGGCTGCTCGAAGCCGGGCGCTGCGACACCCGATGGGCTACCTGCCAGGCGTGATTCGATCGGCAGCGTCGGGCCTTCGAAGCCGGGACCGGCCAATGGCAAACCAATCGGCGCAGACATCGAGGCAGCGGTCGCGGGCTGTGAGGTGCGGCCCGTGGCGCTGGCCGATGGACCAAGCTCCTCCGTCGGCGAAGTGCCAGGTTTCGAAGCCGGCACCGGCGCGACGGGTACTTGCAGATCGGGCAGTGAATTGCCGGTCGCCGAACGAGCCAGCCGATCAACCGCCGGCGGCGGATTGCCGGCGCCGGTTGGGTTGGACTCCGGACGCGAGATCGTGGGAGGAGTCAGGGCGGCTCGCAGGTCGGCCGGCTGGCCAGCTTGCGGCGAACGGGCCATCGCCAACCGCGGCTCCAAGTCGACGGCCGGTCGAGTGCGGGCTACTGCCGGTGCCGGCTCGTCGACAGCGGCCGGTCGACTGCGGGCGGCCGCGGGCCGGTCGCGCGGAACCAGGGCTGGCTCGAGCGTTGCGACTTGCCGGTTGGCAGCCTTTGGCAGGCTGGCCAGACGCTGGCCGCGGTGCGGAGCCGAAGCATCGGCACGCTCGATTTCGACCGGCCGCGGCTGGAGCGGTTCGACCTTGGTCGGCTTGGTCTTGGGAATCACCTGGGGCGCGGGCGGATGGTGCTGCGTCCGCGGTGCTTCGATCACCGGAAGGGCCGTCGCATCGAGCGGCTGCTCGAAGAACTGCTTTTCGCTGGGCCGATCGAGTTGATGAAAATTATAATCCGGCAGGCTCACCAACTCGCGATCACGGTCTGCCCGAGGATGCGGGGTGGCCGCTGGCGGAAGTCGAACCTCGTGCACGCCCAGCGACAGCCAGGCGTGCAGCAGCAGGCTGGCGAGCACGGCCAGTTGCAAGCGACGCTGATGGCCGCTTCGCAAGACGGCCGCGCCCAGGGAAAAGATCAGCACGACGCCGCCCAGGATGGCCAGGTATACGTAGCCATTGGCCCAGGGGTCGCGCGTGTGGAAATCGGCGCGGGCCACGATCAGCCCTGCCAGCAGCGCGGCCAGGACCAACAGCAACACGTTCACCGGCCAGAGCTGCTCGTCAAAATCGGCGCCGTGGCTGGTAGGTTCGCGATCGAGAGTGGCCGGTTTGGAAGCCATCAGCCGGCCGGCTCCATCGAGTCCACCGCCATATCGATCCGTGAAGCAAACATGCAGACCCTATTCGAAAGTCGATCTTGAATTGATTTGAACAGAAGGGCGCAAAGAACGCGAAGGAAAGCCGTGGTCGTCCGCACGTTCTTCAAACTGCCAGTCGGTGCCCGCCCTTCGTCTTACTCTTCTTAGCGGCCTTTGCGTCCTTCTGTTCAATTCTTTTTGTTGTTCATCCTCAGCCACCCAAGGCGGTCAGCCGCTGGCGGGCCAGGGCTGCTTGCGGGCTGCCGGGATGTTTGTCGACGACTTCCTGATACGACTGTCGGGCCTGGTCCTTTTTGCCGAGCACTTCGAAGCAGCGGCCCGCCTCGTACTGGGCCGCCGCCTGCCACTGCGGAAACGCATAGCCGTAGGCCACCTCGAAGAAGTTCTTCAGCGCTTCCTGGTGGTTTTTCTTCTCGAATTGGATTTCGCCGATCATGAAGCGGGCGCGGGCCGCGGCCTCGCCTTCGGTTTGCGTGGTCACCTGCTCGTAAAGCTTGAGGGCCTCGTCCGGCTTCGAGAGATTCTGTTGAGCCCATCCTTCTTCGTACAGAATTTCGGGCAGGTAGGGAGAGGCCGGGTCGATTTTCGCCGCTTGCTCGAGCCGCTTCAGGCTGCGGTCCCATTGTCCGAGCTGCGCGAGCGATTGGCCGGCGTGCAACCCGGCCAGCACGCCCGTTTCGCTGCGCTTGGGCGGTGGCAGCTTGTCATAGGCTGCCAGGGCATCGGCGTATTTGTGCTCTTTGAACAAACATTCTGCTTCCATAAAGGCCGCATCGACCGCCAGCGGGCCGGAGGGAAACGTGACGGCCTGGTAGGAGAACGTCTGCCGCGCGTCGGCGAATTTGTTCAGGTGATAGTAAGCGAAGCCCAGCTTGTGCGCGGCCGACTCGCCGAGTTCGGTCTTGCCGGCCTTTTCCATCGCCATGTAATAAGCTTGCGCTGCCTTATCGTATTGCTTGTCCTGGTAGCGCTGCTCGCCCAGTTGAAACCAGCCTTCGGCCGCCAGGCTGCTGGCCGGATAGTCGCGGGCCAATTGCTCGAAACGCTTGGCCGCTTCGGCCGGTTTGCCAGCCGCGCGCAAGGCCCAGGCCAACTCGTTCAGTGCTTTGTCGGCCACGGCGCATTTCGGATCGTCGCGCAGCAGGGCCTCGAGCGTGGCGACGGCCTCGCCCGGCTTCGACATGGCTGCCTGGCAAACGCCCAGCATGTAACGCGCGCTCGAGCGGTCGGGCGAGTCCTTGGCCGTTCGCAAGAAGGCTTCCAGGTCCTCGGCGGCCGGCGCGTACTGGTGCAAGGCCTCGCGGGCCAAGCCGCGCACATAGTGCGCGGCCGGGGCGAGTTCGTCCTGCGGGAACTTCTTCAGCAGTGTGTCGACCGCCTCGATGGCTGGCTGGTGGGCGCCCAAGCGAAGCTCGGACCACGCCAGCGAAAACCAGGCCTGCGGCGCCGTCTTGCCCGCGGCATCGGCAGCCAGCAGCCGGCGATACTCGGCCACGGCCGCGCGATCGTCGCCGGCGGCTGCCGCCAGTTCGGCCAGGCGAAGTTGCGCGCGGTCGCGAAATCGGCTGTCGGGAAACTCGGCCAACAGCCGCTCGAGCTGCTTGCGGGCATCACTCGTGCGGCCCAATTGCTGCTGGGCCGCAGCCAAGGCCAGCAACGTTTCGTCGGCCTGCCGCCAGCGCGGCGCGGTCTTGAGCGATTTTTCGAGCGACTCGGCCGCGCGGTCGTATTGCTTCAGCTCTTGATACGCGCTGCCGCGCAGAAAGTAAGCTTCGGCCAGTAGTTCGTGGTCGCCGCCGCCTTCGGACTTGATGACCGGCTTGATCGCCTCGAGCGCGGCGTCGGCCCGATGCTCCAGCAACAGGGCCAAAGCCTGCCTCAGACGCCAGGTGGGCGCCTCGTCGCGGTCGGGATATCGGCTGAGCAACTCGGCATAGCGGCGAGCGGCGCCAGCCGGCTGGCCTGCCAGCAGCCGGCTCTCGGCCGCGACGTACTGGGCAGCCGCGGCGCGGGCGTGCGAGCCGTGCCGCTTGAGGAATTCGTCGGCCCGCGTGCTGGCCTGCGGGTAGTCGCCGGCCTCCAAGGCGGCCAGCGCGGCCAGATACTCGGCCTGTGGCGCCAACTCGTGCTGGGGATATCGAGTCGCGATTGCGGCGTACGCTGCCAGGGCCTCGCGCTTTTTGTTCGGCTGGTCGAACAGCGCATCGGCGCGGTCCAATTGCAATTGCACCGTTTGCGGGCCATCGCCGAGTTTGGCCAGCGCCTGATCGAGCATCTGCTGCGCCTCGGCGGGCCGCTTTTGCTTCAACTCGCTGGCCGCGAGCCAATGCGTGGCCTCGATGGCCGAAGGCCCGCCCGCGACGATCACCTGTTCGAGCGTCTGCCGGGCGTCGGCCCATTTGCCGGCCATGTACAGGCATTTGCCGGCAGCAAGTTGGGCCGCCGGCAGATATTTCGATTGTGGAAATCGCTTGGGCAGCGAAGCGTAAACTTCGGCGGCACGGACGTATTGCTTGTCTTCTTGCAGACTGGCCGCTTGCCGCATGAGGGCATAATCGGCCAGGGCAAAGCCGCTCAAACCGGCAGCGGCCGCAAAGCCCCGTTCGGCTTCGGCAAACTTGTGCTGGGCCAGGGCCATTTCGGCGATCCGCATGCCCACCTCGCCGGCCAGCGCGTGCTGCGGGTAGCCCTGCAAAAAGCGGCGATAGGTGGCTTCGGCAGCGACTGCCTGGCTGGTCTCTTCTTCGGCCACACCCAGGCCGTACAGGGCATCGCTGGCCAATGCGTCGTGCGGATGGTCTTTAAGGAAGCGGCGGTAGGCGTCGACGGCTCGCGGCTTGTCGCCTTGGGCATAGGCGATTTCGCCCCGATAAAACTCGGCCTGCGCCAGGTATTTGCCCTTGGGAAACTTCTCGCCCAGCCGGTCGAGCGCAGCCAAAGCTTCGCCCAGCAAGCGCTGCCGATCGGCGGCGGGCGTCTGCGGATCGTCGGACTGCCGGTAACGGGCCACGGCCAGATACAGGTACGTCGGCTCAAGTAAGTCGGTCTGCGTGCCATCGTCGAGCTCGACTCGAAAACTCTCGGCCGGCAGTCGGGCCGCCGTCGCGACCAGCTCGGCAAAGACGTCGGCCGCGCGGGCGTACTGCTTGCCTTTGAGCAGGCAAACGCCCAGGTAATGGCGAGCGCGGATCGCTCGCGGATCGCGCGGATAGCGCTTGACGAAATCGGCCCAGGCCCCGGCGGCCAGGTCATATTGCTGGCGATTTTGCAGGGCAGCGGCCGCCGAGTACTGCCGGCCAGCGACATCGACCGCTGGCCGCGGCTGGGCCAGGCCCGCCGGTCCGGCCGCCAATGCCCAGGCCAGGGCCATGCATGCCGGCAGCCAAAAGGAAAGATTTTTCATGCAATACGCTCAGATTTCGACCCAGAAGGGCCGCCAGGCAACAGCCGGCCGCGGCACGGAAGCCGGACCACGCAATTCAGCAAACGATTCAGGGTAACCGAGGCCCAAATCGCTGCAAAGGGCCACGCGACGTATAGATGCTGTCACTCGTGGGTGGTGAGTTGCCGGCGGCTGGACCTGGGGGATTTGTGGCCTGGTAGCGGAATTCATGAGAATTCCGAGTCCGATGGTAGCTGCGTCGGAAGTCTCACGACTTCCGCTACGGCACGCCAGCCGCCTGCGGTTGCCCGCCCGGCGATGAGCTTTTATGATGTTGCGTCCTCGTGCCCGGCATTTTGCACTTACGCATGTCACCAACCTTGTGCAGCCCAACTTGATAAATGTCCCCCTTTGGTACTGGTTTGCCTTCGGCGGTTTTGTCATCGCCATGCTCGCGCTGGATTTGGGCGTGTTCCATCGCCGGTCGCGCGAGACTGGATGGCGCGGGGCGGCCATCTCGACGCTGATCTGGTGCTCGCTGGCCGTGGCCTTCGACGGCGTCGTTTGGTACATCTACTCGCACCATAACGGGCCGGCCGCCGGCCGCCAGGCGGCGCTCGAGTTTCTCACCGGCTATCTGATCGAATGGTCGTTGTCGATGGACAACGTCTTCGTCTTCGCCGTGATCTTCAGCTACTTCAAGGTGGCCAAGAAATATCAGTACCGCGTCCTGTTCTGGGGTATTCTCGGCGCCATCGTGATGCGGTTGTTGTTCGTGCTGATCGGCGCGGCACTGATCCATCAGTTCAAATGGATTTTGTACGTGCTGGGTGTATTTTTGATCTACTCGGGCATCCAGCTCATCCGGCACGACGACCAGGTCGATCCCGAGCAGGGCTTCGTGCTGCGGCTGGCGCGGCGCTGGCTGCCGGTCAGCCGCGACGAGCACGGCGAGCGGTTCATGGTGGTCGAAAACGGCCGCCGGGTCATTACCACGCTGTTCCTCGTGCTGCTGGTGGTCGAGAGCACGGACGTGGCCTTTGCCATCGACAGCGTGCCGGCCATCTTTGGCATCACCGAAGAGCCATTCATCGTCTACACGTCGAATATTTTTGCGATCCTCGGCCTGCGAGCGTTGTACTTTCTGCTGGCCGGTTTCATGGATTTGTTCCATTATCTGAAATACGGCCTGAGCGCGATTCTGATCTTCGTCGGCATTAAAATGCTGCTGCCTTCGGTCGGGGTGCATATCTCGGCATGGATTTCGCTACTCGTGGTGCTGGGCCTGTTGGCGATTGCCATCCTGGCTTCGATTATTCCGCATAAAGGGCGGGCGCCGCAGTCCGACGCGGACGACAAACCGGCCGACGACTGACACGCCCGGCAAGCGCCGATGGATTATCCCCATACGATTCGCCTGCGAGGACTGTGGGGCTACGAGGTGCTCGTCGATCGATCACCTGCGGCGCTGCGGCCCGACGCCCTGAATGGCGTCATGCACGTGCCGGGCGATTGGTCCGGCACGCTGGGCAGCGGCTTTCGCGGCCGAGTGCGCTATCGCCGCACGTTTAACTGGCCGAGCGAATTGGACCCGACCGAGCGAGTCTGGCTGGCGATTGACGGCGTCGATGCGCACGGCGATGCGACGCTCAACGGCCAGCCCTTGGGCACGATCGACGGCCATGCGCGGCCAGCCCGGTTCGACATCACGTCGCAACTCGCCGCGCACAATGAGCTGCTGGTGGACGTGAATTGTCCAGCCGGCAGTCCCGCCGAAGCGGCCAAGTTACGTCCGGGGCGGGAGCACCTGGCCGGTGGACTGATCGGCGCTGTTCGGTTGGAAGTTTGCCTGGCAGGTGGCAACCCGCCGCCGGGGTGAGCATAATCGTGGTGCCGGGACTCACGAGTGCGAGCATCGCGGCGGTAGATGGAAAATGCCAGGCCAGCCCCGAAGGGGCGAAAGTTGTTAGCCAGGGGCGTGAGCCCTTGTCTTTACCCAGGTTTCCGGCATCGTGCTGAGTCGCGTAATTCGTTGCGAACTGGTTGCCTTTTCTCGGCTTAGCCTTCTGCTAGCGAAGCGTGGTGGTTTTGCGTTTGGTCGCCGTTTGGCAATGATTGATCGT
>DATATB010000174.1:0-13535 GCA_036268995.1 Pirellulales bacterium | reverse complement strand
CCCGCGGAGTGGATGGCGGATGCCCTGCTCTCGCTGGGCATAATTAAAGGCCGCCAGCACGATCGCGATCACGTTGCGCTGGGTGGCAGGCCGCCATTTGGGATGGCTTTCGATCCAGAACGTAATGTGCCCTTTCTTCAGCTCTCCCACCGTTAGCGCACCGCAGTATTTGCACAGCTCATTCAGATAGCGCACGCAGCTTTGCTGATGTTCGGCACCCAGCGAACCGGACTGCACTCGCCGCTCGCGGTACGCCAGGTACTCGGAGCAAACTCGAGCTACCAGCCACGGTTCTCTCACTGGCATCGAAGGCGCAAGAGCTTCGGCCTCGGGCCGCCAGTCGGTCGCCAGCTTCATCCGGGCCATCGCCAAATCGGCCGCCTGCTTGTTGGCCTGACCCCGAATACGACGGCCTTCTTCATCCAGCAGGGAGACTCGTTTCTTGGTTCCCTTTGGCGTGTAGTACCAACAATCGGTCTGCTTCCAGTGCCAGGCCGCACCATGCCGCTGGCGGCGAGGTTTTTGGCTCGACGGCATAATACGTTTACCTCGATTCCGGCATGCTATTTGGAACGCACTGGGCGCGATGCCGGCTTCTTGGGCTTGGCCCTAGTGGCCGTCGACATGGTTTTTTGGCCCGCGCCGATGGCCGCCCACAGCGGCTCCTGGTAGTGCTGGCCCCACTCTTTTCCATAATGGTCAAAGGCAACCTTCGGCGTGTCCCCAATCAGCTCCGCCAGTGTTTCGATCGAACAACCCGCGCCTTTGTTCCAGTGACCCGAGAGCATGCGATGAGCAAAAGTATGGCGGCAGGTGTAGCAGGAGTATTTCTGCTTGGCTGGATTCTGGTCCCAACCGAGCTTCCGCTTGAGCGCCAGGAACCGCACGACGCCCGTCATGCGCTTCCAGGCGTTGCCCTGCGTGTTGCGAAACAGTGGCTTGCCCGAGCCCTTCGGCGCAGTGGCGAGCAGTCGTCGCGTCAGTGTAGCCACGGCCTTCTGGACCGGAATCTTGCGGGTCTTTTTGGTCTTCGATGAATAGACCCGCCACATCACGCCCCGGTCGTTCTCTTCAACGTGCTCGGCCGTCAGTTGAGCAAGTTCGCAAAATGGCCGCAGGCCCGTATGGATGGCGGCGAACAGAAAATTTCGGAAGCATTCTTCTGTTGCCCCATAGAGCGTCTCTTCGTCCTCGACCGAAAACGATTGCAGTCGAGGCTGCGCGGCAGGTTTTTTCAGGCCCTTAAGCGGATTAGGGACGTCGCACATCTCCTCAGCGCGATTGAAGGCCGCCAGGACGATCGCAATGACGCTGCGGTGCGTGGCCGAAGATCGCCAGCCGGTATGGCTCTCGATCCATTCCTGCACGTGGCCCTTTTTAAGTTCCGCCACCGGCAGCGCGCCGCAAAACCCACAAAGATCGTTTAGAAATGCGGTGGCGCCGTCACGGTGCCCGCGACTAATCGTGCCGGCGGCAAGACCGCGCTCGCAATACTGGATGTATTCCGAGCAGACTCGGGCAACCAGCCATTCCTCATTCGCAACCGCATCACCGTACACGGCGCCGGTTACCTTGACTTGCGCCCAGGCCCGCTCGGCAGCCTCTTGGTTGCCCTTGCCACGGATTCGTTGGCCCTGGTCGTCAAACAGCGGCATTCGCTTCTTGGTCCCGGGCAGCGTGTAGTACCAGCAGTCCGTTTGCTTCCAGTGCCAGGCTGCGCCGTGCCCTTGTCGTCGCTTCTTGCGAGGTCGTCCCATCAAAAGTTCCTCGATTGAAAAGTTGACCCGCGTGGATCCAGACCCGATATTGCCAGGATCGTTAATTGCTGATCGGTTTTTGTCAGACGAGTCCTTCGTAGCCCGCGAAGCTGCTTACGGACGTCGCAAAATATCGGGGAAGAGGTTTCATCATGTTTCCGATGTCACGCAGGGGGCAATTATCCCACCCCCATAATTTACTAGGTCATTTACTACACAGAATAGCTACACGAATCATTGTTGCGGTCCCGACGATCCTGTCAATATCTGCCGAAAATACGGCGGAATGTGCCGAATCGGCGCGTAGACCGAATATCGTACTAATACTTGCCGACGACCTGGGCTATGGCGACCTGGGCTGCTATGGGCAGAAGCTGGTGAAGACGCCGAACCTCGATCGGCTGGCGGCCGAGGGCGTCCGCTTTACCGATGCATATGCCGGCTCGACGGTCTGCGCGCCGTCGCGCTGTGCGCTGATGACCGGGCTGACCACCGGCCACGGCCGGGTACGCGGCAATGCCCTGGTCCCGCTCCGGCCGCAAGACACGACGGTGGCCGAAGTGCTGCACCGGGCCGGATACGCCACCGGCATCGTCGGCAAGTGGGGCTTGGGCGAAGCCGGCTCGACGGGCACGCCTAATCTCAAAGGTTTTGACTCCTGGTTTGGTTATCTCGATCAGAAGCATGCCCATAATTATTATCCCGAGTACCTGTGGCAGAACGATCATCTGGTGCCGATCACGGGCAACGTGGCGCCGCACGGCGTGGCCACCCAGCGGGCGCAGTATTCGCACGACCTGTTCGCGGCCCAGGCGTTGGATTTTCTCGACTATCACCGGCAGGATCCGTTCTTCCTGTATCTGGCCTTCACGCTGCCGCACGCCAACAACGAGGCCCGCGATCGCGGCATGGAAGTTCCCAGCGACGCTCCCTATTCGGACGACGACTGGCCGCAGGCGCAGCGGAACCATGCGGCCATGATCACGCGGCTGGATGCCGCCGTCGGCCGGCTGCTGGCGCGGCTCGACAAGCTGGGGCTGGCCGACGACACGATCGTATTCTTCAGCAGCGACAATGGCCCGCATCGCGAAGGTGGAGCGGATCCGGCGTTCTTTCATAGCTCGGGACCGCTGAAAGGCTACAAGCGGTCGATGCACGACGGCGGCATTCGCGTGCCGACGATTGTGCGCTGGCCGGGCCGCATCGAAGCCGGCCGGGTCGACGCCTTCCCTTGGGCCTTCTGGGATTTTCTGCCGACCGCCGCCGAATTGTCCGGCGCCGCGGTCCCGCCCAAGCTCGACGGCATTTCGATCCTGCCCGAGCTGCTGGGCGCAGCGCGCGCCGGCCGGCCCCAGCAGCCGCACGAGTATCTCTATTGGGAGTTTTACGAAGGCGGATTCCAGCAAGCCCTGCGCATGGGCCATTGGAAGGCCGTGCGCTCCAAGCTCGGCGGTCCGATCGAACTCTACGATCTCGCCACCGATCTAGGCGAGTCGCACGACATCGCCGCCGAGCACCCCGACGTTATCGCCAAGATCGACAAGCTACTCGCCGCCGCCCACACCGATTCGCCCGACTTCCCCGTCCGCCCGCCAGCGAAAAAACCGGCGCAAAAGCCGCGGCCAAAGCCGGCCGTTTCCTCGTCCTCCCCTCTCCCCTTGCGGGAGAGGGGTCAGGGGTGAGGGGTAAAGCTCGTACAGTCGGCTCGCCTTCACTGCACGACTCCGAGGACTTTGCTGTCGCCACCCGAATCAGACTGCTACACTGACACGCTGGGAACACTTGCCACTCAACTAAGTGGTTTTCGCCATGTTCACGCGCCTGGCTGGCCTGTGCGTTCTTCTGGCGGTCGTTGCTGGGCACGACCAGTTTGCTGCGGGCAAGGAAACGGACAACCCTCAAGCAATCGCGCAACGTACATTGCTGATTGATGATCGGCCCAGATCGCCGATCTTCGATCTTCCCGTGCTCGGTCAGCAACCGGGGGCGGCACCGGCTCCAGCGACCGTCCAACATAGATCCATCCATGCGTCCTTCGATCCGGGGGGCTGCAGCAACTGGGGTAATGTGCCGGTGCCAAAGCTGCTGGACATGTTGAAAGGCAGCGATCCAGAGCTGCGGCGGTTGGCATGCGATGAACTCGGGGCGCGCGGCAAAGACGGCTTCGCCGGGATTGCAGCGCTGGAAATCGCGGCCCGCGAGTCGGTGGCGGCCGTCCGCCGTTGTGCGGTCTCGGCGCTGGGCAAAATCGGTCGTGAACTGCCGGTCGACCAACAAGCGGTCGTTGCCGCGCAGATTGTTCCTGCATTAGTCGCCGCGCTGGCGGATCAACGCCTGACCGTTCGACTGCGGGCCATCTCCGGACTTGGCGGACTCAGGGTGCCCTCCAAAGCGGTCGAGTCGGCATTGCTCGACTGCCTGAAACAGCGGTTAACGAGGGACGACGCGCTGCTGGAACTAGTGCAAAGAGGTTCCAAGGACAGGATTCCCCTTGGTTCGCTGGCGGAGACCGTTTACCAAGGGAGGTCCGAGGCGCGACGTTGTGCGCTGAACGTGATTACGGCTCGGGATACAACCGACCCGGATGTCCGGACCCTGCTCGGAAAGCTCGCCGCGCATGGGGACGAAGAAGCTCGCCGGACTGCGGCACTCCGGTTGTGGGGGCTTGAGCCAACGCCAGAATTGTTGGATGTCCTCAGCGTCGTCTCGTCGTGGCCTGGAACTGACGATCTCGCCCGGGCGCTATCCGACGTCGACTCAGGCGCCTTCCATTTACTTGAGCAGATTGAAGAAAAGGGTGACCCCAAGACGCGCGCGGTTGCTGACAGGCTCTTGCAGAGAATCGATCGAGCCGGCCTGAAGCTATCGGCGCTGATCAGGGCACTGGAAAGCCCCGAGCCCGGTGTACGCGAAAACGCGGCGCGCGAACTGGGCAATCTCGGTCTCCAAGCGAAACGTGCCGTGCCGGCACTTGCGCGACATCTGGCGGACGAGAACGAGCTAGTGCGGCTCTGCTCGGCGTATGCGCTCACAAGCATCGGCCGGGATGCCACCGCGGCGGTGCCGGACTTGCAACGAGCGCTTGCGACGGACGATCGCGCACTCCGCTCGGCGGCTGCCCACGCACTGGCTAAGATAGCGCCCGGTGAAAAATCTAAGTGAAGCCACCCATCCCGCTCTGCCCCGAGGCTCCCTGCATGTCGACCGGCTATCGCGAAAATGAGACGCATTCGCTGTTGATGGGCTATTTGCTGTGGCTGTTCGGTTTTACCGGCGCGCACCGCTTTTACTATGGCAAGCCGATCACGGGGACGATCTGGTTTTTCACGCTCGGGCTGTTTGTCGTCGGCTGGCTGATCGACTTGTTTCTGATGCCCGGCATGCAGCGCAGGGCGGAAAGGCGCTATCAGGCCGGCCCGCTGGATTACAGCGTGGCCTGGATCCTGCTCACGTTTCTCGGCTTCCTCGGTGTGCATCGATTTTACATGGGCAAGTTCATCACCGGCATCCTTTACCTGTTCACCGGCGGCTTGTTCGGGCTCGGCTACCTGTACGATTTCTGGACGTTGAACGAACAAGTCAGCGACTTGAATCGGCAATCGCTGTTCGCGTCACAGGTCATCGCCCGGCCATAAACCGCGGTGCCCCAGCCCTCCGCGTTTTAGCCTGCCTGCCATTTCCTTCTGCCGGGCCGATTGGCTGGCTTTGGCATTCGCGTTGCATCCGTGGAATGACTTTCCGCAGACAATCCGGCAAACGTCGAGGCCAGGACGGGGGCGGCATGAATGTGTCACAAATGGTGCCGGCGCGCGATCCGAAGACGGGACTGCTGAATGTCATCGTCGAAGCTCCGCGCGGCACGCGCAATAAGTTCAAGTACGACGATCATTTCGAGCTGTTCCGGCTGAGCAAGATGCTGCCGGCCGGGGCGTCCTTTCCCTTTGATTTTGGTTTCATTCCGTCGACGCGGGCCGAAGACGGCGACCCGCTGGACATTTTGGTGCTGACCGACGAGCCGACGGCCGTGGGCAGTTTGCTGCCAGTACGGCTACTGGGCGTAATCGAAGCCGAGCAGACCGAGCGTGGCAAAACGCTGCGTAATGACCGTTTGGTGGGGGTGATCGAAACGCCTTACAACCTACCCGAAGCGCGCGACATGCACGATCTTGGCTCGAGCTTGCTGGACGAGATCGAACATTTTTTCGTTTCGTATAATGAGTCGGAGGGGCGGCAATTCAAGCCGATTGCTCGCCGGGGTGCGAGCGCAGCCGAAAAGCTGATCGCCGAGGCCCTGCGCCGCCGCAAGCAGGCCGGCAATTCGTAGCTGGCTGGGCGTCCGGCTCATGCAGAGTGGGCTCAGGGAGGATGGGAAATGGCTGGCACGTTGAAACCGGATGAATCGGCGACCAAGGGCATCCGCCGGCTGGCATGTCGCCAGGTTTCCAAGGCCCTGGCCGAGGCGTGCAAAGGCTCGGACCACGGCGCGGCCTTGTCCAGTGAAGTCGTCCACAGCGTTCGCAAGCGGCTCAAGCGCACGCGCGCCTTGCTGCGGCTGGTGCGCGACGCCTTGGGCTCTGCCGTCTATCATCGCGAAAACGAAAGCTATCGCGACGCGGCCCGACCGCTGACGGAAGTCCGCGACGCGGAAGTGCTCATCCAAACTTTCGATCAGTTCGTCCGCCGCCTCGGCCGGGATCCGCAGCCGCTGGCTGCGATTCGCGCCGCGCTGGCCACACAAAAAGACGAAGCTTGCCGCCAGGTATTCCAGCGGCAGGAAGCGCGCGAGCCGATTTGCGAGTCGTTGCAGGCGGGATTGGACCGCATCGACGACTGGCCGAGGACCGGCCGTAGCTGGTCGGTTCTGGCATCTGGAATCAAGCGAGTCTATCGCAGCGGCCAAGACGCCTGCGCAGCGGCCCACAAGTCGCCTTCCAACGAGCATCTGCACCAGTGGCGCAAGCAGGCAAAATATCTGCGCTATCAGCTCGAAGCGCTGCGCCCAGTCTGGCCGCTGGTGATCGACGAGCTGGTCGGCCGAATGAAAACGCTGGGCGATCGTTTGGGCGAGGACCATGACCTGGCCGTGCTGCGCGCCAGGCTCGACGACGAACAGGCATTTCCCGAGCGGAAACTCACCGGAGATTTGCAGCACACGATTGACCTCCGCCGCGACGAGCTTCAGCAGCAGGCCCGAGAAGTCGGCGAGCCGTTCTTCAAGCCCCGGCCGAAGGTTTTGGTAGCCCATCTCGAGGAATGTTGGCATCTGTGGCGTGCCAAACCCCGAGCCATGGCCGAAGCCTGACCGATGGCAATGCACGCGGAGCCGGGGTCCTTCCGCGGCACAATCGTTACGAACCGACGCGGTGGCGGTCTGCCGGCGCCGCCGGGAGCTAGCTGGATGGCTGCCGGCCGACCGAACTGTTTAGCTCTTGGCTGCGAAGATGTTAAGATTGCAAGTCGAAGCCATGAACCGAACCGGGGGAGTCTGGGCCATGCGGCAAGCACACGCAACACTGCTGTTGACGGTCGGCATCGTCGCCTTGGGCCTGTCCGGCTGCGGCGGCGGGGTCTCCAATGCCCGCAAGGCCGAGATGCTGCGTGACCTGCGTTCGCGCACGACCGCGTACAAGGTCAGCCCCACGGAAGTGGAAGTGGCTTTTGGCGCGCCGCCGCCGCAATTGAGCGAGCCGTTTATTCGCGTGTTCACCGTGCAAGAAACGGTCGCCGACTCCTTGGGGCGGATCGGTCGCGACGCCGTGCCGGCCCTGATCAAGGCCATGTCACATCCTGATGCCGGGGTTCGGGCACAGGCCACGCACGCGCTGGCGCTGATCGGCGCAGATGCGAAGCCGGCCGTGCCGGAGCTGAGCCGGGCGCTCAATGACGAAAATGAAGAAGTCCGCCGCGGGGCGGCTCGGGCGTTGGGTCAGATCGGGCCTGCGGCCAGTGCCGCGGTGCCGGCGCTGCTGCATTTGCTCGAACTGCCGCCACCGCCCGCGACCGACGATGCGACGCCCGACGCGGGCCAGGCATCGCCCCACGTGGGTTGATGCGATGAATCGTTCGCTTGCTCAGTTGCGTGCCGACGCGCTGGCCATCTGGCAAAGCGGCGTCGACGCGGTCGACTCCCAGCGCCTCGTAGCCGAGCACGTTCAGGTCAAAGGCGGCCGCTTGCTCATCGGCGCCGAGGCCGTCGACCTGGCGGCCATCGGCCGCATCCTCGTCGTCGGCGGAGGCAAAGCCGGGGCCGGCATGGCCGCGGGACTGGAGCAGGCCCTGGGGCCGCAAGTGCTCGAGTCCAAACGCGTGACCGGTTGGCTCAACGTGCCGGCCGATTGCCTGCGGCCGCTGCGGGCCATTCATCTGCACGCGGCCCGGCCCGCCGGCGTCAACGAGCCGACGGCCGAAGGCGTGGCCGGCGCGGACAAGATCCTGGAGCTGGTCGGATCGATGTCGGCGGCCGATGTCTGCATCTGCTTGATTTCCGGCGGTGGCAGTGCGCTGCTTCCTGCACCCATCACCGGCATTTCGCTGGCCGACAAGCTGGCCGTGACCCGGCATCTGAGTGCCGCCGGCGCGAACATTGCCGAGCTGAACCGCGTCCGCCGGCAGCTCAGCCGCATCAAAGGCGGCGGCCTGGCGCGGGCCTGCCCCGCCGGCCGCATGTTCACGCTGATCATTTCCGACGTGTTGGGCGACCCGCTCGATCTGATCGCCTCCGGGCCCACGATCGAAGGTCTCGGCAGCGCCGGCGAGGCGCTCGAGATTCTCGAGCGCTACGGGTCTCGCGCCGCCGGGATTTCGCCGGCGGTGTTCGATTCCCTGTGGGCGAAGGCATCGGCCACGCCGGCGGCCAAATGTCGCGTGACGAACCTGGTAATCGGCAACAATGCGCTGGCGGTCGACGCGGCCGGGCAGCAGGCCGAAAAGCTGGGCTACACGCATGCCCTCGACTCGGCGCGCTCGATGGAAGGGCCGGCCGAAGAAGTGGGCCAGCATCTGGCGCGGATGGCGCTGACTATGCGCAGCGGCGCCGGGCCGCAATGCCTGGTGACTGGCGGCGAGCCAGTGGTCCGGCTGGTCGCAGCGGCCCAGCGTGGCCGCGGAGGACGCAATCAACAGTTGGTGCTCGCGGGGCTGGAAGTGCTAGCCGAGGCCGGCGGCGACGAGATCGTGCTGCTCTCCGGCGGCACCGATGGCGAAGACGGCCCGACCGACGCGGCCGGCGCTTGGGTCGATGCCGACGTGATCCGCGCGGCGCATGCCCGGCAGCTCGATCCGCACGATTACCTGCTGCGCAACGACGCCTACACGTTTTTCGACGCGCTGGGCTCGCTGATCAAAACCGGGCCGACGCATACGAATGTCTGCGACTTGCGCGTCGTGCTCGTCAACCGGCCGCAGGGCGAGTAGCGTCGCGATTGCGGCTCGGTTACGATTGGGGTCGCGGCCGCTAGAACGCATCACCGTAGGCGTCTCGCTCCGCGAGACGAAGGCGACTCGGCTGGACGCACGGAGCGCCGTCCGTCGCGCTCTTCATCCCGACGGAGCGGGATGACTACGGTGGACGAGCGGCGGGCGTTGGATGCCAAAACAAGATTGCCGTAATTCTCCTTCCGCAAGAACTTCCCGCCTCAGCGAGTTTTTTTCATGCCTGCATTCTCGGTTCGTGGCTGCCTGTCGGTGGCGACCCTGCTGTGCCTGGTTTCGTCGGCACACGCCCAGGAATGGACGCGTTTTCGTGGGCCCAATGGCACGGGCATCAGCCTGGCCAAGTCGGTGCCCACCCAGTGGACCGAATCGGACTACAACTGGCGCGTCGAGCTGCCGGGCATTGGCCATTCGTCGCCCGTGGTGTGGGGCGACAAGGTGTTTGTCACCAGCGCCAACGAAGACACGGCCGAGCGGATCGTGCTTTGCCTGAGCGCCGCAGACGGGCACGTGCTGTGGAAGCACAACTATTCTTCGGCCGTGCATCCCAAGCACCTGCGAAACAGCTTTGCCAGCAGCACGCCGGCCGTGGATCAGGACCATGTCTATGTGTCGTGGACCGCGCCGGAAGAATATACGCTGATGGCCCTGAATCACGACGGCCGCGAGGCCTGGCGCACGAGCCTGGGGCCGTTTGTCAGTCAGCACAGCGGCGGCACCTCGCCGATCGTGTTTCGCGACATGGTCGTGCTGGGCAACGACCAGGACGGCCCGAGCTTCTTGACGGCCGTGGGCTGCCGCGACGGCAAGACCGTGTGGCGCGTCGATCGCACCAGCGCGGTGGTGGCCTACTCCACGCCCTGCGTGCGCGACGAGGGCAAGCCGTCGGCCGAGCTGATCTTCAATAGCCAGGCCCACGGCATCAGCGGCATTGATCCTTACACCGGCCATACCAACTGGGAGCTGACGGTCTTTAACAAGCGCAGCGTTAGTTCGCCAGTGATTGCCGACGGCCTGGTGTTTGGCACGTGCGGCTCGGGCGGCGGCGGCAACTACGTGGCCGCGGTCCGGCCGAGCGACCATCCCAAGCTCGAGTATAAGCTCACCGACGGCGCGCCCTACGTGCCGACCTTGCTGGCCACGCGCGGCCTGCTATTCATGTGGAGCGACAAGGGCATCGTGAGCTGCGTCAAAGTCGGCACCGGCAAGCCGGTATGGCAGAAGCGCGTGGGCGGCAACTATTCCGGCTCGCCCGTGTGCGCCGGCGACCATTTGTATTGCATTGCCGAAGACGGCACGGTCGTCGTGCTCTCGGCCACGGAAAAATACGATCTCGTCTCGCGCAATCCACTAGGCGAAGACAGCCGCAGCACCCCCGCCATTTCCGGCGGCCGCATGTACCTCCGCACCTATTCCCACCTCGTCAGCATCGGCGGCAAGTAAATCGCCAAAAAAGAATTGACCACGGATCACCTGATATCACGGATTTATCTTTTCTTATCCGTGCCATCCGTGAAATCCGTGAAATCCGTGGTCAGCCCTTCTTCTTGCGTAAAAAAAATTGACCACGGATGACACGGATATCACGGATTTTTTTCTTATCCGTGCCATCCGTGAAATCCGTGGTCGATCTTCTTCTTCTTCTTCTTCTTCTTTCCCTATCCGCGGCGGATTTCTGAGCCTTTGAAGTTGATCTGGATGCGGAAGACGGCTTTCATTCGCCGCCGCACCTGGCCGGTGCGCAGATCGACTTCTTCGGGAATCTCCTGGATGTGCTTGTCGACGACGGCGTGAAAGCCGCGCTCCGAAAATATATCGATCAGCATCGAGAGTGCCAGCGGATCGTGAAAGATCGGGTCCTCGGAGTTCACCACGGCCCGGCCCGAGAGCGCGTGCCGGGCGACGATCGGCATGAATTTGTTCTTGATCAGCTCGACCGTGCGGACGAACAGCTCGGTTTGCTCCAGCTCATAGCTGTCGAGCCGGCGAACCAGCTCCTGCCGGGCGTGCAGGATGATTTCTTCGGCCAGCGGCAACGGGCTGAGCCGGTCGTAGGTGCGCGGCTCCAGCTCCAGCGAGCTCTGGTACTGCAACTCCTTGAGGATGTTGGTCTCGACCTCTTCGATCGGCCCTTCGGCATTGACGAGGTGATAGTGGTAAATGTCCTTGAGCGATTGCAGCGCGTCCCAGGTTTGCTCCTTGAACACGCGATACCGGCCCCGGGCCGCTTCTTCGCTGAGATCGGTGAGGCGCAGCGTCAGCTTGGTGCCCACGCCCGACTCCTCGACCTCCTGGTTGTGAGCGGCGATCTGCTCGCCGCGCCGGATCTGCCGCTCAATGCTTACCCGCTCGCTGACGAACAGCACCATGGCATGGATCGTCGGCCGGCGAAAATGAATCGCCAGCGGCGTGTTCTCGAACTCGTTGTGTAGCTGGTTGATCTGGTCCACCAGCAGCTTGAGGCATTCCACCTGCACCTGCGTTCGCGGAAAGCCATCGAGCAGCACGCCGTCGCGGTATTGCGGCTCGAGCAGCTTGCGATACAGGATGCCGATCACTTCCGTATCGCCCACCATGCCGCCCCGGTCCTTGATCTTCTGAGCCTCGGGCGAGGTCAGCAGGCTGCTGATGACGATGGCCGGCCGCGTCAGTCCGCGGGCTTGCATGATGAACTGGGTCTGCGTGCCTTTGCCCGCGCCCGGCGCTCCGCCCAGCAGGATGATTTCCTTGGGAAATCGCAGATTTTCGTGGCCGACCTCTTCCTCGAGGCTCTCCCAAATCGAGTCAAAGATGACGGTCGCGTCTTTGATCTCCAGGTCGAGCTGGCGGTCGTTGCCCTTGGCGGCAGGCGTGTTTCGGTGCATCCGGTTTGCCCCGGCAGTATGGTGTGCGAACGCTGGTTTCTGACAGTCCCCCAGACTCCGTCATCCGGCCCCATCTTGTCAAGCGATTTGACGCGCGATTTGACGCGCAATTCCGGCCCGTGGCGAGCCCCCGGGAGTAAGCCTGGGGAGTCCCGTGGCTCCTGATGTTGCAGCCGGGAGTTCGCACGATGAGAATTGAGGTATGAGCAGCCAGTATTGCGAGTCTCGGGCAGGGCGAGCCGTTTTCGTCGGCGTTGCCGCATTATTTGTCGTCAGCATCGCGATGCGCGGCTTCACCGTAAGCCACGTGATCTGTAGCCTACGGCCCGAGCCGCCCGTTTCTGCCGAGATGCAGATGCTAACATCTGCCATGAAGTCATACAGAGAGTGGCGCGGGGCGTTCCCGCCTTGCATGGGGGCAAGCTCGAGGAACGATCGTGACGCTCGGTTTAATGAGCATTTGCGAAAAGCGTATCGGAGATGTATGGCAGGCAGCTATTCGGCCGTGCGACAGGCCATCAGTGCTGGGGAGCCGGCGCACAACTTTCGTGATGCGTCCGGCCTAGTGCGCCCGCTCGATCTGGACACCCTCGATCAGGCCGAAGCGCTCGTGTTCTGGCTCGCTGGATTTCCGGGCCCGGTTGATGCGAAAGGCAAGCCAATCGCTCCAAAGAAGCTCATTGGCTTTGACCAAAATCCGGCGACCCCGTTTGCACTCCGACGGTTACCAGACGAGCCTTGGGCGGAGTCTGCTAAGCGGCGCAGGCCGCCGCTGTTCGACTTCGACGAGTCGAGGCTGACAGACCATGACGACGATGGCTGGCTCGAGTATGTCCCTCCGACCACGACGGGTCAAAAAGTAGCCGATGTGCCGCCGTACGTGTATTTCGATGCGAGGTTGTACACCGCTTGGAAGGCGGCAACCGAGCCTTGCCGGTACAGCGGATATCCAATGATTGGGGCTGTCGGCGGGAATGCCAAATCCATTCAACTGCGCGACCGCTGGGGCCTGGCCGTCCCCTACCCGGCCGCAATGTCGGGTAGCCAGGAGGCGATCTCATGGATCAATCCGCTGAGCGTGCAAATCATCACTGCCGGTGACGATCTGCGTTACAGCAGCCGAGAGAATGCGCTGCAACTTCGGCTTCCCATGTACCCATCCGGCACGACTTATTACGAGCGCGATCAATTCAGCAATCCCAGCCGCGACTACGATCCAGACGAGCGAGACAACCTGACCAGTTTTGCTCCCGGCACGCTTGAGAATCAGCGTAGCAGGTGAGTGCGACGAGTAAATCGTGACCGGCCCTGAAGGGGCCGAAGTCGTTAGCCAAGGGCGTAAGCCCTTGTCTTTACCCAGGTTTCCGGCATCGTGATGAGTCGCGTAATTCGTTGCGAACTGGTTGCCTTTTCTCGGCTTAGCCTTCTGCTAGCGAAGCGTGGTGGTTTTGCGTTTGGTCGCCGTTTGGCAATGATTGATCGT
>DATATB010000173.1:0-13002 GCA_036268995.1 Pirellulales bacterium | reverse complement strand
ATGTGGCCGCGGCCTGTTGGCCTCGGAAGGATAAAGCCACTGGTGGGCCTTTAGACAGACTGCAATGCTTCAATGTGGCCGCGGCCTGTTGGCCGCGGAAGGTGCTGGCCCAAGGGCATTGCGCGTAGCGGCCGGTATGCTTCAATGTGGCCGCGGCCTGTTGGCCGCGGAAGGCGTGCCCGCTGCCATTGAATACCACTGCCTGTTCCACGCTTCAATGTGGCCGCGGCCTGTTGGCCGCGGAAGGCGGCATGCGCCGTGTTGTCCGGGTCGTACATGATGTTCGCTTCAATGTGGCCGCGGCCTGTTGGCCGCGGAAGGGTAGATGGTCGAGATACCCAAGGACCGCCGGGAAGCGCTTCAATGTGGCCGCGGCCTGTTGGCCGCGGAAGGCCTGTCCTCGCAACTCGTTGCGGTGAAACGAGGCGGGAAGCGATTTGCGAGTGCCCCGGCGCTCCTCGCGTCATTCGGCTCGCCAAGCGTTTTTGCGCGGTCGCAAATCATACTGCAATCTCACCTTAACTGCTTGCGAGCGGTCGGCGGGTTTGTTTACGCACCTCGCCGCTCGCAGGGCCATTTCTCGAAAAAACTTTGTGGACTGCGAATTGCCAAAGATCACGCCCTTAGGTTCAACGCGTGGTGAATACCGGGTACGTGCCCAGTTCGCCGGTCAGCACGCGCGCCAACAACCTGGCCTGAATCTCCAGAACTCGCCGGTAGTTGATACGGTAGCCGAACACCGGGTGCGTGACCAGCGTGTCCATCCGTTGCTCATACGCCCGGAAAAACCCCTTTCGCCCGCCCGGCGTCAGCGACACGGAATTGCCGGCCTGCACGAAATCGCGAGCCGTCACCATCCGCGTGTTGATGGCATTCAGCACGGCCGAGTCGGCAATTAGCGGGCGAAACGGTTCCATCAGATCGAGGGCTAATGCGGCCCGCCCGAACCGCGGCTGATGATAGAAGCCCAAAAACGGATCGAAGCCGACCGCGTGGCAGACGATCGTCAGATCCTTGGCCAACAGACTGTATGCCAGCGACAGCAACGCGTTCACCGGATCGCGCGGCGGCCGACGATTGCGACCGTTGAAATCGAAAGTGAGATTCGCCTCGCTCGATCGATCGTCGGGCTTGATCATGCCCGCTAGGTTCTGGAAATACACCCGGGCCGCATTGCCTTCGATGCCCAGCAGCTCTTCCTGCGATGTGGCATGCTCGGCATCGTCCATGGCACATTTCATCTGCACGAGTGCCGCGGGCGGCGGCTCGATATGATTGCGTTGCAAGAGCGTCCGCTGATTGCGAATCTTGCCAGCCACTAGCGCCCGGGCCAGGCGCAGGCAGAAGCTGGGCACGTCGGCGAGGCGAAATTGTTCGCGGCGCAGATAAATATTGCGAACGCCCAGCCCGTGGGTCACGCCGTAGAACCAGCCGCCCATCGAAAAGTAGGCAATCGGCACCTCCTGCTCGCACAGGGCCTGGATGGCTTGCGTGGTCAGTTGAATATTGCCGAAGAGGCTGAGCTGGCAGATTTCGTTGATGCGAACTTCTTGCACCACTTTGTCTTTGTCCTGCACCTTGAGGACGAAGCCACTCTTGCCCACGCGGAACCCCTGGCTGTTCAAATACAGCGGCCGCAGATCGTCGCGGGCCGGCAGCAGCCGCCGCACTTCGCGCTGGTCGCCCCCGGCCGACTCGGCACCGGCCGTCTCGCCCACGTCAAACAGCGTTTGCTGCCGGCTTTTGGTCGCCGGTTGATGCAGTTGCAGGGCCGTCGTCTCGTCGGGCAAACAGATGCCCACCAGCGAGCAGCGCGGGCATTTCGGGCTGTCGACTAGCGGCGGCGGAATGCGCCGGCTGCCGCCCACCTCGCGGGCCTGCCGCAACATGTCCAGCGTCCACGCGACCGTCGCTTCGTCGATCGGCACGCGCACGCGTTGCTTGGTCGCCACGTAATAGACGATCGCCTCGTCGCAGCGATAGCCGTTGTCGCGCAGCACCAGCGCCTGCACGGCCAACTGCACACGGTCGGCGTCCCACACTTCCAGCCCGCCATCGTGGCCGCCGGTGCGTGGGTTCCCGCGCTTGTAATCGACCGGGATCACGGCCCCTTCGTCGGCCTCGACCAAATCCATTTTGGCGATCAGGCCGTAGCGATCGCTCGACAGCGTCACACTGCGGGCATGAATCGAATCCTCGGCCGACAGTTCTCCGGCAGGCGTCAGTTCGCCCTTGCCATCGTCCACCTTTGCATGCCGCAACGCCCCTTCGACCGTTTCGCGATTATGGGCGAACACGCCCTCGACGTGCTCGTAGAAATACAGTCGCGGGCAATACACGAACTCATTGAGCATCCGGGCCGGCATGTATTCGGCGGCACCGTCGTCGAGTTGCGTAGCCGTCGACATAGCAGTCTCTTTTGCATTTGCGGAACTTCTGGCGAGCCGGGAAAACGCCGAAAGTTACTCTTGTGGCGAGCCGGGAGCGTGAGCGACCGGAGCGTGGGGTTGACGGAACTCGAAACAAATGGGAGTTATTCTTCGGCTGATCCTCGCATGGCGGCGATTCAGACGACAATGCACGGCGCGTCGAGACTGACGTAGGGCTTTCCGAGTGCGGAGATCACACGTTCGCCGCGGCCTTCGGTCGGCCCGAGATCGACGAACAGCACCTGGTCTTCGTTATACTTGATGAGCTCGCCCAGCACATGGCGGCATTTGGCCAGGTCGACGGGGGTGAACTGGCACTCGAAGATCGAGTATTGCAGATGGTCGCCGAAATCGCGCATGGTCTTAAAGACTTTGCGCAGCCGCTTATCGTCGCAAATATCGTAGCACACGAGAAACGTATTTCGCACGGTTGAACCCTTTCGCCCTTTAGCAGCGACCGAGCACAACCCTCCGTGGCAGGATGAAGTGTAGTTCGCCGGGGTCGCAACGCAAGGTTTATTCGTTCAATGCCGCCATAAAGCCGAATCCGCAATGCCGCCCGGCGCCGGTCACGAGCGCTCTATATCACACAAATAGCGGGGGTCAGATTTGGAGTCTTCTCAACCAGAATACGACGGGTTCGATAGACGGCGCGTATTCCGACAGGAATGAGCCAATCGGGCTTCTGGTTAATTGCCTGTAAGTCGGCGAGCGATATGGCACTTTTGACGACCTCAAGCGAGATCGGGACTTCCCAGATCGGCCAAGTCCATGTTGCGTCGTCGGAGCGAACGCCAGTCCATCCGGTCATCAAGAGCCGCGCCGCATTCGTCGACGGAAGACCGAGAAAGAGGGGTAGGGATTCAATTGCAAGGCGGTTCGCGCCAAGCATATTTCCTGACTTGTTACGATTCGGGTCACCGCTCGGCTGATTCCATTGGTAAGCATGTCGGCGATCCTCAGTGGGGTCAACGTGCAGCGATTGGCCGCTCAAAGGATCATCGTAGCGCCAAGGCAAGAATAGCGCCCTCCGCAGGTGGTCGGCAGTAGTATTAGCTAACACCTGATCGAGGTTGCCGACGAAGTAATCGCTGCGGGTGAGTTGCAACGGCGATGTGGCATCGGGATGGATGTCGTTGGTCAGCGACGCAATCCATGCGTCGCGCTCTGGCTCTATGGGCTCCCCTGCACGAACAGACTGATAGAAATCGACGGCCTCTTTGTTCGAGAGCTTATAGTCGATGAATCGCGTCGGATGCGACGAACGGGACCGTACCAATGCCTTGTCAAGCTTTTCAAGAACCGCATCGCCGTCGCTCGCAAGCGAGCACCACACGCAAGGACGCCATGCGCCGTCGCATTGGTCCCAGCCCATCTTCACGATTTCGTCCGGCAGCGCGAGCGTTAGCGTGCGGAGCGTGCCCAGTGCGGCGAGAAAGGCCAGCGGGTTGGAGCCGTCCAGTCCCCTGAGCAGAATCCCGTTGCCGTCACTCATGGTGGATCTCCTTCTGTGATTGCCGTTCCTGCTCGGCCGCACTGGCCTGCTGGTCGGCCACGCGGAGAATCGATTCCAGCCACGCCAGGCCCCACCAGCCGTATTGTCTCGTGAGCTTCCAAAATCGCTCGGCGACCCCGGAGTCGAGGCGATGCGAGGGGATCCAGTTCTTTCGTTGCTCGGGCGTGATCGTGAAACCGTTCACACAGACGGAGCGTGTCTCATCGGCCGCATCATCGGCAACGACCGGCGCAAACGGCCGTGCATAGCCGTGGTGAGCGGCGATCAAGTGCAAAAGCAGATCGCGATGCGGAAGCTTGGCTTCGAGCTTGAGGTGCTCGATCAATTCAACACTCAGCATCTCGTGCCGGAAGCCACGAGGATACAAGGCTCGCGCGAAAATCGCGTTTCGCTCGGCCCACGTGCGGCGAAAGCCCTCGCCTTTACCCAGGAGCTTCGGCAGCATCATCGCTTCGTAGGGCGTGGTTCCGGCGAGCATCGCCTGAAAGCGCACGTCGGCCTTGCCGATATCATGAAGCGGCGCTGAAGCGCGAACGGTCGACTCCAGGTTGCATAACGCGAGCTTGTCCAATGCGAGCAATAACTGACACTCAACGTGCCGTACGTGGTCGGCAAGAGGAACGATTCGATTCAATTCACTCAAACTGTCGTCTTCGTCGTCTTCGTCGATCGGTGTAAGTTGAAGCTTGTCTTTCTGCTCCAGCAGGCGACTGAAGATGATGAGTTGATTTGGCTTAGATTCGGGCGACTCGTCCTGCTCGCCCGGATAATCATGCCGCTCAAATCGCAAAGGGAGTACGGCTTGAACTCGGTCCCGTTCCTGGGGGTCGTCTTTCAATTCAGCGTCAATAAGCAAGCGGAGTGACTCCCGCAAATCATCTGCGGTTTGCCCGCGAAGTGCCGCACGGCCGAAAAAGATTGGATGCAGCCGCACGGCCACGCGCAAGCGCGACTGTCGGGTGGCACGCTCGGCCTGATCGACGCAGTCTCGATGGAGCTCGATCTCGGCTCGCGCGGTCACGCTGGCTGTGTCCGCTTTGTCGCGCAGCGACTCCCATTCGGCGTTCGTCGGCGCGCCGGGAATATGGCCGAACGATTCCCATCCGAAATTCTGCGTGGGAATGACGACCGTATCGTTGGGCCGAATGTTGCTGGGGGCCTCGACGACCTCGCAATCCTTCGAACCACGCCAGGCGACAACTCGGACGGCTGTCGACGTATGCCCTTCCGAACGTTTGTCGTCGGCAACTTCCGCATTGGCGGTAGGGATATCGGCGTCGGGGAGTGTTTTGAATCGTTCGCCCATCCACCGCTTCACCTCGGCCAACGGCACCGTCATGCACTCAGGCGACGACGGTGGGAGCAGGCGGACGATCTCGGGCCATTTTTTTGGGTCTTCGCCGAGATCGGCGCGCCAGCATACACGCACTTCAGCGTTGCCGCGTTGCGGGCCGTGGATGTAGTAGCTGATGTCCGGCGATGGGACGGGCTGCGGGTTCGTCTGGCAGAGCGCGTCGAGGTGGGCCGGCAGGAGTACCGCGGCGTCAGGGGCAGGCGCGAGCATTGAACGGCGCCCCGCGTCGCCGACGCCGTCCCACAGGCGGTTGAACGCAGCGATGCCGAAATCGACTGAGTTTCGGCCACCTTCTGTCAGCCATTCCCATGTGCGTTTGATTGCGTCGCCATAAATCGGATCGCTTTCTTTGAGCGATTCATCGTTCGTAATGATGGCGGCCACCACTTCAATGGGTCGGCCCTTGCGGTTCAGCCGGCCAAAGCGCTGGCGAAGCGCATCAATGCTGGCGCACTCGGCGATGAGCGCGTCGAAGTCGTAGTCGGCGCCGACTTCGAGGCATTGGGTGGCCACCACGAAGATGGGCTTATCGTCGGCATTCCAAGCGTCAGGCCGATCGGGGCCAACTGCCTCGCGGAGTTTCTCCTGTAAATCGTCCCGGTCGATCGGCCGCATCCGACCGATGACGAGGTGGACGTCGGCCCGGAATGTTTCGTCCTTCTTTGCTCGTTGGTCGATTTCATCTCGAATCAGCCGCTCGATCTCTCGTGCGGTCCGCACCCGATTGACGATGACGCCGACGGTCTTACGCGTATCGGAAATCGCATCGAAGGCGCGGGAGGCGATCTCTTTGGCGATTGGCTTCTTCTTGTCGAACTTTACGAGCGTGGCGACCTTCGGCGCGTCCTGTCGCTCCTTCAGCTTTTGATTTCGTGGGTCGCTCCAGTTCTCGTGGTCGAGGGTGAACCGCCTGTTCGCAGGAATCTCGCCCGCCGGCGTAGCGGTCATTTGCACGAAACGCATTTTTGGAGCCGTCGAGTGCTGCGACTGATACCGCGTGAGCAAGTGCATCGTCTGGCAAAACGCACGTGTGACATGGGCTTCGTCCAGCAGCACGAGCGAATCGCAGCCGCACAGCGCGGCGTGGATCGGCGCCGACGATGCGGTTACCCCGTAGCCACGAAACAGGAGGCGCGAACCAAGCTGGTCGGCGGTGGTGCAGACGACAAGCGGCTGCGTGATACTTCGGGCCCAGGCACGGTCGCGGTACACGCCGCCGCGCAGTTGGGCAACATCGAACGGCGGGGCCGTCTTGTCGCCGCCGATTTCATGCAGCGCGCCGGCCACTTCCTTCAAGATGCCGCCCGTCGCTTCGAGCAATTTGCGCGCAAGCGTTTTCGCTCGATCGAACGCCTCATCGACGATCACTCGTCGGTTGACGGTAAAGAAAATCCGCCGGCCCGCGGTCCGGTCTTTCGTTTCGAGTCCTGCCTGACATGCGAGGACGAACACAGCGATGTCGATCGCGGCGGTCTTGCCGCTGGCGGTCGGCAGGTCGATGCACTCGGGCCAGCCCTCGCGGAACACTTGTTCCGCCAAGCGCGTCTGCCAGGGAAATGGGGCAATCGGCTCACCCTGTCTGTCGTGGTAGAGCGCGCGAAAAAACTCGTCGAATTGTTCGATCGAAAGATTCATCGATCATCCCCGCTTTTCCAAGGACGCATCAGGCCATAGCCGCGAAATCGCCCGGCGCCGAGCAACACGGGGCCTTGCACCGGTTGATCGAACTCAAGGGCAACATGTACCTGAAACTTGTCTTTGCGAAGCTGCGGAAACCCGCCCTGGCCAGGCATCGCCCGCAGTGAGCCGCGGAAGAATGGGGTCTTTTCGACACGAACCGCGACAGGTTCAGGCAGGCCGACACGCTGGCACGACAGAGAGATAATGCCGGCGACTTCCTCGCGCCATGCGTTCGGGTCTTTGACGCGATCCGTCTTTGGCATCCGATCCAGCAAGATCGGCGTGACCGTCGCCCAAGATAAGCTCGGTGCGGTATATGTCGGCGTTTGCAGTGTTTGTTTGGGCGATGTGCCGGTTTCGCGGTCGATCTTCCACACGCCGGCCCGACCCAGCTTCAGCTCAAGCGTCTTGGGCTCATTCGTGTTTTCATCGAACAGGATCGGCGAAAACACGTTTGCCCGCTCGCGGTAAGACAGATCCCGCGGCAGCATGACGCCGACGCCCATCAGGTGCCCGTCGGCGTGCCGACTGCCGACAAATGCGAGCGGTATCAACGCCATGTGATTTTGAGACGTTAGCTTGTCGCCGTTGGATTCGTGACCACCGACCCAAGATGGAACTGGCTGAACGCTGGACTGTTGCATGATCAACTTACGAAGTGAGTCCGTGAGAAGTGCGGTAGACTCAAGGCCGAATGTCTGCCTTGCATCGTCCGATTCGCGCAGCACGGTGAAGTTGGGATCAAATGAGGAGGCCACCACGTCGGCTGGCGGCGGGGTGACTGGCCGATACCCCTGGCTAATCGAGAATACCGGTCGTTGCGATGTCGGCTGGCCTTGCGGGAATCGCTCTTCAAGTTTTTCCTGAAGCTGCTTCTTTGCCTTGCCCTTTGAAGTGCCGATTTGCTCTTCCAGTGCAACAAACTCATCAATCGCTGACTTGTTGAAGGCGCCGTCCAGTCGTCGCAACGCGCCCGCCCGAGCAATCCGCACTCCTTTTTCAAGGGCGTGGTCATCTGGCACATGCGTGGGTTCCACAGAAGCGTCGCGTTCCAGCCGAACCCAAACCAACGACGAAGAATGTCCTACCCGTGTGACGTTGCGGCAGATGATTTCGAGCGCGTCGAGATGATGCGAGCCATCGAAGGTGTATTCCCACGTCAGGCGCAAAGGCTCGTTGCCGACGTGGACGCGGGGGAAGGTACGGGGCTGCTTGTTGAAGCGGTAGCTCGGTATCGTCCCAAGGCGTTCGGCAACGCTCTTTTTTTTGTCGTCGAATTGCTTCTTATGCTTGGTCAACTCCGCCCAATCAATTGCTTCGATGTCCCTTAGCTTGCCGGGCTGCATATCGTTAACCGGCACGTAGTTGGTCAGTACGTCGCGCGGCGCGAATTGTTGCGGGATTGCCATCGAGGGGGCGTCAAGCGCGGCGAGCCATTCTAGCGCGTCGCGCTGCGATGCGTCCGATGAATCGGCCTCGAAATGCGCCGCCGCCAGCGCCATGAAAACGCGGGCCGGGTGCGGTGGCCATTCGGCCCGTTCGCGATTGGCCGGATCGGTTGCGACGGCGTAGCCGGTAAGGTACTCGATGACGAAGGAAAAGCTGGGCATGTCATTCCCCCTCGTCTTCTCCGCCTACGGCGGCAAGTTCCTGGCTCTTCTTCACCAGTGCGATGAGTTCCGGCGATGGTTCGAGCGTGATTGGTGTCGTATCCCAAGGAAGCCCGAGATTCCTCGCGGCATCGACCGCTTGCTTATAGATGCCGATCGCCTGCGTCGAGTCGAGCGTAATTGGCGTCGGCTTGCCCGGTGTTTCGAGCAGTTCGAAGCTCAACGGCCCTTCCGGGAAAAGCAGGCAACGGGACCGCAGGTCGCAGCCACGTTCGAGCGAAAGCGTCAGACCGACCAGGGCCAACGCAGCCAGCACGGTGCGGGCGGCATTGTCCACGTCCATCTGCGTCTTGCCTTCGGGCAACTTTTCAATCGGGAACCGCAGCCGTCGAAGCTGCGGAAGCGACAGCACTGCCGTGTGCTCGGCATGAGACAGTGTCACACCACCAACCAGCTCAGTTCCGTCCTCATCCTTGGTATCTGGCGTGACGTTACCGTGATTGGCTGAAGATGGTTTGCCCTCCTTGGGAATCCTGCTCGACGGAACGGACAGGATCAGCAGATCCTTCCCAATTTCGACCGTATCGTTTTCGCCAAACAGCTTCACCGTGACAGTTGCAGGCGTTTCCCGGACAACCTTTGCCAGCTTCGGATGATAGGTCCAAGCTCGGGCTTTGGTCTCCGCGTTCTCAAATAGTGGGCCAGGCTCGAAGTAAACGTTCTGCTTCTGCTTGTTACGCCGGTACAGGCATGCCTTGCCACTCAGCTTGCCGTTTTTCTCTTCCTGAATTGCTTCGTCGGGGTCAATTGTCCATCCGCCGTTGGCGAGCCGGTAGATAGGGCCGGCGTTCAACCCGATTTGAAGAGGATCGATTCGACTGCGACTTCTTGCTCCAATCTCGATGTCAATCCCCACGATTTCGCTTACCAGCGCCCGGGCGAACTTGGCGCCCAGGCCGCCTTTCGGCCCGGTCGAATCCCATATTCCCAAGATCAAAGCGTGTGGACAGTATTGAAACAGGCCCGTGGCGTTAGCCAAGCTGCTGTTGGTAATGGCCGTGCCGACCTCCGATTTGCGGAACGGCAGTGGTTTCCCTTTGTCGTCCTTCTGGTCCGTCAGGCTGTCGCGTAGAATCGCGTCGGCGGCGCGGTGTGGGGCCTGAAGGCTGGTGACGCGCCACACGTCGGCAACGGCGTCGCCGAAGTTGACGACGATCAACGGCATCGCCAGCGCCCCGCCGTCGATCGCCTGCTGGAGCGCATCCTCAATGCGATTTGCCAGACTCTGCACCGAATCCAGCAGCACGCAATCGACGGGATCCGCTTTGCCTGGTAGACGCCGTTTCTCCGTCGCGTACACCGCCCCGGCGTATGTCGGCGGGAACACCTTGTCTCCTTCCCCGCCAGCGGGTTGTAGTCGAGTCCGACACCGAAATGCTGCGGCGCTTCCGCGCACTGCCGCTGAAAGCGAGTCGAGCGTGAGCTGTTGTGGCATGGCTGCCTCCACGTAAACGGGATGTTGATTTAGGACCAATCTATCTGAACCATGTTCAATTTACTACCCTTCCTCTTCCTACCCGGAAAACTAAGTTGATATTTTTAGCACTCGCGCCTAAGATCCACAAATTGGCGATAAGCGCGCGAGCACGGACGCGAGCCCGCAGCCGAGCATCCGGCTGGTGAGTCGGGTGCTCGGCAGCCAATTTCCGTGCCAATCCGCCACGAACTCCATTGAAGCGTTTTTCGGGTCGGAAGCGACACGCCCCAGAACTCCCCTTCCGCGGCCAACAGGCTGCGGCCACATTGAAACGGGTGGTGTAGAATGGCCGTATGGTTATTCATGGTCGGATTGAGAATGGCGCGGTGGTTGTCGAGGGGCCGATCTCCTGGCCGAATGGCACGGAGGTGACGATCGTGGTGCGCGCGGCTGGCGGCCAAGCGACGGATGCCATGCTGCCGCATGAGCGGGCTCGTTACTTGGCGGCGCTGGCGGCAATCGACGGCGTGGCCAACGAGAACCCTGGCGATGCGTTCCGCGGAGCCGACCACGACAGCGCGATCTATCAGTGACGGATCATGATCTTCGTCGATACCAGCGCCTGGTTCGCGCGCTTCGTGGCTGATGATCCTGACCATGGCCGCGTCGCGAAGTGGTTCGAAGCGAACGACGAGCGGCTCGTTACGTCCGATTACTGCATTGACGAGACGCTCACTCTGCTGATTGCCAGAAAGCGCCCGAGACTTGCGCTCCAAGTCGGGCAGCAACTGCTCGCGCAAACGATCTGTAGCATTCATTTTCTTACGCCCGACACGTTTAGTCGTGCCTGGATTCTGTTCCAACAGCAGGCGGCCTCCGGCTGGAGCTTCACCGACTGCACGAGCAAAGTCGTGATCGATGAGCTTGGCATTCGAGCTGCCGTTGCGTCGGACGTTCATTTTCGGGCTTTTGGAATCGTGGTCTTGCCTTGAAGCGATGATTCCACGACCGGCATAGTGCGGCGGCTGCGCGGACTGGTCATGGATTTCTTTCCTGTCCGATACATCGATTGCAACGCTTGAAGGTCTGCGAGGATCTCCTCTCGCAACTCCTCCGGCTCGAGCACTTCGGCGGCGGGGCCGAAGCTGAGGATCCAGGATTTTATTTCGACGAGACTGCTGAGCTGGAACTCGACGAGGGCGCTGCCGTCGGGTTGAAGAGCGACTCGCTGGCTGGCGTGCATGCGCTTCTCATTCACGTAGCGGGCGGCGGTGGGGGCGAAATGGATGCGGACGGCGATGTCGCCTTTGCCGGAGAAGATGCCGAAGTTGCCGGATAGCTGAGCATTGAGCTGCGCGTCGTCGGGGCGTTGGAAATGAATGTCGGTCAGGCCGACGTCGGTGATGCGGTCTACCTTCCAGGTGCGCGGCTCGCCGTGGTCGGGCGAGTGGCCGAACAGGTAGAGCGAGCCGCGATGCTCGATGACGCGGTAGGGATAGACGTCGTAGGTGACCGGCTCGGTCGAGCGCTGGGATTGATAGGTGAGGAACACGGCCCGATCTTCTTCGATGGCGATGAAGAGCCGATCGAGCAGTTCGGCCTTGCCGGCGTAGTCGCCGCCGAGTTGCGTCTGCACGATGCGGGCGAGCATGGTGTCGACGTACTTGGCGGCGCGGCGGCCGAGCGAGGTTTCGATTTTGCGAAAGGCCACGGCCAAGGCCTGCTCGACGAAGGTGCCGCCAAAGCCGGTCGAGGCACGCCGGCAGAGGTAAAGGGCCAGAGCTTCGTCGTAGGTGAACTCGAGCGCGGGAGTATGCGGGCGGTTCAAGAAGAACGTCTTGCGGCCATAGTCGCCGGATCGCTCTTCGATCGGAAAGCCGACGCATCGCAGCAAGGACACGTCGCGGCGGATCGTCTTTTCGCTCATGCCCGTGGCGGCAGCGAGCGACTTGACCGTCGACTCGCGGTCGCCGGCGATGGCCCGCAACAAACTCCACTGACGCAAGAGTGGCGAAGCATCGTGCATGGCTGCCAACGTGGCCATCGACTATGAGAATCGAAACCGCATGGACGGGCTGTAGAATAGCAGTTGTTAGGCGCGGGTAAAGCATCGCACGGCACCAGATGTCCAAGCGAACGCTTGTTCAGCGGGGGGAATCACCCCATGTCAATTTCGGCCGAGCCAAGCATGTGCGGCTCCGGCGGATGCGCGGCCAAAAGCCCGGGACGACTTTCAATCACCAGTCCCGATGGCAGCCCAGAGCGGCTCTTGGTAGTGCTGTCCCCACTCGCGCCCGTAATGGTCGAAGGCGACCTTGGGCGTGTTGCCCATCAGCTCGGCCAATACCTCGATTGAGCATCCGGCTCCGCCATTCCAGTAGCCTGAGAGCATGCGGTGCGCGAACGTGTGCCGGCAGGTGTAACAGGAATGCCGCTGCCGCGCCGGATCCTGGTCCCAGCCAAGCTTCTTCTTGAGTGCAAGAAAGCGGGTCCGGCCGGTGACCTTCTTCCATGGATTGCCCTGGGAATTCCTAAACAGCGGGCTGCCCGAACCCGGCGAAGCCGTGCGCATCAATCGCCGTGTGAGAGCTGCAACTTCCGGTCGGACCGGGATTTTGCGAGTCTTCTTGGTTTTGGACGAATAGACTCGCCATAGCATGCCGCGCCCAGTCTCCTCGACATGGTCGGCGGTCAATCGGGCCAACTCGCAAAATGGTCGAAGCCCGGTATGAATAGCCGCAAATAAAAAATCTCCAAAGGCTTGATCCGTCGCTGCGTACAGCACTAGTTCGTCCTCTGGCGAAAGGGATTGCAGTCGCGGCTGCGGCGGTGGCTTCTTCAGCCCGCGGAGTGGATGGCGGATGCCCTGCTCTCGCTGGGCATAATTAAAGGCCGCCAGCACGATCGCGATCACGTTGCGCTGGGTGGCAGGCCGC
>DATATB010000172.1:0-20430 GCA_036268995.1 Pirellulales bacterium | reverse complement strand
GGTATTATTGGATATATCGACCTGGTGTGGATGCCAATAGAGAACCAGCGGCCAGCGCGGCCGTTCGATTTCTTCCAAGTTGCGCTTGCGGCCAGCGTTTTGGTGGTCGTCCGGTGGATTCGCGTAGCATTGCTCGACCGCAGAAGAAACGACTAGGCCGACGCTACCCTGGCGCCCCGCGCACGGCCCTATCTCTGGCCCGGCGCTTGGGCTTGGGTTAGGATGCCAGTATGGGGGGCACTGGGTGCGGACAACAGAACCCCGAGACAGAGACCAGAGGAGGAACGGCGATGCAGGCAGCGATCAATCGCTTCCCGCGGCGGTATTTGGGCCGATGGGCATTGATGGTTGTGGTGGCCTTGGGCGGGGCCGTCGGTTGGGGCCTATTGGGTTGCGGAGCCGAGACGGATTCGGCCCAGCCGAGCAGCTCGGGCACCAAGCCGGCCAAGTCCAGCAAGCTGGCCCGCGCCGAAGAAGCTCCGCTGCACAATCCCTTTCAGCATCGCATCAAGGCCCCGCCGTTGACCGGCGGCACCGGCTGGCTGAATACCTCCGGACCACTCGATCTGGAGAAGCTGCGCGGCAAGTTCGTGCTGATCGATTTCTGGACCTACTGCTGCATCAACTGCATGCACATCCTGCCCGAGCTCAAGGAGCTGGAAAAGACCTTCCCTAACGAGCTGGTGGTTATCGGCGTACACTCCGCTAAGTTCGACACCGAGCAGGACTCGAAGAACATCACGGATGCCATCCTCCGCTACGAAATCCGGCATCCGGTCGTCAACGACTCGAACCACGCCATTTGGAACCGCTTCGGCGTCAACACCTGGCCCACGCTGTTGCTGATCGATCCCGAAGGCTACGTGGTCTATGGACTGACCGGCGAATTCAAGGCCGACACGATTGCCCGCAAGCTGCGGCCGGGGATTGCCTGGTATCGCAAGAAGGGCGAGCTGAACGAGACCCCGCTGCACTTCGACCTGGCCGCCGACTCGGCCCCCGATACGCCGCTGCGTTTTCCAGGCAAGATACTGGCCGACGAGGCCGGCGGCCGACTGTTCATTGCCGATAGCAATCACAACCGGATCGTCGTCGCGCGCATGGACGGCACGCTGCTGACGACGATCGGCAGCGGCGAGATCGGCAAGGCCGACGGCGACTACCGCCGCGCATCGTTCAATCATCCGCAGGGCATGGCCCTGCTCGGCGACACGCTGTACGTGGCCGATACCGAGAACCACATGCTGCGCCGAGTTGATCTGGCGAAGCAGCAGGTCGTTACCGTGGCAGGCACGGGCAAGCAAGGCAGCGGGTTCCCCGGCGCCGAAGACCGCCGCGGCCTGCATGGCAAGGGACACTCGCATTGGGCCGGCAATCCGCCCGTCACGGCACTCAATAGTCCTTGGGACCTGTGCATCCACGGCAAGTTCCTATACATCGCCATGGCAGGTCCGCACCAGATCTGGAAGATGCCGCTGGACGAGAGCGAAATCGAGCCCTATGCGGGCAATGGCCGCGAGGACATTGTCGACGGCCGGCTGCTGCCGCCGGTGCCCTACGAAGAGGGTTTTGCCAGTTTTGCCCAGCCCAGCGGTCTGGCGACCGACGGCACTGATTTGTTCGTAGCCGACAGCGAGGGAAGCAGTATCCGCTCGGTGCCGTTTGTGCCCTCGGGCAAGGTCACGACGATCATCGGCACCAGCCATCTCGACATGGGCCGGCTGTTCGCCTTTGGCGACGTCGACGGCCAAGGCCTCACGCCGCGATTGCAGCATTGCTTGGGTCTGGCCTACTACAAAGGCAAGCTCTACGTCGCCGACACGTATAACAACAAGATCAAGGTAATCGATCCGGAAAAGACCTCGAGCCAGACCTTTGCCGGCGACGGCCAGCCCGGCGACAGCGACGAACCGGCCGAGTTCGACGAGCCGGCGGGCCTCAGCGCCGCCGCCGGTAAGCTGTACGTGGCCGACACCAACAATCAACGCATTCGCGTCATCGACCTGGAAAACGGCAACCGCGTCAGCACGCTGGAGATTAAGGGGCTGGAACCGCCGGGGGGGAAATGATGAAGTAGGAATGCGGAATGATGAATGGAGAAACCAATCCTCCGGCATTCATCATTCATCATTCATACTTCCGCATTTCTTAAGAAGCTTTCTTCCTCCGCGCGCGCTTCTTCGGCGCGGTTTTGCGCTTCGTGGTTTTTCGGCCGCCGGTCGCTTTGGCCACGCTCTTGCGCAGCGCGTCCATCAGGTTGATGACTTCGGGCTCCTCGGGTTCTTCGGGCGCCACGACTTCGTGGCCTTTGACCTTGGTTTCGATCAACTGCTCGAGCCGCTCGCGATAGCGGTCTACGTAGTTGGCAAAGTCAAACTCTTCCGTGGCCGCCTTGATCAGGACTTCGGCCAGATGGATTTCTTTGGCCGGCGCCTTGAGCTTGTGAATGCCCACCTCGTCCGGCTGGCGGAATTCAGCCTCGTGATGCAGCATCGACATGATCAGCGCATCACCAACCGGCCGCAGTGCCACGAGCTGCTCGCGCTCGGAGAACACCACCACACCGATACCGTAGCGCTCGAGCTTGGTGAGCGCAGCGCACATCACGGCATAGGGCTCGCGGGCTTCGGCCCCGTCCGGCACTAGATAATAGGTTCGGCCGTCGTAATACATCGGATCCAGTTCGTCGGGACCGATGAAGGTATCGATTCGCAAGGCCCGATCGGCCTTGGTGCGGAGCTTGTCGAGTTCCTCGGGATCGATCTCGACGTATTTGCCTTTGCGATATTCATAGCCCATTACGATGTCGTCGTTGCTCACCTCGCCGTGGATGGGGCAGACCTTGTGATGTTCGATGCGGCTGTGACACTCGGCGTGCAATTGGTGCAGATGAACGTCGGCCGTTTCGCGGCCAATGGCGTTGAACGCCGCGACCGAAAAGGACACCAGGTCGACGCGGAGTTGGCCTTTCCAACTGGCGCGCGGACCGCGCGATCGCGTTTTTGCCATTGCTGGATCCTCCGAAACTTAGTTCTTCCATCGCTCACGAACGTTTGGCCAGCCCGACGGTTTTTCGCATTGCGGCGGTGATCGATTGCTTGACCTCGAAAAAGTTCTGCCAGGGATCGCGCTTGAGTTTGGCCAGGCGTTTGGGCAGTGCGGCGATATCGAACGTCCCAGCATCGGTCTTGCCCGTCAGCTCGTCCCATTCCAGTGGCGTGGAAACCGTCGCGCCTGGCCGCGAGCGAGTGGAATAGGGGGCGACTGACGTGGCCCCGCGAGCGTTGCGCAAGTAGTCGAGAAAAATCTTTCCTCCGCGGGCGGCTTTCGACATGTTCAGCGTGTAGCGGCCCGGGTCGCCGTCCGAAATGGTTTGGGCCGCGGCCTGGCAAAACTCGCGGACTTCGTCCCAATCGCCCTTGCGGCTGATCGGCACCACGACGTGCAGGCCTTTGCCGCCGGTGGTTTTGACGAAACTCTCCAAGCCCAAATCTCGCAGAAAATCACCAATCTGCCGGGCACTTTCCACCACGCGCGGCCACTTCACGCTGGGATCCGGATCGAGATCAAACACTAGCCGGTCCGGCTGTTCCAGGCGATCGGCCCGAGAGCCCCAGACGTGAATCTCGAGCACGCCGATCTGCACCAACGAGACGAGCCCCTGGACGTCGTCGACTAGCACGTAATGGCCGGTCTTGGACTTTTCGCGGATAGCCACCTGGCGCAGTGCGGCCGGCGTGCCCGCACCGGCGTGCTTCTGATAAAAGCATTCGCCCTGCTGACCTTCGGGGCACCGCACCAGGACCAGCGGGCGGTCTTTCAAATGCGGCAGCATCCATGAGCCGACCTGCGCATAGTAGCGGGCCAGGTCGAGCTTCGTGATGCCTTGATCGGGATACAGCACTTTGTCCGGATGCGTCAGGCGGACATCGATGCCTTCGAGAGCCTCGTCTACGCCACGTTGCTTCGCCTGCGTGGCCTGCTTCTTTGCGCTCATCGTGCCTTGGTGGTTTCGGTCTTTGTGATTTCGCTGAACTCTGGAACCGCGTTTTTTGCCAGCCTGTTTTTCCGATGCGTCGACCGCCTGCTCGACTGGCAAGGCGCGATCGCGAACAACTTCGGCCGCGGCCTTGTCTTCACGCAAAGCCTGGAATGAAGGATGCCGCAAGCGGCCGTCATTGGTCCACTCGCTGAACTCGATCTGGGCCACGAGCACCGGCTTGACCCAGCGGGCATGACGCACCGGCCCGACGCGGCGCGTGACGTCGGCAAAGGGCGACGCGTCCTGCTCCAGCGGCTTCAGCCTGGCAGTCAACTCGGCCAACGTCTTTTCGCTGTAGCCGGTGCCGACCTTACCGGCATAGATCAATCGCCGCGAGCCAGGTTCGTGGTATCCCACCAGCAGCGCGCCGAAACCATGCCGCGCGCCGCCCGGTTCGGTATAGCCGCCGATGACGAATTCTTCGCGCCGAACGCACTTGATCTTCAACCAGTCATAACCCCGGCCGGGCAGGTAAGGCCGATCGCGGCGTTTACAGATGATGCCCTCGAGCCCCATGCGGCAGGCTTCCTTAAAAAACTTCGGCCCGTCGCCGGCAAGGTGTTCGCTGAGCATGAGCGGACCCGCAGCTTTGCTGCCCAGCAAGGCGGCTAGCGCCTGTTTGCGGTCTTCGAGCGACGCGCCGAGCAGGCTGTAGCCATCCAAGTACATCAGGTCGAACAGGTAGTATTTCAGGTCGCCGCTGCGCTGATCGCGAAAGGCGTTTTGCAGCAATTGAAAGCTGGTCCGGCCGCTCGACTCCTCGGCCACGACTTCGCCGTCGAGAATCGCCTGCTTGAGCGGCAGGCGGCCCAAAGCCTCGACCAGGTGCGGCAGACGCCCGGTCCAGTCCTGCTCGCGCCGGCTGAGCAGCTTGACCTTGCCGCGATCGATGCGCGCAATCATGCGATAGCCGTCGAGCTTGATCTCATGGACCCACTCGTCCCCCTCGGGCGGCTCGCGCGTGAGCGTCGCCAATTGCGGCTCGACAAACGCCGGCAGCTTGCCGCGCTTCGCGCCTTCGAGTTTGCCGGCCGCGGGCGCCTTGGCCCGCGAGCGCGTTGGCTTGGCCTTTGCGGATTTGACGGCAACACGCTTTTTCGCGACGCGCTTCGTCTTGTGGGCAGCCCCGCTGGATGCCGCGCCGTTGCGATTGCTGCCCCACACGCGGTCGCGCTCGGCGGCAATCTCATCGAGATCGCGATCCGTCGTCACGCTGCGCGACTTTTCGAGCAGAATGTCTTTGCCGCGCGGGCCGCGAGCTTCGTCGTCGCGCTCCTTGAACAAGAACCAATGCCGCTCGTCGCTCGACTTTGAACCGCCGCGGCGCACGAGCATCCAGCCGCCATGCAGCTTTTCGCCGTGCAAAATGAACTTGAGCCGGCCCGCTCGATAAGCTTCGTGCGGATCGCCTACCGCCTCCCACCAGCCACGGTCCCAGAGCATCACCGTTCCGCCGCCGTACTCTCCCTCCGGGATGATGCCCTCGAAGTCACCGTAATCCACCGGGTGATCTTCCACCTGCATCGCCAGGCGCTTGACGCTCGGATCGAGGCTAGGCCCCTTGGGCACGGCCCAACTTTTCAATACGCCCTGCAGCTCGAGCCGAAAGTCGTAATGCAGATGCGAGGCGGCGTGCTTCTGGATGACGTACAGCCGACCATCGTGTTTCAGCTCACGGCCCTGCGGCTCGGGCGTAACGCGAAAGTTTCGTTTCCGCTTGTATTCTTTCAGGCCCATCGAAAGGGTTCCCGGTGGGGCGGTGTGCAAGGCACGAGGGCACTACAATTCTAGTGCCAGGCAATGACAAAGATGCGCCGAAAGCTCGCAAAGACCGCAAAGACCGCTGGCTGCGAGCTTGGTCACCCGGTTCGACGGGCGGAGGGTTTTCGCCGCGAATGCGTGCGCCCCGCAACGCGGGGCCGGCCCTTGGCCGGTTTTTCGCGACTGCCCGGCCGGCTGCGCGCTACGCTGCGGCGTAAGGCATCCATGAGATTGACGACCGGCGTGTCTTCCTCGTCGGGCGGCGCGACGACTTCCTGCCCGGCGACTTTGGCTTCGACAATTTCGCGCAGCTTCTCGGTGTACGTGTCTTTGTAAGCCGACAGGTCGACGTCATCGCTGGAGGTGCTTTCGATCAGCGTGCGAGCCAGCTTCATTTCGCCGGCCTTGATCGACATCTCTGGAATCAGATCCTCGAAGTCGGCCGGCTGTTTCACTTGATCGGCGTAGTTCAACACCGACATGGTGAGCAGCTTGTCGCCGGCTCGCACGAGCACCAGGCGGTCGCGACCCGAGAGGGCCACTTGCCCCAGTGCCGCGCGATGCTCGTCCAACATGGCCTGGTAAAACAGGGCATACGGCTTCTGGCCGGCCGCTCCGTCGGGCACCAGGTAGTACGTTCGGCCGTCAAAATACATCGGGTCGATGGCATCCGGCGGAATGAACTTGTCGATATTGATGGCCCGATCGCTTTTGCTGTGGGCCTGCTCGCGCTCGGAGTCCTCGATCACGACGTACTGCCCCTTGGCATATTCATAGCCGGAAACGATCTCGTCGCGCGAGACTTCGCCGTGCACCGGACAGACCTTCTGATACCGGATGCGGTTGTTGCAGCCTTTGTGCAATTGATGAAAGTGCATTTCGCCATGCTCCGGCGCTGCCGACGTGTACGCCTGCACCGGTACCGATACCAGGCTCAGTCTCAAAAATCCCTTCCAAGTCGGGCGGGCAACCATGGTGTTCTTTCACGGAAGAAGTCTTGGCTCATTGAGTGCCAGCATTGCTAGCAAAGGGGGTGCCACCGCTCGCACGGCCGGTGATAATGGGTGGGACGACGATAAAATGTGTCCGGCGAGTGCATCGACGGCTCAGCCTGGCCGCAGGCCGACCAGCAGCGGGCCGGCACCGTCTTTGCGGGCAGGTTCTAGCATGAGCAAGCGCTACCGCGATCGCTACGAAGCTGGCCGGCAGCTCGCCCGGCATTTGGAGGGCTATGCCGGGCTCGAAGATGCGGCGGTCTTTGCACTGCCGCGCGGGGGAGTCCCGGTGGGCTACGAAGTGGCGCGGGCACTGCACGCGCCGCTGGATGTGTGCGTTGTGCGCAAGCTCGGCGTGCCCGGCCACGAAGAACTGGCGATGGGCGCGATTGCCGGCGCCAACGTCCTGGTGCTCAATCAACAGGTGATCGAGCGATTGGAGATTTCGGAGCAGGCGATCGAGGCCGCGGTGAAGCGCGAACAGCAGGAGCTGGCCCGCCGCGAAGCCACGTATCGCGAGGGCCGGCCGCCGCTTTCGGCTGCGGGCCGAGTAGCGATCCTCGTGGACGACGGGCTGGCGACCGGCTCGACCATGCGGGCAGCCGTCCGCGCGGTGCGGCAAGAGAACCCGGCACGCTTGATCGTGGCCGTGCCGGTGGGTGCAGCCGACACGTGCGAACAGTTTCGCCGCGAGGGCGTCGAAGTGGCCTGTCCGCTGGTGCCTGAAGCGTTTTACGCGGTGGGAATGTGGTATGAGGACTTTACGCAGACAACCGATGAGGAGATTCGCGAATTGCTGCACGCCGGCACGCCAGCTTGAGATTTCATGCCGCCACGAAACTTTTGAGGAGGGCAACCATGAGTGAGCGAACTTACAAGTTGCAGGTGGATGATTCGCAATTGGAAGGTGATCTGCGTGTGCCCGCCGGGGCGACCGGTCTGGTGCTGTTTGCACACGGCAGCGGCAGCAGCCGGCATAGTCCGCGCAACGTGGAAGTTGCGGAATTTTTGCAATCGGCCGGCCTGGCGACGTTTCTGGTCGATCTGCTCACGATGGCCGAAGACGCGCTCGATCGGCAGACGCGTCAATATCGCTTCGACGTGCCGATGCTGGGCCGCCGGTTGGGAAAGATCATCGACTGGCTGGCGACTCTCGGGCCGGCGTCCGAATTGCCGCTGGGGTTGTACGGAGCCAGCACCGGCGCGGCTGCGTCCTTGATTGCGGCGGCCAATCGCGCGCGTCGCGTGGGGGCGGTGGTCTCGCGCGGCGGGCGGCCTGATTTGGCCAGTTCGTCGCTACGGCACGTCCAGGCACCGACGCTGCTGATTGTCGGCAGCGCCGACGAAGACGTCCTCGAACTCAATCGGCATGCCCTGGAAAGCTTCCGACCCGCCACCGAGGTTCGGCTATCGGTGATTCCCGGCGCTGGCCATCTATTCGAAGAGCCCGGCTCGCTCGAGGAAGTCTCGCGCGAATCGGCGGCCTGGTTCCAGGAACATCTACAGGAACATCGCCTCGGCTTGCACCCGTTCGAAGAGCTCGATTCTCGCTGACGTTCGGCCCCTCATCCGGCCTCTCCCAACGAGAGAAGGGTTTGCTACGGCAGCCACAGTAGATGCGGCCACCAGCTTTGCAGCCGCAGGGTGGCGAGCACTTGGCCCGCGACCGGAATCCACATCCAGACCAGTGCGCGGCGGGCTTCGATCGCCAGGCAGCCGACGTCGACCGCGATCGATTCGCTGGTCGAAAAGCTGGAGAGCTTCGGCCAGAATCGCGGCACCCGGCGGCAATAGTCGCGATACGCGTCGCCGTGCTTGGATGCCAGGCGTCGCTCCTCCGACGGCACCGTGACGCACGCGTAGATGCTCGCGATCGCCAGGCAGCCGACGATCAACGTGAAATTTCCAAGCGGCGCGACGAGCGACAGCGCCATCAGAAACGTCCCCCAGTACAGCGGATTGCGCACCAGCGAGTAAGGGCCCTGGCTGACAACCACGCTTCCCTTGCGGCCGCCGATATAGAGCATGGCCCAGAACCGGCATGCCGCGCCGGCAACGAACAGCAGGCAGGCCAGGATCCGCAACGCGACTCCGGTCCACGAGTCGGCGGCCAGCGGCGGCTCGGAAACGGCCGACAGCGCGACCAGCGGGACGAGCACCGCCATGCCGATGCGCGCTCGCTGGCGCTCGAGCCAGCGCTTGCGCACGGGCGGCTGCCCGGCCTGCATGGCTCCCAGATCCCGCCACGCCTCGACAGAGTCAACCGGCTCGATCGGCGCGGGCCGGAGTTCGACCTGGGCCGAAGCGGTTGTCGGGCGGTCGCATTCGGCAGTGGTGCAGTGCATCGGAACGAGCGCGCGACGAGGAAAGGGAGCAGCGATCTAAGAAACGCAGGCGAACCGCCAAAGGCATCTCAGGGCAGATTGAACCAATGCGGCCAATGCGCGCCGCCGCGCAAATGCGCCAACACGAGAGCCACCACAGGCAGCCAAATCCAGCGCGATGCGCGACGGCATTCGGTCAGCAAGCCGGAGACGTTGACTTGCAACACGGCCGGCGTGCGAAACTGCGACAGCCGCGGCCAGAAGCGCGGCACGCGCCGGCAATACTCGGCATAGGCCTCGCCCAAACTCTGCCGCAGAACGTGCTCTTCGTGCGGCACGGTGATCAAGGCATAGAACAAGATGCCCGCCGCCACGCCCGCCAGCAGGCTGAAGCTTTTGAAAAAAATCGCCACCGCAAGCCACAGCAGAAACGTGCCCAGATAGAGCGGATTGCGGCAGACCGAATACGGCCCCTCGCAAACCAGCGCATGGGTTTTGCGGCCGCCGATGTAGAGCGTCGACCAGAAGCGCAGCACGGCGCCGGCCATAAACGCCAGCCAGCCGCACGCATCCCACGCCACGGCCGACCACGAGCCTTCGCTCACCAGCGGCGGCGAGAACAAGGCGAGCATGCCAAAGCCGAGCATGATCACCGTGCCGGCAGTGCCCCGCGCCCGGAAACCCCACCGCTTCGCGTACCACCGTTTGACGCCGGGCGGGTTTGTGGTGCTGGCAACGGCAGTCATGAAGCAGCCTGTTTCTCGGGGTCCGCAACGCGCTGGAAGCGCAACCGCTCGTCGAGGCAGAAATAGCCAAGACAAAACGGCAGCGCGCGGCCGGAAAAATAGGCCGACCGCGGACTTGCGCCAAGATCAGTTCATGCCTGCGTTTTCGGCCTCCAGCCGCGTCTGGCAGGCCTTGACTCAATCGACGAAAAAAGGCCGCCCACCGCGCGGTTGACGCGCGGCGGCGGCCTTTAAACTTGCGGGCCGCACTTGCTGGCTGCCCTTAGCTGCCGGCAGCCGGCGCGGGAGCCGGCGGGGCATACGTCGGCGCGGCAGGTGCGCCCATCGGCGCTGCCGGCCGGCCAGGATTGCAGCCGGTCGCACAACCGCCGTTGTAGCAGCCGCCCATATTGCCGCCGCTGGAACAGCCGCCCGTATTGCAGCCGGTGTTGTAGCCGCAGCCTGAGTAGCAGGAATTGCTCCGGCGGCGATGATGGCATCGCGCCGAGGCCGTTTCGGCCAGCATCGCCAGACCAGCGATCAACATTACGGCAAGAATTAGCATCCGTCTCATCGTGGCGTGTCCTCCGTCAAAAAAAATCAAAAGCCCCAAACCTGCCGCGGCAGACCACTTGTTCCGCAGCGCGGCAATACGCTCCGTCGATCCCCGAATGGCGATGGCTGGCCGAGCTCGTGCACCAGCAAATGCCTCCAGGGTTTTCCAAGTTTGGGGATCGAGTTACACGAAGACAAGCCGCTAGCACTGGTCAAATCGCGGCCAAACGGTGGCCTCACAAAGTCGCCCCGGGCCGCATCTCACGCGACTCACCGGACATACGTCGGAACACGGACGCCGAAAAAAAACGGCGGCAAGTTTCATAACTTGCCGCCGCTAGCAGTCGCTATTTATCCGAGTCCACCTATCTTGTGATTGGGCCTCGCGTCAGCTCCCGCTGCCGGCAGAAGATCCGGAGTACGTCGAGCCTTGGTAGCCATTGCTATAGCCGCCGTTGTAGCTGCCACGGTTGCCGGTCTGAAATTGCGGCACATTCGCGGGCGAGCCAAAGCCAGGTTGGCTATTTATGCTGCCGCTGGTGCTCGACTGCGGGTAGGGTTGCAACGTTCCCAGCCCATACTGACTGCCGCCGCCGTAGCTGCGATTAGCGTTGCCAGAGTTGAAGTTGTTGCCGTAGGCGGCGCCGCTTTGAGTGCCGTAGTTGCCGGCGGTCCCGAAGTTTTGGGAATTACCCGGCTGGTTTGGATACCCGGCACCGGTGTCGCGGCTGCCGCTATTGGCGCCCGTATTGGAAGCTCCGAAGCCCGCCGACAGGCCGTTATTGCCAGTGGCGAAATTCCCGCCGGAGCTCTGAACGCCCGGATAGCTGGACCCCGTATTACCGTACCCAAATTGGCCGCTGCCGCCGGGCTGCAGGCCGGTTCCTTGGCTCGAATAATTGCGTTGATTCGGATTGCCGTAGGCTGCACCGGTGCCCTGCGCGCCGTTGTTGCCAAAAGATCCGCTCGTGGAACCGGAGGTCGAGTTCTGACCGCTCAATGTGTTGACGCCGGAATTGCCGCCGCCGGAGGCGCTTTCGTTGGCCAAGCCTGTGTTCGATCCAAATTGACCAGCGCCGCTGGTGGCGTTGTATCCGCCGGTGCCCTGAAAACCCGAGGTCGAGCCGTAGCCGCCGGTATTGCCCAGCCCCGACGTGCCAAAGCCAGCGCCGCTGTTTCCGATGGCGTTGTTGGTGCCATATCCGCTGGTGTTGCCGCCATTGGCACCCGCCCCGCCGGTTGCCCCGAAACCGCCCGAGCCGCCAAAGCCGTTGGTGGTCGAGCCGCTGCTGGTGGTTCCCATTCCAGCCGAACTGCCGCCGGCGCCATAGGCGCCGCCACCAGCGCTGAGATTCGTGTTCGTGCTCGAGCCGAAATTACCGGCCGACGATCCGGGGCTGCCGCGATAGCTGCCGGCCGTGCCCGTGGGGCTCGTGCCGCCGGTGCCGCCCAGGCCAGAAGTGCTGGCACCAAATCCGCCGGCAGAACCGCCGCCGTAATTCGAATTCGTCCAGGCGCCGCCGCTCGAGGCGCCACCCAAGCCTGTACCGCCGATCCCGGCTCCCCCGGCACCGGCGCCTCCCCGCGCGGCGCCGCCGCTCATTCCGGCGCCTCCCATTCCGGCGCCTCCCATGCCAGCGCCTCCCATTCCTCCGCCACCCATGCCCGCTCCGCCACCGGCCGCGGCGCCGCCGCCGCCAGCGCCGCCACCAGCTCCACCTCCTCCGCCACCACCACCGCCGCCTTGCGCGATTACCAGCCCGCTAGTCAGTATCAAGGTCAGTACCGAAACGGCACCAATTTGCATCGGGCGGAATATTGAATATTTCATACAACCTATCTCCTCACGAAAAAAAAATGGGAGCGGATTTCAATGCTCGACCGGGCAGCGCAAGACAAGCCGGGGCACCGCCGATGGCAGACCGTTTCCAGGCTCTGAGCAGGTTGCGTACCCAAACAGGCGCAACTTGCCGCCCGCTCGCGTAAGAAGCACGCGGGTGCGGTCCGCAGAGGGGGGTTCCAATCGCCGACCAGCGCGGCTTAGCGCGTCTGCGGCTGACGGGCTTGCGTCGTCAGCGGATCGCGCGACTGTCGATTGTCGGGCAAAATCAGCTCCGTGCCCGGCGCGAGAAAATTGAAATCGTTGCCCAATTGCGCCCGGTTCAATTCGTAGATTTCGTTCCAGCGGGACGCCTTGCCCAACTGGTCGCGCGCAATGTCGAACAGCGTGTCGCCGTCTTGCACCTTGTAGGTCCGCGCACGGTCTTCGCGGGTGCTGACGTTCATCGCTCCGCGTTCACGCTCTCCGGCCGGCGTGCGCGGCCGCGGGCACAAGTCCGGGTATTGCTCTTCCAACTCGCGCACCGGCGGCACGCGCACTTCTTGCCCGACCGGCAGCTTGTCGGAATTCGGAAATCGCTCGCGGTTGTGTTCTTCGAGGGCCTTGAAATACGAGCCGTTGCCGTAGGCCTTCTGCGAGATGGTCCAGAAGTTGTCGCCCGGCGCCACGCGATACTTGCCGTCGACCGGCGGCGGCGCCGCGTCGGTGCCGTCGGGGGCCAGGTTGTCCGTGCGGCGGCCAAGCGGGTCATCGGTCAGCCGCGCGGCGTTGGCATCCGGCACGATCTGCCCACCCGATCCCGGCTGCGGATCGTCGCGCTCGCTGCGAATGTCGCGGCCGTAGATGTCGTATTGCGGCGTGCCGGCAGTGGCGGCCGGATTCGTTTGTTGCCGATAACGGTCTTCGTCGCGCCGCATCTCTTTCATCACGGCGCGCTCGCGGGCCACGTCGGCGGCCTGGTACGGATTCGCCTTTTGTCCGTTGCGATAGTCGCCGTAGCGCGGATCGCCAGGCACCGGCGTCTCGCCGGCAGTTTGCAACGTTTCGCTGTCGCGCTTTTCGTGATGATGATGACGCGCCGGATCGCCGCCATCGGGGTTCGGATCCAGCCGCACGTCGCCGGCCGAGCGCGTGAGGGGATCGCCAGGCGGCGGTGATCCATAGGGCGAAAGGGGCGGCTGCTGATCGCCGGCCGGAGCAATGCCATCGGCCAACGTGGCCTGCGGCGGCTGACCAAAGGCCGAAGGATTCGCAGCCATCGGGTTGTTCATTGATCCTTGCCCGGCCAATGGCCCCTGCCCGCCCTGCTGGAACGGATCGGCCGCGCGCACTTCCTGGCGTTCGAGCAATTTCTGCTCGGCTACCGGATCGCCTGCGGCCGCTTCGCGCTCGAGCTTCCGCTCTTCTTTCCGCTCCTCGCGCCGCTCTTCCGCAACGACTGCGGCCGGCGCTCCATAGCGATCGCCCACGATCGACGACGGGGCATCAGGGATTTGGCCGCCCATTGGCGACGCGGCGGCTGCCGGATCCGAGGACATAGGATTCGTGTCCCGGGCAAAGGGATCGTGCCGCTCGTGATGCCGCTCGCCGCCGCCATCACGCGCCGGGTCGGCTGCCGGGTTGTTGGCATCGCCCAGCGAGAACAGCCCCGGTTTCTCGGGTTCGCCGCCCATGCGGGCTTTTTCTTCTTTCAGCGCCGTCAGCGCTTGCTGGGCGTCTTGAGCTTCGACCGCGGCCGGAGTCTGCTTGGCCCGCATGCGCATGGCGGTCATGGAGACCAGCGCCACGCCCAACGCCCCGACAATCGCCAGGCCGACTTTGATTTCTTTGGACATGCTCGCGCCTCCTTGCGCCAAGATCTTTTGCCGGATGCTATTTCGCTCGGGATGCGGCCCGCAGCTTCGCGCTGCGAGCCCGGGGATTGACGTCGACCTCTTCGGGCGTTGCTCGCACGGGCTTGCGGGTCAGGACTTCGTAACGGCCATCCTGCCGAAACGCTTCCTTGACGCGGCGGTCTTCGAGCGAATGAAAGCTGATCACCACGATTCTGCCACCTGGCTTGAGCCTCGCAGGCACGGCGGCCAAGGCCCGCTCGAGACTGCCTAGTTCGTCGTTCACCGCGATGCGCAGCGCCTGAAACGTGCGCGTCGCCGGATCGATCGGATTCTTTCTCGACTCGCGCGGCACGCAGCGCCGCACCAATTCGGCCAGCTCCCGAGCCGTGCTAATCGGCCGCTGGGTGCGGGCTTCGACAATGGCGCGCGCGATGCGGCGGCTGTAGCGCTCTTCACCGTATTGGTAGATCACGTTGGCCAGCCGCTCGGCGTCCAGGCGGTTGACCAGGTCGGCCGCCGATCGGCCAAGTGCGGGATTAAAGCGTAAATCGAGTGCGCCGTCAGCATCAAAACTAAAACCCCGCTCGCTGTCTGCTAGCTGATCGCTCGACAGCCCGACGTCCAGCAACACACCGTCGACCGCTTCGATCCCTACCTCGTCGAGCACGGCAGGCATGTCGGCAAAGTCCGATTCGGCCAGCTTGATCGGCAATCCGGCCAAATTGCGCTCGGCCGCGGCGATGGCCTGGGGATCGCGATCGACGGCGATCACGTAACCACCGGGCTCGACCAAGCCAGCCAGAGCCCGCGTGTGGCCGCCGCCCCCCAGCGTGCCATCAAAATAAATGCCGCCCGGCTTCGGCGCCAACCACTGGAGCACTTCGGCCAACATCACCGGCACATGCGAGGGGGATTGGTCAGGCACGCTGGCAATCAAAAGTGGTAAGAACTGTGAAAGCGCCGACAAACGCCCGACGAGCCCGTCCGTGGCGAACCTCGTCCATGGCGAGCCCCAGGACGTAAGTCCGGGGAGTCCTGCGCGACCGACAAAGCCGCGGACTCGAGCAGCGACTAGTTTAGAGGTGGCGTCCGGTGATGGGTAGCGGCAGTCACCTGACAGAGCGCCGACGTGGAGCTGGCCGTCACCCGCCAATCGTGGCTCCCCGGCCGCTGGTAATGGTTTATTTGCTCCAGCGGCGCAACTACCATAGGGTTTGCATTTTGGCTTCGGTGCGCCGATCTCAGAACATCCCGCCGGCATGGCGTCCCGCTTAACACCAATCGCCCGCCCTTTCGTCCACTCCGTGGAGAAACATCGCATGTCCCGCGCGCTTCGAGCTGATTACGGGACTGTTTTCGCGGCGTGGGCCGTGCTGGCAGCGGCTGCCCTGCCGGCAGCAGCCCGACCGGCCTCGCGAGAACCGAAGGCTGGCGCGCGACCGAATGTCATCATCGTGATGAGCGACGATCAGGGTTATGGCGACTTCTCCTGCCATGGCAATCCGGTTTTGAAAACGCCGAATCTCGACCAACTGCACAATCAAAGCGTTCGGCTGCTCGACTTCCACGTGTGTCCCATGTGCTCGCCGACGCGCGGCGAACTGCTCACCGGCGTTGACGCCCTGCGCAATGGCGTGACCTCGGTCACCGCGGGCCGCTCGTTCATCCGCCGCGACATCCCCACGATTGCCGACATTTTTTCCGCGAGCGGATACCGGACGGCAATGTTCGGAAAGTGGCATCTCGGAGACAACTGGCCAAACCTGCCCATGCAGCGCGGCTTTGACGAGTCCGTGTACCTCAAGGGTTTTAACGTGACGTCCATCGCGGACACGTGGAACAACGACTACTTGAACGGCCGCTTTTTTCACAACGGCCAATTGCAGAAGTATCCCGGTTACTGCACCGATGTCTGGTTCCAGTTGGGAACCCAGTGGATTCGCAAGTGCCAAGACGCGGGCGAGCCGTTCTTGCTGTACTTGCCGACCAATGCCGCGCATTTTCCTTATTGGGTTCCCGAAAAATACGAGGCTCCTTACAAACACGGCGAGCCGGCCGCGTTCCTCGGCATGCTTTCCAATCTCGACGAAAACGTCGGCAAATTGCTGACGATGCTCGACGATTCGGGCCTGGCTGAGAACACGATTCTGGTTTACCTGCACGATAATGGCGGCTTTGCCGGTGTCACACTCTACAACGCCGGCATGCGCGGCTGGAAAACGCAGTATTACGAGGGCGGTCATCGGGCCGCCTGTTTCATTCGCTGGCCCGACGGTCGACTGCGGCCGGCAGGCGACGTCGATGGCCTGACGCAGGTTCAAGATCTGCTGCCCACGCTGCTCGATCTATGCGGCGTGAAGCCTCCCGAGTCGGCCCGTTTTGACGGTGTGAGCCTGGCGGGCGTGCTGCGCGAGGGCGCGGCGTCGCCGCCCGATCGAACTCTGGTCGTGCAATATGGCCAGACGCCCAAGAAGTACGACTCGGCCGTGCTGTGGCGCAAATGGCGTCTGGTCAAAGGCGCCGAACTCTACGACCTGGCGACCGACCCAGGTCAGAAGAAGAATGTCGCCGTCGATCACCCCGAGATCCTGGGGCAAATGCGGGCCCATTACGACTCGTGGTGGCGCGAAGTCGAGCCCTTGGTCAACGATGTCATTCCCGTGAGCATTGGTGCGGCGCTTGAGAATCCCACGCGCCTATCGGGCGCTGATTGGCTCGACGTTTACTGCGACAACATCGTCGACGTGCGCGAGGGCCTGCACAAAAACGGCACGTGGCACGTGCTGGTGGAACGCGAGGGCACCTATACTTTTGGTCTGCGTCGCTGGCCTGCCGAAGCCGACGCCGCGATCAGCGCCGGAGTCCCGGCCTTCCACGAGGCGCTCGGCGGCAGGCTCGAGGCCGGCACCGCCCTGCCGATTGCGAAAGCTCGTCTCAAGATTGGCAATTTTGACGAGACGGTCGCAGTCAATCCCCAAGACAAGCAAGTGGACTTTACCCTGCCGCTGGCGGCCGGCTCGCGAACCAAACTGCAAACCTGGTTCTACGATGCCCAAGGCAACGAGCTGTGCGGTGCCTATTTCGTCTACATTCGGCGTTGAAAAGGCAGTCCGCGACGCGGCCGGGCGGTACATGGCAGCCGGCTCGGCAGCGAGGCTGCCGCCAGGACCAAAGCAGCCCACCCCGGTCATCCGTGTCCGGAGCGGTGGGTGCCTGGCAGTCGACTCGCCTGGCCATCCAGCAAGAGTCTTCCACGTTCGCGGCCGGCAGTTGCCTCCCTGGCTTGCCGGCCTGTGTCTGACCAGCCCCCGAGTCGCGTTCCGGGAGAGCCCCCGACCGTCGGTGGCCGCCTACGGTCGGGTGCGGATGGTCTGACACACTGGGCGAACAATCGGACGGACGCTACCTCCAAAATCCCTTAGATTCAGTTAGTCCCAGTGCTGCGTTTGTATTCTAAGCACGCGGGGTTTCAGCCCTCTTTGGGCGGTTGACCCCAGGCCCGCTCGGCAATTTCGTCGTAATGGGCAGCTCGGCTGGCTAGGTAATCCTCCCAGCGCGGGCGGTCCCAAATCTCGACATGATCGCTGACACCCAACAGCACGATTTCCTTGCTCAATCCGGCCAGTTTCGCCAGCTCGGGCGGCAGCCGAATCCGCCCCTGCACATCCACCTCGACGCGCTGCGCCTGAGCATAAAACAGCCGGTTAAAGGCCCGCACCTCTTGTTGCGCCGGCGAGGCCGCCGACAACCTGGCTGCCATCCGTTCCAGCGCCGGCTCGGGGTACAGGGCCAGCGACTGGTCCGTTCCCGGCACCAGGTAAAGTCCGGTCTCTCCTGCGGCTTCTAGATCGTCACGCAGCCGTTTGGGAATTGCCACCCGCAGCTTCTCGTCGAGCGAACGCACGAACGTGCCGGTGAGCAGCATTGCGAGTCAACAAAGCGAGTAACACCATTCCTCCCCACAAGTCGCCAAAGATACCCACCAGCCGCCACTGGTCAAGCAACTTTTCCCACCGCGCGCAGGCAACTGCAAAGCGCGCGCGACGTAGGTGTTTGCAGCCACAACGATTCAGGCCCGTCGCGCGATTTCGAAAATTATTTTCGTGCGCGCCGAATCGCTGCGCGAGAGCGACGAAAGACTGCCCGCCGACGCCTCGAAGCGTTGCACGAGCATTCGACGCCATTTCGTAAGTCGTTTTGAACAAAAGAGTTTGGCTGCCACTCGACGTTGGGCGGCAGTGCCTTCTATACTCGATCGTGGCTTGCGCGATACCGGGCTGCGGGGCGAACTCCCGCCGCCACCGGTCGCGGCTTTTTGGGGGCGGAATCCGCTGATGTCCGAGTCTTCGCAATACGATTACGAGCTGCCGCGCGACTTGATTGCGCAGCGCCCGCCGGCCAGCCGCACCGATGCCCGGCTGATGGTCATCGACCGGGCCGCCGGCACGCTTGCGCACCGCTCGATTCGCGATCTGCCCGAGCTGCTCGACCCGCGCGATTGCCTGATCATTAACGACACGCGCGTGGTGCCGGCCCGGCTGATCGGACGCCGCAGCAACACCCAGGGACGTTGGGAGGGGTTGTTCCTGGGCGTCGATGCCGCAGGACGTTGGCGATTGCTGTGCAAAACGCGCGGCCATCTGGCGCCGGGCGAAACGGTGGACTTGCTCGACAATCGCGGCCGCGACGACGTGCGGCTGCTGATGGAAGAGAAACAACCGGGCGGCATGTGGCTGGCCCTGCCGCTGGTCGACGAACCGACGTACGACTTGCTCGATCGCGTGGGCCGCGTCCCCTTGCCACACTACATTCGCGGCGGCGAAATGGAGCGCGACGATCGCCTGCGTTACCAGACGGTCTATGCGCGAAACCCGGGAGCCGTGGCGGCCCCGACTGCCGGTCTGCACTTCACCAACGAATTGCTAGGCCAGCTCGTCGATCGCGGCGTCACGATCTGCCGGCTGACGCTGCACGTGGGCCTCGACACGTTTCGGCCGCTCAAGGCCGAGCGACTGGCCGACCACCCGATGCACCACGAAACCGGCGAAATCAGTCCCGCCACCGTCGATAAAATCCTCGACTGCCGGGCGCGCGGCGGCCGTGTGGTGGCCGTCGGCACGACCAGCGTGCGCGTACTCGAGACGGCGGCCCGCGATGGCCAGCTACGCCCCTGGGCCGGCGACACCAACCTGTTCATCAAGCCGCCGTACACCTTCCACGCCGTCGACGCGTTGCTCACGAATTTTCACCTTCCCCGCACCACACTGCTGGTCCTCGTGCGCACTTTCGGCGGCGACGAACTGATCATGCGGGCCTATCACGAAGCGATTCGCGAGCAATACCGTTTCTACAGTTACGGCGACGCGATGCTGATCCTGTAGGAAATGATGAAGTCGGAATGATGAATGATGAATGGGCAGCGGCCGCTCGCCAAGCGGGAGGGGCGTTCTTATACTGGGGCTCGCGATGATGCCGCGGTTGGCACTTCGCGTTTAATCAATGCAGCTTCGAAGGGAGGCGATCGTGCTGGATGTGCAAACGGAACGCGTGCTGGTGGTGCCGACTTCCGTCTTTCATCGCATCGGCCATTTCCAGGGCTTTTCGCCGGACGCCGCACGATACCTGGACGAACTCCTTTCGCCCGAGCACGTCAGCTACCGGCCGCGGGCCGAAATGGAGCACGATCCCAGCTTCAAGCAGCTCATTCCGTACGTGCTGTTTCAGCATCTCGACTCGCACGGCCGGCCGCATATCTTCCAATACACCCGCGGCCGCGGACAGGGTGAACAGCGGCTGCACCGCAAGCGCAGCGTGGGCATCGGCGGCCATATCTCGTCGCTCGATGCCGACGCCGTGGGCCGTAGCGATGTCTATCGCGAGGGCCTCGCCCGCGAGCTGGCCGAAGAAGTCGCCATCGATTCGCCGTACGAAGAGCGCTGCGTAGGCCTGATCAACGACGACGAGAGCGAAGTGGGCCGCGTGCATTTGGGCGTAGTGCACTTGTGCCAGCTCGAGCGGCCGGCCATCGAACCCCGCGAGCCCGACCTGGTCGATTGCGGCTTCTCGCCCGTCGGCGAGCTGCTGGCCAGCCTCGACGGCTTCGAAACCTGGTCGCAGATCACCCTGCGGGCGCTGTTCGGCTAGAAGTGTGCCGTCAAATGGGAGGGCGAGGCTCCTGCCGAGCTTTCCCGTGCGAGCCGAGCGAGCCCCCGGCTCGGCAGGAGCCTCGCCCCACTGCTGTGAACAAGCTAGCTGGCGGGTGGCACCGGAGCGGGAGGGTCGCGGGCGGTTCGTAGCAGTTTCCAAGCCGAGGAGTGCCCTCCAGGCACGGGTTGCTGAGGGTTTGGTGGATG
>DATATB010000171.1:0-35198 GCA_036268995.1 Pirellulales bacterium | reverse complement strand
GCTCTCCTGTTCACGCCTCGCCTGCAAAACGATTGCGTGGATCGGAGAGCCTTTTTCATAAAACGCTCAGAAATTTACCACTCCAATTCCCTCCCAGTTTTGTCGGAAAGTGCAGCCCTTGTGGGAGAGGGGTCGGGGGTGAGGGGTAGGAGCACGCTCGACTCGCTGTCACCAATCGGCTCTTCCCTCAGCGGCGCGAGCCGCCGTCTTCACTCCCCTCGCCCGTAGCGGGAGCAGGGTGGCGCCTTTTCCCCCCTCGCCCCTTGTGGGAGAGGGGCCGGGGGTGAGGGGTAGGAGCACGCTCGACTTCCCAAGCGCGCCAGTGCCGGATGATACAATTCCGGCATGCATTGACCGCGACTCCCGGCTCGGCCGGAGCCTCGCCCTCCCGCAAACCAAACTCGCGCAATCCCATGTCCACGCGCACCCCAAAAGTCACCAGACCCGACGAAGGACGCGTGATCGCAGTCGTCGGCGACGTCTACCGCTTTCTCGCAGTCGGCGAAGACACGGAGGGCCGCTACGCGACCTGGGAAGCCATCGTGCCGCCCGGCGGCGGCCCGCCTCCGCACGTACACAGTCGCGAACAAGAATGGTTCCACGTGCTCGAAGGCGAGATCACCTTTCAAGTCGACGGCCAGCGCTTCGTGGCCACGCCCGGCACGTTTGCCAACCTGCCGATCGGCAGTCTGCATTCGTTCAAGAACGAGAGCGGCAAACCGGCCCGCATGTTGATATCCGTCGCCCCCGCCGGCCTGGAACAAATGTTCTTCGAAGTCGGCCAGCCCCTCGAAGCCGGCACCACCGCCGCCCCGCCCCCCTCGCCGCCCGACCTAAAAAAACTCCAAGCCATCGCCGCCAAATACGGCATTCAGATCAAAGCCCCCGATGGCCCCGCAGCCCACTTGTGACCCGCAAGCACAGCCGAGAAGGCAGTCCCGCACGAGCTGCGTAACCTACAGTCTGACAATTGCCGGTTGCGCCGGCCGCAAGACCCCGTGATAAAATCCGCCGCCGGCTACGGCGCCGAGGATGGGGGCGAGGATGTAGACGGTGAGCCAGCCGAGGTCGGGGAGGCCGGGGATGGCGATGGGACCCCAGCCGGCGAAGTAGGCGAAGAGACGCGGGCCGAAGTCGCGGGCCGGATTGAAGCAGGCTTGCGTCAGCGGGGCCAGCACAGAAATCAAGGCCGAGACGGTCAGCCCGATGAAGACGGGCGCGAGATTGGCCAGCGGCCGGGCGGAGTTGCGCGGGTCGGTGAGCGAAAAGATCACGGCGGCCAGCACGGCCGTGCCGAGAAATTCGGCCAGCCAGGCGGCATTGTGGCCGAAGCGCGAGTTGAGCGCTGCGTGGACCTGCGCGTCGTACGGGCCGTCGGACGTGGCGAGCGAGCCGGGATTCGGAAAGTATTCGCCATAGCACATCGCCGTGACGATGCTGCCGGGCTCGCCACGCACCACGCCTTTTTCGAATTCCTTCGCGGCCAGGAAACCGGAAAACAACGTGTACAGCACGCCCGCCGCCAGGATCGCTCCCACAAGTTGCGCCGCCACGTACGGCAGCACCCGCCGCCAGGGATGACGGCCCCAAGCGGCAAAAGCGATCGTCATGGCCGGGTTGATGTGCGCTCCGCTGATCGCGTCGACCGTGTAGATGGCGAGCATGATCGCCACGCCCCAGACGATCGCCACTTCCCACAAGCCATGCTGGGCTTCGAGCAGCACGGCCGTATGCACGGCGCCGCAGCCCAGCAGCACGAGCAGGAACGTTCCAAAGGCCTCGCCCAGCATCGCGCCGATCATCGGCGGCTGCGCGCTAATCGGTTGATCCTCGGCACTCGTGTCGCTCATGGGGCGGTCCTGCTGATGCTGGCGGCAAACATTCGTTCTAGTTTGCCTGCCAATGACTGACAAGCGGCGCGCGGTGCGAATACGCGTACGAAACGCAGCCTGGCAGATCGACGACGTCTGCCCGGCGGCGGGCGGCTTGACAGGGGCGACGCGGCGGCAGTAGGAAGGCGTCGTTGATGCCGATCACCCGCCAGCCCAGGAGATGATATGCAAATCCAGCCTTACTTGTTCTTTGACGGCCGTTGCGAAGAGGCGATCGAGTTTTATCGCCAGGCAATCGGCGCCGAAGTGCAAATGCTGATGCGTTTCAAAGACAGTCCCGAGCCGTGCGAGGAGGGCATGATCCCGTCCGGCGGCGAGAACAAGGTGATGCACGCCCAGGTCCGCGTGGGCGAAACGACCGTTCTGGTGTCCGACGGCCGCTGCCTCGGCAAGCCGAGCTTTCAAGGCTTTGCCCTGTCGCTCACCGTGGCCAATCCCGCCGAGGCCGACCGGCTGTTCAACGCCCTGGCCGACGGCGGGCAGATCCAGATGCCGCTCAACAAGACCTTCTTTTCGCCGCGCTTCGGCATGCTCGCCGACCGCTTCGGCGTGACCTGGATGGTCTACGTGGCGAAATAACCGGGGCGGGACGAAGACGGGAGGATTGAACAGAAGGCCGCAAAGGACGCGAAGAAGAAGGGGAAAGAAGACGAAGAAATTGACGGACTGAGCTGCCGAGATCTTCGTCTTCATCGCAGTCTTTATCTTCCTTGCCTTCTTCGTCTTTGCGCTCTTCGCGACCTTCTGTTCAATCCGTTTCCTCTGCCACCTTCCGAGGCAGCAGCCGTGCACGGATAATGGCGACGGTCGCGTGCAATACAAAAGGCTATTTCGTCGACGGTGACGTTTCGTTGGCCACACGGGTGAGGGTCAGCAGCCAATCGCCGCCGCCACCGGCGAACGACTGGGGGCGGCCGCCGCGGTTGTTCACGCACCAGAGCAGCGTGTCGCCGTCGAGCTTGTAGATGCCCAGACAGGTTTGGCCGGCCCGATTGCCTTCGGTGTAGACGGCATCCATATTTCCGCTCTTGCCGTCGCCGGACATGGTGAACGTGCCGGCCCCCAGACTGTCGTCGCCGCCGCCTTTGCCGAGCTCGCGGCCGACGATGTGGCTGCCGTTGACCGTCAGCTCGATCTGGCCGCGGCCTTCGATGCGGCCGCGCCACACGGTGGGGCCTGACTTGGCAATCGTGGCCGACCCGCTGGCCGCGTCGGTCGCCGCGTCGGCCGCCTTTTTCAACTCGGCCAGGTCGAGCGTGCCGTCGCGATTGGCGTCGAGGCGCGCAAAACTTTGTGCAAGCTTGCCCCATTCGACGCGCGAGATCTTGCCGTCGCCGCTGAGGTCTCCCAGCTTCATCAGCAATTCGGCAGCGCCGCCGGTGGCTTGCAACTCGTCGGAACTCAGCGAGTTGTCCTTGTCGGCATCCAGGCGGCTGAACGTCTGCTTGAACTTCGTCCATTCGCCACGCGAAATGGAGTCGTCGCCATCGGTATCGATGAACCCGACGCCTTTTGGCGGCGCATCGCTGCCCGACTGCGCCGACTCGGCATTGGGCGAACTTGACGGCGGCGATTTGGAAGCCCGAGATGCCGACTTGTTCCGCAGGCGCTCGTGCGCCGCCAGAAATTCGTCGTGCGTGAGCTGCTCACCGGGTTTCTTGCCGGCTGCCTTGAACACACGTTCCAGATACGAACGCGTGCCGACCGTGGCGTCGTCCATCGTCAGCACGCCATCGGCGGAAGTATCGAGCTGGCGAAACATGGCGTCGGCCGATTTCGTTTCCTCGCTCACGGCGATGCTTTGCCAGACAAGGATCAGGGCGCAGGCCAGCGCCGCGCAGGGGGCGAGCGTGGGACGTGGTGCTCGACGAATTTGGGACGCCAGCATCGATTTCTCGCTGATCGGCCAGACAGTCCAGGCAAGCCAGCTGCGCGTGCGGCCCCTCACCCCGGCCCTCTCCCACGGGGACGGGGGGAAAGCCCTCACCCCGGCCCTCTCCCGCGGGGAGAGGGGGACGTGTTGCGCAGCGCAGCGCGCGACCGCCTCCCTGGCATTGAATCCGGAAAATGATACCGTGTGAGGACAGGCCCGGAAGAAAATTGTGATACTGCTCCTAAACAGGGGGTGCGGATGAATGGGTCCGTTGTGCCGATGTTCGGTTGGAACGGCGGGCTGGGCACGTCATGGTATTCGGACCCCCGCGAAGATCTCGTCGGCATCCTGCTGACACAGCGCACGTGGACGTCGCCGCAGCCGCCCAACGTCTGCCAGGATTTCTGGACCCTGACCTACCAGGCGCTCGACGACTGAGGACATTGAAAACGCTCATGAATTGCACTTTGGCTCCTTTTCGCCTTGCCGCTTGCCATGTCCGCGTCGTGCTCGTGCTGGGCTTCGTCACGACGCTAGTTGCATCTGCTTCGTCTCGCGCGTCAGCCGCTGCCGAGCCCCGCCCGAACGTGCTGCTGATTATCAGCGACGACCAGGGATTCGGAGATTTCGGTTTCAATGGCAACGGGCTCGTGCGCACGCCGAACCTGGATCGGCTGGCGGGCGAGTCGGCCGTGTTTCGCAACTTTGTCGTGGCGGCGGCCTGCTCGCCCACGCGTTCGGCGATCTACACGGGCCGCGATCATTTGCTCGCCGGCGTGTGGGGAGTGCCGCCCCGCGCGAACCTGCGCCGCGATGAGACGTTGATGCCGGCGTTCTTTAAATCCGCCGGCTACCGGACGCTGCACGTGGGCAAGGAGGACTGCGTAAAGATTCACGAGTCGATGCCCTGGCAGCGAGGCTGGGACGAGTCGATCGGCGGCGGCGGGGGCTACGCGCATCGCGACCCCGTGATCACCCAAAAATCCGGCTACGCGCCCGTCAAGGGCTGGACGGCCGACATCTGGACCGAGCACGCGACCGAATTCATTCGCGCCAAGCACGACGGGCCGTGGTTCGCCAGCGTGGCCTACATCATTCCGCACATGCCCTGGGTTTGTGACGAGAAGTATTCCGCGCCGTTTCTCGCCCAAGGCTGCTCCGCCGACCTGGCCGCCTGCTACGGCTCCATCGCGCAGATGGACGCGTGCATCGGCCGACTGCTCGACGCACTGCACACGACCGGGCAGGATCGCAACACGATTGTGGCCTTTGTCAGCGACAACGGCCAGACCGGACCCGAGGCGGAACATGCCGACGCCGACGGCTACGTCCGCGGCGGCGATTGGGCCAAACGCAACGTCGCCGGGCTGCGCGGCAGCAAGGCCACGGTGTGGGAAAACGGAATCCGCGTACCCTTCCTGGTTCGTTGGCCGGGACCGATCAAATCCGGCCCGCGCTCGCAGTTTGGCTGCGCGGAGGACATACTGCCCACGCTGTTGGACCTCGCCGGCATCGACGCCGCGGCGCAGCCGCATCAGCCTTTCACGGGCGTCAGTCTGCGACCGGCATTGAACGATGCTAATTTGACCTTCGAGCGACCTGATGCCTTTCGCATCGCCATCGCACGCGCCGGCGCGCCGCGTGCGCCGCTGGGGATCATCCCCGACCCTGGGGCGCTCAAGTTCGAAGACCCTCATCTCGTCCTGCGCGGCCCGCGCTTCAAATACCATGCGCTGCCAGATGGCAAGTGCGCGCTCTACGATCTGGACTCCGACCCGGGCGAATCGGCCGACGTGCAGGCCAAATATCCTGAGGTGGCCGCTAAGATGGCGGCCGCGACGCGCGAGCGTTGGGACGCCGTGATTGCCAGCGGGCGGGCCTTTCGGATGCCGACGGCGCTCGTTCGCGGCGATACGGGCGAAGCGCCGCCCAACAGCCGCAGCCGCTTGACCGCCACGGCCGCGCAGTCGCTCGCCGGCAGCGTGCGCATCGGGCGCGAGGCCGTGGGTTTTGTCAAACCGGGCGACAGCGCGAGCTACGCGCTCGAAGTGGTCGTGCCCGGCAGCTACGAAATCGTACTGCAAGGCGAGGGTCTCGACGCGTGCGCACCGCTGACCCTTGATGTCGGCGGCCAAACCGTGCTGCCCAAGCGCATCAGCAAAGACGCGATCGTCTTCGGCACGTGCGAACTGCTGAAGACCACGACCGCGCTGCGTGTCCAAGCGGGCAAATCCAAGACGCGGGCCAAACCCGCGAAGCTGCGCTGGATCGTCTTCATACCGGCGGCACCGGAGAGGGCTGGAGGCAAAAGCCTCTAGAGCCGCTGCGTGCGCTTCCAGCCGGCGCTCAGTACGTGGCGCTAGCTGCCGGCCGGCGGGCCAGCGAGCGGCAGGCTCCGCGCTTGTTGCTGTAGCGCACCATGGCCAGCATGAAATCGGTTTCGGCGTCGTCCCAGGCTTGCGGCGATTTGCCGCCGCCAAAGAGATGGCCGTCGGGCACGCGGTAGCGGCGGCCGGCGTGGAAGTCGTAAGGACAGATGTACAGGCTGCCGTCGGTGTCGAAGAGCGTCACCGATCCGAAATACACGTTGCCGCAGAAAATGGGCCGCGGCCGGTCGTACGCCCGAAAGGCACTCCGCCCGACAAAACGGTGCGGCCGATCGGCGAGCCCCAGGTAATCGACCACCGAGAGCGCGAGGTCGCATTGCATAAACGGCTCGTGCACCTGCTGCCGGATTCCATCAGGCGTGATGGCAATCAAGAAGCCCCAGTTCTGGCTGACCTCGCAATCCACGTCGCTGGCCGCCTGCCGGATGCCGCTGGATTCGTCGGAAGTGATCAGCACGAGCGTGTTCGCCAGGCTGCCGTCGTGCTCGAGCCGCGACAGCAGGCTGGCCACGGCCGCATCGGCATACGCTGCGGCGTGCTCAAACGTGCCCGGCTTGAACTCGCTAGTGAATTCGCCCGGCACTTTGTACGGATGGTGGGTGCCGACGGTAAACACGGTGAGGAACCAAGGTTTGGCCTGCTGATTCAATTCGCGGACCAGCTCGTAGCCCTTGTCCATGACGCTCAGATCGTCGGGTCCCCAATTGGTGCGAAAGCGGCAAGTCTCGAACGACTCGCTGCCCATCACGCGGTTGAATCCGGCCGCCTGCATGAAGCGTCCCTTCTTCATGAAATCGAGATCGGCCGCCTGCAAAAACACGGTCTCGTAGCCGGCATCGCGCAGCACCGACGGAAGCGCGGGACGCCCCGGCACGGGATCGTAGCTGGCCATCAGCGGCGCGCTGCTGTTCAACTGCGGATAGCGGCCGGTCATGATCGTATACAGGCCGCGGTTGGTTTGACGCTGCTGCGAAACAAACTGCGTCCACGCAAGGTTGTCGGCCGCCCACTTGCTCAACTGCGGCATGGGCGAGGGCGTGTCGACGCCTTGCGCGCGGCAAATAGTTTGCACGTGCGCGCCCGAGACGCCTTCCAGAATCAGCAGCAACACATTTTGCGGCCGCGACCCTTGCGCCGCGGCGATCGGCACGCCGTTCAAGTCGGCATGCGTCAGCCCGTGAATCCGGTCGCGTAGTTCGGGCGAAATCGGGCCGGAAATGTCACGCGCCGGCTCCGCGCGATTCCACAGCCGGGCGACATTCAAAGCCAGCGGATGCGTCTGCCGCCACAACGCCGTTTGTTCGCGCTGCTGGCACCACGGCAGCGCCAGGCCCAACGCCAGTATGCAACAGGCAAACCGCGCGGCCGTTCGATCGAGCCGTGATGCCCGGCAAAATAGACGCGTGGCGCCGAGCGTCAGCGCCAGCAGTGCCGCCAGCAGCCAAGGCCGGCTGACCACGGCCACGGACCCCCACAGAAACGCGGGCTCGGCCAGTTGACCGGCATGGTCCAGCAGCGGCAGCGTCCCCAATGCCCGCACGTGCTCGTAGTTGGCTGCATGCAGCAAGCACCACAGCACGCCAAGCGCGTACGCCGCGATGCGCGATTTGCTGCCCGCCACCATCACGAGCAGCGTCCAAACTGCCGCGACGCAGCAATCAACGTACACGCCTTGCACGTCGGCGACGCTGAACAGGAAGGCATCCTCGAGCCACAGCACCAGGCGAAAGCTAACCGGCACCAGTGCCGCCGCCGCAAACAGAATCCAGTGCCGAAACCGCAGAGAGCGCGTTGCCTCGGAGAACTCCGAATGAATTGCCGCGACGGGCGCAACCGTATGCACGCCGACGCGCAGGCCATGCCGCATCAGCCGAGACGTTTCAACCAATCTTCTTCCGCCGCCCGCTCCAACAAAGCTCAGTTTCATTCAATGGGTACCACTAAAAGGTTGCGCGGCAAAGTTCGATCACGCTCGCGGCGGTGGATTTGAAATGCCGCCGGCTCGCTCGCCGCAATGAATGGCGGGCGGGAAATTATCAGAATCCGCAGCGCAATGCCGTGCGACAATCTGACGCAGTCCAGGTGGGGCCAGGAGCTAGCGCAAGCATGCGGGCTGGCGGCAATCGTCTCACACAAAGGCGGGTTATGGGATGCGCTGAAAGCGCGCGACTTTCTGAGCCGCGACGTCGCGCGGCGTGACCTCGTAGCTGCCCAGGCTCGCGGTGGCGGCGATCAGCATGCCGTCGTCGAGCGGATGAGGATCCCAAAGAACGATGGTCTCGCTATCGCTGGGATCATTCACGATCCGCCGGCCATCGGTAGATATGGGCGCGTATCGATACCCATTAGCGTGGATCGTAAACGTGCCGTCGTCATTTTTATCGAGCCGCCGCCCGAAGTGCTGGCTGTCGATCGGAAAGAATCGCTCGCCGTTGGGGCCGCGCTCCCAGAAGTTCGGCTCGTCCGTCGCATGCCGGACGAACTCCACCAGCATCGCCTTTTGCTTAAACCGAGTTTGCATTTGCACGACGCGATGCGTGCCCCACGCGGCCAGCCCGACGCACACGGCTGCGATTGCGATTAGAAAAGCACGTCGGCGACTTGTGGACATTGCAGCGCCGTCGGGTTGATCGGTTGCCTTATCCAATACTTAACGTGCAGTTGCGGCGGCAGCCGGCGGCGGCATGAGGGCGGCGCCTTGCCATTCGATGTACGAACGCTCGTCGGTCGGCCGGATTTCCAATTCGATCTCCAGGTCGCGGCCGGCGTAGCCGTCGAGCTTGACCAGCAGCGGACGCCGAGGGCTGGTTTCAGTCCACACGGGCACGCCGACCGTGTCGACGCGCAGGCCGTTGACGCGAACCTCGACCTCCGAAGGGGTCGCCAGCTTCTCGCGCCGGCCGATCAGCACCGCCAGCGACTCGCGGCCGGCTTCGACGTGCAGCCGGCGCGACAACGTGAGCGGTCCATTCAGCGGTAGAATCGCCAGGCGAAAAGCCGGCCGCTCGTGATCGCGCTGGTCGAACAAGTTCACCAGCCGCCAGTCGATGCCGTGATCGCCGTCGAAGCTCCAGTCCTCGAAAGCGGCAATGGTCGCGGCACGCCGATCGACGGCCAACTGCAGGTCGGCCGATTGCAACTCGAGGCACGGCTCCAGCCAATCGAACACGTCGCGAATATCCAGCGGATCGGCGCTGGAAGGGCGATCCTTCACGGCCGCGTCGGCCACGAGCGCCAGCCGCAACGGCTCGGAGGTGGAGACCGGCAGCGCGAGCGGCCCGGTGTTCAACACGCGCTTCGAGCCGATGAGCAAATCGCTCTGGAACAGGGGCCGCTGCGGCGCTGAGCTTAAAAACACCTTGCCCCGCGCACAGCCGCCCTGGCCGGCGGCTTTGTCCAACGCCAGGCGGCTCTGAAAACTTTTGGCGACGGCCGGCAATACGAATTGCAGCTCGTGGCTGGCATGCACGCCAAAACCCCAACCAAACGTCTCGCCGGCCGCGATTAATCGATCCCCGCGCACGTTCGCATCAAGCCGCCAGTGTTGCCAGCCGGACGAGAGAGCCGCGCGGTGCGTGCTGGCGACCGGATCGAGCCAGGTGAGCGGAAGCTGGTTGCTCGGGAAAAACTGCCACTCGCGAATTTGCGATTGCTTCAAAAAGAACGTGTCGAGGCTCCAAACCGGCTGCACGACCTGAAACGCGTGGTCGGGGTCCGCGGTCTCGCCGGTCGCGCGCACTTGCAAACGTTCGAGCGAAGTCGTCAGCCGCAGTCCCTCGGGCGTGTCGAGACGCACAAGGCTGGTCGCGCCCATCGGAGCCAGCACGGCCAGCCGCCGGAGGTGCGTTTCCCACGAGTCGCTGCGCGGCAAATGAATTTCGGCAATGTCGGCAAAAGGGACCGCGAGCGAGCCGTTTTCGGCCAGCAGTCGCACGCCGCTATCGCTCCAACGGATGGCGCGAAACGTCTGCCGCCGGCCGCCCAGATAAAACAGCGTGCCCGGCTGGTAGTGCAGTCCCGGCTGAGATTTCCACACGACCCGCCGCACGTGTTCGACCGGGACGCGAATGGTTGCGCGCGGCGGCATGCCCGGCAGATCGAGCGCCACGCGGGGTTCGACCAGCAAGTGCGGCGGCAACTGATCGTAGGGCGCATCGCCTCCCGCGCGAAAGCCAACGACGCTGCCCGGCAGGCAGTCGCCGCCTTGCAGCTCCACAAATACGGTCGGCGACGACGCGGCGCCTGCGCTATTGTTGCGAAGCCAATGTGCCGGCCGCGCGAGATCCAGCAGCATCCGGCCGGCCAAAGTCGGCCGGGTGTCGGAACGCCAGCCCTGGATCTTGTCCGCCGAGAGTTTTGTGCCGTCGGCCCACTGGGCCGTGTAACGCGGTTCGGCAGCCTTGAGCGCGCCCGGTGCAAGCGCAATGGCGGCCGACCAAATTAGCAGTGCGACGAGGCTGGTATACGCGATCGAAATCCGCCGGTCGGCTGGCGCATGCTCGGTCGTTCCGCTTCGCACAAGACTACCTGCCGGCGCGGCGTTAAGGGGTCTTGCTCTCTCGCACCAGGGGAAACGACCGCACGAGCGCGGGCAGCCGGAACGTGGCGTGCTGCCGATCCTGCGTGAGGGCCGGCACGCGATCGACGACGAAGCTGCCCAACTCATGGAGATGGACCGTGCCGTCTTGATTCGTGTCGGCCGATCCCGCCAGCGCTTCGAGCAGCGCTTGGGCAAAAGCACCTTGCCCCGGCGCGGCACCGCGCCCGGCAATGGCGATATCCAGCGGCAGCTCGCGCCGGCTGGCCGAGGTGAGCACGACCACGCCGCAATCGTCGGCCAACAAGCTGCGGATCAGCGGATCGACGGGGCCGCGAACATGCTCGTCGGGCCGTGCGCCCGGCGCATGCGACGTGGGATGGGCATCGAGCAGCAGCACGATCTTGCCGCGCGTCGCGCCGAAAATCTGCTTCAATTCGCTCATGGCGACCGCCGGTCCTGCCGTGGCGGCCGTGGCATTCACGGCGAGCAATTGCGGCAGTTGCTGATCGTCTTGCTCGGCCCGAACGGAGAGGAACACCACGGCCGTGTCGGCCAGCGTCATTTCCCCTTGCAGCAACGTCAGCGCTTGCAGCAGGGCCGTGCGCGTGGCCTGCGCATCGGTGAGCACTTGCACTTCGACCTTGCCAAACAGCGGCCGGCCGCGCGCGGCGAGCGACTCGGCAACGGCCCGGGCATCGGCAGTCGCCAACGGCAATCGCAAGCCAGCTTCTTCATAGGCCGAAATGCCGACCGACAGGATATACAGGTTGCCGGGCGCCGACTTGGCAGGCCGCGGCTTGCCAAGCGCGGATGAGCCGGGCGCGGACGAGCCGGGCGCTTGGGCAGATGATTTGCCAGACGCAGCGACCGTGGCCGCGGCGTCGCCCAGGCCGTAGCTCTTGTCGGTGTCGGCCCGCACGCTGACGCGGTGCTCGCCCGGCGGTAGCTCGAGCTTCCAGGAATGCTCGAGGGCGATAGGTTTGCCGCCCGCGGCGACCTCGACAGGCTGTGAAGGCCCGCTAGGGCGGCCGTCGACCAGCAGTTGCAACGACGTGATGGGGCTATCTCCGGCCGGCGTGGCGGTCGCCTGGACTTCCATTGTCGACGATTCCGATTTCGATCCTGGACGAATCACAACCTTGACCACGGGCGGCAGGGCCGTTTGCAGCACGACCTGCTTCGTAACTTTCACCGCCACGGCATCGGCCTGGGCGTGGGCCGTTTGCAGACTGCCGGCCGGAAGCAGGCGACTGATGACGTCGGGCCGATAGAGAGAGTTGTGGAATCGGGCGGCCGGGTAGAACGAAGCCATGCGCTCGAGGCCGTTGTTGATGTGCCAGCCCATCAGGTTTTCGCCGCCCAGCGAAGCCGCGTAGTAGCCTTGCGGCGTCCAGGCGATCCACTCGTCGCCGGCCACAAATAGCGAGAGCAGCAGTTCGTTGCTGTCCGGTTTCCAGATTCTTAGCGTCTGGTCGGCACCGCCCGAGAGCAAGTAGCGGGAGTCGGGCGAAGGCGCCATGGACCAGTTCAATTCGCAGTTGTCGGCCAACTCACCGCTGAGCTGCCCGGTATTGACGTCGTAGAGATAGATCAACGTGTTGCCACCGAGCGCTGCCCGATTGTCGCTCAGCAAGCTCCACGAACGAAGCTGATCGTTCGGGTCGGGCATCGTTAGGGTCGACAGTACACCGCCTCCACGCATGACAGTCGCCGAGCGTGGCGGCTGAGGCGTGATCTGGTGTTGCCCCCAGTTGAATTGCGCCCGAATGTAATTGCCTTGCGGCGGCCAGCCGAAGTCGAGTGTCGCGAGCGAAAACGTGCGCTGGAGCGGGGCGAGCTCCGTGACGGTCGAGTATTCGTTGAGATTGCCCCAGGCCACCTGTTGCCCGTCGGGGCTCCAGCCCACGGCGAACTTGCTGCGGCCCAAGCTTTCCAAGCGGCGCACCAGTCGGCCGGTGTCCGAATCCCAGATGCAGATGCCGCCGATCGAATCGCCGGTCACCGCGGTCTTGCTGTCGCGGAGAAAGGTGCAGGCGATGGCACCATTGGCGTGGCCGGTGAAGCGCGACAGCTCGCGGCCGTCGACCAGGCTCAGGACCCCGGCGCCTAGCGGCACGTTGGCACCGTTGCTGCTGTAGGTATACAGCAAGCGCGACGAGTCGGGCGAAAAGCTCATCGACGTGATCTGATTGGGCCGCGCGGGCCAGGAATACCGCAGCTTGCCGTCGGGTTCGAACAAGCGCACCGTGAGATCGTCGCAGCCGGTGGCGACGGTGCGGCCGTCGGGACTCCAGGCTGCTGCGCGCACCTGCCCTTGGTGGCCGGGCAAAACGACTTCGGTCGCGCCGGTGGACGTGTTCCAAATCCGCGCCGTGCCGTCAGCCGACGCCGTGACCACGCGCTTGCCGTCCGCGCTCCAAGCCACGCGGTACAGAATGTTCGTATGGCCTTTGAGCACGTGCTGGGTTTCGCCCGTCTCGACGTCCCAAATTCGCGCGGTGCTGTCCATGCTGGCCGAAGCCAGCCGCTTGCCGTCGGGCGAAAAGGCGATTTCGTCGACCGAATAGAAATGCCCTTTGAGCAGTCGCACTGTCTCGCCGCTGGCGAGCGAAATCAAGCGAATGCGATGATCGTAGATCGGCGACAGTGCCCGATAGCCGCTGACGGCCAGCAGATCACCGTCGGGATGCAAAGAGGCCGAGGCCAGCACGCCGTGCCCACCACGATCGATCGGCGGCCGCAAGACGCGCAGCGGTTCGCCCGTCTGCAAGTCCCAGATGCGGATCGTCTTGTCGTAGCTGACGCTGATGAGCTGATCGCCATAGCCGTTGAGCACCAGCCGATAAACGCCGCCCGTGTGACCGCCCGCGTCGAGCGCCAACACGCGCGTGGCGGCGAGCTTGGGATCGCCCGTCGGATTGATTTCCGGCTGCGCTGATGCAGACGTTATCGCCAGCAGCCAGCAACCGGCGGCAGTTAAGAGCGAGCGGGCCAAGCGAATCGCATTGTTACCAGATCCCGCGGCCGCCTTGCGAGCGTGTGTCGGCACGGCTGCCGGCAATTCGAGAATTGCCGAAAGGCCATACGCAGCAGCGTTGAAGCGCGATTTCAAATGACGATGCCCCCGGGCCGTCGTCCACCAGTCCGACAGCCTCAAAGCTGTTGTAGCTCGCCCTAAGCCCGATTGCAAACTTGCCGTCGTGGTCGTTTCTCTCGGCACAGCGGCGCATCCCCTGCTGCGCCGATAACTCCACTACGGAGTCAGGGACTTCCGAGTTGGTTATAATTGCACAATAATGGAACCTCCGGCACTTATTTTCGAGCCAACCACGAGCGTGTGCGGACGATGAAAACGATCAAAACCGAGGTCCTGATCTGCGGTGGTGGCTGCGCTGGCATCGCCGCCGCACTGTCTGCCGCTCGCAACGGGGCTAAGACCTTGCTGGTCGAACGCGCAGGCTTTTCGGGGGGCATTATCACGACGGTAGGGCTGCCGTACTTCGACGGCTTGATCGACAAGCTGTCGGGCCGCTTTGTCGTCCAAGGCATCGCCCTGGAACTGCTCATTGCGACCGGCGCGGCGAAGCCGGGCGCCAAACACATCGATGACTGCCGGCCAGACCTCGTGACCAAGTATTGGGGCTCGGTGCTGATTCCCAACACCGATGAATTCAAGCTGTTGGCCGACGGCCTGATCCAAAAAGACCGCGACCACCTCAGCGTGCTCTACCACAGCATGGCCTGCGACGTCGACGTGCAGTCGGGTCGCGTCGCCGCCGTGATCGTGGCGAACAAGGACGGGCTGACGCGGATCGAGGCCCGGCAAGTGGTCGATTGCACGGGCGACGCCGACATCGCCGCTTGGGCCGGTTGCCCGAACGAGAAGCTCGAGCCGCTCATGCCGATGACGATGCACTTTCGCATCGGCAACGTGACGCCCGTGAAGGAGACCAAGGCCGCGGCCCGGCAGGCCCTCATCGAAGCGAACCAGCGCGGCGAGTTGCCGATGTTCTACGGGCCGGGGCTGATCTTTGCGTTTGCCAAGGACGAGGCTTACATCCATGCCACGCGCGTTCCTGGAGATCCGACAGACGCCGCCGACCTGACGCGGGCCGAGATGCAGGGTCGCCAGGACGCCTGGACCATGTTCCGCCGTTGGAAGGCGAGCGTGCCGGGATTTGAGAACAGCTACTTCATCAGCAGCGGCCCGTACATCGGCATTCGTGAAAGCCGCCGCATCGTAGGCCAGCGCGTGCTCACCGTCGACGACTTGAAAAAGACGACGCGCTACGACGACGCCATCGCGACCGGCTGCTGGTTTCTGGACATTCATCCGCAGAAGACCAGCATCGACAAACCTTTCGCCGGCTCGGGTTTTCAGCCGGCCCCGTATGACATTTCGTATCAAACGCTCGTGCCGCAGACGGTCTCGAATCTATTGGTCGCCGGGCGTTGCCATTCCGCCAGCAAAGAAGCCGCCGCCTCGTCGCGCGTCACGGCCACGGCCATGGCCTTGGGCGAAGCGGCCGGCTGTGCCGCGGCCCTGGCGATCAAGGCCAAGACCGAAGTCGCGCAACTGAGCGGCGTGGACGTGCGCCAGCGACTAGCGAGCCAAGGCGCCGGCCCCTTTACGGAGGCTTGAAAGCATGGCCCTCGAGCGTGACGCATCTGCCGACTTGTCGCCACCTTGCTCGCGCCGCGCAGCCCTGCGCGTCGCGGCAGTTGGCGGCCTGAGCCTCGTCACGCTGCCCGCCTTTGCCGGCGGCCTTTCGTCACGGCAGATCGAGTCTGCCTCGGCGCAAGCGGCAGACTTTGTGCCCGAGAACGACTATCCGTACTTCGGCTACGAACCGAAACGCTAGGGAGACGACACCCTGATGCGCTCCGGCCGGTTATAATCGGTGGCATGCAGCTCGCGTTTCCCACGGCACTTCGGCGATCGCTCAATTGGAGCCTGCGGTCACTGTTGCTGCTGATGCTCCTGCTCTCGCTGCCGCTGGGCTGGCAAGCCAATCGAGTGCGCAATCAGCGGGCCGCTCGGGCCGAGGTCGAGAGGCTTGGTGGATACGTCCTGCCCGGGCCCAACGGCGATCCCTTCGAGCCCGAGCCCTTGTGGCTGAGGGAACACTTCGGAAACGATTTGTTCGATGACATTGTAACCGTCTCGCTCTACGGCACCGCGGCGACCGATGCCGATGTGGCTTCCATTGTGTCGAAGCTGCCGAAGCTCCAGGAACTTAACCTCAGCCGGACCCAGATTTCAGATCAATCGCTGGCTGCGGTCGCGAAGCTGACCAAGCTCGCTGAGCTTGAGCTGAGCGAGTGCAACATCACTGACGCGGGCCTGCCGCAGCTCGAACCGCTTACGAAGCTCGCGAAGCTGAATCTGGCACATTCGCGCGTCACTCCCGCAGGAGTGAGCCGCCTGCACGATTCAATGAAATGGACAACCGTTTGCGTCAGCCGAGACATGCTGACGGCGGATGAAAAGGCGCAGTTGCCTTGATCGCTTTGGAGCGACCTCACCAACGGGCAACGTGTAAATCAAGTCGGGGGCGCCGCAGCTTCCGGTTTGTTGCACTTCCACTTCGCTGCGTATTACAATGTTCGGCGGCACGCGCGCTCGGCGACTATAGAACGACACGATCATGCGCCAACCATCCCCGCCGACCGAGATTCGTTTTGTGTGCGCATCCCAATTCACGATTTGCGCCGGATGATTGACACTCCAGGACAGATCTGATGGGCAAGGTTTTCATCTCATATCGCAAGAAAGACAAATTTACCGAGGCTTTAAAGCTTCGGGATATGCTCGTAGACCGCTTGGGCCCGGACGCGGTGTTTTTCGATGATAGTAATCTGGCCGTTGGCGATACGTGGGACGACAGAATCAAAAGCGGATTAGAGCAATGCTTTATCTTTTTGGCGCTGATTGGTGATTTTTGGCACGAGCCGCTCGAGAGTGGTGGCCGGCGACTCGATGATCCGCAGGATTTTTTGCGGATGGAAGTTGAGACGGCGATTGATCGGCGTTTGCACGACCCGGACGACGTCATCATTATGCCGGTTTTGTTGGGCCAGAATCCGAAATTGCCTGACAGTTTACCGGGCACCTTAAATGAGCTGCGAAAAATACAGCATTTCGTAGTTCGCCCGGGGCGCGACCAGCAGCGCCAGTTTGGCGATCTCGTGAATGACGTCGCCCAGAAGCTCAAGAACCAAAAGTTAAGGCCCTCCAGTCGGTTTCTTGACACCAGTCCCGCAACTGCGTTCGGCTTGACCTCTGAGTCGGGGGCCACCCTTTACGTGCGTCGGGGAGCCCATGCAACGTTTGGGCGAATGGCCGATGTCCATCTGCCGTTTGGTGGGTTCGAGGAAATAGAAACCTTTACCCCCCAGCGGCAAGCAGCTTGGAATAACATTTCACGTCGGCACTTGCAGCTTAGCTGCAACCACTTGGGAGTAATCGTCAAGGATGTGCGGGCCCCCGACATTCGGGAAAGATTCCCTGCCACGTTCGACGGTACTGCCTGGTCAAAGGACATGAAGGAAATCCTCGTTCCGCCGACGCAGGAGTCCGTCTACGAAGTCAGAGGAGTTGTAAGGCTACTGTTTCAGCCCACGTTGTATTTTCAGGTGGCTTCAACCGCGAACGATTCAGCGGCCGAAGGGATCGCGCGAAAATCAGGCATTGGCGGTTGCCAGGTCCGCGTGCAATGGCCGGACGAAACAACGCCGGGAAACGATGTTCTCTGCGTGCTTTGGCATGCAGCCCGGCTTGAAATGCCCCCCATTTGCTCGGACGACACGTTTTTGCTAACAGACGGTGAAAAGTTGTGGTTGGGATCGCTGGCACCAGATGGGGTACGCGTCGACGGCAAACGATTGCTGGACCGGGAATTAGTCCCCTTGGCGCCAGGCCGAAAGATTGAAGTCGACGGGAGCGACCTCTATACTGTCGTGCAAGTCGAATGGCCCTGCGCTTAGACGGGCCTGAGAGACGACAAGCCCCCGCGCAGATGCGGTGCTGGTGGTTGATTCCGGGACGGCGGCGATCAATCGAGGGCAGCCATGGATTTTGACAAATTTAACGCTGCCCGGATCGCGGCGACTGGGCGTCCAGGAGCGGCGTGTGCTCCGTTTCGCAAGATGCCCGTGCCAGGGATGACCCTCGTGGACGGCCGCTACGCCTTGAAGCGGCGTTTAGGGCGCGGCGGGATGGGAGATGTCTGGCTTGCGGCCGATAGTTTCGCCACCGTCAGCGACGGGCCGGAGTCCGAGGGGGACGTGGCGCTCAAGTTCCTGCCGCCCGAGTTGTCTGCCATCCCGGAAGAAATGAATGTCTTCCGCCAGAGCGTGGCGCGCTTGCGAAGCATCCGTGGAACGTTTCTTTGCCCGCTCTACGACATTCAATGCGATCAACAGGTTGGCTTCTTCATTTCGATGAAGTACGTGCAGGGCCAGACCCTGGCCGAATATCGGAAGCAAAAGCAGCCGCTGCAACTCGAAGAAGTGATCCAAATCATCGAATGGACCGCCATCGGCCTCGATGATTTACACTGCCAGGGCGTCGTACACCGCGACGTGAAGCCGGAAAACGTCATGCTCGTGCAACTTTCGCCGCGCGAGCGAATTCCGTTGCAAGTCGTTGACTACAGCGTGGCAGGCGAGATTCGCGAATCGGCCGCCCGATTGTCCGCTAACGTGGGGTTCCAGGGCGGAACTTGCTTGTACATGTCGCCCGAACAATGGGCCGGCAAGCCGGCCGGAGCAGCGGCCGATCAATATGGGCTGGCGTGCGTGGCCTATTTTTTGCTGACCGGAAGCCCGCCGTTCGTCGGCGATCCTGGCATCTTGAAATTATGTCATGAGTCAACGGTTCCGGATGATATTTCCGGTATTGCGCCTGCGGTTAATCGAGTCCTGAAGACGGCGCTCGCGAAAAAACCGATCGATCGATACAAAACCTGCGGCGAGTTTGCCGCACAATTGAAGCTCGCCCATTTGACGCCGGAATCGCAATCCTTCTTGGCCAATGCTTCCGGCCACCAAGCGTCGGCGAAACCGGCTTTGGTGATCCCTCGGCGCGGCGCCCGGTCCGTCAACGATACGCTTCACGGCGACGCGACGCTTTCGATCAAAAAGGCGGTCATCCCCCCGCGACCTGGTGCTTCCCGTCCGAGTTCGCACGCCGTGGATTCATTGCCGCCCAATGCAGGCGATTCGAGCGGCATATCCACTGCGTCGAACGTCAACGAGCCATGGGTGCCGCCGGTGCTTGAGCTGGCGCCTGTGCCGTCAGGGAATGTCGCCAGCCGAATCACGGCTGCGATCGAAGAGGTGGGGAAGGCCGCGGTCGGTCAACTGCGTAAATTCTGGCGTCAGTGGTTTGCTCGGGCCAGGTAATTTGAGATTCCTATGCGCGGAGTCAGCAGCGGCATTGCGGAAGCGTCGTACACCGCTCCGATGCTCGACGAACTTGGCTTGGATCCAGCGTGAGCAACATGACCGTTAGCCGTGGCAGCCATTGGGGGCTGCAGGACCGTATCATTTGCCCGCATTGCTGGGAACGTTTTCCGCCGGAGCGCTGCCTCTGGATCTCGACGCATGCTGCGCTCGTGGGCGACGTGCGGATCGGCGCGGACCAACAAAAACGGTTTACCCCCGAGCGCTTCTCGGTCGATGGCGACGCGTTCGACTTGCACGGCTCTCCGTGCCAGGACCTGGCCTGTCCCAAGTGTCATCTGATCGTACCCCGCGCCTGCCTCGAGATGCAGCCCATCTTTATGTCGATGCTGGGCGCTCCTGGAAGCGGAAAATCGGTCTTTCTGGGCGCGATGACGGCTGAATTACGGCGCATGCTGGTGCGCCATTTTTGCTTGTCGTTTGCCGACGCCGATCCGATCATGAACGAGCATGTGATCGGCTACGAGAATGCGCTCTCGACCCTGAGTTCTGGCGCCAAGTATGGCGATTTCGTGCCGATCGAAAGCCGGATCGCAAAGACCGACGCCACGTTGTTCACCGATCAGGTGAAATACGACTCGGGCGATGTCCTCTATCCGCGCCCTGTCATCTTTACCGTGCAGCCATCCGCGGGCCACACCAACGAGGGCAAGGCACGTCGTGTAGCCCGGTCGGTGTGTTTCTACGACAACGCGGGCGAGAGCTTTACGCCGGGCATCGATCGTACGGCGCAGCCATTTACCCGACACCTGGCCGAAGCCCAGGTGCTGCTGATCGTGATCGACCCCACGCAGGACGCCGATTTTCAGCAGGCCATGAACGCGGCCGGCTGCGATCTTCGCGCCTGCGAATGGGCCCATCGCCAGGACAGCTATATTCACGAATCGGCCCGGCGGATCCGCAAGTTTTCCCGCAAGCGCGAGACCGACAAGTTCCCCGCGCCGGTCATCGTCATCCTGACGAAATGCGACAGTTGGTGGGACGTTCTCGGGATCGATCGACCCGGCGATCCTTGGGTGCGTCCCAAGGATCTCAAGTTCAGTGCGCTCAACGTCAGCACGATCGAAGACGTTTCCGCGCATTGCCAAGAGAAGCTCCGAAGTCTGTGCCCGCTCATTACCAATGCCATCGAGGGCTTTGCCAGCGACGTCGTCTATATCCCCGTTTCGGCCGCCGGCTGGAGCACGACCTACGATCCGGAAACCAAGAAGCCGGCAATTAAACTGGGCGCCGAGGCGCAACGTCATTGGGTAATCGTACCGTTCCTCTATGCACTGCGCCGCGTTGCACCGACTCTTTTGGCCGAAGTGAGGCGAAAGGCGTAGCGGTTATCAATGGTCTGCCTCGGCCGTCGCAGCACTCGCGGCCAGGTTCGGCTTAGGGAGAAGATGGCACGTGACCGAAGAACTTGGATTCACCTCGGCAGCTCAAGGGCTTGACCCTTCCGCCAGCGGATACTGTACCGTGATGCGCACGCCGGGCATCACCCGGTCGCTGCAGTCAGAACTCGAGGCGCTTAGCGCTTATCGGCCTGCATTCCTGCCCGGCTCGGGTAACGAAGCCTACAATCCTACCAACTACGCGCACCGCACGATCGTGGATGGGCGCAAGCGCTGGCAGGTGATTTCGCGGATCGTCTACAACGGAGTCGACTATACCGGCCGCAATAATCACTTCGCCCATCATGTGCTGTTCCCGGCATCGGCAGGGCCTGCGCCGGGCCCGGCCTGGTTGGCCAGCCGCAAAGGCTTCCTCGACACGAAATGGCACGGGCAAGTCGAAGTTCTTCCCAATGGACGGCAACTGCCGCCCAACGATGGCGGCGGCGAACCAGGGGTCTGCCGCCATTGGGAAGCGGCGACCGGCGACGCGGGCTGGGGCGGGCGTCTGGCCGAGGCCTTTCTCGAAGGGCCAAACCTGCCGTGCTACCTGATCTTTCGCTGCGGGCAGGCGGTCCTGCCGCTGTTGGTCGAAGCCCTGGCCCTGGTACCGGCGGCGAAACGCTGGGACGTGACTTTTTCTACTTATTTCACGGTCGGCGGCAAGAACGATTGTCTCTGGCGGTGCGTGTTGGAATCCACTCCCGAGGCCGAGCAGGCTCTGCGCGGCGACCGGTCGCGTTGCTTTGACTTGCGGTCTCGCAACCTGGGCCCAGCGCCCACGACTGCATGGACGACCTACGCGCGCAGCGGTCAGTGGTCGACGCAAAATAGCTCTGCCGCACCTCGGCCCGCGGCCGTCGCCCCTGCCGCGGCCGTCGCCCCTTCCGCAGCTCGCAACACCGCGGCGATCGTACCGAAGCGATCGACAGCGCCGGTTCCTGCCAAAGTTCCGTCTGGATTGCAAACCGCGCGAACCACGTCCGGCAACGTCGGGAACCCGTCGAAGGTTCCGATCGACGACGTTGAAGGTAGCTATGTTGCGGAATCATTGCCGCCGCCATTGCCATTGCCTCAACCGCGGACCGGCATCGGCGCCGCTACGATCCTGATCGCCGGCGCGGCGTTCCTGTTTGGTAGCGTCGTCGGTGCCTATGTCTTGTATCGAGTATTGGGAGACCGCCATGAAGTAAGCCACACGGCGGTCGATCTAGGACATGAGCGAGAAGAACAAGCGCTGAAACAGGGACGGGGCACCTCGCGGCGCGGAGTCGAAGATGAAGCATCCCAGCCCGCGCTCGATAATCGTGGCGTGGTAGTGACCCCAAAAGCCACGGGTACGAGCGAGTCGATTGACGTAGATGTCGGTAAATTGACAGCAGCCGGCATCTCTACGAGGCCACAGGCAGAGCCGCCAAAGATTGCGTTGTCCCCCTTGTATTTGGACGGCGACAAGTCGCAGAGTCCAATCGATCTCGCACCCATTGGCATTTTGCAGCCAGCGACCGGAAAGCCGGCGAACAAATTAAGTTTTATCAAAAGCGGTAATGAGCAATGGCAGATCAAGTACGACGGCAAACCACTGCAAACACTTGCGAAGAAGCAACAGGCGCTCTGGTCCCTTGAAGGCGATAAGCCTGGGCGTGCGTCGTGCGAATGGTTGGCCGTGCTTTTCAACGGCGGCTTGCCGAATTCCTGCCTGTGCTTGCGTGACGACGTAACCGAGGTCAAGAAAAAGGAAATGGACGTTAAAGTCAACGAGGACAAGTTAAGCTGCATTTTTAGTTTTACCAACGCTCCACCGTCGGATGATATTCTTCCCACTAAATTGGTTTTGAAAGTGGAACAGGACGAATGGACCGCAACCCGAGGTGATAGTCCCGACGGTGACTTCACCTGCCGGGCAGACAAAAAGCCAGATATAACGTTTTCCTCCGAAAAGCGCGGCGGTGGAAGTAGTCCGTGCTGGAGTTTTGAAAAAGGAAAAGATAAGTGGAAGTTCACGCTTAAGGGCTCACCGGGGCTTTTTAGCAATTTCAAAGGCCACGATGTGCGGTTGATAAGCGCCGACTTCGAATACCGTTGCCGGTTTGTCGCGGCAAAGGACGCGGCGGGCGGCGACAACGCATCGAATTACTGGTTGCCGTTCCATGTTCGGCTGGAAGCTGATCTGACCAAAATTTGACCATCCGTAGTACGTGCGTTCCGAGCGTCGCTTGAAATCTGTTGAATGTATGTCCACGAATCTGCCACTCAACGTCGACGAACTGCATGGAGTCATGCATTCCGTGCGGCAATTGGTCCAGGAGTTGTTGCACGATAGCGATGAAAACTCGCTGCCCGTGCCCGTGGACATCAACCATGTCGCGCAGCTCAATCAGGTGTTTTGCGCGTGGATCTCGGAAGTGAATCGCCGCTTGCGATTGTGCGAGGTGCAACTTCGGGCGCACAACAAACTGGAGGCGATCCGTCTGGCGGAGATGCCGCCGATGCTGCTCGACTTGTATGTCGAGTTGAGCAGCCTGGACGGCGACGAACGCAAGTTCTGGGACGAGTTGGTGATCGCCAACGATCTGCCCCGCCCCGAAGCCTTGCTGGCCAACGTCGCCGACGATCTGAGCAGCGCGTATGGTGACGCGGGGTCCGGCATCCAGCCCCTGCTCGACCAGCTTCACATTCTGGTGTTGGCCCGGGCTCCGCTTGCGGCGCGATTGAACATCCTCTGGATGATGGCGCGGATCGGCATCCAGTATCAGCAAGACCTGCCGGTATGGGAGCACAGTCGCCTTGAACAAATCTATGAAGAGGCGAACTCGGCGAGCCAGTTGCCGGATCCGGTAGCAGCCTCGAAGCAGCTTCGCTCGTTGCTTCAAGAGCTCCAGTCGCCGGAATGGACTTCCGCGCCCGAGCGCCGTGCAAGCCTGCAACAATCGGTTGAGCGCCGCCTGGCCATGGTGGGAAAGCGCGCCGCCGAAAGCCAACGGCAGCGGCAAGCTGATGACTTGAAATCGCTCGGTCGCCAGATCATCGAGGCGGTGCGTATCGGTGACGTGGCCCGAGTGCGGACGCTGTCAGCGCAATGGAGTGCGCAGTGTGCTCAGTCCGGCGCGGCTGCCGACGACGAAACGGTCAGGAACGTTGAGTCGACCCTCGCGCGATTTGCCGAGGATGAAGCGCGCCGCGAGCACGAAGCGGCGGCCCGCGGTGGACGGGTCGGGAACCCAGCCAGTCCGGCCGATTGGTACCAGGCTTTGGAGGAATTTCGCGAGGCGCTCGCCACCGGCATCACGCCCATCGTTAAGCTCTCCGGAATGCGGCAACGAGCCGTCGCGATCGGCTCTTCGCTGCAACAGCCCTTTCCCGCGGAACTGGAAGCGGCCTATCAGGCGCGCCTGGCAGCCATTCCGCCATCGGCGCCTCCAGCGCCAGCCAAGCCGCGCAAATCGCCCCGCACCGTCTTGGTGCTGGTCGTGGCCGCTTTGGCGGCAGCGGGAATCGCGGCGTATTTCCTCTGTATCGGCCTCCTCTTGATGTCGGCGTTTGGCGTTCCGTCAGAGGGGATGCCGGCAGGGTTCACATGCAGAATGGGAGCTGACGTCTCGGTTTAACGGCCTGCGGTACCAGTGTGATTGAAATGCGATACTTCATCCGACTGCGGGGACGCGAAGACGGACCATTCGATATCGACGAGCTGCGCCGCATGCGCGCGCAAGGCCGCTTCAGCCCGATCCACGAGGTGTCGACCGACCGAATGTACTGGAACAAGGCATCGGTTCTGAGCGAGGTTTTTTCATCGCATCGCTCGACCAACTCCGCTGCTGACCACTATACCGACTCGCCGACGCCACAGCGGGCCGTGCAGGCGACCTACGGTGCAGTACCGTCGCCGCAGCCTGGTCCCGCGGTCGACTCACCGCCGAAACCTGATACTCAGCCGATCGTCGAGCCACAATGGTTTTACAGCCTGAACGGCAAATCACATGGGCCGTTTGCCTTGGGCGTGTTGTGCGAATGCTTTCGCAATCTGCATCTGGATGGCGAAACGCAGGTCTGGAGCCCCGCGCACGGCGATTGGAGATTGGCGGCCGACGTGCCGGCCATCGCAGCCGTGCTAACCCCGGAACCCAGACGCGGCAAACGTATTCTGCTTTTCGGCTCGATCGTTGCCGTGTTGCTAGTGGCTGCCATGATCTTCCTATTTTACGATTTTGCGCCGGCCCAAGAACGGGTCATCAAACGCGCCAGCCCGTCGGTAGCGCTGGTCAATACGCGAACGGGCAGTGGCTCGGGATTTCTCGTCTCCCAAAAAGTGCTGGTCACGAATCGGCATGTGATCGAGGATGAATTGGAAGACTTCCTCGAAGTATTCTTCCCGTCTGACAAGGGCCGAGAGGAAAAAGCTTACAAGGCCCACATCCTCTATGAAGACGATAAGCTTGACCTGGCATTTCTTTCCGTCGAGACGGATCTGAGAGCGCTACCACTTGGTCAGCCATCAGCCTTCGCTGGCGGCGCGGAAGTGGTCGTCATCGGTAGTCCTGCCAGCAGGGTTGCAGACTCGACGACCGGCAATAACCAGATCATGCTGAATGCTCCTACCTGGGGGCGCATGAGCACGGAGGTCAATCACGCCGGCAAGAAGTACTACCATCTTGATGTTACCGTGAACCCGGGCAACTCGGGTGGACCTGCGCTGAATGCCAAGGGTGCGGTGGTCGGCGTGGTTGACTTCACTGATCCTTCCAACACCCGTCAAACGTTTGTCATTCCGGTGTCCGAAGTCAGTGCGGACCTGGACAAGCTAAACGGCCTGTCGGAAAAAGAAAAAGCAGTCAACCAGGCAAATCATCAAGCAAAAGTATTTTTCGTCGGGATCAATAAAGCATCGTCACAGAGAATTGTATTGCTGGCGAAGTTCGTGCAGAAGGAGCTGAAGGAAGACGAGGTTACGAACGACAAAAGTTTGAAGATCTTCGACCAGTGCCTGACGGAATTGTGGCTACCCCACCTACCGGCCCTGTTTTCGAGCGATGTCCTGACAGGCGGCATTCGGACGAATCTCAAACTGTTCCAGGAGAACTACACTGATTTAAAGCAAGTCCAGCACGACTTATTAACGAAGGGAATATCCGAAGATACGGCAAATCGATTTGTAAAACTTATCGGTGACTTCCGTTCGCAGAGGACGGCATTGACAGCGCTTTTGGGCGAGCCAATCGCTGATCAATTGAATAAAAGGAAATGATCAGGGTTCTCGTCGTACGCCGGAGCAAACTGGCCGGCGGTGCCCGCTTCACACGGGCTTTTGCAGGCGGATGAACTGCCGGCGGGAATAGATGCAGGCCCAGACGACACCGGCCAGCGCGCCGCCGAGGATAACGGCCAGGCTGGCCCAGGCGGGGGTCAGCAGCGCGAACAGCAGAATCGCGAAGCCGTAGCCCATCATCAGCCGGCCGCCGACGCGGTGCGTCCGCTCCCACACGACGTCGTTGGCCAGCGTCCATGGCGTGCGGATCCCGGCAAATGCGTTTCGCCGCAACTTGCCCAGCCAGTTGCCCAACACCACGCAGAGCGCGCCAGCGGTCACCATGGCCACGGTCGGAAATTCGATTGCGTGTCCTTGAGCCGCGCGCAATAGCGCCGCATGCAGCGCGATGAAAGCCAGGAAAATCACGATTGCAATGCGGCCATAGATCGTTGGCCGCGATGCCGAGTTGCCCGGCCGCGGCATGAGCCAAGAGACCAGCGCGAGCAGCACGGCAGTCGCGACGAGGCAGCCAGGCAGAATGAGCGCCGCCGTCCACGCCGGCCCGTAGCTGTCCACCTGCCCTTGCCAGTTCCAATGCATGGGCACGCGCGCGGGCAGAAACCGCAGCGCGGCCAGTCCCACCGCAAGATCGACCATCGTGATGCTCGTGAGTACGATTAAATGTCGCGGCGCGATCATGCGCGGGCTCCTTTCGGCGGGCGCCTGCCGGCGCTTTTGGCTTTGCGTTTCGCTCCAGGCTCGGCGGCGGATGCGGCGCAGAAATGGTCGGTGATGAAGCGCAGCAGGTCCTCCACCACGCTGGTGTTGAGCGTATAAAGAATGCACTGCCCCTGCCGCTGGTCGACGATCATGTCGGCCAGCTTCAAGGCGTTGAGGTGAAAGCTCAGAGCACTGGGCGGCATGCGCAGCCGCTCGGCCAACTCGCCTGCTCGTAGCGGCCCGTCGCGCAACTGCGAAAGAATCTCGCGACGAGTGGGATCGGCCAGGGCTTTGAACACGCGCTTCACGGCAGTCCGCCGAGTTTTTCTGTAGACGATGCTTCAGCATTTCAATAACTATTGAAATATAGTGGCCGGCCGAAACGCCGTCAATGCGGCGGCATAAGAACCGTAGTCGTCCCGCTCCGCCGGGACGCGTCCTCCCGCGGAGCGGGAGGTCTACGGTGTGACGAGAATAGGGCGAATCGACCGCGAAGCCGCACCAATCGGCATAACCGGATCGGCGGCGTGACGTATCCTTGGGATGGACCGGTCTCTCTGGCCGGGAGGAAACACTGCAGCAACGTGAGATCGCGGTATGTCGACCGGTTCGTGCGAGGGAAGCCCGGTTTGTCCGCCCAATGCCGCCGGGCCTGGCTCGCAGCGGCTGATCGTGGCCACCAAAATCCGATTTTCGGAGATCATTTCGGCCCTGTCGGTGGCGCTGGATATTACCCAGGGACAGCCGGCCGGACACTCGATGCGCAGCGTGTTGATCGGCATACGCCTGGCCGAAGCGCTACGCTTGCCCGTCGCCGACCGCTCGGCACTGTTCTATGCCTTGCTCTTGAAAGACCTCGGCTGTTCGAGCAACGCGGCGAAAATGGCCTATCTCTTCGGGGCCGACGATCACCTGGTCAAGCGATCGGTCAAAACGGTCGACTGGACCAAAGCCGGCGCAAAGCTCACGCATTGCTGGAACCAATGCGCGGTGGGCGGTTCCATCGTCGAAAAGCTCTTGAGGATGGCGGCCCTGGCCCGTGGCGGCGCGGAAGGGGCCCGCAAAATCATCGAAGTTCGCTGCCATCGCGGCGCAGAAATCGCCCGCACGTTGCTGCTGCCCGAGGCCACGGCCGGCGCGATCCTCGACCTTGACGAGCACTGGAACGGCCGGGGATTTCCCCGTGGCCTCAAAGGCCGCGAGATATCGCTGTTGGGCCGCATCTGCTGCCTGGCGCAAACCGTCGAGGTGTTTTTCACGACGCATGGACAGCAGGCGGCCATCGACGTGGCCCGGCAGCGGCGCGGCACGTGGTTCGACCCGGGGCTGGTCGACGCCCTGCTGACGTTCAAGGGCGACAGTGCGTTCTGGGGCCGGCTCAAGAGCGAGAACTTGCTGGTCGAAATGCGCCGCTGGGAGCCCGATGACGCCGTGCTGCTGGCGGACGAAGCATGCCTCGACCGCGTGGCGGAGGCGTTTGCCAAGGTGGTCGACGCCAAGAGCCCGTGGACCTATCAGCACTCCACGCGCGTGGCCGAAATCTCGCTGGGCATTGCTGAACAATTCAACTGTTCGCCCGAGCTGCTGCGCGACATCCGCCGCGCGGCGCTGCTGCACGATATCGGCAAGCTGGGCGTCTCGAACATGATCCTCGACAAGCCGGGCAAGCCGACGGACGAAGAATTCGTCCAGATTCGCAAGCATCCCGACTATTCGCAGCGGATTCTCGAACAGGTGGATGCCTTTCACCTGCTGGCCGACGTGGCCAGTGCCCATCACGAGCGGCTCGACGGCCGCGGCTACCATCGCCGCATCGAGGGCACCGAGCTGCACTGGGTCGCGAAAGTGCTGGCCGTGGCCGATATCTGCGAGGCCATGAGCGCCAAGCGGCCCTACCGCGATGCGCTTCCCTGGTCGCGCATTCACGAAATCATGTCCAGCGACGTGGGCCGCGGCGTCGATGCCGACTGCTTTGCCGCGCTCGAGCGCTGGCAGCAGCAAAGCGAGCTGACTTCGCGCGTCGATGATCAACTTCGCGAAGTCGACCGGCTGGTGGCCGAACTCTGATCCGCCAGCGCGACGCGTCATAGCCGGCGCCATCCATTCATGATTCCGCATTCCTCATTCTGCATCGCCCCTGCGGCGGTCGGCGGCGCACCATTTCATACAGCATCACGCCGGTGGCAACGCCGACGTTGAGCGAGTCGGCATGACCGGCCATCGGCAGGCTGACCAGCGTGTGACACAAAGTCCGCAGCCGCGAGGACAGTCCTTCGCGTTCTTCGCCGATCACCAAACCCAGCGGCCCGGTGATTGGCGTCTCGGTCCACGGGCACTCGGCATCAGGCGACAAGCCCACGAAGCTGACTGGGTGCCGCTGGGCCCAGCGGCCGAGTTCTTCGTGCGTGGTACGCACCAGCGGCAAATGGCAAATGCCGCCCATGCTGGCCCGCAGCACGGTCGGATCGAAGGGATCGCATTGCGGTCCGACGAAGATGATTCCACCCACCGAGCAGGCGTCGGCCGTTCGCAGGATCGTTCCCAAATTGCCCGGCGATCGGATGGCTTCGACAATCAGCCAACACAGGCCGTGTGACGGATCGGCTTGCGCGAGCGGCATCCACGTCTGCCGGACGATTGCCCCAATGCCGGACGCCCGGGGCGTCGTGCAAATGGTGCGGAACTGCTCGGGACTGACGCGCACCCGGGCAGCGCCGGCGGCAGCCTGGCGACGAACGAGTTTTTCGACCAGGGGGCTCTTGAGCAGAATGGGACTAAAGACCACCGTATCGACCGCGAGCTTCGCATCGCAGGCCTGCACGAAGCTCCGCACGCCTTCGATCCAGAAACAGCCTTCAACCCGCCGCGTCCGCGGGTGCGCCAGCGCTCGCACTCGGGCCAAGGTTTTTTGGATCAATGCCGCGGACGAGCAGTCGGACATCCCCCTGCGCCGGATGAGAGCCGGCAATCAAAAAAAGCACGAGCGAAAAGCCGCATCGAAACGATGCAGCCCGACGTTTGCCAATGATACGCGGTGCGGCGTGGCGGCGTCAACGATTTGCATGTTGCTCCAACGGCCGCGGACTATAATGCCGGCCGTAAGCAGGCAGCGCAATACGATTATCCAGTGGGCGAGGCGATGCATACGCTTGCCCTGCTCCGCTGCCAGGCGGAGCCGTTTGCCTTGGATCGTCGCTTCACTCCGAGAGACCCGGCATGACTCACGAAGCCGAAAAACCGCAGGACGCCGCGGCAGGCGCCGTTGCGAAACCTGCCGCCAGCATCGCCACCACGGTCGCCGTCGCCGCGCCGCCTCCGGCCGAGCCCTCGAGGCCGCCAAAGCCCGCGGCCGCGGCTCCAAAAAGTCGGCGGCGGTGGCTCATCGGCGCGGTGGCTTGCGTGGTGGTGATCGCCCTGGCGATCGTGGCGGCGCCCAAGATCGAGCGCATGCTGAACACGGTTTCGACCGACGATGCCTACGTAAACGGGCACGTGACCTTTGTGGCCCCGCGCGTTTCGGGCCAGGTGACCACGGTGCTGGTCGACGACAACAATCAAGTCCGTGCCGGAGCGGTGCTGGTCCAACTGGACAAGGAGCCGTATCAGATTCAGCTCGACTTGAAGCAGGCCGCATTGCAGCTGGCCAAGGCCGATCTCGTCGCCGCGCAGGACCAGGTCCGCGCGCAGATTGCCCAAGCCCGCAGCAATCGCTACAAGCTCGAGCACGCCATCGAAGACGTCGAGAACCAGGTGGCGCTGCTGTCGGCCAACGTGGCGGCAGTGGAATCGAGCCGGGCCAAACTGTTTCGGGCGCAGGCCGATTTGGCGCGGGCGCATCAGTTGCAAAAGACGCCGGGCGCCATCAGCCAACAAGACGTCGATCGGGCAGAAGAGGCGTATCGTGTCGCCGATGCCGACGTGAAACAGGCGCTGGAAGCGGTACACCAGATTCGCGCCGGCCTGGGACTCGCCAAGTCCGCGGCCAAGGATCCCGATCTGGCCAAGGTGCCTCCCGATCTCGACCAGAATTTTTCCACCGTTCGCCAGGCGCTGGCTGATCTGCTCTCGAGCGCGGCACCGCTGGGTATTTTTCCCTCGTCGTACAACGCGACTCCGAAGCAAGCGATCGATGAGTTCTATCGCCGCGACCCGCACGGGAACATCGACCGCATCTATGCCAAGGTCATTCGCGACGCGCCGGGCATCAAGCAGGCCGAGGCCAGGCTGGCCCAGGCCGAGCAAGATCTGAAGCAGGCGCGGCTAAACCTGCACTGGTGCGACGTGCTGGCCGAAATCGACGGCGTGGTCACGCGCCGCAACGTCAACCCCGGCAATAATCTGCTGGCCGGCCAGCAAGTCATGGCCGTCCGCTCGCTGCGCGAGATTTGGGTGGACGCCAATTTCAAAGAAACGCAACTGGCCAACTTGCGGATCGGTCAGCGCGCGGAATTGGACGTGGACATGTACGGCCACAAACGGACCTTCGAGGGCCGGATTTCCGGCTTCACCATGGGCACCGGTTCGACGCTGGCCTTGCTGCCGGCCGAAAACGCCACCGGCAACTTCGTCAAGGTCGTGCAACGGCTGCCCGTGCGCATTGAAGTGGTGAACTACGATCCCCGCCGCCAGCCGCTCTTTATCGGCCTATCGGTCGAGCCGCACGTGTTCTACAAGGAGCCGGCCGAGGGGCCGCACGCCGGCGAGATGTTGCAGCCGCCGATGGAATTGCCGGTCGAGAAGCTGGACGTTGGCACGCCCACGACGCTGAAGAAGGCCCCATGAGTGTCGCGGAGCTGCCACTGCCGGCCAGTCGTCCCGCGATCAATCCCTGGATCGTGGCCGTGGCTGTCGTGGTGCCGACGTTCATGGAAGTGCTCGATACGACCATCGCCAACGTGGCGCTGCGGTACATTGCCGGCGGTTTGTCGGCCGCCGTGATCGACAGCGAATGGGTTATCACCAGCTACCTGGCGGCCAACGCCTTCATCCTGCCGATTTCCGGCTGGCTCTCGGCGCGTCTGGGTCGGCGTAATTATTTCCTGCTGTCGATCGCCGTGTTCACGATCAGCTCGGGCCTGTGCGGTTCGTCGAGCAGCCTGGGGGAGTTGATCTTCTTTCGCGTCTTGCAGGGGCTGGCCGGTGGCGGCCTGCAACCATCGACGCAGGGCGTGCTGCTCGACAGTTTTCCGCCCGAGAAACAAGGCGCCGCCATGACGCTGTTTGGCGTCGCGGCCTTGATCGCGCCGGTTCTAGGACCGACGCTGGGCGGCTGGATCACGGACAATTATTCCTGGCGTTGGATCTTTTACATCAACCTCCCCATCGGCACGCTGGCGTTTCTGGCTTCCTATGCGCTGCTCGAAGACCCCGAGTATCTGAAGCAAGAGCGGCAGGAGTTGCGCAAGGGCCCGCTGAATCTCGACACCCTGGGCCTGGTCTTGCTGGCCGTGCTCATCGTTTGCTGGGAGGTCATGCTCAGCAAGGGGCAGCAATGGGACTGGCTGGGCGACCCGTTCTGGCGCGTGCAAACGCTGCTCGTCCTGTTCGTGGTCTCGCTCGTGGGGCTCGTCTTCCACGAAATGCGCAGTGCGCATCCCGTGGTCGATTTTCATCCCCTGGCGGAGCGCAACTTCGCGGCATCGTGCTTGATCACCTTTTGCGCCTACGGCGTGCTATACGGGGCCAGCACCTCGCTGCCCGCCCTGTTGCAGGCGCTGTTTGGCTACGACGCCACGAGCTCCGGGCTGGTAATGTCCCCCTCCGGGTTTTTCTCGGTGCTGATGCTGCCGCTCGTCGGCCTCTTGATCGGGCGGGGAATGGACGCACGCTGGCTCATCGCCGCCGGCCTGCTGATCATGGGCATCGGCAACCTGTGGATGGCCAATATGAACCTCGAGATCAGCCCCTTCGAGGTGATCTGGCCGCGCGTGGTGATGATTATCGGGCTGTCATGGATTTTTGCGCCGATTAACGTGGCAGCCTATTTATACATTCCACGTACGATGCGCGGCGCCGCGGTCGGGTTGTTCAGCCTGCTGCGCAACGAAGGCGGAAGCGTGGGCACTTCGGTGTCGCAGACAATTGCCGAGCGCCGCGAGCAGTTCCATGTGCTGCGGCTGGGCGAGCACCTCGATCCGTTCAATCCCGCGGTAAACTCGATGCTGGATCAAGGCCAGGAGTTCTTTCTCCGCCACACCGGCGACCCGGCGGCATCGCAGGAAATGGCCTGGCAAGTCCTGGCAAACGCGCGCGATCAGCAGGGCCTATCGCTGGCCTACTTCGACGTGTTTTGGTGCCTGGCCGTGGTCCCGTTTGCGCTCATTTTGCTGGTGCCGCTGATGCGCCGTTCCGTGGCCGAGAAGGGCGCGCACATCGGCGCGGAATAGAAGCATCCAGCTCCGGCAGCAGGTACGAGCGTCTGATTTGTGAGAGTTCGCGTTGGCCGGTTCTTCGCCCCGATGGGGCCGAAAGTCGTTAGCCAGGGGGCGTGAGCCCCTGGACTCCCAACGCGAAAAATGCAGGCAAGCCCTGAAAGGGCGACGCTCCTTTGCCGTCCCCTGCGGAGCTGAGCTCCAGACCCACCCACTTTTTGAGCTGCCCGCACGGCACCCGATGCAGCGCGTTATTCCACCTTGCGGAATTGATCGGCCCCCGGCAAGGTGCTCGACGGCGGCGCCGGTGCCGGCAAGCCGGGCACGGGCACCAGATCAGGCACGGGCACCAGGTCAGGCGGCGCAACCGCTTCGGCCGGCACTTGTCCCGGCGGCGCGAGCGGCGATGCCGTGCAGCCTTGGAAGCGAATTTCCCACCCGCCGCCCAGCGCGCGGTACACCTGCGTCAGTCCCAAGGCGATCTCGCCCCGTGCCTGCGCCAGCGTGTCTTGCTGCGTGACGAGATTCAACTCGAGCTGGGTAACGCGCGTAAAGTCGACCGTGCCGGCCTGATACTGAACCAGCACCAGCTTGACCGCCTGCAACGCCTCGTCGACGCTCGTGCCTTGGAACTGCGAGCGCTGCTGGGCCCGCAGGAATTGCACCAGGCCGTTTTCGACCTCCTGCTCGGCCATGAGCACGGTTTGCTGGTAGGCCGTGACCAGCTCGCGAAATCTAGCATCCTGCACCCGCACGTTGTTGCGAATGCGATTGTAATTCAGCAAGTTCCACTGGAACTGCGGGCCCACGGCTCCATACATGGCCAGCGGCTCGTTCAAGTGGGCGAAATTCTCTGCCGCGTAGCCGATCGTGCCGGCGATCGCGATATGCGGATACAAGTCCGATTCGGCGATGCCAATCTGCGCGCTCTGGGCCGCCGCCGCGCGCTCGGCGCGGCGCACGTCCGGCCGCCGGCGCAGCAGCCCGGCCGGAATGCCAATCGCCACTTCCGGCGGCGCCACCGGAATCGGCCGCGGCTCCAGTCGAGCACGCAAATCCTCCGGCGGCATGCCCAACAGCACGCACAACCGATTGGCCGCCTGCCGCGCATCGATCTGCAACTCGGCGATCGCCGCTTCAGTCTGTCCCAGCGTGCTGCGCGCCTGGTGTACGTCCAGCGCGCTGATCGTGTTGGCCCGAAAGCGGGCCTCGACGATGCGCAGCGTCTCGCGCTGCAAGTCGATGTTCGATTGCGCGTACGCGATCCGCTGCTCGAAGGTCCGGAGCTGGACATAGTTCATCGCCACGTCGCCCAGCAGCGTCACCAGCACGTCGTCGTAGTCGTTGACCGAGGCGTTCAAGCTGGCGGCATTCGACTCGACTGCCCGGCGAAAGCGGCCCCAGAAATCGAGCTCCCAGTTTAGGTTCAGGCCATACGTCCATTGGTCGTAAAAGCGGTGTACGCCCGGCAGGCCGAAACCCAGAATGTTGTTGGCCGTTTCCTGGCTCAGCCCGTAGCGCGTGTACGAGCCGCTGGCGCCTTGCGATTGCGGCAGCAGATTGCCCATGGCAATGCCCAACTGCGCTCGGGCCTGCATCACCCGGAACCCGGCTTCGCGCAGCGTGAGATTCTGCTGGTAAGCGTGGCAGACAAGCGAATCGAGCACCGGATCATTGAAGACCGTCCACCAGCGGCTCAAGTCATCCGAGTCCGTGCGTAGACGCCGATCCGCGGTATCGATCCAGGCTTGCTCGACCGGAGCCGGTGGCGTGCGGTAGTTCGGCCCGACTTTGAATCCGTTGTGAAAATACTCGCGCCAGGGAGTGCAGCCGGAACAGAGCGCCATAGCCAGCAAGCACGCCAGCAGCCAGCAGCGCGCAGCCGAGGGGCGCCGACAGATCGGTAGTGGCCGCTGCGGCAAAATGCCTCTGCGTAAGTGCTGATGCACGGTACTGATCGAGCGTGAAACTCGCCCCCTCGCGGCCGCATCCGCCCGCGCCCTGCAAGCTTGTCCGACAGGGCAACGCTGCGCGTCCATTCGTCACTATCGGCACAATCGCCAAATGCGACCCAGCTAAACAGGGGTCGCTTCGCCGCTCACGCGCGATAGCTACGCTGTCCTGAGATCGCCTGAGGATCAGCCGAAAAACGACTTCTCCGCAAAGTCCCTCTCCCCTTGCGGCTGCACTTTCCGACGTTTGGCGGCGGGTCATGCGGCAAGTAGTGCGAGGGATTGAAATAGTTGTTTAATTCTTCGTGGAATCTTGTCGTGTTTATCAAGGCTTCGGAATTCGCGGTCCAAGCACTCCAGCCGCAAGGCT
>DATATB010000170.1:0-7556 GCA_036268995.1 Pirellulales bacterium | reverse complement strand
GAGCAGGTCGTTGATGGTTTGCTGGCCGAGGGCGTTGCCGCTTTGATCCCAGATCGTGCCGGTATCACCCAGCGTGAGCGTATTGGTCGTGCCCGGCGCATCCAGCGCGAAGACACTGCCGCCCGATAGAAACGTGAGATTGCCGATGGCCTGGTTGCCGCCCAACTGCACGCTGCTCAGTCCCAGCGATCCGAACAGGGCCGTGTCGCCGGCGCCGGGCAGCCCATTGGGAGTCCAGTTCGTGCTGGTGCTCCAACTGCTCGTCGTGCCGTCCCAGGTATAAATCGCGGCCAGCGCCTGCATCGGCGGCCCGGCCAGCAGCAGGCCCAGCACGGCCAGATAGGCGGCGCAGGTTCTTGAAATCCGTCTGCAATGCTTCCAGCGCGCTCCGCGCGCCGGAGATGGCCGCGAAGCCGGGTTGCTCGCCCCGCATTGCCGGGGCTGGGCGGGACCAACCCGACAAGTACTCGACTCGTTCATTACAGGTCCAACCCGTCTTGATAGGTCACAGGCTTAATCTGAAAACCGCTGACTGCTTATGCTGACGTACATGCATCGGTGTGACGGCACGGTCTCGCCCACCGAGCGCGCACTCGGTTGGCAGAGAACTCGCATTGTTGGGCTGAAGAGGGACGAGGCCGGGCCGCCGATAAGGCTCGCGTTAACGTGTTGGCGAGCGCTCGAGGCGTCGCTCGTCAGGCGGTCGCCATGGCGAAGCGAGTGGTTGGATGATTCTGCCAACTCGGAGGCCTGAGCCCCCTGCGGGAAGTGCCTGGGCTGGAGATTTCTGAGTAACGGGTCTGCGCCCAAACGGTTCCGCTGGCCGTCATCGCTAGAGCCAAGATCGAATCCGAAATGCGGGCTGGCCACGCCGCGCAGCGAGCCCAACGGCTCCGTGCGCGCAGACCAATACCGCAGACGATGAAGCCAAGCATGGATCATTCCTGAGGAGGGAAGTTGCGAGAGACTACGAAAGGCGTGCCTCAGATGCCGAACCTTGCGTGATGCAGTATCTGTTCCAAAAAGAAGTGAATACAGAAAATGGCGGCGGACTGCGCGACCCGCTTGAATCGCTAAGGTTAGGTGTAAAGCGGGCTTTTGTGGTTTTTCCTTGACACATAAAAATCTTCCGCCGCGCTGAGAATTTCTTTGTACCGAGTGCGATGCAAGCGGCTTCGCCCATAAGCTCAACACCTATGCGCGGTTTGCGCGCATCGACGTAAGTTTTTAATAGGACTTGATTAGGGACGCGTGACAAGTAGGTCTGGGGGGGCCGCTGCTAGCCCTTGCGAAACTCGTGCCGCAGCATGACCCGAGAAGAATGGGTCGCAACCTCGGGGCGCGAGCCGGAGGTTGTGAAATGGTGAAAGGCGAGGCGTGCGCAATACAACGCACGCCGGCGGCGAGGACCGAAACCGGCCCGCTGGATGCAGGCTTGAGGGGCTTGAATCAGCCGTTTCCTGTGGCCGGGATCTCATTGCGCGCCGGGCTAAAGAAGACGCTGATCGAGGCACGCAACAGGTCCAGGCCCAGCGACGTTCCACGGCGTGCCCGAAGCTGCACGGCGAGTTCGTCAACACGCGCGGCTCCCTCGATCCAGCGGGCATTGATGATCGCTTGCATTTTGTCCAGGTAATACCAGTTTTGGTCGAAACGAGGCCGAGCACGGCCGATGTCCAAGAGTCGCGGTGTCGGATGCGAGGCGCCGATGCAAGCCAACGCCATTTCCGCCAGCGAATCACCGGCATCAATTCGTAGCTGTTCGACGATGGGCGTCACAAAGCCGCGATTCACCTCATCCGGCCCGGGTAGTTCCGAGCTGTTTAGCCAGCGTTTTGTCCAGCCATCGAGCTGCCGCACGAATTTCGGTTCGACGGTCACGCATAAGTGCCCCGCCATATCCCGCTCGCCGATCAACGTATAGAGACTGCAAAAGATCAGGAAGATTGCCGACAGCCGGCGTTCGCCGTGCGCGTGCAGTCGGCACAAGTCATCGAGCGTCAAGTCTGCGTAGCTGCTCAGCGGCGTGTGCCACATGGGACGCGGCAATTCGCGCAACGAATGGGCCAGCCGGCCCAATGTCAGCGGGCCTAAGCCATGAGCCGTAACCGCGGCTCGCCACTGATCCCAGATGACTTCCGTGGGGGACATGCCGGTGGCCGTCAACTCGATTTCCGCAGCCGGCGACGGTCCTCGAGAGAGCGACGACGTCGTGGCGCGCAGCGACCCCGGGACAAGCGTGGTTTCGCAGCCTTCCGATTCCAAGCCGGCCGCACGCTCGAGCAACTCGATCAGGCAAGAGATCTTCTTCGGACCGACTCCGCGCGTTTCCTTCAGGTGTTGAAACGGAGTTAACAACAGCTCGCGGAGCGTCCAACCGAGAAACCCCAGCGGCAAACTTCGGTCGTCCGGCCGAACCCAGCGCCCGAGAACCTCGTCCAATCGCCCATCGTGCGGGTCGCAAAGCAACTTTTGCCGTACGCGCTCAAAGGCCGAATGCTCCATAAAAAAGCCGCTACGAGCAAGTTGAATCATGAACTTCGGCCTTGTGCTACGCGGCGCGCTGAATCGCAGCCGCAATTCGCATTTAAAGGTTGAAAATTGGAATCGCTGGGGTTGTTTCCAACTCGACGGAGCAACACGCGTGCCACGGGCGCGGATGCCGAGCATCTCGCGGGCGCGTTAAAAGATAGAACCCCTTGAAGCCGCGATGCTTCGGCGCTTGGAAAAAATTTTCGGCGATCGCAGAGATGCATAGCCTTGCCACCCTTTAGCACGGTTGAGGCTGCCACGGAGTTTGGCAGCGACTGTACGCACTCTTGGCTGATCTCGCGGCCCGGCTTCGGTGACGGATTGCCGGGGGCACGTTAGTTTGGAGTGAGACGGCGATGAGACCGGTGCAGAGCGCGCGCAAATGATCGACGGTCAGCAGAGAGATCGATACGAGCGAGGCTTTCGGGCCTTGCTTTGCCGAGTACGGAAGCGGCATGTGCAGACGGGCGTCGATCGGCTGCTAGTCGAATCTGAGCAGCTAGCCAGTCGTGAACAGGTTACGCCCGCGGAAGCGCTGGAAATCGTTTTTCGTCATGCCCGGCAACGCATTATCCGCCGCCTGCTGCGGGCACGATGCTCGGCTAGCGAAGGCCCCAGACGCCGCTGCGAGGCGCTGCTCGAATTGAGCATCCCACGGGCGGCGCCCGAAGACGTCCCAGACTTTCACTGCGACGCGGCACTGGGCGGCTTGGCACGGTGGTTACGCGCCGCGGGGTATGACGCAGCCTTCTGGCCAGACATCGACGATGACCAACTCCTGCGCACCGTGCGGGCCCAGCCCGCGATTATGTTGACGACGGATCGCCTCTTGATGCAGCGAGGTGTCATCGTCTGGGGAGCAATGGCTGCGCGGCTGGTTTCCATTCGGCTCAACAAGTGCGAGCAATTCATCGACATGGTTCAACGCCTATCGCTTCCCTTACGCGCACCGCGTTGCATGTCCTGCGGAGGAGCGCTGGTGGCCGTCGCTAAGGAGCATGTCAAAGCACGCATTCCACCGCGGACCTACCCCTGGCTTGATGAGTTCTTTGCGTGTGAGCGCTGCAATCGACTGTTTTGGAAGGGGACGCACTGGCAGCGGATCAAGACGGTGCTGGATCGAGCCCGGGCAATTAGCACCTCGCCTGCAGGCTAGAGTTTTCCGCCGGCCTTTGACAGGAGTGTGAGCCAGGAATTTTGTTGACAACGCTAACTGCGATCGCTACGTTCCGCTAGGCGATTGCAGTGGTATGCGAGTAACCCCCAATAGGATCACATTCTGGTCTGGCAAGTCGCCGCGTCATATCGTCCGGTGATAACATGTCTGTCTCCGGGCATGTTCTTCGTTGTGATTGTGTCCTTGCGCACTGAATTCCATCGAGCGTGCATCAGGGCATCGCGTCGAGTGTGGAGTTTCAATTTGGATCACATGTCGTTGGCCTAGTCGCGGTCAGGATGGGCGCGTCATTCTCCGACGCATTCGACCCGTTCGCTTTGCGACGGGCCGAAGTCACGGGCAGGTTCGAGTTATCGAAGTGACGTATCTCTGACAGTTCGTCGGAATCGGGGCGGTTCAAGCTCCGGGATCGAGCTTTCTCTTGTTGCGAGGCCCCGTTTGCGCGCGGGCATAGCGCTCAGTCAGTGATTGTTGCGCCAGCTTTCGTCTTCGTGGCTGCGAGTCCGAAAATCGGGCTTTGTCGTCGTAATCCTATTCTTGCAAGGAGCGCCGAAATGAATCGAATTGGTGCCGTCGCGCTATTCGCACTCGTTGTCTTGTGCACGTCGACTCCCGCGCCAGCGTCGGATTCGTCGTCCCAATATCAAATCATCTTCGAGCATGGAGACGCTCCGGCAGACGATCCGGCTACGGACGAACACGAAGACTTGTACGAATGCCAGGTCACCGTGCAGCGGCAAAAAGCAGATGGCACTTTCGATGTGGTCGCCAGTTTTCGCGGGTCGATCATTCCAGACGATCCTTCGACGATGGGTACGATCAATGACGGGCAATACGATTTGAACACTGGCTTCCATCATCGTAAGGATGCCAGCGGAACGCTGCTGACTCCAACGGCCGCAGATCTGGTCGTTAAAGTCGGCACGAAAACCACGTTTCTTGTCCCCTGTCTGGTCGTCAACGGAGACCAAGACGTACCGTGCACGAGCGGCGATCCCAACAAAACCAAGATGAGCCCGATTCACGTTCACAACGGCTTTAAAACGAAACGTTATTCGGACGGATGCCAGACGATTATGTTGTCCCAATGGTCGGACTTCATGCAGACATTCTTGACGGACCATCCCGACCTGGGCGACTGGTATTCCAACGGCACGTATTTTGGCAGCAAGATCGGCACGCTCGTCGTGCGGCCCAAGCCCTCGAATTGATGCCGACGCCGAAGGTGGTTCAATCTCGACACGTTCTTGCACATGGCTGCCTCGTGATTGGTAGGGCGTCACAATGCGAAGGCCTATTTGTCTTCTGGAATGGGGGGCGACAACTATGACACAACGATCTTTGTGCGCGTGGCTGGCGATGGTGTGCTCTCTATTGCTCGCTCCGGCGTGGGGCTATGCGCAAGATTCTGATTCGGCGCTCACCGACGACGAACAGGCGCTGTTACCCAAAATTACCAACAACGCGGCAAGCCAGTTACTGGAACTTGCCGCCTCCGTCGATGCGCTGCGCGACCAATTGCAGCAAACCAAGGAGTTTCTGACGGATCAGACCGCAGCTGTCCGCTCGCTCACCTCCGGAGGGCGAAGCCTGAATGATCTTAGCGGCCTGTTTGATCTGGCCGATGTGCTGAATACCGCACTGCAGATCCCCGGGCTGGCCGAACAGTTCCCGCAGCTTCAGCAGCTGCAGCAAACGCTGCAGAACACGAGGAACCAGTTTCAGGCAATGCAACAACAGTGGCAGAAGCTGAAGCAACAGACCAGTGCGGAACTCGCCTCACGGCAGGCCGAAGTGCAAGGGCTGGTGCAGCAATATACCCAGCTTTTCAACTCGTACGTTGGACCGGCGCAGGCTGCCATCAACGCGCTGCGCAACCCCGCCGCCTTCGCCAAGGGTTTTCTGGAAGACGAGCTGGTGAAGCGTTATATGCAGACGCCGTACACAGTCGGCGATTTTGCCTTCCGATTCGTCAAGCATGATCCGACGCTGTCTATTTTCAGTCCAGACGGTGGCGTCGACGTCGTCGTCGATTACAGCGGATACGGTCAGGTTACGGGCTCGCGCCTGTATTTTGTTTACAACAAGGACGGCTTGCCACAACCCAAGCGCGGCAATCATTTTAAGTGGCAACCGCCCGACACGAAGGCAATCGTCGGAAACGCATTCCAACTACTTGGCGGCGCGTTTTCGAGCGTCGGAGTTACTTCGGTCAAACCGGATGGGCAGTCGCCGCCGAATCTCAAGGTCGGACTCGACTTTGGGGGTCTGCTGCCGTTGTCCCCTGGTCTCCATCTAACAGCCACGGTTGACGTCTCGGCCAAAGGTCAGGTCACGCTCGTGAACCTGGCAGGTAAATATGGCTCGCTTGAGTCGCCGGCAGCGCCCATCAGCCCGACGGTAGTTCTCTACACGATCGGTTGTGGTTTAGACAATGCGACACCCAAGAATATGGTGTTTACCGGACGGTTTGCTAACCCTGCGGCTACGCCCGAGTCCGTCTATGTGGATACATCGCTGACCGCGCCGATGCCGTTCGACCCGAACGGTACGATCAAGGTCAGCGCTCAGTATGTCGTCGGAAACTCGATCAAAATCGCCCAATTCATCGGAACGATCTCGCCAAAAGAGATCACTGGCGATCTGCAAATCCCCTCGCCAGAGTGCGATCAAGCCATTGCCGGTCCGATTAAGCGCATCGTTAACCTCCACATTCACTGCGCAATCGATTTGAAGGGGCTGACTGCCGAGGGCATGGCCCAGCTCTTTTCGTTCATTAACGCCAACGTCAATCTGGCTCTTAGGTTCAATGGATCGGGATTTTTTCAGTCGGTGACCACCGCCAAAGTCGGCGGATTCTCGGTCCTGCAGACCATCAACACCAGTTTCGACTCGGGATTTACGAACGTCGCATTTCGCTCCAGCTTCACGACCACCGTGGACCTCGGAATCATGAAAGCGGACGCCGTGGTCGAGATTACGTCGAAGGTTGCGGATGCAAAAAAAGACTTGCCGAGCATTGGCGTCACTGCGTCGGCTCTCGGCGCTACCGTGCCGGTTCCCGTTCCCAGTTTGGATCAGTTGACACCGGAAAAGGTAGCGGAAGCATTGGGAAAGCAGCTCGGCGGGATGCTGCAGAACACGGCCAAAGCGGCCGAGAAGTGGGCGGCCGACAAAAAGGAATTGCTGGCGCGCTGGGACGAACATTGGCGCGATACGCTGTCTGATGAAGCCAAGAAATATGGCCTCGACAAGCTTCCTCCGGACGTTTCCGCCGGACTTCGCGATCTCGGCAAATGGGCCGCTAAAACCTGGGGGCTGGCGGACCCAGCGGTCGTGGCGTTCATCGCGAATCCCGGAGCCGAACTCAAGAAGCTGCCTTCGAACTTAGGCCGCGACCTTGCCAACTCGATTCGCGCAAACGTTTCACCGGCGGACCTGAAGAACATTCTCGCACAGGTAAGCGATATCAAGAATCCTCAAGACGTCGTTGCTGCAATTCAAAAATACGCCTCGCCCGGCGGAAAGCCTTTCCAGATCAACGTGGGAGGGGTGAGCATTCCTGTTTCACTGCCCCCCCTGCCACCGATTCCCGGTGTCCCGCCGATCTCAGTGCCGCCGATCTCAGTGCCGCCGATCTCAGTGCCACCGATCTCAGTGCCACCGATCTCAGTGCCACCGATCCCCGGTGTCGCGCAGCCGGTTCCCGGACTCGGGCAAGGCACACAGCTAAACAAGATGCCGCCGTTGACTTTGAGCCAGTTGCCGCTCGCGCTCTCCATGCTCTTGGCGGCCGACGGCCAAAATACCGCGGCGGATCCGAGTGCGGCGAGCGGCGAGATGGCTG
>DATATB010000169.1:0-35522 GCA_036268995.1 Pirellulales bacterium | reverse complement strand
GACTACGCGGATTCGGGGGTGGAAGGCTTCATCGCCTATGATACCTCCGGATCGAGCAAATCGACGTACGGCTACCGGCGCGCGGTGAACGTGATCCGCGCCGGCTCGATGAACGCCAACAACTACGATATGTGGTGTGCGAACGGCGGCGGCTACACGGGCATTGCCACCACCCCAGCGCAGCGCTTCGTCCGGCCCGGTGATACGATCCAGCTCAATTATCGCAACCAGCCATACCGGCTGGCGGTCGACAGCTCCAGCTCGCTGATAGACATGCTCGGCGTCCCCCTCAACGGATCGGTCTGGATCATCGCGCAAGGCTTGGCCAAGAACAATTTTCTAGACGCCAACTACGTCAACCAGCCTTGGTTAAATGCCAACGGCGGCAGCTGGTACTACCCGCTCAACTATTTCGACGACCAGGGCGATCGGGTGCAGCCGGTCATCACGCCTGGCTCGAGTGTCAACGGGCACGGCAAGCCGGTCCCCTACCAGATCTTCCGGCAACCCATCCGCTCGGCTGCCGGCAGCATGCAATTGCCCGACACGGTGGTGATCGACCTGAACTTTTCCGGCGACGACCGGAAGAACTATTATCCGCGCATCGGGCCGGCGTACGCTTCGAACAATACGATTTTTCCGTCGAAAGCTCCCGACCCTTACCAAGGCCAGCCGGCCTATCTGCAGCTTGGACTTACCACCGACACGACGCCGATCATCATCATGTTCAACCCCGGCGGGGCCATCGAGCAGGTCTATACCCGATATCTTCAAGCCCCGACCACGACCGGTGGGCAATATCAGTGGATCTGGCGTGGCGACCGACAATTGGGCACGATTAGCTTGCTGGTCGGCAGCCGCGACCGCGTGCCCGTCACCGATACGACCAGCAATTGGGCCACGCAATTGAACTATAACTGGACGCAGCCCACCAATATCTGGGTGTCAATCCAGCCCCGCACGGGCCTGGTCAGCAGCTCGGAAGTCGTGCCGCCGGCCGTGTTATACGGTGGCTGGAGTGGCAGCACTGGCTGGCAAAATCTGAACCAGAGCGCGAACATCAATTTTCTCGTGCTGACCTATCTCCAGGGTTACTCGGAGTCAACGACCAATGCACGGGGCTATTCGTCGCATGGCAACCAAATGTCGGGTCAATAAGGCCGGGTGAGCGTATGAATCGGGACTGCACCAAGCTACGGGGTGGACGCCAGCCGTCGCCGCGGCGGCGGGGCATCACGCTGCTGGAAGTCATGATCGCGATGGGCGTGCTCGCCGTGGGCATCATGTCGATCGCCAGCCTGCTGCCGGTGGGCCGCTACCAGATGAGCCAGGCGGCGGTGTTCGACGAGGCGTCGACGCTGGGGCGCGCCGCCTTTCGCGATATGGCGATCCACGGCTACTTGCGGCCGTCGACCTGGCTATACGCCGGCCAGACCTTGCAGCCAGTGACCATTGGCCCGTTGATGACGACGCCCGGAACCACGCGCAGTGCCGTGGGCAACATCAACACCTTTCAGAAGACGCCGCCGGCCATGCCGATGGTGCTCGACCCGCTGATGGTGGCCTTGAACGTGGTGCCGCCGAAGGGCTTCGGCAACTACGTCGGCGCCACAACCACGACGCAGCGCGCCGTGGCCACGTTCCCTTACTTTTTGCAAAGCGGCGGTTTTTCGGGCGCGATGCCAGAAACCTCGGCGCCGCAGATTCCGCGGATCACGCTCCGGGACACGCCGATTACCACGGGAGCCGGCGCAACGCAATTCCAGACCACGATCCGCTCCATTCCGCAGGGCGTGGCCGACCGCTTTTTCCGGTCCACCGACGACGTCTCGTTTGTCGTGCCGTCGGCGAATATGGGCCTGGCCGGGGCGCTGAACCAATCGCAAGCCACGGCGATCCAGTTCATCGGCGTCACCAACGCCGCCAGCGCCAGCACCGCCAACACGACGCTGCTCACCCGCGCCTCGCACGGCGACTACACTTTCTTTGCCGTGATCAGCCCCGACTTCAGCGAAACCTGGGGCGCACCGGGCGGCTATCCGGCCGGCAGCGCGGGTTCGGGCGGGAATTACAACATGCTGCAGGGCAACGCCTCGACCAATCGGCTGTTCAACGTCGCCGTCGTCGTCTGCTACCAGCGCGACTTGCGCACGCTCACGAACTTCACGCCGGCCACGACCTACGACCGCGGCGAACGCATGGTGTGGGTCGATTTTCTCAACCGTGGCGACGTGCGGCTGCGCGTCACGGGCGTGCAACAGGCGCAGGCCCAGCAGTTGCTCGACGTGAAGAGCAACCAGTGGATCATGGTCACCGGCCAACTGACGAGCTACGCGCCCACGCCGATGGGGGCCAAGCCCTGGTTGCAGACCGTGGCAAGGTGGTATCGCGTGCTGTCGGTCAGCAGTCAGGCCACGCAGGATCTCGGCAGCCAGACCACCTGGTACCGCGCGGCGCGCGTCGTCGGCCCGGACTGGACGATCAGCGGCGCCAGCGACGGCAACACGCTCAACATGATTTACAACGATGCCAACGCGTTCAATTACGCGGACCTGAGCAACTCGGCCATGCCCAATCCGCCCACGGGCTGGGGCACGATCGTCACCGGCGCGATCGCCGTTTACGAGAAAACCATCAACCTCGACGACAGTTCGGGTTTTTCCTATTAGTTTGCCTTTCGCCAGGAATTCGACGATGAACCGCATCTCCACCGGCCGGCGCGGCGTGATCCTGCTCGTGATTCTTGGCATGTTGGCGCTATTCATGCTGGTGGGCGTGTCGTTCGTCGTCACTTCGACGCATGCCCGCAGCAGCGCCCTGGCAACGCTGAGCATCGAGCAGACGGGCGACTCTCCCGACCGGGAGATCAGCATGGCGCTGTTGAACGTGGTCCGCGGCAGCCGCTCGCCGCGTTCGGCGATTGGCCCGCACTCGATTCTGGAAGATATGTTCGGCGAGCGTGATGCGGTGGTGGGCGTCGTGCGCTTCGCGGCCGACGATATTGTCCACGCCGGCAACCTCAGCAGCCTCGCCTACACGCCTACCGGCGGCATGCCGATCTTTCCGCAGTCGACGTATACCGGCACTAGCAATATCGTCGCCACCGACAGCAGCAGCAGCTACGGCGAGCTGGTCCCGGTGCTCGCCATTTCGCTGGGCCCCGATCGAGTTCCCGGCGTTCCCGGCGTGGATGACGACAACAACGGCGTGGTGGACGACAATTACGACGCGGTGAACCAAAAGTTGTCGATCGTCTCGGGGGACGATTTTTACCTCGGCCACCAGGTGTCGCCTGGCTTTTCGTCCACCAGTGACACCGCGGCTACCTACGGCATGGGCGCCGACGCGGTGATGGGCCATTATGCCGGCCGTCTGTTCACGATGCTCGACGGCCCGCTGGCGCGCCAGAGCACGCGCATCGTCTGGAGCTACCCGGTGACGCTAGGCAGCACCTGCTACTGGGTGCTGGTGCTGCGGCCGTTCAGCCCCGGCCTGCCGTCCGAACTGCCGTATAGCAACGGAGCTGCGCTGTACAACGTCAAGATGGCGCTGGCGAATCGCCGCTTCGTGATCAACGGCCGGCCCTTCAACGGCCAAGGTTTCGGCTACAACCCGCTGAATGGGATGCAGCCGATCGGCAGCAACGGCCGGACTGCCGGCCCGCCTATCAACCCGCGGCTATTGAACCTCACCCACTCCAACCTCGACAGCAGCGTAGCGGTCGAACAAGCGTTCCCCTTTGCCCTGCTGCCCAATCCCACCGACCGCAGGTATCGCGATTATCTGACCGATCGCTCCAGTTACATTTCGTCGGCGACCTATAACACGGTCCTCGGCGCGACGGCCTACACGGCGACCAATACCATTAGTACCGCGTCGCCGCTGACCAATCCCTTCGGCGTGGATGCCGACGAGGATTACGACGCGCCGGATTACCAAAATCTGCACATGGCATGGCGCGTGTGGAACCCCATGATGGGCGCGCCCGTCACCCATACCACGACGACCGCTCCTCCCGGCGGCCGTTGGCAAACCCGCATCCCCAGCTTTCACCGGCCTGAACTGGTGAACTACTGGCTGCAAAATATCCAGGCCGGGAACCTGATGAGTTATGGCATTCCGCCGGTCAACGGCAGCTTTCCGAGCTGGTATTCGACGATTCCCGGCGGAGAGAGCATGGGGGGGAACATCAGGCCGCGCTTGCGGCAGCGGATCATTTTGCGGCCCGACCCGCAGGACAACTTCGATCCCCTCACACAGGACACCAACGGCAACGGCATGTGGGACGCCGCCCTGCCGTTTTCGGACACCAACGGCAACGGAATCTGGGACGTCGGCGAGCCGACGCAGAACGACCCTTCCGGCAGTACGCCGGCCCAGCCGGCCGAGCCCGACTGGTCCGGCAACATGTATTTCAACCCCATCAATGGTCCCTGGGATGTCGACAACGATAACGACGGCGAGGCGGACAGCATCTGGCTCGACCTGGGTTCGCCGGTCCAGTCGACTGCCGACGGCAAGCAGTACAAGCCGTTGTTTGCCGTGCTCTGCCTGGACATGGACGGCCGGCTGAACATCAACGCCCACGGCAACAATTCGCACGTCAATTGGACCAATTACACGAATTCCGCGCCGCTGGCCATGGGCGCCGTGCCGGCGGTGCCCGCCACCAGCATACCCGCTGATAGTGTCATTTTGGGCATGTGGCAGGTCCGCGGATATCCCGGACAGACGCCGCGTTATACGCGGATCCAATCGGTGGGGCCCTTTGCCGGCGGATGGCAGAACCCGGCTTACTACACCACGGCCTTCATCAGCCCACCCAACACCCCCTCGTTGTCGCTGGGCACGGGTTTGGGATTTTCGGTGGCCGACATCAACCTGGGGCCCCTGCTCACTCCCCCGTTTATCACGGACCTGGGCAATGGCACGGGCAGCACGTTTAATCGCTACGAGAACCAATACCGCTACCTGCTGCAGGGCGTGACGACCGCCTACGGCAATCCGAAGGTGGCGGTCACCAGCCTGCAGCACTTGGGCCAACCCATGCCCGGCCGCTATGGCGAGCTGCATTTGCTGAACTATTCCAATCCGATGGGCCCGGTTTCAAACCTACCGCCGATGTATCCCCAGGCCGGCGTGACCTACGGTCAGCAAGGCGGCAATGGCACGTACACTCCCTTCGGCCCCGTTTACGACAGCTACGACGACAACGTGCCGGCCGCCGGCTCGACCTTGAACCAGGTTTACCCCAGCGCGATCGCGCTGCGCGGCGACTCGTTCCAGGCCACGCTGCCCACCTACTGGAACAGTACGAACGCCAGCCAATGGGTCAACCCGAACCTGGCACAAGCCAACACGACCACCGGGCAAGGCGGCGTCACGACACAAGGCGCGTACGGCTCGCCGGTCGATCCGTACGGCTGTCTGATGGTGGGGCTGGATTTCCGCGGCCAGCCGGTCTACGCCAATCTGCCCTACGGTAAGATCAATGTGCTGATCGACGATCCCTGGGAACTCGACCTGTCGCCCAAGGGCAAGCGGACGTCGTACGCACTAGCGACCAACAACACCAAGTGGCCGTTCGACAGCGATACCCCGTTCACGCCCGGCGAGTTGGAAACGCTGTTGCGTTACGGCGATCCGGACTTGGCCACGTTGCAATCGCGTCCCGTGCAGATCTTCGCCCTGAACACTCAGGATTCGGCGATCACAAACAACCTGCGCAACCGCGTCACGACCGAAAGCTGGGACCTGCCTTGCCCGAACATTCAGCCCACGCCGGAGATCGTGCGCGGGCTGCAAATGCTGGGATTGCCCACGACGAATTGCTCGTTTGCCGACCTGGTGCGCGGCAAGATCGCCTTCGTGCAGGGATTGAGCATTGACAATAACCGGCCCAGCCTGACTAACCCTGGGGCGCTGGCGCTGGCCAACGAGCAGGCGCTGCTGCTGCTCAACGGCCGGGTGATTCAGGTCAAGTACATAAACACTACTGCAGGCAGCACCCCCGTGACTTATTACGCGCGGGTGCTGCCGGCCTTTTCGTCCGACTTGCTGATGGGCTTGCGAATGAACCTGAATCGCACGCTGGGCAACAGTTGGGACGACAACGGCAATGGCGCCATCGACGATCCGGACGAGCTGACCGGCTATGTCGGCTACCCCGAGAGGCTCTGGCGGCTGATGAACGTGACCACCGGCCTGCCGAACACCAGCACCGGCTACCAGCCCGACCCCAACAACGACGGCGTGCCGGCGTATCAATCGTACCCGACGCCGCTGCCGGTCGTCGCCAACCCCTTCTCGGGAACGACCCTCGCGACCGCCTTGCCGGCGTTCGATGTGAATGCCCGGGCCGAAATGGCGAAGAACCTATACATGCTGATGATGCTGCTGACCGACAGCGACTGGAAGTATTGGTATCCGACCACGCAGGCATATCTGCCGGGGCCGGTCAACGGCGTCACCACGCCGCCCGTGTTTGGGACGTACGCGACCGTTGAGGCGCCGAACGTTGGGCTTGCGGCCGGGTATCAACCGTTTGCGTTCGCCAACGTCATCAATAACCCAGCGCTCAACTTCACGCCGGGCGCGTCAGGTCCATACGTGATGAATGCGCGGCAAAAGCTGGCGGCTTATCGCATCGCGCAGTGGGCGGTCAACGCGGTCGATTTCGCCGACCGCGATGCGATCATGACGGGCTTCGAGTTCGACCTGGCGCCGTTTAACCTCGATGGCTATTCGGTCGACGGCAATCTGGCCAGTTATTACAGCTATTGGCAGACCAACCCGACCGCCGGCGTGATGGCGCCTTACACCTCCTACTTCGAGCCGGACCGCGGCGTGGTCTGGGGCATGGAGTACCCCGACCTGCTGCTCACCGAGACCACGGCCTTCCACGACAAGGGCTGGGCCGACACCATGTTGGACACCACCAAGCAGAAGAACGGCCAAGGTACGGCCCCTAACAAGGACTACGATTGGGACCAGGTCCGGCTGCCGCAAGGCTCGTTGTTCGTCGAGCTGTATTGCCCGGGCAAGCCCAACTCGCAGAGTTGGCCGACGTGGGCCAATCAGAACAGCTACCCGCCGTCCAACGCAGCCAACAACAACTCGCCCTACCTGCCGGCCGAGCTGTACGACGTGGTCACGCCCGTTTCCAACTACGGCGTGGGCACCTACAGCAACAGCCCCAGTTATAAAAACGTCGGCGCCACCCAGGCGAATGTCGGCACGCTCGACCTGGAGCGGATGACGCCGCTGTCGAACAATATCAACGGCGCTCAACAGTGGCCTGTCTGGCGGCTCGCGCTGGCCAAAGGCACGACCACGCCGCGGCCAGGCGTGGGCACGCTGAACCCCAAAGCCACGCCGCTCGTGACCCCGCCGGCCGCAACGTACTCAAACAACTTGATCTATCCCAACGGCTCGCAGTCGCTGCAGAACCGCTTCATGACGCGGCCGGATACGACCACCGTGTTGCCGTTGACCTCGTTGAGCGCCAGTTACTTGAACAGCAGCTCCGCCTACTCACAGCGTCATCTCGCGCTGAACACGGCCAATCCCCCTGTTACCACGGCCATCCCCACGCCCGCCCAGCTCGACAGCTACGTGGTGACCGACTTTATTGATACGAACGGCACCAATTTGCCGAACCACGTAATGTTTTTGCAGCGCTACGTGTACTTCTGCCGGCCGATGCTGAACGCACCCAATCCTTCGGGTGTTTTCCCTCCCACGATCAACAACGCGTACCCGAAGCTGGCCTATGCGCCCTATTCCCCCGCTGCCAATGCCTCGATGAACACCGCGGTGTCGATGCCGTCCACGGGGGCCACGGCCCAGACCATTTACCAGTTCCGGCCGCAGAACACGAACGCGCAGGGCGGCGCCGCCACCGGCAACACGCAGCCCAGGCTGCTGTTGCACCCCGGCAGCTATGCGGTGGTCGGTCCGCGCCGCTCGTCTCATTCACCCGCCAAGGTGACGCCGATCACTGCCGAGGATGTGACGTTCATCGGCTACAACGACGGCCAAAACGTTAAGACAACCGTCGGCACGCCCGCCATCTGGTATCCGCAAGCGATCGATCTGCAAACCCACTACCGGCCTTATCATCTGCTCAACCCGGTGATGATGCTGTCGCCGGCCAACGGACACCCGAACTACAATCCCACCACGATTACGGGCTCGCCCACCACGAACTACGGCGGCTATCCCGACAGCGTGGGCTTCATGACCACCAAGATCAAGAACCCGTTGTGCATCCCGTGCGCCAGCGGCGCGCCTTGGCCGGTGACGAGCGCGGCGGCCACGACGCAAGTCGACCGGGGTTTGAACATTTCGGAGCCGCCGCAAGGCTATACGATTCCGACAACTTCGTCGCTGACCTCGACGAGCACCTATACCTCGGGCAACCAATCGCCGGGCATCGTCGTGACGGCGACCGTGACCGACGCCTTTGCCAACCCGAAATCCGGGTCCGGCCCGCCGGCCATGCCCGTGCCCAACAACCCCTTCGACGCTCCGGTCGCTTCGCAGGGCCAATCCTACGAGCCGTGGTCGGCCGGAGCGAGCGCACTGGGCACGGGGACCTGCAGCCGGACGCTGATCGATTATTCAACCGTCTTTTTGCAGCGGCTGGCCGATCCGACCCGGCCTTGGGAGCCGACGGTGAACCCGTACCTGACGATCGACTGGATGCCGATCGACCTGACCGTCTTCAACGGCCAGAACGTGTTTCAAGGGGCGCCGCAGTCGATGTTTGACGCGAGCAACCAAGCGGGCAAATCCGGCACCCCCGCGAACACCACGGCTGCGGCGCTATTCGCTTTCGAGACCCGGCAGCGCGGCCCGCGCAATATGGTGCAGAGTTCGACCCAGGAAAGCATTCCGGCGACTTCGAACGCCAATGTCACACTCGCCCTTCCGACCTATTTGACTACGGGTACGACTGTGACGTACTACCAGGATCCCGGCAACGCCCATCGCTGGCCGGTGACCTATCGCGAGTCATTGCCATTCCAATATGTTTTGTCTAATCCCTCGGGCACCGCGCCGCCCAATCCCCTGCCAAGCGTCTGGCCGCAGTTGTTTTTCAATCCCAACTACGGCAACAATCCCCCGCAGGCAGGATACAATGGCGAGTACCAGGCGGTGACCGAAGCGCCCCTCTGGTGCCAGATGTCGGACGACCCGCGCGCCAACCCGACCCAGACGCAGGGGCAATATCAGAAGCCCAGCCCGATCATGGGCAGCGGTGCCAGCTTCACGGCTTATCTGTACGGGACGTTGGGATTTCTGAACGAGGGCTACGGCCTTGTGGATTTCAACCGCACGCCGGCCGTCCCTGCCAGCCCGTCGGCCATTGACGCGTATAATGCCAACTCGTTTGTCCAGCGGCTCGCCGCTTACTATGGCGGCATCAGCGGGAACAGCAGCGCCAGCCCGATGGCCTACGCGCTCAACGACTACGTGGGCGATCCGGCGCGGCCGTTTCCCTGGCTCACCTGGAACAATCGGCCGTATGCCAGCGCGATGGAGTTGCTGCTGGTGCCGGCCAGCCAGCCGGCCCGCTTTGGCTGGGAATTCAACTATAAGACCGCGTACACCGACAGCCAGGCGATGCACCCGGATCCGTGGTCGATGCCCAATGCGCCGGCGCCGGCGACCGGCGGCGTGCTGTGGGACAGTCATTATGCCTGGCGGCCCAACCCGTCATGGGGTGGCTTCCGGCCCAACTCCTTCAATGCGAGCAACAACCTCGCCACCGGCCCGCAATACTATCCGCCGACACCGGCCCTGAACATTAACGCCTCGGCGGGCTCCTCGTTCATGTCTTGGCCCAGCTCTTCAATTTCGGCGGTCTTAAGCTCCGGCGGCTATCCCTTCGGTCACCTGCTCAACTTCTTCGGTTCCAACGGCCCGCAGGCATGTACGAGCGCGGGGTCATATAACTATACCGCGGCGACGGCGAGCAGCACCGGCGTGCCGATTGATCCCTTGGTCGGTTACGCTGGCACCGACCCGAACTTCGGCAATGGCAACAACTCTGCTCCCGGTCTTCCGGCGGTCCAGCCGAGCTCGAACTTCCACCGCATTTTCGAGTACGTCCACGTGCCGTCGCGTTTTTCGGGAACGGAGGAATTGCTGGATCCGGCGATATTCTACGCCAGCTCCGTCACGGCCCATTCCGCCAACCCGAATTCCGCCATGTCGCACTTCCTGGCCCCCTTTAACCGCGTGTCGCGTTACCGCGAGCCGGGCAAAGTGAACCTGAACACCATTTCCGACACCTGGCTGAAAGGCAATGTGCCCTCGACCGTCGCCGCGATGCCCGCGCCCTACTGGTTCGCGCATCAGCCCGACATCTTTCAGGGCATGATGAACGATTTCCCCGGCTACAAGTACATCTGGGACAACCTGCTGGGCGGCTTACAGATTCAAGATCCGCGCGGGGCCGACAAGGCCTGGGGTTTCGCCCGCAATTACGTCAATCCGTCGATCTCGCAGCCTTCGCCCACCGGCGACGACGACGGTCACGTCAGCACCTATGGCTTCGGCCAGGCCGACGACCAATGGGAAGCCGGCTGGCCGGGCCCCAGCGGCTATAACGTGAATGGTTTTCCCATGATGTCCGGGGGCAAGGCCAGCGATGACTGGATTCCAGTCAGCCCGACGGCGGCCGGTGGCCAGCAAACTTTAATCGTCGGAGCCCCGAACGAGCGGTTGCTCAACCATCTGGCGTACAACCCCGCCATGGGCCTCAACTACACAGGTCCGACGGGACCGAGCACAACCTATCCGGATCTTCCTCCGGGCTCGGGCGCCTATAACGTTGCCGGCAACGTGGGGATGCCCACGTTCTTCCCCAATCCGTTCCGCTCGTTCTGCACGAGCTTCGGCGTGCCGGTGCCGCAAATGCTGTATTGGTGGCCGGCCGTGCCGGCGATGGGAGGCGGCAGCGGCCTCACCGGCAACGGCGGGACGCCCTTGAACGGCAATTCGGTGGGCTTGACCACCTATCCCATGCCGTTCTACTGGGCCGATTCGAGCCTGTTCCGGCGCTCGCGCGTGCATCCCACGCGGCGCTACGAGCCGCTGCTGGTTTACAACTCCTACAACTGGTGGTCGCCCGGCATTTCTGGTGTCGGTAACAACGCCAATCTCTCCTGGGAAACCGCGTATCTTAATCAAAGCCAAGGGGCCATCAACTTGATGATGAACGACTTGTTCAAGTGGTATCCGTACCCCGACGCCGTTTCGCGGGCAGCGCCGCACCTAATGTCGGGTTACAGCTATCAACCGAGCGAGTGGGGCGAGGGTTTCCGCGACAGCAACCGCAACCCCTACTTCCGCTATCAGCCGTTGATCAAGCTGGGCAACATGGTCACCACGCGCTCCAACGTGTATGCCATCTGGGTCACGGTCGGATATTTCGAAGTGCGGCGAGCCGTGCTCGATCAGCGCAATCCGCAAGCCACGTTCGACCGCAATCCGGACGGCTACCGCCTGGTGCGCGAGTTGGGCAGCGACACGGGCAACGTCAAACGCCACCGCGGGTTCGCAATTTTCGACCGCACGCTGCCGATGGGATTTTTGCGCGGCGAGAACCTGAACGTCAACGACGGGTTTCTGGTTAAACGTACAATCGAATAATAGGTAGGTGCCGCGAGCCGAGCGGCACTGACGATGCGCTCAACCGCAGCTACGCGCCCGGCTCGGCTCGCCGGGCCTACGGGTCACACGCTCGATCGCATCCGACTCGGGAGGCCGGGAGCCATGGATTCAAAGATTTCTCGTCGGCAGTCCGCTCGCCGCTCCGCCGGCTTTACGCTGATCGAGATCATGGTCGCCACGGTGATCACGCTGATCTTGATGGGCAGCGTGGCGGCCATGTTCGGCTTCGTCAGCACCAGCGTCACCGACAGCCGGGCGATGGCTGAAGCCGGCGAGCGCTTGCGCAACGTCCGCGCCATGCTGCAACATGACCTGCAAGGCATTACCGCCTACGGCACTCCGCCGCTGAGCCCCGACATGAGCCGAGGTTACCTCGAATACATCGAGGGCCCGCAAGGTGCCCTCTGGCGGGTGGGCATCCCCAGTGCATCCCCCGGCGCAGGCGCAGGCGCGACCCAGATGTTTAGCGCCATCGAATCGCCGTGGGACGATTGTGATGACATTCTGATGTTCACCACGCGCAGCACAGGCGAGCCGTATCTCGGCCGCTTTTACGACGTCTACGGAAACTACAACTTCATCTCCAGCCCCACGGCCGAAGTGGCCTGGTTCGCGCGGGGTACCACGCTGTTTCGCCGCATTCTGCTGGTGCTCCCGAACCAGGACCTTAATATTATCGGGAGCACCCAAGTTCCTTATTACTTCAACGATGTTTCAATGCACCAGATGGGAGGCAGCTACACCGGGCGGGCCTATTCGATTGGCACCCCGAATACGAACAATCCCAAGCTGATCGCCAATAGCCTGTCTGACTTGACGAATCGCGAAAACCGTTATGCCCATCAGCCGCTGGCCTGGCCGTACGATGCCCGCTTCTGGAACTGGGCGGAAGCGAGTAGTGGGTCCGGCGCCAGTTTGCAGGGTACCGGTGTCATGAGCACCTCGATCGGTGCCTTCCCGAATCTGCTCGGGCTGCCAACGCTCCAGGAAAGCTCCAGCAGCAATTTTCCCTTCCCGTTGTACGGGCCGGACGCCCCCACCGTGAGCCGCTCAGCCGCACAATATGTGCAGACGCTCTTCGGTTATTACATTTTGCCTGCCGGCGCCTCGGGCTATCCATCAAATCTCGGCAAAAATTCGAATCAGAGCATCTACCCGGGCCATTGGGGACTGTACGGTGGAACGGCTAATCCGGATCCCGTCATCATGACCCTCAACCAGAACGGGCTGAGCCGCTTTACGCAGACGGGCTCCCAAGGCCTGTTGGACGCGCACTACAGTACGGGGACCAACCCGCCGCGTTTCGATGACGTGGTGCTGACGGGCGTGGTGGGCTTCGACGTGAAGATCTGGGATCCCGGGGCGCCGGTCTTTCAGATGACCGCCACGATCGGCGGCACTTCCGGCTATACGTCCGTGGCGCCTGGCGATCCTTACTACATCCGCAACGGTAGTGGCGCAGTCGAGCGATTTGATGGTAATCCGCAGCCAAGCAATGCGAGCGCCACGCTAGGCAGCGTCGGCGCCTACGTCGACCTCAATTACATGACCAACCCGGCCACGAACACAAACCTGCCGGGGTACGTGAACTATTACAGCAGGTATCTGACGGCGTTGAACACGTACGAAGCCAACGCGGCGGTGAAAGCCACGACCACCGTGTCGGGGCTCACGGCGTACCCAGGTTATAGTATTCCGCGGCCGCGCTTCGCCACCGAGGGCGACCTGCCAATTACCGCCGGCAGCGGAACAACCTATGGTCCGCCGTTTGCCTATCCGGGCTGTCCACCAATCATGCGCGGCTTCCCCAGTGGGGCCGTGACCGGCGGCTGGGTAAAGGCGGTCAGCGGAGGGTACACCGGGAGCATCGCATCCGTGTACGACACCTGGTCGACGCACTACGAGTCCGACGGCGTCGACCAGGACCAGGACGGCAACGTCGATGAAGGGACCGACGGCATTGACAATCCCTATTCGGGTTATCCCTGGAACAATCCTCCCACGACCCTAAGCAGTTTCAACGTCATCGGCGGCGTGGACGACCCGTCCGAATTGGAAGCGGCGCCTCCTTATGCCACCGGCTGCAAGGGGTTGCAAATCCGTATCCGGATCATCGAGCCCGGCAGCCGGCAAATCCGCGAGGTGACCGTGATCCAGGAGCTGCTGGACGAGTAAAGCGAATGCGGAAGTAGGAATGATGAATGCCGGACACCCAAGCTTGCGCGTCATTCATCATTCATACTTCCGCATTTCCTTCGGCACTCGCTCTCACACGCTGAAGCGGATGTTGAGAATGTCGCCGTCGCGGACGACGTAGTCTTTCGGCTCTTGACGCACGAGGTTGTGCGCTTTCACTTCGCGCTCGCTACCTAGACGAATCAGGTCCTCGCAGCGCGTCACCTCGGCGCGGATAAAGCCGCGGGCCAGGTCGCTGTGAATGTTGTCGGCCGCTTCCAGGGCCGTGCCTCCCTGGCGGAGCATCCAGGTGCGCACTTCCTTCTCGCCGGCCGTGAAATACAGCATTTGGCCCGACACGTCGAGAATCGTGCGCAGCACTTCGTCGCGCCGCGAACCGCTGATGCCCATCTCGCGCTGGAAATCGGCCCGATCTTCCGGCGCCATGCGCGCCAGTTCCAGCTCCAGTCCGGCCGGCACACCCAACGTCGGCTGGCCGGCAGGAGCCGCCGCCGCGTAGCGCTCGAGATGCTCCTCGTCGTCGGCCGCGTTGACGAGCACCAGCATCGGCTTTTCGGACAACAGCCGAAACGAGCGGGTGGCCTTGAGCTGCTCGTCCGACATGCTGGCGGCCTGCAAGGGCTGACCCGATTCCAGCGCTGCGAGCACCTGTTCCAAGGCGGCCAGTTCGGCCACTTCCTGGTCGCGGTTGGGACGCGGCTTTTTCACGCTTTCGCGCAACCGTTCGACGCGGCCGGAAACGATCTCCAGGTCGGCCAGCAGCGCGTCTTCGGCAAAGCCGGTCCGATCGGCCAGGGGATCGGAGCCGCCGAAGCCGGCGACGACCAGCACCAGGCAGCCCGCCTCGCGAATGACGCCTAGCCGCGCCGCGTTGCCCTCGTGCGAGCGGGACAAGCCGGGCGTATCGACCAGTTCCAGCGAGGCCATCGTCACCTTTTTAGGCGAGTAAACCTCGCACAACTGCTGAATACGAGGCTCGGGGACCGGGGCCATGGCGCTTTGGCCGATATGGGCAACGGCCAAGTCGGGCTTTACTCCCGTCAACCACTCGAACACCGTGCTCTTGCCCGAACCTTGGTAACCGACCAAACCGATTTTCATGCCGAACCCTTGTTTCGCAAACTGTTTGCCCGCCCAAATTAGCAGCGCCGCTGCAAGCTATATCGCCTGTTCTACTGCCTGCGGTTTTGCCTTGTCCAGGGCCACGGCCGTCCGCCTCGGCTCGGCGGCCCTACAGCGGCTTTTTCTGTTCCCAGGCGGCGCAAGCCCTACTACACTGACAGGTGGCGGTTCCGATCCAGATCAGCACGGGCGATTGCGGCACGCCAGTGCAGTGCGACTTAGCGTCGGATCGCTTGTGCTCCGCAGAGTTTCAGACGCCAGCCAGCAGCGTCCGCATGTCCATTGCCGCTCCCACAACGCCGTCCGCGCCGCAGCCAACTTTGGCCAGCGCCGACGCGAGCGATCTGCCCGGCGACGCTGCCGGGAGCCGCTGCCGGCGATCCGTGCTCTCGATGTCGTCAGACCAATGGCCGCGGCTCGCGCGCTGGCTGCAAGCCACGACAGCGCGGCTTCGACGGGCGACTCGCGCGTTTTGGGAGTCAGCAGCGCCGCGGGTCGTCGCCTCCTGCGGCATCAGCATCGCGGCACATGCCGCGCTGGTCGGTGCGCTCGCGCTGTGTACGCACGCGATTCGCAAGCATGAAGCGCCTGCGCTCGTCACCGAAATCCAACAACTGCGGCCGATGCCCGCGACGCTCGAGCTGCGGATGCCGGACCAACTGCCGCTGCCGGAAGTAGCTCAGCCGGCCGGCGCGGGCGCTAGCGGCAGCACGGCGATCATGCGCGGCAAAGCCTCGATCGATCCTGTGACATTTGCTCCGCACATCGAGCCTGTCATGCTGGCCCTCAGCCGCTCTCAATTTACGGCGATTCAACCCCCCTCTTTCGATCGCGAATTGGCCCCCGAGCGGCGCGCTGCGACGAAACAACCGCAGGCACAAGGCCCGGCGGAACAGGCCGTCGATGATGGCCGAACGGTGATCGAATTGCCGGCGGGCTTCCAGGGCATGGGCGGCATGTTTGCCGGTCGCCAGCCCGTGCTCAAGCGGGTGCTGATCAAGCAGCTTGGCGGGACCGACGAGACGGAGGCCGCGGTCAAGCGCGGCCTCGAATGGCTCAAAAAACATCAGCAGCCCGACGGCCGCTGGTGCCTGCACGCCTTCGGCAGCCTGCCCGACTGCCACGGCCAGTGTACGCACCCTGGCATTCTGAGCGATACAGGCGGTACGGCGCTGGCCGTGTTGCCTTTTTTGGCGGCCGGGTCGACGCATTTGGAAGGCGAACACGCGCCCGTGGTGAGCGCCGGACTGGCCTTTTTGCTCAACAGCCAAAAGAGCGACGGCGGCTGGGCCGACGGCGGCATCGTGAAGATGTATGCCCACGGACTGTCAACCATCGCCCTATCCGAGGCCTACGCCATGACCGGCGATCCGCGCTTCCGCGAGCCGATCGAAAAGGCCGTCGACATCATTGCCGAGTATCAAGACGAAGAAGGAGGCTGGCGCTATGTCGCCGACCAGATCGGTGACAACAGCGTGACGGGCTGGCAGTTGATGGCGCTGCGCAGCGCGCAGTCGGCCGGCATCAAGGTGCCGAGGAAAATGTTCTCCAGGGCGATGGCGTTTCTTGATACGGTGCAGCCGGACAAGAGTCGCGGGTTGTTCAGCTACGGCGAAGATCGCCCGGTAACCGAGACGATGACTGCCGAGGGTCTGCTGTCGCGAGAATACGGCGGCTGGGCGTACGAAAATCTGGCGCTGCGGGCCGGCGTGGCCGAGTTGCTTCGCTCTTACATGCCGGTCAAAGAAAAGCCGAACATGTATTACTGGTACTATGCCACGCAGACGCTGCACCACGTCGGCGGCAAGTCCTGGGAAAAATGGAACGAGCCGATGCGGCAGATCCTCGTCGATTTGCAAATCAAGGAAGGCCACATGACGGGCAGTTGGACCCCCAAAGCGCAGTACGACCTGGCGGGCGGGCGGCTATACATGACGGCGCTGGCGACGCTCACGCTCGAGGTCTATTACCGGCACATGCCGATCTACGCCCGCTACTCGACGGGCGGCGCAAAGGGCAAGCAGCCCCAAGCCAATTGAGCGCCGCGCCACGCCGCGAGGGTCTGCCAAGCCCAGGGTTTGCACACCCTGGGTCTTCTGCTCAGCTAAACAACTCCGCGACCGGGCGTCCGCCGTCGACGAACTTGATCGGCCGCCCGATGGGGCTCATCATTTCCTTGGCCGCGTCGATGCCCAGACTTTTGTAAATCGTCTGGAAGAGATCCTTTTCGCTGACCGCCGGGCCGGCGACTTCTTCGCCGCCGCGATCGGTGCCGCCCAGCACGCGGCCGCCGCGAATGCCGCCACCGGCCAGGGCCACGCTAAAAGCCCGCGGAAAATGATCGCGGCCGGCGCGGGGATTGATCCTCGGCGAACGGCCGAACTCGCCCATCCATACGACCAGCGTTCGGTCCAGCATGCCTCGCTCGTCCAAATCCTTGAGCAGATAGGCGAACGGCTGATCGAGCTGCGAGCACAGCGAGCGCGTTTTCGTGAAATTGTCGAAATGCGTGTCCCAGCCCGGCAACGCGGCTTCGACGCACGTCACGCCCGACTCGACCAGCCGCCGGGCCAGCAAGCAGGCGTTGCCGAACGACGTCTTGCCGTATGCCTCGCGCACCTTGTCCGGCTCGCGCGACAAGTCAAAGGCTTGCATCTGCGAACTTTGTATCATGCGCGCCGCGTGTGCGTAGAGTTTGGCATGGTCTTGCTGCGCGCCGGGGTTTGCGATGGCCGTCTGCTCCATGCGGCTTAGCAAAGCCAGCCGCTGTTGAAAACGCTCGGCCGAGCCGGAGGGCTGCGCATTTTCGGGCAATTGGCCGGCCGACTGCACGGCGAAGGCGTCGAACTCGCTGCCCAAAAAGCCGCCATTGCTGGTATTGGCAAACCCGTTGCCGATGCGCACGAACGAAGGCAGCTCGCACGCCGCGCTTGCGAGTTGCTGGGCGATGACGGATCCTACGCTGGGATGCCGCAAACTGGCCAGCGGCACGTACGACGTGTGCAGCAGGTAGCTGGCCCGCTGGTGGTTGCCTTCCTTCGTGCTCATCGAACGCACGATCGCCAGCCGGTCGGCCGCTTTCGCCAGGTGCGGCAGGTTGTCGGCGAATTGCACTCCGGGAATCGCCGTCGAGATCGCCTTGGTCTCACCGCCGGACTCGTGGCCGGGCTTGGGGTCGAACGTCTCGAACTGGCTGGGCCCGCCCTGCATCCACAGCAGGATGCAGGACATTTGCCGGCGGCGCAGCTCGGCCGCGTGGAGGCTCAGCAGGTCGGTCCATGCCAGGCTGCCGGCAGCGGCCGAAGCCAGCGACAGGCCGCGCACAAAATCGCGCCGGCCGATCACGCCTGCGCGATTGACCGCCACGCCGACATGATGCTGAAAGTTCGAAGTCATGACGAAAAGCCTTGGGCTAATTGCGATAAATAAACTCGGTCCGGTTCACCAGCCCCCACAGCACGTCTTCGAAGCCTTCGGCACGGCTGCCGGCATGCTTGACATGCTCGCGGCACACGGTCAGCTCTTGCCCGTTGGGGTCGCGGGCCAGGCAGCGCGAAAACAACTCGGCGATCAGCGTGTCGTCATCCTTGAACTGCACGAGCAGCCGGCCCAGGGTCGTGTCGGTGCTGTGGCCGTCGAGCCCGCGGCTGACCAGCCGCGAATTCATCATCGACAGCACTTGCGAGATCGACCCGCTGACTTCGTCGCGCCTTTGGCTGGGATCGTAGCCGAACACCGTATTGAATTGCGCCCGCGGGCTGCTGATGGCGGCATACGGCCCGCCGCCAAAGTAACCCGGCACCTCGACGCCCAGCGATAGCGTGAGCATGTCGAAGAGCTGATCGCCGCGAAGCCGCTGCGCGCAGTTGGCCGCAAACGGCATTTCGTTGGCCGTGCGGCGAGGTCGGCTTTCGCGGGCATACAACTTGGTGGCCATGATCGTGCGATAGAGCCACTTGACGTCGTACGAGCGGGCGGCGAATTGTTCGGCCAGATAGGCGAGCGTCGCGGGAGCCGAGCAGGCTTTGCCGGGCCCCATGTCGTCGACCGGCTCATAAAAACCTTCGCCCACTAGCTCGGCCCACACGCGGTTGACAAAGGCCTTGGCAAACCAGCCGTCCTCGCGTGCGGTGATCCACTCGGCGATCGAAGTCCGCCGCTCGTCGTCGCTGCTGCCAGTGGGCAGCTTGCGGCCGGTGGCGAAGAAAACGGGCGTCATCAATTGCCCCTTGGCGCTGGGATTCTTCAAGTCGGGCATATAGTGTTCGAGCGATCCGCGGCCGGGCATAGGGCCGCGAAAGCGCGGTTCGAACTGCACCGACGCGACTTCGAATCCCCGCATCATGCCCTGGTATTGGATCGGCCGCAGTTGCATCCGCGGAAAGAAGGCCGCGAACTGATGAAACTGCTCGCGCTTCCAGCGGTCGGTCGGATGGTCGTGGCATTGGGCGCATTGGATCTGGATGCCCAGGAAGATCCGCGAAACTTCGGCGGCCACGTCGTCGGCATTGGCCGTTTGGGCCATGATCAGTCCGGTGGGCCCGCTCTCCATCACATTGCCCTTGGCCTCGATCATGGTCTCGGCAATCTGGTCCCAGCCTTGCCCGTCATTCAGCGCGTCGGTCAAAAAGGTGGTCAGCGCAGCCGCTGAGATCAGGGCCCGATCCTCGACGCGGCGGTACATGACCACGTCGCGCCAATAGCGGCCCCAATTTCGGCCGAAGCGCGGGTCAGCCAGCAGCCGATCGACCAGCTTCTGCCGGCGGTCGGCCGACGGATCGAGCAAGAACAGGGCCATTTGGGCCTGGCTCGGGCGAATGCCGATCACGTCCAGGGCCGCCCGTCGCAAGAACACCTCGTCGCTGACCAGCGGAGCCAACGCGCTCTTGGGGTTCTTGAGATACAGCTCTTGGGCCAGCAGCGAGTCGACCTTTTCAGCCACAGCAGACCTGTCGGCAGATGCCTGGCTGGCCGCAGGTTCGGCCGTTGCGCCGGCCAGCGCCACGCCCGACCAGAGCCAGCCGGCGGTTGCCAGCAGCCAGGCAAAAACTTTGGGTGTCGTCATGCTTCGCGCCCCGGATCGTTGAGCATTTCGAAAGCCCCACGGACCGCAGTCGGTGGGCTTGAATCGTCGTCATCGCATCTATTAAACCCGGCAACCGGCCGCTCGGTTTCGGCGCCTGGGGCGATAATCTTAGGCCAATTTTGCCGGCTTGCCCCCCGGCCGGAGATAAAGCGAATTCTGACAGGGGATTAACAAGCGTCTCATGGCCATTGGTTATTTTGGCGGTCGATAGGATTCCGGGTGCCGGTGCTGTGCAAGCAGCCGGTGACCAAAATCCAATTTCCCCCAGCTTTGTCCTCGCCCGCCGGCAAAAAAGGAGAGCACGCTCATGCTCGACAGCCAGTCACCCTCCACAGGCGTGAGTGCTCGGGCCGATCTGCACGTCCACAGCAAATATTCCGACCGGCCCAGCGAATGGCTGTTGCGGCGAATCGGCGCGCCCGAAAGCTTTACCGAGCCGCTGGACATTTATCGCCGGGCACGCGAGCGCGGCATGGATTTCGTCACGGTGACGGACCACAACTCGATCGATGCGGCGCTCGAGATCGCGCATTTGCCGGGGACGTTTCTCGGCTGCGAATTCACGACGTATTTCCCCGAAAACGGGGCCAAGGTGCATTGCCTGGCCTGGGGCATGAGCGAGTCGCAATTCCGCGAGATTCAAATCCTGCGGAAGAGCATTTACGACTTTCGCCGCTATCTGCTGGACCAGGATATTGCCCATTCGCTGGCCCATCCGCTATTTCGCGTGAACGACGCGCTGACGGCGGATCAGGTCGAAAAACTGCTGCTGCTCTTTAACCGCTTCGAGGGCATCAATGGTGCCCGCGATGGCCGGGCGGCCGCCCTGGTGCGGGCAGTCTTTCGGCATCTAACGCCCGACATGATCGCCCGCATGGCCGACCGGCACGGCATCGAACCCATCGGCGCTTGTCCCTGGGAAAAGACTTTCACCGGCGGCAGCGACGACCACGGCGGCATCTACATTGCCAGCGCTTGGACCGCCACGCCGCCGGCCCGATCGTCGGACGAATTTCTCGAACACATCGCGAGCGGAAACCACGAAATGGGCGGCGCGTCGGGCACCAGCCTGCGATTGGCACATAGCTTCTATCAGATCGCCTACAGTTTTTATAAGACCCGGCTGCTCGACGACTCGGCCAAGCCGAACCTGTTGGGCGAGTTGTTCGGCCACCTTCTCGACCGGCAACAACCGGCCCAGCCTGCCGCTACCGAGCGGCTGCGAGGTCTGGCCGGGCGATTGTGGAGCGCCCGGTGGATTCGACGAATGAACCCCGTAGAGCAATCGCTGTTGGGCGACCTGGGCGCGCTGCTGACCCAGCGGCAACAGGACCGCGGCATCCCGCCCGTGCCCGAGTCGGCGGACGACCAGCGCAGTTTTCGCATGGCTTGCGACGTGAGCGGGCAACTGGGCTATGCCTTCTTGAACCGGCTGGTGGGCTACCTGCGCGAGGGCCGGCTGGTCGAAAGCCTGCAAACGTTCGCCTCGCTGGGGCCGGTGGCGATGGGTGTGGCGCCTTATCTGGCGGCTTTTCACACGCAGCACAAGGATGAGCGATTTTTGCAGGCCATTGCCACGCACTTCGAGTCGGCCGGCCACCTGCGGCTGCGCAGCGACCGCCGCGCTTGGTTCACCGACACCTTCGACGATACCAACGGCGTGGTGCGCACGATCCGGGCCCTGGGCCAAGCGGCCAAAGCGGCTGGCAAACCGCTGCGGATTATCACCAGCCTGGCCCGGCCGCAGTCGGTTCCGGAAGTACACCTGGTCAATTTTCCGCCGCTAGGCGAGTTCGAGTTGCCGGAGTACGAATCGCAAAAGCTGGCCATGCCGCCGCTGCTGGAAGTGATCGAGCACCTGGAGCGCGAGCAGTACTCGGAGGTCATCATTTCCACGCCCGGCCCGATGGGTTTTGTCGCGCTGGCCGCCGCCCGACTGCTGGGGCTGCGCACCACGGGCATGTACCACACCGATTTTCCACGCTATGTCCGGCATCTGACGCAGGACGAATCGATGGTGCGGACCACGGCCTGGTTCACGCAATGGTTCTATGGGCAAATGGACACGGTGATCGTGCCCAGCGAGTTCTATCGCAACCAATTGGTCGAGCATGGACTATCCACCGCGCGGGTTCGCGTGCTGGGGCATGGCGTGGACACCGAACTGTTTCATCCACGCCGGCGCCGGACCGATTTTTGGAGCCGCTGGGGAATCGAAGGCGGCTTTCATTTCCTATATGCCGGCCGCCTCTCGCGCGAGAAGAATCTCGACCTGCTCTTCGAAGCCTTCCAACAAATCAAGGCCGACCGGCCCGATGTGAACCTGCTGGTGGCAGGCTCGGGTCCGTTGGCCGCTGAGCTTGAGCAGCGCTGGGGACCGCGCGGCGTGGTCTTTACCGGTTGGTTGACCGGCGAGGAACTTGCCACGGCCTACGCCAGCGCCGATGCGTTCGTCTTTCCCAGCACGACCGACACGTTCGGCAATGCGGTGCTCGAAGCCCAGGCTTCGGGGCTGCCGGCCATCGTCTCGCATCGCGGCGGTCCGCAAGAGATCGTCCGCCGGCACGACTCGGGCCTGGTGGTCAACGTCTCGCACCCCAGTGCCTTAGCCGACGCCATGCGCCTGCTGGCCAGCGGCGCGGGGCTGGAGCGGCTCAAGCGGCGGGCGCTCGAAAACGCGCGCGAAAACAGTTGGGAGAAAATCTTCGAGACGTTCTGGAGCTACGAGCCAGCCGAGGACGCGCAATCGCTCGAGCCCTGCATGGCCGACAATATTCCCGTGGCGATGGACGTGGCGTAGGCCCGGCGAGCCGAGCCGGGCCTGCAAAGCGGCGCAATGGGTGCCCCCGGTGCCGCTGGAGCTCGCGGCACCTACGGACTCCCACCGTAGCCATCCCGCTCCGTCGGGATGCAGGCGCCACCGAGAATCGATCCCAGCGCCAAGCCGAGTTGCCGTCGTCTCGGCGGAGCGAGACGACTACGGTGGCCGACTACGGTTTCTTCGCCAGCTCGACCTCGATGGCCTTGGTCACTTCGGGCGAGTCGGGCTCGGTGCCGGAGCTGAACCGGGCCACTACCTCGCCGTCGCGCGAAAGAAGGAATTTTTCGAAGTTCCACTTGATCGGTCCGGCAAACTTCGGATCGGTTTCCTTCGAGGTCAGGAACTGATAGAGCGGGCATTGCCCGTCGCCCTTGACCACGACTTTCGAAAACATGTCGAACGTCACGCCGTAGTTCTTGCGGCAGAATTCGGCGATTTCGGGATCCGTGCCCGGCTCCTGCTGGCCGAACTCATTGGCCGGAAAGCCGAGCACCGCCAGCCCTTGTGAATGGTATTTCTTGTACAGAGCTTCGAGCGGCTCGTACTGCGGCGTGTAGCCGCACTGGCTGGCCGTGTTGACGATCAGCACGACCTTGCCCTCGTAGCGCGACAGGTTCACCGGCTTGCCTGTGAGGCTTTTCATCGTAAAGTCGAGAGCGGCGGGCACGGGCTTGTCTCCGGCAGCCAGGCAGGTAAAAGCGGTCATGGTCAGGGCAAGCCCAGCCGCGGCAAATACTGTGGAACACGTCAAGCGCATCACGCGACTCCTCTAGGTTGACTGCAATACATCCGGTTGCCCGCCCAGCGCCAACTGCGGCACGCGCTCCGGCTCGCGGCGTTTGATCAGGCAGACTTCGTTACCGCTGGCATTACGCTGCACTTCGTCCATGAACATCCGCATCAGCACCAGCCCTCGGCCGCTGGAGCGGGTGAGATTGGCGGGGTCGGTGGGGTCGGGCACTTGCGTGGGGTCGAAGCCCGGCCCGTCGTCGCGAATCACAAACCGGCCCGACTCACGCGAAATGGCCACGTCGACGTGAATTTGCCGGTTGCGATACGGCTCCTGCTGCGAACGCTCCGAGAGCGGGTTGCCGCCTTGGGGGCAGAGCAGGCTGGAGCGCAGCTCTTCCAACTGGTCGGCGTTCATTTCCAGGTTGCCGTGATACAACGAATTCAGCAGCGCTTCTTCCAGCGCGATGGCCATTTGCACCCGGGCCGTGTCATCCACCAGGCCGACGGCCGCGATCGTCTGCTGCAACTGGTCCACGAGCGGCGGAATCAAGCTGCTGTCGTTGGGCAGCACGTAGCGCACTCGCCGCTCGCGCACACAATCCAGCAATTGCTTCTGCTGGCGGCTGCTGCGGGCCAGGCACAATACGTTCTGCACCGTTTCGGCCAGGTGCCGCGGCAACTCGGTCTTCGGCACGTAACTGGCCGCCCCGTTCATCAGCGCTTGCACTGCGACCGCTTCGCTGCCATGCGCCGTCATCAGAATGACGGGCACCAGCGGAAACTTGCGGCGCACCTGCTCCACCAGCTCCAAGCCATTGAGCACCGGCATTTGCAGGTCGGTAACGACCAGGTCGGGCGGTGAGGCGGCGATCCGCTCCAGGGCGTCGGCCCCGTCGACGGCATATTGAATCGTCATCTCGCCCGATTTTTCCAGCAGCTTTCCGGCCAGTCGGCGGTCGACGGCCGAGTCATCCACAATGAGGACCGTAGTCATGTCCGCCCTCGGCTTGAAGAGCCTGGAATCTCGCGAAGGATTGCCGCACCACCCAAAGTATCATTCCCGGCGGCGAAGTCCAGTTTTCGATTGCCCGAAAAGCAACTTCCGGCTTTCCCGGCCCCTCGCCCTGCCCTCTCCCAAGGCGAGAGGAGGTTTGAGGGGCGATGGCTGATAGCACCCGCCCGGTCGGCCCCTTTAGACTTTGGGCTCCCAGCCGCGGCGATACTCGCGCGTCCATAGCCCGGCGGCCTCTTCGTCGCCGGTGATGCGGGCTGCGGCCGGATCGAAGTTGATGGTCCGGCCGGTGCGGTAGGCGATATTGGCCAGGTGGCACAAGGCTGTGCTCTTGACCCCCTCTGCGATCTCGGCATTCAGCGGGCTGCCCTCGCGAATCGCCTGGAAGAAATTTTGCACGTGGGCATTGTTGCTGAACCGCATCGGCGACTGCTCCAGTTGCTTGCCCTTGGGGTCGTAGAGCGTGATGGCGGTGCCGATGACCATCGTGCCTTTTTCGCCGTAGAAGGCCGCGCCGAACGCCGAGCCTTCGATCGGCTGCCGGTTCCAGGTGCGCATCTCGTTGGTGATCGACGCGCCGTCGAAATCGAACGTCGAAATCAGCGTGTCGGGCGTCTGCTGATCGTCGTCGAAATGATAGCGGCCGCCGCCGCTGGTGACGCGGTGCGGGTAATCGACTTTCAAACCCCAGCGGCACAGGTCGAGCGCGTGGATGCTGTTGTTGCCCACCTCGCCGGTGCCGTAGTTCCAGAACCAATGCCAGTTGTAATGCACCAAGTTGTCGACGTACGGCTGCTCGACGGCCGGGCCCTGCCACAGATCGTAGTCCAGCGTACTGGGCACCGGCACCTGCTTGCCGTGCCCGATCGGTTGCCGCAGGCCTGCGGTCCAGGCTCGCGACAGCAGCACGCGGCCCAACTCGCCGGCATGCACCCGACCGATGGCTTTGACAATGTCGTCGCTCGAGCGTCGCTGCGTGCCCAACTGCACGACGCGCTTGTGCTTGCGGGCGGCAGCCACGAGCAGCTCGCCTTCGCGGCCATTGTGCGAGGCGGGCTTTTCCACATACACGTGCTTGCCGGCGGCGCAGGCCAGGATGGCGGCCGGAGCGTGCCAGTGGTCGGGCGTGGCGATCACCACGGCATCCACCGCTTTGTCATCGAGCGCACGGCGGAAGTCGCGCACCGTCTGCGGCGTCTTCTGTTGCTTGGTCGCTACCGCCTTCAGTCCCTTTTGCAGTGCGCCGTCCTCGGGATCGCAGACATAGCGAATCTCGACGCCCGGCTGCGAGGCAAAAGCCGGCGCCAATTGCGAGCCGCGGTTATTGGTGCCAACCAACGCCACGCCCAGCGTGTCGCGCGGCTCGTCGGCATGGACAGATCCGGCGGTATGCACCATCGTCATGGCTGTCGCCAGCGCAGCGCTTTGTCCCAGAAATTGACGGCGATCGCAGCGGCGCGACATGAGGGAGCTCCGAGGCAAATGATGAAGGATGATTGCGGAAGGATGAATGGCAGGCAGGCTGCAGGCCGGACGTGTAGCATGGCAGGCCGGCGCGGCGCGTGCAAGAGAACGGATGCAAAGCCCGTTGGCTAACAGCACGTAGCCACGCAGAAATCTTGTTCGACGGATCGGACAAGGTCATAATAATCGGCGGCAAAACGGAACCTGCGGTTGGCGATCAAGCCCCAGCCTGGAAAGAGCACTGATGGGACAAAATCCCTACCAGCCCCCACGCAGCAGTGGCAAATTACCCGAGCAGGAGTCTTCGCCGCCGGCCGGTCTCGCATGCGCGCCGCGTTGGATTATCGGCGGGATACTAGGCGGCGGAGCCGGCGCGGTGATCTGGGTTTTGGTGGGAGTCGTGACGCACTATGAAGTGGGGTGGATCGCCTGGGGCGTCGGCTTTCTGACGGGGGCTGGACTCCGTTACGCCGCATACCTCGGCGGCGACGAAGAAAGCGTCCTGCAAGGCGTGCTGGCAGGGGGCCTGGCAATCGTTGCCGTCCTCGCTGCAAAATTCCTCGTCGGTTCGCTTGGCGGATTCGCGCCCTCATTCGGCCCGTTTGATCTGCTTTGGCTCGGCTTGGCGACTGTGACGGCCTACAAAATCGGCGTCGGCACCTACACAAGCGGCTAGCAGCCCGAATCAAGTCCAAGCGCGGCGCTGACGCGAGCTGGGGATCTTCATGGCCTTGCGATACTTGGTCACGGTGCGACGGGCTACTTTGAGGCCGTGCTTTTCGAGCTCCTTGACCAGCTCGTCGTCGCTGTAGGGCCGGTGCTTGTCTTCGGCGTCGACGATCTCGTGCAGCTTCAGGCGAACCGTGTCCCAGGCGACTTCGTCGCCGTCGGCACTCACGGTGCCGCCGCCAAAGAACCGCTTGAGCGGAAAGATGCCGCGCGGCGTTTGGATCCACTTGTCGTCGACGGCGCGGCTGACGGTCGTGACGTGCACGCCCACCTTGTCGGCGATCTGCTGCATCTTCAAGGGCTCGATAAATTCGGGCCCCTTGTTCAGGAATTCGAGCTGATGGTCCACGATGGCCTGGGCCACGCGCGTGAGCGTGTTGCGGCGCTGCTCGATCGATTCGATCAGCCACTGGGCCGAATTAATCTTGCGCTTGATCCAATCCTTTTCCACGTCCGTGGCCGTGCCCTGCATCAGCAGCTTGCGATAGTAGGGGCTGATAAACAGGCTGGGCGTGCGGCCGTCTTCCAGCACCACCTTGTATTTGCCGCTGTCGGTCTGCTCCAGAAACACGTCGGGCGTGACGGTCGGCGCGTGGACTTCGGTGAAATCGGCACCCGGCTTCGGGTTCAGCTTGCGCAGCTCGGCCAGCGCTTCCTGGATCAGTTCGAGCGAATAGCCCGTGCGGCGCTGGATGACCGGCAGCCGGTTGTGCTCGAGATCCTCCAGGTGGCTGGAGATCAACGTGCGCAGTTGATCGTAGCAGTGCATGCCCGGCATCAGTTGCAACAGCAGGCATTCGCGCAGGTCGCGGGCCCCGACGCCCGGCGGATCGAGCTTTTGCACCACGGCCAAGGCCCGCTGCGCCAGGCTCAACTGCTCGGGCGGGGCGTTGGGGTCGATGATGTCTTCCAGCCGGCCTTGCAGATAGCCGTTGGCATCCAGGTTATAGATGATGCGTTCGGCCATTTGGCGGGTGTCGTCGTCCGGATCCCACCAGCCGAGCTGGTCGCGCAGGTAATCCTGCAGCGATTGGGGCCGGGCCACCATGTTGGCCATCGCGTCGTGCTTGCGGTCGCCTTCTTCTTCCAGCCGCGTGCTCGACAGCCGTGGCCGCTCGTCGAACGAGTCGGGCCAGTCCTGGTCCATGTTGAGCAGCCGCTCGAAATCGGCTTCGTTGTTTTTTGTCTCGTCGACGACCAACTCGCGCTCTTCCGAGGTCGGGGCGTCCGGATTTACCGCTTCCACCTCTTCGTCGGGCAGATCCGGATCTTCCTCCTGCAACTCGAGCACGGGGTTTTCCTGCAACTCCTGTTCGATGCGTTCCTGCAACGCCATGATCGGCAATTGCAGGATCTCCATCGACTGGATCATCCGCGGGGCCAGCACTTGCCGCTGGGCCATCCGCATTTCTTGACCGAATGAAAGTCGCATAGTCGTACACTCGATTAAAACTTCTGCCGGCCGGCCAGGGCGTCGGCCAGGATCTCTCTATTGGCAAATTCTAGCACGCTGCCGGTCGTAATACCTCGCGCCAATCGCGTAATCTCGACCGGCCCTTGACCCGGCCCGGCAGGCACGTCCGCCAGGCGGTTGGAAATATAGAGCGCCGTGCCGTCGCCTTCGAGCGTCGGATTGGTGCCCATGATCACTTCGCGAAACCCACCGCCGCGCACGCGCTCGACCAGCGCGTCGATTGTCAGTTGTTCGGGGCCGACACCCTCGAGCGGGGCAATGCGGCCCAGCAGCACATGATACAGCCCGCGATAATTGCCGGCTTGTTCCAGGGCCATCAGATCGCGCGGCTGCTCCACGACGCACAACAGCCCGCGATCGCGGCGGGCATCCTGGCAGATAGTGCACTCTTCGCCCTCGGCCAGGTTGTAGCAGACGCGGCAGTGGTGCACGTTTTCCTTGACGTTGCGAATCGCGTCGGCCAGCCCCAGGGCCTCGCTCGCATGCACCCGCAGGATATGATAGGCCAGCCGCTCGGCCGATTTTTTTCCGATGCCGGGCAGTTTGGCAAATTCCTCGACCAGCCGGGTTACCGATTCGGTCAGCAGCGTCACGTCCGTGGTTCCTCAAAACCTGTTGCCCGAAGCGCGACGCTAGTCTGCCCAAGTGTTCTGATTGGTTGCATCGGCTAGGTCCCCTCGGGCGGCTGGCCGCCGGTGAGCTTGGCCAGCGCCTCGTCCAAGCCGGGCAGCGGCATGTCACCGGCCAACGACTTCATGGCCTCGGCATGCAATTGCTTGCCCTTGGCCAAGGCCTGGTTCACGGCCCCGCGCACAAGATCCTCGATCAACTCGCGGTCGCCCTGTTCGAAAAGCTTCGGATCGATGCGGCAGCCGAGCACTTCGCCCAGGCCGTTGACTTCGATCTCGACTAGCCCGCCCCCCGCGCTGCCGGTTGCCCGGCGGCCCTTGAGATCTTGCGTCAACGCCTCGAGCCGGCCGCCCAACGATTGGGCCTGTTTCAAGAATGAGCCGAGATTGCCTAAACCGCTGAACACGCGGGACACTCCACCGGAGCTTTGCACTCCGAATTGGTCGGTCAATCAATTCTGGGTTTCGGGATTCTCGACCCGCACCGGTCGTGCTTCGAACAACTCCATGGCCCGCCGCACCAGCGGATGTTGCGACGCTTCTTGCAGACGTTCTTGATTTGCATTGGCTCGCGGCCGCGGCTGGCTGGTTTTTTCTTCCGGCAAGTCGGGCAGCGTGGTGAATTCCACCCGGATCGGTTGCCCTGTTACTGCCAACAGGGCTTTTTCCAACTTCGAGACCTGCTCCGGCCGCTCGCAGAAGCTCTTGCAGGAAGTATACTTCTCGCGAAAACCAAGGACCAGTCGGTTTGGCGCGCCAATTGCTAAATGGTCGCACATGCCGGCTTGTGCGCCCGTCAATTCCGAAAGCTGCTCGAGCACCTGCTTCCAGATCTGAGGAAGCTCGTCGCTCGCCAGCGGGGATTTGCCCCCCGATGCATTTGCAGCGGGGGATGAATTTGGCGGCTCGGCCGGCTCACCTTTTTTTTTTAGCTCCGGCTGGACAGTTGCAACTGGCCGCGCTGGGCTCACCGATGGACTTGCTGGCGGCGGGCTGCTCGGCCGGCTGCCAGCTTGTGGTGCTGCCGCATTCCCCGCACCTGCGGCCACCTGGTCGATCAGCGTCGGCAGCCAGTCGAGATCCGCCAGGCTGCAAATCCGCACCAGGGCCAGTTCGGCCAACGTGCGGCCATGCGTGCTATAGCGCAGCCGCGCCAGCGTTTGATCCAGAATCTGCATGATCGCCAGCAGCACGCTCACGCCCAACTGCTGCGCGGCTGCGCGCACGTCGGCCCGCTGGGCGGGCAGCACGTAGAGCAGCGCATCGTCGGGGCAGCCCACGGCGGCCACCATCAGATCGCGGAAGTAGCCCAACAGTTGATCCAGCAGTTGGCCCACGTCCACGCCTTCGCTCAGCGCTTCGGCCAGTTGCTTCAGAGCGCCGGCCGCATCGCGATTGGCCAACTGCTGCACCAGCGGCACCAGGCGGCCTTCGGCCGCAGTGCCCAGCATGCGGTGCACGTCGTCCATCGTGATCCGCTCGCCGCCAAATGCCAGCAACTGCTCCAGCAGCGACTGGCTGTCGCGCATCGAACCGGCGGCGCGGCGCGCCAGCAGTTCGATCGCTTCGGGCTCGGTCTCGAGTCCCTCGCATTGCACAATCTGCCGCAGCCGCTCGGCGATCGAAGCGGTCTGGATGCCGGCAAAATCGAAACGCTGGCAGCGCGACAGGATGGTGATCGGAATCTTTTCCGGCTCGGTCGTGCAGAAGATGAACTTCACGTGCTCCGGCGGTTCTTCGAGCGTCTTCAACAGGGCGTTGAAGGCCTCGCGCGTGAGCATGTGAACTTCGTCGATGATGTAAATCTTGTAGCGCGAGCGGCTGGGCCGGACGTTGACCTTTTGCCGCAACTCGCGAATTTCGTCGATGCCGCGATTGCTGGCGCCGTCGATTTCCAGCACGTCCACGTCGTCGCCGGAGGCGACGCTCTGGCAAATGTCGCACTGGTTGCACGGCTCGGGCGTGGGGCCTTGCACGCAGTTCAGCGCTTTGGCCAGGATCCGCGCGGCCGAGGTTTTTCCTACGCCGCGTGCGCCGGTGAACAGATAGGCGTGACCTACCCGGTTCGAGCGGATGGCCCCCTCGAGCGCCTTGGCGATGTGCTCCTGCCCCACCAATTCGCCAAAAGTCTGCGGCCGATAGCGGCGGGCGACCACGACATATTGCCCGCTGGGCGAAGCGGCAGCCGCGGGAGTGGATTCGATTTCGGTCGTCATACCGGTGCCGGCGTGGAAGAAAAAAGTAAGGCCGGCCCCGGATGAGAGACCCACCGCACAAAGGGCTGACTGCTTATGGCTGCTGGATTTCTCCCCTGACCAGGTTCACAGGTCCCCATTGCGGGGGCCTCTCATCCGAGGCCGACCCTCGTCCGTAGTTTTACGCACTGGCTCGACAGCGGTCAAAGGCCCCCGAAAGGACGCCGCTTGTCGCCGGGCCGGTTGCCCGCTATTGTCGCATCTAACCTGGCGATGATTGCGTTTTATCTGCGAAACAAACGTGAAGGAGGGCGGGCAATGCCGACTTTGAAACAAGCGATTGAGCGGCAACTGGTCGATTCCCACACCTATACCGAAGGGTTGCTGGCAGGCTTCAAAACGCCCGAAGAATGGACCCACCAGGTGCATCCGGAAGCCAACCATGCCATGTGGGTCGCCGGCCATATTGCCGGCGCGGACAACTTCTTCATCACCGCGCTCGGTGGCCCGGGCCGAGTGGTCGAGGGCTACAAAGAGAAGTTCGGCGGAGGCACAAAGCCCTCGCCGCGGCCGGCCGATTATCCGCCTCCCAGCGAAGTGCTGGATTATCTGCGCGAGCGCCGGCAGGCGCTGCTCAAATTGCTGGCGGAAAAAAGCGAGGCCGACTTAGACGCGCCCGCCCCGGCCGGCATGCCGCCGATGATCAAGGACGTGGCCGGAATCTTCCAGCTCATCGCCTGGCACGAAGGCCTGCACGCCGGCCAGGCCTCGATTGCCCGGCGTTCCCTCGGCCAGCCGCCGGTGATGCAAGGCCCTCCGCCGAAGCCGAAAACGTAAAGCCAACGGACAACGGACTTTTGCTCAGGCCGCCGGAGCCAAATCTTTCGACTGCGCCAGGTGCGAAATCCGGCGGCGCACGTGGACGATGATCACGGCGTGCACCGCGATGGCCACGCCCAAGGCGAGCAGGTGGTCTTGCAAGCTCGAGCCTGCGGCGCGCGACACTTGATACGCGCTGAACACGCCGACCGGCAAGAAGAGGAAGATGCTCGTGAGCAAGCCGGGGTTGGACTGCCGTTTGGCGATTGCCGGCACGATGTGTCCGCAGGCATTGAGCAGCGGCAGATAAATGGCTATCAGCCCCAGCGAAAGATCGACGAAGCACGCCAGATACAACGCGACTAGATCGAGCAGCCACACCAGCAGCGAATTGATCCAGAACGTGGCAATCGGAGTCAGCACTTCGCGGCCGTGGCCGACCATGTTGTTGACCCACAAGCGAAAGCGGTCGCCAGCGTGTTCTTCATACTGGTGCAGCATGTAGATTGGCAGTTGCAGATAGACGAGCCCCAGCGGCGTGCCGGCATAGCGAAACACCAGGGGCGCGAGCACGCCGAGAAAGCCTGCGCTAAACAGCGCGGCATACGGCCACTGCCACTTTCCCACCAGCCAATCGAGAACTCGTCCGGACATACGCGGTTCCTTTTGCGAACGAAGCACATCTGGCGGCCGGCGTTGCGAGCCGCTTTCTAGCCTAGGTCGCAGCCGTGCCGGAAGATGGCCGAAAGGATAGCGGCTCGCGTGTGGTCCCGGCAATCAATTTAAGCGGTAGAGCCGGTTTAGAGGTAGGCCCGGCGAGCCGAGCCCGGTTTTGGAGAGCGTCGCGACTCGTGCTCCCGGTGCCGCTTGGAACTCGCGACACCTACGGCGCGGCGACGAGAATCTTGGCGGCGGCTGGGCAGCCGAGGGTCAGCTCGCGGCCTCCGACGGCGATGGTGATCACGCCGGCTTCGGCTCGATTGCTAATGACACGGCCTTGGGCGCCGAGCGATAGGCTGGATTCGGTGAGGAACCGCAGGAACTCGGGCGACTGGTCTAGTACGCGCACCAACCGGAACTCGTCGCCGGCCATGCACGCCGCCAGGCTGCGCGATTGCTGCACGTCGAGCGAACCATCGGCCTGCGGGATCGGGTCGCCGTGCGGATCGACCTTGGGATGCCCGAGAAACGTGTCGATGCGGTCGATCAGCAGATCGCTGACCGCGTGCTCCATGTGCTCGGCCTCTTCGTGCACTTCGTCCCAGCTCAGGTTCAGCGTCTTGACCAGAAACAGCTCGATCAGCCGATGCCGCCGCAGCACCCGCAAGGCCAGCGCGTCGCCGGCCGGCGTCAACTGCACGCCGCCGTAGGGCGTGTAACGGGCCAGGCCGCTTTCGCTCAAGGTTTTGAGCATGCTGGTGACCGTGCCGGGCGATACGTGCAAGGCGGCGGCCACTTCGCCGGTGGCGGCCGGCTTGCCCGGTGCGGACAGGCAGATCTGATAAATCGCCTTCAAGTAGTTCTCGACGGTCAGGCTGGCCACGCTCACGCCTCCGGCGGTGGATGAGGGTCTGGGCAACGGGAGCCAACCCGCCCCCAGATTGTAGGCCCAGGCAGTGCCGGTTTGAAACCCTGGCTGCGGACCCGCAGCACTCGGCAGGCCGCGGAACTTGCCGCCCGGCACGAAACCACTACAACTAACGGCCAGAAATTGAACTTTAAAAGTTGAACGCACCGGGAGGCTCGCGCCTCCCGCTCGCCCACAGTGCCACAGTCGAAAGTGCTCCAACCCCTCACCCCCGGCCCGCTCGGCTGAGCTCGCCGCAAGCCCTCTCCCACAAGGGGCGAGGGGGGAAAGACATGAACCTCAATCAGCAAGCTGCCGCCGTAGCTGACCAGATCATCGCCCAGGCCGATCGGCTGCGGGCACGCGTTCTGGCCGACCCGACGGGGGCCACGATCATCGATCTGGGCATTGGCACGCTTGGCGGCGTCGAGGCCGGAATGCTGATGGCCGGCACCTGCCTTTCCGGCCTGGCCCAAGTCTCGCTGGCCGCCGCCGATCCGGCCATCTGGCAAGGCCCTGCTGTGTGCGTGGCCACCGATCATCCGGTCGCCGCTTGCATGGCCTCGCAATATGCCGGCTGGCAATTGAGCGAGGGCAAATTCTTCGCGATGGGTTCCGGGCCCATGCGGGCCGCCGCCGGTCGCGAAGCGATCTTCGACCGCATCGGACAGCGCGAGCAGGCCGAGCGTGTCGTCGGCGTGCTGGAAACCCGCTCGCTGCCGCCCGAGGGCGTGATCCGGCAGATTGCCGAAGCTTGCCAAGTGGAGCCGCGGCAAGTGACGCTGCTCGTGGCCCCCACGGCCAGCCTGGCGGGCACGATCCAGATTGTCGCCCGCAGTGTCGAAACCGCGCTGCACAAGCTGGCGGAATTGGATTTCGATATCAACCAGATCGCCAGCGCCTGGGGCATCGCCCCGCTGCCGCCCGTGGCCGGCAGCGATCTGGCGGCCATCGGCCGGACGAACGATGCGGTGCTGTACGGCGCCGAGGTGACGCTCTGGCTGGCCGGCGGCGACGATGCCGAGTTGGCCCGCGTGGGCGAACAGGTGCCAAGCTGTGCCTCGCGCGACTACGGCGAGCCATTCGAGCAGATTTTCGAGCGCTACGGCCGCAAGTTTTATGACATCGATCCGCACCTGTTCAGCCCGGCCGTGGTCACGCTCAACAACCTGAAGACCGGCCGCGTGCATCGCTTCGGCCGCACCCGCGCCGACGTGCTGGCCCAATCGTTCGGCCTGGCCACCTCTTAGGCGAGCCGCGAGCGTCAATCAGGCGAGCCGGGAGCGTCAGCGACCGGAGGCTGCAACCCAAAATGCACATCGCACTCCTAGCCAACTCCGATAGCTGGTACGCGCGCGATTTAGAGCGTGCGGCCGTCGGCCGGCACCGGATCACCACCCTGGACTTCGCCCAACTCAGTGCCGGTCTGGGCGAGGGCGGGCGAATCGAGTGCGCCGGCTTCGATCTGGCGGCGGCCGACGCCGTGCTCGTGCGCACGATGCCTCCGGGCTCGCTCGAGCAGGTCGTGTTTCGCATGGATCTGCTGGCCCGCCTGGCGGCGGCGGGTACGGTGGTCGTCAATCCGCCGAAGGCGCTCGAGGCGGCTGTCGACAAGTATTTGACCTTGGCCCTGCTGGAATCGGCTAGTCTCGACGTGCCGGCAACCCGGGTCTGCCAGGATGCCGAGCAGGCCATGCAGGCATTTGCGCAACTGGGCGGCGACGTGGTGGTTAAGCCGCTGTTCGGCTCCGAGGGGCGGGGCATTGCCCGGCTGCAAGACGAGGCGTTGGCCGAACGGGCCTTCAAAATGCTCGCACAACTGCACGCCGTGCTCTATGTTCAAAGGTTCGTGCCGCATGAGGGGTTCGATTTGCGGCTGCTGGTCCTAGGCCGACGGGTTCTGGCCATGCGCCGCCGCAATGCCCTGGACTGGCGAACCAACATCAGCCGCGGAGCGACTGCCGAGGCCTTTGAGCCGGACGACCACCTGGTGG
>DATATB010000168.1:0-57709 GCA_036268995.1 Pirellulales bacterium | reverse complement strand
GGTCAGGTGCCGGCGCGAAAAGACCACCACGTCCGGTCGCTGCTTGCGAACCATATCCACCAGGTCGTGGTCCGACAGTCCGGCCGGCAGCGCAATGAAATTGCCGTGGGCATAATGGGCCACCACCGGCAGTTGATCGTCGATGCCCAGGATCGTCGGCTGCCGGCCGCAATGCCCGCCGATCCATCGTCCCAGGCGGATATTCATCAAGCGGAGTTCGACGTTGGTCGTGAGCGCGTCGGTCCAGCCGATGACCAGCAGCGCAGCCATGATTGCCGCCGGCGCCAAGCGCCACGCGATCCGCGACAAGTGTCGGGCAGCGATCACGCGGCGCAGGCCGCGAGCCACGCACATCCAGCCCAGCGCTGCCGTCGGCGTCGACAGAATGGCAATCGGCAGGAAGTATCTGCCGCTCGAAAGATGGAAGTACCAGGTATGGGCCCAGATGCCGGCGCAGATCAGCAGCGACAAAACGGCCATCGGCCACTGGTCGCCGCGAAACAGCAATCGCGGATGGGCCAGGCAGCCAGTGAACAGCAAGATCGCAAACAGCGGCGTCAGGCCACGCTCGCCCTGATGAACAAACTGCCACAGCAATCGCCCCGTGCCCCAGTGCACGGCGCCGCCGGGCTGCGCCTCGCGGTTGTGAATGCCGGCGTGAGCCATGGCCGGCACCGCGACTTTGGGCGGGTTCCACCAGGCGACGATCCAGTTGCGCGCGACGTTGAGCTTTTCGAGGCGAATCATTTCCACGCGGCCGGTCCGGCTCGACCAGGCCACGTTGCCGGCAACTAGCAACGACGGAAGCACGGCCAACGACAGGGCTACGCCCGCGATCAGCCGCGGCCGAAGCGCGCGCGAAGCCCACGCGCGGGCCAGCGTCCAACCCAGCAGCGGCACGCAGAGGAACAAGCCTTCGAAGCGTGTCAGGACCGCCAACGTAATGGCCACGCCGGCCGCGGCATAATGCTTGAGCGACGCCTCGGCCGCCGCGCGCCACAGCAGATAAATCGACGTGGTGAAAAACAACCAGAACGTCGGGTCACGAACGGTCTCGGGGCTCCATTCAATCAGCTCGGGATGGCCGGCATAGAGCAGACAGGCGACGATCGCCAACCGATCGTCGAACTGCCGCCGCACCCAGCCGAACAGCGGCAGGACAACGAGCGTGGCCACCAGCGTGCCCCAGACTCTGCCGCAAAGTTCCCAGGGTATGCCAAGCTGGTGCAAGCCGGCGAGGATCGCGGGATAAATATTCAATTGCAGGCGAAACGCCTGCCCGAAATCGCCGCGCTCGAGCGCCTGCGCCATGTGGATATAGCTCGCGCCGTCGGCGCAGATGCCATCCAGCCGCCAGGCGGTGAGCGCACGCGGCACAAAACAGGTGACGAGCAGCACGAGCACGAGCAGCCGCCGAGCCGGTTTGCGCGTGGCGCCAATTTCTCCAGGCGTGGCCAGCCGATTGCACTGATCGGGACTGCCGGTCGCGGCGAGAACGAACCAATTCAAAAGCCGCAAAAGTTGCTTCGGCATGTTGCGCTGGGTGCAGGCGGATTTTTCCGGCGTCGGCCTAAGATCGGCCAGTCTTGGGGGCCGGATTTAAGCAAATCAAACTGATTCCAGGAAGAGCAGTCACGTGCCTTGCTAGCGACGAAGGCTCCGAGCGGAAGTCGTGAGTCCTCCCGCGGATCCGACGAGCCCAGGGATGGTCGTGAAGTCAGCAAGCGTGCCAGGGGTCATCGTGGCTCGGCGGAGCGAACCGCTGGCGACCGCATTGGGCTGGTGAGAGGCTGGAGCTGCCGCTACCATTCGCCCGCCTCTCCCTGGACGACGCAGTCGTCGGAGTCCCTTGTCAGCGATGGGGGCCGCCGCCAGCTTGCTGGCATTGGTAGCGGGGAAGGCAAAACGAGGACGCAATCGCATGCCGCCGATCCGGATTTGCCATGTGCAGGTGCTGCCGCTGATGACAGGCGCGCAGCGCGCGATGATCGAGATCTTTCGGCATGTCGACCGCTCGCGCTATGAACTGCACGTGGCTTGCCAGCATCCGGGACCGATGAGCGAAGAGCTCGAACGGTTGGGCATCGCGTGCCATTTCGTGCCGTCGTTGCGGCGGCCGATCGCGCCCTGGCATGATTTCCGCGCGCTCTTTGCGCTCGAGCGGTTGTTTCGCCGCGAGCGGTTCGACCTCGTGCATACGCATACTTCCAAGCCCGGCATGCTGGGGCGTTGGGCTGCCTGCCGGGCCGGCGTGCCTTGGGTGGTGCATCACGTTCACGGCTTCGCCTTCCACGAGTTTTCGTCGCCGCTGGCCACGCGGCTCTACCGCACCGTGGAGCGTTGGGCCGGTCAACTCTGCGATCTGGTGATCTTCGCCAATCACGAAGAACGCGAAATGGCCGTCCGCGAGCGGCTGCTGCCGGCCGAAAAATGTCTGACTGTACACAACGGCATCGACCTGGCGCCTTACGGGGTTGAGCATCGAGCCGAGCTGCGCCGCGCCTTTCGAGCGGAACACGGCATTGCCGACGACGAGCTGCTGATCCTGTTTTTCGGCCGGCTGTACGAACAAAAGCAGCCGTTGATCCTGCCGGCCATTGCCGACGAACTGCTGGCGCTGTCCTGCGCCGGCCAGCAGCGTTGGCGGCTGCTGATCACCGGCACCGGGCCGCTGGAAGCGCGATTGCGAGCCGCCGTGGCACAATCGCGAGCGGCCGACCGCGTGAGCTTCGCGGGCTGGCAACCCGAGCCGCATCGAGTGTTTCCTGGTGCAGACCTGGTCTTGCAGCCTTCGCTATGGGAGGGTTTGCCGCTGACGCTGATCGAAGCCCAAGCCGCCGGGGTCCCAGTAGTCGCCAGCAACATCAAGGGCAATCGCGAAGCCCTCACCAGCCAGACGGGCATTCTGTGCGAAGCGCAAAACGCGGCCGCCTATGCGCAGGCCTTGGCCGGGCTGCTGGCCGAACCCTTCGAGCGGGCGCGGATGGGCCACGCCGGGCAGACCTGGGTCCGCCAGGCCTTTGACGGCGACGTCAACATGCGCCGGATCGCGCAACTGTACGATCAGCACTTCTTCGTCACGCCTGCCGTACCCAGCCGCCGCGCTGCGTGAAAAGCAGGCTCGGCAAGTCTTATGCGGCGTAGAGATCATCGCTCGAGCGTCGCTGACGCCGGGCATACCACCAGAGCCGCGCGTGCCAATACAGGCGAAACGGCCAGGCGTGCGCGACGATGCAGGTCGCCAGCCGGCGCGCGATCGTTGGCCCTGGCGGAGCGGAGGCGATGGGCATCGCCGCGGCCCAATTGCGATCCAGCGTCGGCCGATACGATTGCAGTTGGCGATAACGGGCATGGGCCTGGCGTGCGTCGGCCGGCACGCGGTGCATCGACGTTACGCGGTCGACATGCGCAAACTCACCGGCCGCCAGATAGCGCCGCCACAAGTCCCAATCTTCAAGGCATTCCAAGCGTTCGTCGAAGCCGCCGTAGCGCTCGAACAATTCGCGGCGGAACAAAACGCCTTGGATCGGCAGGAAATTGCGGCCGGCCATCTCCGCCGGCTGCCAGCGCCGCCGATGCACCACATAACGTGTCACTTCCTGGTAGCACAGCGGCTCGTGCGAAAAAACGTGCGTGGGAACTTCGCAGGCCAGGCTATAAGCAGCCGATGTGGCCGGCTGGCGCACAAGCGCTTCGACCAGGCCGGCAACATGGCCTGGAAACAACCGATCGTCGTCGTCCAGAAAACCCAGCAGCCGGCCACCGGCCAGGGCCAGGCCCACGTTGCCCGCACGGCAGCGGCCCGCCTTTTCGATCGAACGATACAGAATCGGCCGCCGCGCACTGGCCGCCAGACGCTCGACCAGCGGGCCGGCATCAGCCGAGCCGTCTTCAATTACGACGATTTGCAAGGCCGAATACGTCTGGGCAAACAGCGAGGCCAGCGATTCTCGCAGGAAATCGAGCCGCCCGCGACAAGTGCGCACCACAATGCTGACCGGCGGCCGGGACTCGGCGCCAGCGGGCTGATCGGTGGCAGGGGTTGTGGCCAGTTGCATGTCCGTGGTCCGTGGTCTGTTGTCCGTTGCCAGTCCTCCGTTGATGTTCACAGCTAACAACTGACCACGGACAACTGACCACGGACAAGCCGGACCAAGGGTGGGACGATATCGCAACCAGTCGGGGCCGACAAGGCTAGCTGCGGAGCGCTGGGCCTTGCCAGCACCCGCGCGAACTCGGCTTTTGTCCAAAGGTAGCTATTGTTAGAATTCCCGCCCGCTTGCTGCGATGCAAGCCGCGTGGGGGCGATCTGTTCGGCCGGTGGCCGCGCAGGTGTGGCGCGAGAATCATGGAAGTCCGCGACACCGTTGCAGTTACGAGATCACGATGATCGACTATTGTGCCGCAGTTTGGCGCACGCGCTACTTCTGGTGGTCGTTGGTCACGATGGACCTGCGGAGCCGTTATCACGGCTCGGTGCTGGGGTTGGGCTGGTCGCTGTTGAATCCCATCCTGATGACGGCCGTGATCTCGACCGTCTTCTGCCAGTTGTTCAACCAGGATTTCCGCAGCTTCGCCCCGTTTCTGCTGCTGGGGCTGGCGTTCTGGAATTATCTGACCGCCTGCGTGATGGAAGGCTGCCAAAGCTTTCAACGCGGCGAAGCGTACATTCGCCAGCATCCGGCGCCGCTGGCCATTTATCCTTTGCGCATTGCATTGGGCGCCATGATCCACTTGCTGATGACGCTGGCCGTCGTGCTGGTGCTGGTGTGGATCGTCAAAGGGTTCGGCAACTTGCCGGCCTTGGTGAGCCTGGTTCCGACACTCTTGACGCTGTTGGTGCTGGGCTGGGCCACGGCCGTGTGCATGGGGCTGATCAACGTGCTGGTCAACGACACGCAGTACCTGATTCCGGTGCTGATGCAGGTGTTATTCTACCTGACGCCGGTGATGTATCCGCCCGAGTTGCTGCGTCAGAAGGGGCTGACCCTGTTGCAGTTCAATCCGCTGGCTGCGTACCTCGACATGTTCCGGCTGCCGGTGCTCGAGGGCCGCCTGCCGGGCTGGGAGGTGCTGGCCGTCGGCATGCTGACCGCGCTGGCGGTGGCTTCACTGGCCGCGGCCGGTCTGGCCGTCATGCAGCGGCGGCTGGTCTTTTACTTGTAGAGAAAACACTTGCGACCGCGGCGCTGGCGTCACGCACTTATATTCGGGCCGGTCTAACATGGCATTCATCGAGCTGGAGAACGTGGGCCTTACCTTTCGCGTTCGCCAGCAGGGCCGCTTCAGCATCAAAGAGTTCCTGGTCGCCAGCCACAAGCGAAAAAAACGGCCAGGCGCTATGCGGGTGCGAGCTTTGGAAGGCGTCGACCTGCGCATCCGCGAAGGCGAGCGGGTGGGCATCATCGGACACAACGGCGCCGGCAAGAGCACGCTGCTCAAGGTCCTGGCCGGCATCTACATGCCTAGCGAAGGGCGGCGCACCGTCGAAGGCAATATCAGCTCGCTGTTCGACCTGTCGTTGGGCTTCGAACCCCACGCCACGGGCCGCGAAAACATCGTCTATCGCGGCTATTTGCAGGGCGAAACGCCGCGCTCGCTTGCGCCCAAGCTCGAGCCGATCGCCGAGTTCAGTGAGCTGGGCGACCATCTGGACATGCCCGTGCGCTATTATTCGTCAGGCATGCTCGTGCGGCTGGCCTTTTCGATCGCCACGGCCATCGAGCCGGAAATCCTGATCATCGACGAAGTGCTTGCCGCCGGCGACCTGGCGTTCCAGAGCAAAGCGCGCGAGCGGATGCGCGAAATGATCACCAAGGCCCGGCTCGTGGTCGTAGTGAGCCACGATCTGGCGTCGCTGACCGAGCTGTGCGATTGGCTGATCTGGATGGACCACGGCAACGTTCGCGCCACGGGGCCGTGTGAAGAAATCATCGCGCAGTACACGCAGCAATCCGCTCGCCCGCCGGCGCTCGCCGCCTGACGGCCGCAGGTCTCCGCCGTTCGCTTACCCGCGCTGCTGAAAGAATCGCGGCGCATTGCGCAGGACGGCCATCCATCCCAATAGTCCCAGCAGCGCTCCGCAGGCGGCAAACTTGCCGGCGTCATCGGCCAGGCCAGGCCAATCAGAGAAGCCGCTGCCGGAAGTCATCAAGGTATACAGCACTTTGGCCGCCGCCGTGTAGACGGCGTTCAGCAGCACGCTGCCGGCCAGCGTGAGGACGCTCCAAACCGCAGTGCGGCGCGTCATACGCGCGGCGATCGATCCGGCCAGTGTCGCCAGCGCCAGGCTGCCGAACAGGAAAACGACCGCCGCGCAGATTTTGAGTAATTTCATCCCGTCGGCCTTTCCCAGCCAGACGCCGACGGAAAAAGCCCACGGACCGCAGTCCGTGGGCTTGTATGGTGCGAATATGTCGAAGCAAACAGCGGCATTAGCGCTGCGGTTTGAGGATCGTGACGCCTAGCGGCGGAATCGCGATCTCGGCCGAGAAGGGTCGACCGTGCCAGGGAATGTTTTCGGCCATCACGCCGGCACCGTTGCCCACGTTGCCGCCGCCGTAGTACATCGAATCGCTGTTGGCGATTTCGTTATACCAGCAGCGCTCGGGCAATCCCACGCGGTGGTGCTCGCGGGGCACCGGCGTGAAGTTGCAGCAAACCGCCAAGAAGTCGCGCGGATCCTTGGCCTTACGCATGAAGCACATGATGCTTTCGTCGTAATTGTGGCAGTCGATCCACTCGAAGCCGTGGTGATCGAAGTCGATCTGGTGCAGGGCCGGTTCGCGGCGATAGAGATGGTTGAGATCGCTGACGAACTTTTTCAGGCCGCGGTGCAAATCCCACTGCAACAGGTCCCATTGCAGGCTGGTGTCGTAGTTCCATTCGTTCCATTGGCCCAGCTCGCCACCCATGAACAGCAGCTTCTTGCCCGGGTGGGCCCACATGTAGGCATAGAGCAGCCGCAGGTTGGCGAACCGTTGCCACAGATCGCCGGGCATCTGATCCAGCAGCGAGCCTTTGCCGTGCACGACTTCGTCGTGCGATAGCGGCAGGCAGAAGTTTTCGGTAAAGGCGTAGATCAGGCTGAACGTCAGCTCGTCGTGGTGATAGCGGCGATGAATCGGCTCGTGGTGCATGTAGCGCAGCGTGTCGTTCATCCAGCCCATGTTCCACTTGAGGCTGAAGCCCAGCCCGCCCAGGTACGTGGGCCGGGAGACGCCGGTCCAGGCGGTGGATTCTTCGGCCACGGTCAGCACGCCGGGATATTGCAAGTGCGTTTGGATGTTCAGCTCCTTGAGGAAGCTGACGGCTTCGAGGTTTTCGCGGCCGCCGAACTCATTCGGGATCCATTCCCCTTCGTTGCGGCTGTAGTCCAGATAGACCATCGAGGCCACGGCATCGACGCGCAGGCCGTCGAGGTGGTATTTGTCGAGCCAGAACAACGCATTGGATAGCAGGAAGTTGCGGACTTCGTGCCGGCCGTAGTTGAAGATCAGCGTGCCCCAGTCGCGGTGTTCGCCCTTGCGGGGATCGGCGTGCTCGTACAGCGCCGTGCCGTCGAACAGCCGCAGACCGTGGGCATCGCGCGGAAAATGGGCCGGCACCCAATCCAGCATCACGCCGATGCCGTTCTGATGGCAGTGATCGACAAAGTACATGAAGTCGGCCGGGCTGCCGAAGCGCGACGTCGGCGCGTAATAGCCGACGGTCTGGTAGCCCCAGCTCCCGGAGAACGGATGCTCGGTAATCGGCAGCAGCTCGATGTGCGTAAAGCCCATCTCGCGGACGTAGTCGACCAGCTCGTGCGCCAGTTCGCGATACGTGAGCCAGCGGCTAGGGTCGTCGTCCGGGCGGCGCCAACTGCCCAAGTGGACTTCGTACACCGACATGGGCGCGTCCAGGCCATTGGTTTGTACGCGGCGGTTCATCCACTCGCCGTCGTGCCAGTGGTAGCGATCCAGTTGGCAGACCTTCGAGGCGGTGCGGGGAGGCAACTCGGCCGCGAAGCCATACGGGTCGGATTTTTCGTAAACCTCGCCGTGGTGGCGCACCTGGTATTTGTACAGCGTGCCGTCGCCCAAGCCCGGCACAAACAGTTCCCAAAACCCGCCGGGGATGTGTTTGCGAAGCGGGTGCCGGCGGCCGTCCCAGCCGTTGAAGTCGCCGATGACGCTGACGCTCGTCGCATTGGGCGCCCAGACGGCAAAGTTCACCCCGTCCACGCCGTCGATCGTGCGCAACTGCGCGCCCAGCTTCTCGTAGCTGCGCCAGTGCGTGCCTTCGTTCAGCAGGTGCAAGTCGTAGTCGGTCAGCAGTTGCGGGAATGAATACGGGTCGTGCATGGTGGCTCGGTTGCCGCTGGAATCAGCAACTTGAAGGAGGTAACGCTGCTGGGGTTGGCCGCTCTCGGGCAGCGGGCAAATAGCCTCATACAGGCCGGCCGGATGAATGCGGCGCATCGGCCGGGGCACCGCCGAGTGCGTCTCGTCTACGATCCAGGCCTGGGCCGACTCGGGCAAAAACGCCCGCACCGCCATCGCACGTCGCTGCCCCTCGACGATTTCGTGCGGCCCGAGCACCTCGAACGGGTTCTCGCTGCGACCTTCGATCAAACGCCCGATCGTTTCCAATTGTGCCGTCGTACGCATGGCGGGTATCCATTCTCTCGGGTTGTGGGGGCAAGGCTGATTGTCGTAACTAAAGTACGGCGCGCCTAGCAGCTACGGAGCCTGCAAGGATGCCGCCGGCTTTTCTCAACCGAGCCACGGCCGCGGCAGCCAGGGCGTGCCCAAGCGTGCCAGTGCCAGCAGCCAGTTTTCGCCGACCTGTCGCCGCCAGCGAGCTAGTCGCATGCCAAGCGTCCGCCAGCGCCGTCGTGACGAGGCGGAGGTTCGGTATGCAACCGACTGCGCCGCAGAAGGTTGCGGCTTGAGCCGAAAGTGCGGCCCGCGCAGCGTCTGCGCCTGCTCGACGCGGCACTTACCGAACTCGATGTGATGGAAGCAGAGCGCCCGATCCAGCCGCTGCCACAGATCGTAGTTCTTGATGGGGACCATGTCCCCGAAGCTTTCCCAGGTCCAATCGTTACCACGCCATTCCTCGAGGCCGTAGGCGATGCCTCGGTTGACGTATTTGCTGGGGGTAACGAGGGTCACCCGGGAGGGCTGCTCCAGGGCCTCGAGCCCACGCACCACGGCCAGCAGCTCGAGCCGCTCGCCGTGTACGCCGTGCTCTTGGTCACTCGCTTCCAGTGTCGCCGATCCGTCGGCCGCTTGCAGGACGAAATTCCATTCGCCCCGGTGATTCCCGCTCTCTCCCGAGGAGAAGAGGAGGAAGTGCGGTTTGGAGACACTCATGTTGGGTTCGGATGGCCCGGCAGTTGGCCGGTCGGTTTTCCTATGAGAATAGGGAGGCGGTTTGGCGGACGAATTTCCTTATCGACAAGGCTGACCTATACTCCGCAGCTTTACGGGTCGGCACACAGCGATTTTTCATCGGTCGTCCGGCCGGGTACACTCAAACTCGCTCCCTGCGTTGTGCTCGGCACGACGCATCGATCCGACTTGCCCCCTGTGGTGAAGCATGGCCTCGAAAAAAATCCTGCTGTTGGTCGGTGACTACGTGGAAGATTATGAGGCGATGGTCGCCTTCCAGATGTTTCAGGCGGCCGGGCATGTGGTGCACGCCGTTTGTCCGGATAAGACGGCCGGTCAAACGGTGATCACGTCGATCCACGATTTCGAAGGCGAGCAAACTTACAGCGAAAAGCGCGGCCATCACTTCCGCCTCAACGCCACGTTTGCTGAAATTCGCCCCGAAGATTACGACGGGCTGGTGATTCCCGGCGGCCGGGCGCCCGAGTATTTGCGGCTTAATCCGCGCGTGCTGGCCGTGACGCGCAGCTTTTTCGAGCGGCACAAGCCGGTGGCCGTGATCTGTCATGGTCCCCAAGTGCTGATGGCCGCCGGCGTGCTAAAGGGGCGCACCTGCATGGCCTATCCGCCCTTGCGCCCTGACATAGAGAATGCCGGAGCGCGTTGGGCCGAGCCCAACGAGGCGCTGGACAACGCCCATATTGACGCGAACCTGGTCAGCGGCGCCGCCTGGCCGGCGAACCCGGCTGTTTACGGCGCGTTCTTGAAGTTGCTGGATCGGCCAACGGATCGTTGAAATTCCGCTCGCGGCTGCCATTGTGCACCGCGATCCGCGGCGTGAGAGTAACTATCGTGCAACATGCGATGTCGGTCGTCTGGGTGGCGCTGGGATCGGCCTGCGGAGGGCTGCTGCGCTGGGCCGTGGGCATCGCGGCGGGGCGCCTGCTGGGCACATCGCTCCCCTACGGCACATTCATCATTAATATCACCGGCAGCCTGTTTCTCGGTTGGTTTCTGACCCGGCTCGACCAGCGGCCGCTGGGTGATTCGTCGGCATGGCCGAGGACGGACGACCTGCGGTTGCTCGTCGCCGTTGGCTTTACGGGCGCATACACCACGTTTTCGACCTTCGAATGGGAATCCCACGGACTGTTGCGCGATGGCGAGACCGCGGCCGGCACGCTTTATCTCATCGGCAGCGTCTTGGCCGGATTGCTGGCCGTGCGGCTGGGCGTGGTCTTGGGCCGGATGATGTAAAAGGGGGCCGCATGAAGCTCGAAGGCGAGCAGGTGTTGCTGCGGGTATATTTGCGCAGCACGGATCAACACGGCTGGCAAACGGCCGCCGAAGCCCTCGTCAATCGCGCTCGGCGCGAGGGCCTGGCCGGTGCCACGCTGCTGCGGGGAATTTCCGGGCTGGACTTTACGGCCGGCGAACTGCTCGATTCGAGCGCCTGGTCGCTGGTCGAGCACGTGCCGGTGATTGCCGAACTGGTCGATCGCGCCGCAGCGATCATGGGGTTCCTTCCGGCAGTTCGCGAGACGATCCCCAATTGCACGCTGACGCTAGAGCGGGCGCATGTCATGCTTTATCGTCACGATCGCGCGTCGGCCGCACGCGGCGATCTCGGCCGGCGCTTGCCGGCGCCGGTGGCCAATCTCTCGACCGTGCCTGGCGCACAGGACTTAGCCATGATCGAAGCGAGTGTCGACGGCCAATTGCTGCGGATCTTCGTGGGCCAGTCAGACACCTGGCAGGGCGAGCCGCTGGCACGGGCCGTGATTCTCAAGGCCCGCGAGTTGGGGCTGGCCGGGGCCACCGTGCTGCGCGGCGTCATGGGGTACGGGGCCAATAGCCGCATGCACAGCAGCCGATTGCTCGAGCTATCGACCGATTTGCCCATCGTGATCGAAGTCGTCGACACCACGGAGCAGATCGAGCGGCTGCTGCCATTTCTCGACGAAGCGATTCCCGAGGGCATGGTTACGATCGAAAGCGTGCGGATTGTCCGGCTCGGCAAGGCGAACGATTGAGCAATCTGCGATGCCGGCAAAACGCCTGAGAGTACCCGCTGGATCCGTGTTCACTAATCGCGTAGAGCCGCGAAGAGCCGCGAAGAACCGATCGACGGTCGCACCAGACTTTCTTATCAAGTTGCGAAGTAGTCCAGGCTTCAGCGGGGTATTGGCATGAACCGGAACCGAAAGCAACTGCCGTTCTCCCGCCTTTTTGAGAATGTGGTGGCTGCCGGCAATTCGCACGAGGGTGAAGCCAAGCCTAATGAATGCATCAACGGCCTCCCTGCCGGACACGCTAGGCAGCTCAGGCATTGACGACGATCCGTCGCTCGTACGAATCGCTCGTCCGCTCGACGTCGGCGTCCTCCCACGGTATGCCCAGACCATCGGCTTTGTAAATCTGAATTGCCGCGGTTAGCGCTTCCTTGATGTTCGCCAGCGCTTCCGTTTCGGACTCCCCCTGGCTGGCGATACCTGGCAGGTTCAGCGCATAGACTGACATGCCGCCGCAGGCCTCGGGGCAAATCAAAACCGGGCACTCATAGGTCGTCGCCGGGTCGTCGGTCAGCTTGTCCCACTTTTGAACATTCATACGCTTGCTTTCCGAACCGCGTGAAATCACCGAGGATAGACCGCACAAACGGTCGCTTTCGGCCAGCCACCCGTTCTGACTGAATTTTAGGACCGGCGGAAAGCAGTTTCAATTCCGTGCCAGGTATGCGGTAGCAATTACTTGGAGGCAATCCGTCGCGGCGAAGCCCAGCTTGACCGAAACGGCTGCGGAAATGATACTTAGCACTTCAATGGGTCAGGTACTTTCTTGGGAATGAGCGCAGCCGATGGGCAACGTGGTCGTCCGGCCGGTCAAGTCATGGCGGGACCGGAAGCGTTTTATCGACCTGGCATGGTCGCTTTATCGCGACGATCCGAACTGGATTCCTCCCTTGAGGATGAACCAGAAGGAGTTGCTAAACTACAGCCGCCACCCGTTTTATGAAAACGGCGAAATCCAGACATTCCTGGCCTTCAAGGGCGATCAGCTCGTCGGCCGGATCGCGGCCATCGTCAACCACGAGCACAATCGCCGCTACCAGGAACACCGCGGGTTCTTCGGCTTTTTCGAGTCGATCGACGACCAGCAAGTGGCCAACGAACTGTTCAACGCGGCCCGCGATTGGCTGACCGCTCGCGGCATGCCCACGATGCGCGGCCCGGCCAATCCATCGATGAACTACGAGTGCGGGCTGTTGATCGACGGGTTTGACAGCCCCCCGACCTTCATGATGACGTACAACCCGCCGTTTTACGCCCGGTTGATCGAGACCTACGGCTTTCGCAAAGCCCACGACATGTTCGCCTACATCGGTTATCGGGACCAACTGCCCGAGATCGAAAATAAACTGGGCGGCCTGGCCGACCAGGCCCAAGAGCGGTGCAACGCCATCGTGCGGCCACTAAGCCGCAAGAAGTTCAAGGCCGACGTGGACATGTTCGTCGACTTGTACAACCGCTCGCTGGTGGTGAATTGGGGCTTTGTGCCGCTGCCCGAGCGCGAAATGCGCAAGCTGGCCGAGGGCTTGCGGATGCTGATTGTGCCGGACCTGACGATCATCGCCGAAGTCGACGGCCAGGGCGTGGGCGCCATTGTCGGCCTGCCCGACTACAACCCGCGCATCAAGCGCATCAACGGCCGGCTGTTCCCTTTCGGCATCTTTCACTTGCTAAGCAAGAAGGGCGACATCAAGCGCATTCGCGTGCTCAGTATCAATGTCGTTCCCGAATATCAGCGCTGGGGGCTGGGGCTCGTGCTGATGAAGGGCCTGACGCCAATGGCCATGCGAATGAACATCCAGGAGGCGGAATTCTCCTGGGTTTCGGAAGACAACGACCTGGCACGCATGGGCCTGGAGAAGGGCGGCAGCAAAATCTACAAGAGCTACCGCATGTACGACTACGAGCCGGTCTCAGCCAGCGCGGTGGCTGCTAGCGCGTCGCCAGAGCTGGCCAATCGATAGCAACAGGCCGCTGCTGTTGGTACGGCGATAGGGCGAATCCTCGGGCAGTTCGGCCATCAATCGCCGGTGTGCCTGATCCAAGCTGTGGTAGGGCATGGACGGAAACAGGTGGTGCAGCGCGTGATAGCGCAGCCCAACCGGAGCCCACAGCTCGCTCAGCAGCGGATGCTCGGGATAGTTCACCGAGTCCAAGAGCTGCTCGACAAACGTCAGTTCCTCGCCCCGATGCAGGAACCGGTGCGCTCCCAACGTGCGGAGCTGGTTGATGACTCCCACTCCCACGGCCAGCAAATAGAACTTTACAGCCAGGCTCGGCTCCAGCTGTCCGGAAATGAACAAGCCGACTCCTGTGGCGACGACCAAGAAGCAGGCCAGTTCCTGCAGCCGCCAGACCTTGAGTTCTTTGTTGCTGGGCAGCGGGCGAATGTAGCGGGGATCCATCACCATCGACGAAGCCCGTTGCTGTACAAAGCGGCGAAAGCCGGGTAGCAGCCAGCCGAGCGGCGCGAGGATCAGAAACCGCGCGACCGTAAAAATCGGAATCAGCAGCGGCTGGCACATGTAGAGGAGAATATTTCGCGGTGGGCCGCTAGAGAGCGGCAGGTACTCGCCGTCTTCAGCCGTGCCGTAATGATTGCGCGCGTGATGGGCCACGTGCGTGTAATACATGAACGAAGGCATGAGCAACGGGACGCCCACGAGCACGTTCCAGGCTGCCCGAAACCATTTGAACGTGCCGCGGCGCAGATGCACGAGTTCATGGGTGAACGAGCCGGCGCGGTAAAAGGCCAGCACGGCCCCGAAATAGCCCAGGATCTGCAGCGGCGAAAACAGCGGCTGCCGCCGCAAGAGCCTCAGGCACACCGTGCCGATCGTCACGGTGACGAGCAGATCGGCCCAATAGATGCGCGGATTCGGTTCGAAAAGATCCCGCGCGATCTCACGGGCTTCGCGCACCGAGAATTCGTCAGTCGTCTTTCGAATCGCCTGAAGCATCGCCCCACGCCTTATGATTGCCCGACCACGTGCGATTCTGACTTTGGTTGCCAGCAAAATCAAGCATCCAGACCCGCCATTTAACCTATTCGGCCAAAACAGTACCCGAGCATAAACGGGCTGACAAGTCCAAAAGTGGGGGGCTTGTGAGCAACCAGCGAGCCCAACCGCAAGTTAATCAGCCAACCATGCCTGCCGTTAAGCATCAAAGTCGCTTCGGCTTAAAGCACCAAGGCCGCTTCTGCCACCAATCCGGGGCCAAAACCCAGTGCGACGCATGGTCGGGGGGCATCGGTCTGTCGCAGCCGTTCCAAGATAAACAACACCGTCGGCGACGACATGTTGCCGCATTCGCTGAGCACCTGCCGCGAAACTTCGGTTGCCGACCGCTCCAGCGACAGCGCTTGTTCGACAGCCGTCAGAATCCGCGGCCCGCCGGGATGGATTGCCCAGGATCGGATTTGCTCAAGCGCCAGTCCCTGGCGGTCGAGCCATGCGGTCAGCCAGGGATGCAATTGTTTTTCGATCAATTCTGGCACGCGCGGCGAAAGAAACATCTCGAAGCCATGGTCGCCGATGGCCCAGCCCATCGCATCTTGGGAATCAGGGATGACGCACGATCCGCAGGCCGAGACGGTCCAGTCTCCCTCGCCATCGGACGCGGCCAATACGAGAGCGGCGGCCCCATCGCCAAAGATCGCATTTCCGACCGAGCGATTGGCATCCCAGAACGAGCAAAAGTGCAGCGTGCAGAGCTCGACTGCGCACAACAGGACCCGGGCGCCGGGGTCGGCGGCCACCAAGCCGCGGGCGACGCGCAGGCCGTTGAGCGCCCCGTGGCAGCCCATAAAGCCGACGTGGACCCGCTCGACCGTGGCGGGTAGTCCCAGCCTTTGGATCAATTGCAGGTCGATGCCCGGGGCCATAAATCCGGTGCAGGAGACGGTGACCAGGTGCGTGATATCGCGTGCCTGCAACTCGGCGCGCTCCAGCGCATCGCCGCTGGCGCGCAATGCCAGCGGCGGGGCATAGTCGGCGTACCATTGCATGCGTTCGTTCGTGCTGGGGCCTTGGGTCAGCGTGCGCGGGGCGGCCCCGTCGTCGCCGCTGGCCGAATTCCAGCCCAGGGCAATTTCATGCGGCAGAAATGTGTAGCGGTTTTTCACCCCCGACTTGCGATACAAGGCGCGGAGTAGCCGGGCCTGGTCTTCCGTCTGGCAGCAGACCTGCTGCGCCAGCTCGACGGCTTGGACCTGGCTCATGGAATGAGGTGGTAGCGCGGTACCAAGGCCGAGAATCGCAAGGCTCATAATTGAACTGCCTGGGGCATGAATGGAAAGGGTTTCGATTTTCCGCTGTGATACGCGCCCCAAGTCAACAACGCCGGCAATGCACGCAGCAGCGGCAGGCTGGTGTTTACCAGCGCCGGGCGCATGGCCCAATGCGCGACCACCGCAGCGGTGCGAATGCGCGCGGCGAACTGTCGCTTCCAGAGCGCGGCATAGCGCCGGCCGGCACGATCGATTTCGCCCGAGTCGCCGGGCTGACAGGTTTGCAACAAGCACTCGGCTGCCAGAGTGGCCGATTGCAAGGCCATGCTGATGCCTTCGGCGACGGCAGGGTGCGCTTCGCCGGCCGCATTGCCCACGCGAAAGATTCCGTCGCGAAAGCGCCAGCGAATGCCCGGCCGGATCGGACCTGCCGCCATCCAATGATCGGCCAGGCTGGCGCCGTCGAGCACTTGGGCCACGGCGGGCGTGGTGGCCAGGATGTGCTCGAGCACGGCCGCACCGGCCGATTGCCCGGAAGCCCGGTCTAGTGATGCGAGCTTGTCGCGGCGGATGCAGCACGACAGGCTGACCCGGCCTGCGTCGGAGTGCACCATGCCGCCATAGCCGCCGGGAAAGCACAACAGCGGCATCAAATCGGCCGGCAAACTGGCCTGGAGAAAATGGGCCTTGAAGCCAAACAGGTCGCTCGGCCGCGGACTGCCGCCCGCGACGCTGCTGGGCAGGCTGCCGCCTCCCCACGAGCCGTGCGCGGCAATTACGACGGGAGCCGAAAACTCGGCCGCGCCGGCATCGCCCGCCAATTGCGCTCGACACACGTATTGCGCTCCGTGCCGCTGGAGCCGCTCGGTGGTCGCGGGCTGAAGCACTCGGGCACCGGCCTTGGCGGCCTTGGTCAGCAGCCAGGCATCCAGTTTGTCGCGGCCCAAGGCGCGCCCCCACGCCGGACCGGTGTCGGCAGGCGTGGGCAGTGCGGCGGCCAGCGCGGTAGCGCCGGCCATCAGCCCGACTCGGCGAACGCTGGGACCGCCGTGCTGGGTGAGCACTTCGGCCAGTCCCAACCGCTCGAGCAGCGGCCAATTGGTGGGCGACATGTATTCGCCGCAAACTTTGGCCCGGGGAAAGGCCTGCTTTTCCAAGACGACGGTGGACCATCCGGCCTTAGCCAGCAGCATAGCCGCCGTGGCTCCGGCGGGGCCGCCGCCAATTACAATGACGTCGCACTGCTGCATGCGCTGCCCTCCACGCATGCCACTGCACATGCACTCCAAGCGAGCAAGAATCGACACGGCCAGCGCCGGCTGACGACGGCGCCATGCATGCCGGCGTCGGCTGCAAGTCGCCGGGCCTCGTCCATGCTGAATGCCCCTTCGACCGATCGGGGGCCATCGACGTGCACCACTGGCGAGCGCGTCATAAGGCGCGACACGGTCACGGCCAGCGCATAGCCCAAGCGGCACCGCTGGAGATCATTGACCAATGCCAAATGCCGGGTCGCGCGTTGCATACGTTCGAGCAGCAGCACCGCGTCCGAGCGATTCAAGTGGTGCATGAACAGTGACGTGACGACGACATCGAATGATTCGCCTTCCGTCCGCTCCAGGGCATCACCAATCTCAAAGCTTACGTCGGCACCAAGCCGCGCCGCTCGCTGCCGCGCGATCTCGACCGCCGTGGGGCTCTTGTCGCGACCGACGACGCGGGCAGCAATGCCCGAGCGCTGCAAACGGCGCCAGAGTCCAATCGTCACGTCGCCGCCGCCGGAGGCCAAGTCGAGGATCGAAAGCGGGCCGCCACCCAGGCGCCGCGCTAAGTCGCGGATGGGCGGATAGAAGATGTCGGCGCTGCGGCTCAGGGTGTTGATGCGGGCCAGGGCGCGAAGGGCGCGATCGTGTAATTGCCGATCCAATCCCGGTTGGTCCATGACCTCCGGTTGCACCTCACGCTCTGACAAGCCGGCCCACGGCGCCATGAATTGCATCCGTCTGGATTGCGTTTTCGAAGATGGGCGTGCGACCGCCTACGGGCACCCATTGTACGCCGACTGCGGATGCCGAACATGCACGAAACACGGTAAATACCGAAAAAACGCCCGTCACCGCCGGCAGCAGTAACGGGCGTTTGTGGTCAAAAAGAGAAGTCGACGATGACGTCCTATTTAGCTCCGACCAGGGCGGCCTTCTTCTTCGCAGCCACGATTTCTTCTTGGATGCTGGCGGGCACGCGACGATATTTTGCGAATTCCATCGTGAACGTGCCCTGGCCTTGCGTCATGCTGCGCAGGTCGGTCGAGTAGCCAAAGGTCTCGGCCAATGGCACTTCGGCCTCGATTTTCGCCGTGTTTCCTTGCATCTCGGTGGAGACGATCATGCCGCGGCGGCTGGTCAGCTCGCCGGCCACCGGCCCCTGGTAAGCCGACGGCACTTCGACTTCGAGCTTCATCACCGGCTCGAGCAGGACCGGCTTCATCTTCAAAAAGGTCTCGCGGAAACAGCCGCGGGCGCAGACTTGGAAGGCCATGTCCGAGCTGTCGACGTCGTGATACGAGCCGTCTTCGAGCACGGTCTTCACGCCCACGATCGGATATCCGGCCACGGGGCCTTTGCCGAGCGAATCGCGGAATCCCTTTTGCACCGAGGGAATATACTCACGCGGAATCCGGCCACCGATGACCTTGTCCTCGAACTCGAAAGGCTCTTCAGCGTCGTCGGGCAGTACGTAAAAATGCCCGACGATGTGGGCATATTGGCCCGATCCGCCCGTCTGCTTCTTGTGTTTGTAATTGTACTCGGTTTCCTTGGTGGGCGCTTCGCGGTAGCTGACCTTTGGCGCGCCGACTTCCACTTCGACCTTGTACTCGCGGCGAATGCGCTCGACGTAAATCTCCAGGTGCAGCTCGCCCATGCCGGCGATCACCGTCTCGGAAGTCTCTTCGTCAGTGGCCACGCGGAACGTGGGATCTTCCTTCGTGAACCGCTGCAAGGCCTTGCCCAGCCGGTCGACGCCGTCGCGCGAAATCGGGTTGATGGCCATCTTGATGACCGGTTCGGGGATGAACATGCTCTCCAGCGTGCAGTACTTCGACTGCGAGGCATACGTATCGCCGCTGGCGCAGTCGATGCCCATGATGGCCACGATGTCGCCGGCCTCGGCCGAATCGACTTCCTCGCGCTTGTCGGCATGCATGCGCACGATGCGGCTGAAGCGGTGCTTCTGGCCCGTGCGCTGGTTGAAGTGCATGTCGCCCTTGTTGATCGTGCCCTGGTAGATACGAGTGAAGGTCAACTGCCCGTACGGATCTTCCACGATCTTGAAAGCCATGCCGACGAAAGGTTTCGACGGATCGGGCTCGAGCGGGAATTTTTCGTCGGGATTGGCGTAGCTCTTGGCGGCAATCTGCCGATCGAGCGGCGACGGCAAGTAGCGCACCACGGCGTCCAGCAGCGGCTGCACGCCCTTATTGCGATAGGCCGTGCCCATGAACACCGGCGTTAAATCCTGGTTCTGCACGCCGGCCTTGACGATCGAATGAATCAACTCCAGCGGCACTTCCTCCTCGGCCAGCATCAGCTCCATCAGTTCGTCGCTGTACATTGACAACTGCTCGAGCATGTGCTGCCGGGCGGCGTGTACCTCGTCGCGCATGTCTTCCGGCACCGGCTCGCGGCGGACGTCTTCGCCATTGCTGCCGTCGAAATAGATCGCTTCCTGGGTGATCAGGTCGATCATGCCCTCAAAGCCGTCTTCCTTGCCGATGGGCAATTGCATCAGCACGGCGTCGCAGTCGAGCTTTTCGTGCAGTTGCTTGACCACGCGATTGTGGTCGGCCCCGGTGCGGTCCATCTTGTTGATGAAGGCCAGCCGCGGCACGTGATAGCGCTTCATCTGCCGATCGACCGTCATCGACTGGCTCTGCACGCCGCCCACGGCGCAGAGCACCAGCACGGCGCCATCCAGCACGCGCAGGCTGCGCTCCACTTCCACCGTGAAGTCCACGTGGCCCGGAGTGTCGATCAGGTTGATCCGATGGTCTTCCCACTCGACGGTGGTGGCGGCGCTGGTGATCGTGATCCCGCGCTCGCGCTCCAGGTCCATGGAGTCCATCGTGGCCCCTTCGCCCTTCACCTCTTGAATGCGGTGAATGCGGCCGGCATAAAACAGAATGCGCTCGCTCAGCGTGGTCTTGCCGGAGTCAATGTGGGCCGAAATGCCGATGTTCCGCACGTGGGCCAGGTCCATGGTCGAATCTCGAAAAAGCACTAAGGGACAAAAAAACGAGAACTTACTGAAAACTATACGGGAATCGGCAATCTTTGTTCTGCATTCCCGCACGGCATGCTTCCCGCCGATCAACTTCGGGGAGCCACTGCCTGGCCGGAAACGCTGCCTGTCCTGATACACTGCCGGCCTTGAAACGCTGCCGGCCTTGAAGAGCTGCCGGCCCTGAAAGCCAGCCGCCCCAAGGGCGTCGGACTTGGCACTTGGTGCCCCTTGCGCAGGGCAAGCGGCAACCGCCAAAGTCGACGCGACCGTCAGGATTGAGGTCCGAGCACTCTATCGTAACCCATTTCGCTGGTTGGCAAAGGCCAATTCAGCGCATCACTAAGCCTCCAAGTCGTTAGCCACACGCGGTGCTCATGTACCCGGAGACCGCGCTGCCGCGGGCTCTCCGCCGCGGCTCATCATCTCTTGCTAAGTAAATCGTGCTGTCAGCAGGTTTTACGGCAAAACGCATGCATGCGCCCGGGTGGAGCAACGGTGATTAACGCGTCATCGTTTGACGGGTCGTCGAAGGCCGCGCGATCCGTGTTTCCAGGTACGCCTGATTGTGCTCGTAGCCTTTGAGCCGCTGTTTGAAGTCGGCCGACAATTCCTCCAGATGCGGCGGCAGTGCGGCGATGGCCTGACGCTGCGTTTCAGCCGCTAGTTGGAACTGGCCGTCGCTGGCCAGGGCGGCAGCCAGGGTTTCCAGGTCGCGGAAGGTCTTACGGCCGCGCAGGTCAAGCGCCTTCTGGGCGGCTTTGACGGCCAGCTTCGGATCCCGAAACCGCTCGTCGGGGCAAGTCGCCATCAGCCAGCCCGTGGCCTGGTACGCGGTCGGCGAATTGGGATCAATCCGGACCGCGGTGCGGCAATCGTCGGCGGCCTGGCCATAATGGCCCGTCTCGTAGTAGGCAGCCGCGCGGTAAATCAGCGTGGAAGCCTGCTTGGGATCCAAATCCAGCGAGCGGCAGAAATCGGCGATTGCCGGCTCGTATTTGCCTAGCTGGTAAAACGAATAGCCGCGGCCCGCCAGTGCGGCCGCATCGCTGGGCCGCAAATGCAGGGCCTGCCGGTAATCGTCGATCGCCCCTTGGAAGTCCCCCTGCTGGGCACGCAGCTCAGCCCGGTTGTACCAGACCGGCGCATAATCCTGCTTGGTCCGAATCACTGAGTCGAAATCAGTCAGCGCCTCGGCCAGTTTTCCGCAAGCGGCATAGCTGACGCCGCGATTGTGCGTGGCCCGCCAGCCTGGCATGGTCGACAGCGATTGCTCGAAATCGGCCAGAGCCTTCTGATCATCGCCGGCATCGGCCCGTACTTCGCCGCGCTGGTTATAGGCCCAAGCCAGCAGCCGTCGGGTGTATGTCGCCTGCCGGGCGTCGAGCTTGAGCTCCAGGCCTCGCCGGCAAAGCGTGATGACCCTCGTGAACTGCTCGTCGGTCGTGGCCGTTTTACTGGTTTCGAAGGCCTGCTCGACCGTCTTGGGCAGTTGCAGGTTGCCCTGCTGTTTCTGGGCACAGACCACGGCCGGCGCCAGCGCGATGCCGGCGGCCAGGCACATCGCGGCCGCGGCGCGCCACAAACGTTCATCCTTGAACATGAGCTGCTCCTAAATCAGTGAAAAGTGGAAAGTGGAAAGTGAAAAATGCCGGAGCTGGCCCCATTGCTTTTCACTTTTCACTTTGCACTTTTCACTACTTCTCCTGCGGTTCTGTCATTCGCCAGGGATCGAGCGCTTCGCGCAATTGGTCGGGCGGCAGAATCTTTTGCTCTTCGCACAACTGCCGGATGGTCTTGCCGGTCTTAAAGGCCTCTTTGGCTAGGGCGGCAGCCCGCTCGTAGCCAATGTAAGGATTCAAGCTAGTGACCATCGCCAGGCTCTTTTCGACGCTCGCCTGGCAGGCCTCGGGATTGGCCTGCATCTCGACCGCGCAAAAATCGACAAACGCCTCCGTGGCCTGCGCGAGCAAGTAAATGCTCTCGAGCGCCGTGTGACCCATGACCGGCATCATAATGTTGAGCTGGAACTGCCCACCGGCGGCCCCGCTGAGCGTGATGGTTTGATCGTTGCCCAGCACGCGGGCCGTCACCTGCATCATGCTCTCGCACATCACCGGGTTGACCTTGCCCGGCATGATCGAGCTGCCCGGCTGGCGATCCGGCAGTTGCACTTCGTAAAAGGCGCAGCGCGGGCCGGACCCCAGCCAGCGAATATTGTTCGCCACGTTAAACAGCGTGGTCGCGATCGTCCGAAGCTGGCCGTGGCACTCGACCAGCGCGTCACGCTGGGCATTGGCTTCGAAATGATTTTCGGCCTCGACGAATGCGATGCCGGTGTCTTTTTCCAGCACGGCTGCCACGCGCCGGCCGAACTCGGGATGCGTGTTGATGCCCGTGCCCACGGCCGTGCCGCCGACGGGCAACTCGAGCACAGCCTGTTGTGCCCGGGTCGCTCGCTCTTGCGAGAGCTCAATTTGCCGGGCCAGTCCGCCGATTTCTTGTCCCAAGCGCAGCGGCGTGGCGTCGGCCAGATGCGTGCGGCCGATTTTGATCAGTTTGTCCCACTCGGTCGCTTTTTGCGACAACGTTTCATGCAGCCGCTTGAGAGCCGGCAGTAGCCGCGCACCGATTTCCACAGCGACGGCCACATGGATGGCCGTGGGAAACATATCGTTGGTGCTTTGCCCCATGTTCACATGGTCGTTGGGATGCACCGGCTTGTCGGTCAGCAGCCGGTCGCCGCCGAGCAGTTCGATCGCCCGATTGCTGATGACCTCGTTGACGTTCATGTTGCTCGACGTGCCCGACCCAGTCTGAAAGACGTCGATCGGAAACTGGTCGTCGAGCTTTCCGTCGGCCACTTCGCGGCAGGCGTCGAGCAGGGCCTGAATTTGACGGTCGTCGAGGCGATGCTTGCCTGTTTTGCTTAGCTTGCCCAAGTCGCGATTGGCGACTCCCGCCGCGTATTTGACCCGGCCGAGGGCATGGATCAGCGCCGGAGGCAGCGGCCAGCCGGAGATCGGAAAATTCTCGACGGCCCGCTGGGTTTGAGCCCCGTAATAGGCGCGCGCGGGCACCCGCACTTCGCCCATGCTATCGCGCTCGATACGAAACTCGGACATAGACTTTGTGATGCGTGCCAGGGCTTGGTGATTGAGAAAAAGTCCGGCCCGGATACCGGATTGATTGACGGGGGCTGCGGCACCCGAAGCCGGACAAAAAGCCAAGCAGTTCTGTCGGCATGATACCGTGGCGGGCGGGCCGCTCAAAGACAGAACGTGCAGGTCGCCGGGATGGGTCGCCACAGCCGGCGGGTGGCGGGCAGCCGGCGAATGCCGCAAGCGGCGGCCGAGAAGCTAAACGCAAGCCTGGACGGGGTTTGCCACTTCCGGCTCGCTTGCCAACACTACCTCGCACAGAACTTCGCGGCTGGCCGCTTCTTTCCGCGCGATGCGCACGCTGGCCGGGGCGTCGAACGATAAAGTGACCCGATTGCCCGCAATCCGTCGCACCGTGACGGTGACATTATTGCCAATCTGGAAGCACTCGCCGGGCTTGCGGCTGAAGATCAACATGGCTGTCACCCTGTCATTTGAGCACCGGCGGAACACACCGCCCCGGCGCAGGCCTCCCTGGCCGGCTATCAGTAATCAACGCAAAGACCGGCCAAAAGCGCGCGCAAAAAAACGGGCGAGGGCGCAACAACACAAAAGAAGCCCACGGACTGCGGTCCGTGGGGATCGGGATGGAGGCATCCCATTTGCACCGATCACGGCAAATCGCCATCGAAGGCAGACTTGGGGCACTTCCGCGAATGTCCGCCATTAGTTTCGAGACCGATATTCCCGCTCGACTTGATCGCCTGCCGTGGTCGCGCTTTCATTGGCTGTTCGTCACAGCGTTGGGCGTAACCTGGCTGCTCGATGGCTTGGAAGCAACCGTCGTCGCCGCGCTGGGGCCGGCGCTATTGAGATCCACGACGCTTGGCCTGAGTGCGCGGCAGGTCGGGCTCTCTCAGTCAATGTACCTGGCTGGCGCCATCGGCGGGGCAATCGTCTTCGGGCATCTGGCCGATCGGCTGGGGCGAAAGCGGTTGTTCAGCGCCACCTTGCTGATCTATCTTTCCGGCGCGCTGCTGACCACCCTGAGCTGGAGCTTCTGGAGCTTTGCGCTCTTTCGCGCGCTGACCGGCGCCGCGATCGGAGGCGAATACTCGGCGATCAACTCGGCCGTCGACGAACTGGTGCCTGCCCGGCTGCGCGGCCGGGTCGGCCTCGCAATCAACTCCACTTATTGGCTGGGCGCCATTCTCGGCGCCGGGGCGACCGTCTGGCTGCTCGACCCCGAGTTGGTGCCCCAGTGGCTCGGCTGGCGTCTGTCGTTTGCGCTGGGAGCCGTGTTTGGCGTGGCCATGCTCGTCGCCCGCCGCTATGTCCCCGAAAGCCCGCGCTGGTTGCTGATTCACGGCCGATCCGCCGAAGCCGAAGCGATCATGCGCGAGATCGAAGCCCATGCCGGGGGCGGAACGCTTCCGCCCGCGGGCAAGAAGATGCGCATCACGCCCCAGCCGGCGTTGGGCTTCGGCCGCATTCTGCACACGCTTGTCGTCGATTACCCGGGCCGCTGTATCCTCGGCCTGGTGTTGATCGCATCGCAGGCGTTTTTTTACAACGGAATCACGTCGAGCTACCCGCTGGTCCTGAACCTGTACTTCGAAGTGCCCGTCGATCGCACCGGCTTGTTCGTGCTTGTGATGGCCGTGTCGAATCTGCTGGGGCCGCTCGTACTCGGGCGTCTGTTCGATACAGTCGGGCGACGGTTCATGATTAGCGCGACCTATGCGCTTTCGGGGTGCGTGATCATCGCCGCCGAAATGCTGTTTCTAGTCGGCGTGCTTGACGCTCGCACTCAGACGACCCTCTGGGCGGTCACCTTCTTCTTTGCTTCGGCGGGCGCCAGCGCCGGCTATCTGACGGTCAGCGAAATCTTCCCGCTCGAGATGCGCGCGCTGGCGATCGCGCTGTTTTTCGCCATCGGCACGACGATTGGCGGCCTGGGCGCTCCGGCGCTCTTCGGCGAGTTGATCGACAGCGGGCGGCGCGACCTGCTGGTCTGGGGCTATCTGGCCGGCGCGTTGCTCATGCTGGCCGCGGCTGCCACCGAGCTGCTCCTAGGTCCCGCCGCCGAGCGCAAATCGCTCGAAGAAATCACCCTGCCCCTTTCGGCCGGCACACGATCAAGCTGATTTCCCGGGTTTTAGCCCGCTAGAAACGCAATCTGTCTGTCACGGCTTTTCCAACTCGGCTTGCAGAGCCAGCGCCGGTGTGTAGGCCGGGTCGTGCTTGAGGGCGACGGCCACGTCTTTCAAGGCGGCCCAGCGGTTGTTTTGGCCGAGGTCGACCAGCGCCAGATGGTAGTAGGCCGCTGCCGGGTCGGCGCCATGCTTCAACGCGTCGCGCAGCGTCGTCGCTGCTCTGTCGTAATCGCCGGCTGAGGACAAAAGGACGCTGGCGGCGCAGGCCGCCGCGCCCAGCGCGGGTTCAAGCTCGAGCGCCTGCTCGTAATCCGCCAGCGCCGGCTGCGACTGGTTGAGCGCCTGATGCGCCAGGCCGCGGTTATAAAAGCATTGGGCACTCGTCGGCGACAAGGCCACGCAGACATAAGCCGCGTTGAGGGCCGCGACATAATCGTGCAGGCGATACGCACATACGGCCCGGTAATAATTCGGCCAGAAGGCGCTGGGGTCGATGGCCAGCGCCTGGTCGAATTGGGTTTGGGCTTCGGACAGTTTTCCGGTCCGCAACAGCGCCCGGCCCAGCGCGTCGTGCTCCCACACGCTGCCGAGCGAGCCCGTGGCAGCGGCATACGCTGCCGGCTGCTGGCCATTCAAGGCCCGCTCGTATTGCCCGCGGACAAACTCGACGGCGGGACTCTTGCCGCACAACGCTTGGGCTTCGGTCAGCAGTTCGACGGCTTCGCGCTGTGCCGTGACCAATTCGTCGGCCGGGGCCAAGCGCAGCCTTAGATCCGACCAGAGCAGCGCGAGATCCAGCAAGTCGGTGCGCAACTGCTGATCCAGCTTGTCGTCGCTCGAACTGTCGCCGACGCGCAGAATTTGCGACCGCGCTTGCCAGATCGTTTGGCAGCCGGCGTCCAGCTCCCGAAGCTGGCTGGCCGGCACATCGGTAAAGCCATCGACGAACCGCAGCCGTACGACCAGCGTGTGCAGCCGATCGGCCAGCTTCGCGCGGCGGGCAAATTGCACGCGGCGCTCGAGTGCGGCTTTGAGCGCCTTTTGACCGGGCATCCAGGCAATGGACTGCGAACCGGCCTCGAATTGACGGATGGCAGCCTCGTAGTCGTGATGGTCGAGCTGCTGCTGCCCCAACTCCAACGCTTGCCGCGCCTCGCGGGCGTGAGAACCCAAAAACATCGCAGCCAGGCTGACGGTGATGGCCAGCAGGCCGACGGCCATGCTCGACAGGGCCAGCGCATGCGGTCGCCGCCGGCGCCATTTCTGCCAGCGCTCACGCAGGCTGCGATTGGGCACGCCGCGCAGCGGCAAAAACGCCAGGTGCCGCCGCAAATCGGCCGCCAGCGCGCCCGCGTCGGGGTAGCGGGCCGCAGGGTCGCGCGCCAGGCATTTGCAAACCAGGTCTTCGACGTTGCGGCTCAACAGCGGATTACGCTCACGCAACTGCTGCCGCATGACAGCTTCGTCCGCCGGCGGCAATCGGCCGGCGAGGATTTCGTACAGCAGAACGCCCAAAGAGTAGATGTCCGAGCGGCCGTCGACGGCCTGCTGGATTCGCGCCCCGCTGCGCACGCTCTCGGCGGCCCGATCTTGCTCGGGCGACATGTAACCGCGCGTGCCGCCCAGCCGGTCGACCGCGTCGGTTCCGGCGGGAATCACTTCGCGGGCCAGGTGGAAATCCAGCAGCATCGGCTGACCGTCGCCCGCCAGCAATACGTTCGAGGGCTTGATGTCCAGATGCACCAGGCCGCGCTGATGGGCATAGTGCAACGCATCGGCCAGGCAGGCGCCGATCCAGCAGGCAGCCTCGACATACGTGGCCGCGGCCAGGAAGCGCAGCGCTGGGCCGGTGAACTTCATGGCCTGTGCAGCGGCGTCGGGCGTGGCCGCAATCGCGTCGACGAACTGTCGTCCCGTGCGGCGACCCAGCGGCACGCTGCGCATCAGGTCCAGGGCCTGCGCCAGGCTGGCCCCGCCCACGTATGGCATGCACAGGGCCCGCAGGTGCTCGTGGGGAAAATCCTGCACCAGATACAGCGGCACGATGTGCGTGTGCTGCAAGCGGGCCAGCGACAAGTGTTCGTCGCCGCTGCGAGGCGAAAGTTTGACGACCAGCAGCCGATCGGAAAGCGCCGGTTGCCTGGCCAGAAAGACTTTGCCCGCGGCGCCGCGTCCCAACTCCGACAGCAGTTCGAACTCGCCGAATTGCTCGCCGGCGCCTGGCAGGCTAGGAGCCGACGACTCGCCCTCGACCAGCCGGTGGCAATCCAGCAGCACCTCGAGCTCCGACTGCCACTGCGGGAAACGGCGGTAGAATTCGACGGAATCGACGTCTTCGCCTTGCTCCTGGCGCAGGCAGATTTCTTCGTACACGATGCGCACGGCCGACTGGCTCTGGCCGGCGAGCTCCGGATGTTCGGCAAGCCATTGCTCGGCTGGGATGGGCTGGCCCAAGCGCCACGCCTCGGCCATTTGGCGAATCACGTTGGCCTCGGGAGCGGCCGATTCGGGCGGTGCAGCGACTTCGAGCGTAGAAGGCGGAGCGGGACGCGGGCGCTCGACCTTGGAAGACATGACACGACTCCAAACGCCGGCTACTCGGACGGGCGACCGCCAGTCGCCGCTTGTTTGCGTGCCAGACGACGAGCCACTTCGTAGAGCACGCGGCGTACGCTGCTGGCGTGCAGGCCCGTGCGGTCCGCAATCTCAGACAGCGACAAACCTTGTCGCTTCAAGCGCAGCAACTCGTAGTGCGCCGGCGGGCAGGATTCCAGAATCTGGTCCCAGAGTTCGTCGGCCAGCACGACTTCACTCACGCGGCCGCCCGAAGGCATGCCTTCCAGCTCGGAACTCGACACGGGACGCTCGTGTTCCAACTGCGAGCGATGCTGCCGCAGCCGATCGATAAAACGGTTGCGCGTGACCCGCACCAAAAACGCCCGCAAATGCTCTGCGTCGCGAAAGCGGTACTTGGCATCGCGGAAATGGTCCAGCAGATCGGCCCAGACTGATTGCACGATGTCGACCGAGTCGAATTTAGCTCGCAGTCCGTCGGAGAGTTGCCGGCGAACGACCATTCGCAGATAAGGCTCGTAGGCGACGAAGACCTTTTCGGCCGCGACAGCATCTCCGCTGGACAGTTCAGCTAGCAGCGCGTCCAGGGGCCGGCCATTCATCAATCGCCGCCCGCCGCCAGACTTTGCATCCGCAAGAACATCCAGCTCGCGGATTCTTCTTCGAGTGATTGTCCGGTGCCACTGCGGCGCTTGCGATGGAAATAGGCGCCGCCAACGCAGGCTGCCAAGCCGGCTCCGGCCGTCGCCCATTGCAGCATGTCGGAACTGGCGGCGTAATCGACCAGGCCGCCGCCGAGCGAGTCGATTTCGTCCAATAAACGCTCGAGCGCTTGATCCACGGCACGCAAGTCGCCGGGCGCGATGGCCAGTAACCCAGTCGGGACAAGTTTGGCGGCCGCTTGGACGGTTATGACGGAAGACTCGGACGGTGAATCCGCATCGTCGGCCGGCGCATTGGTCGCGGCATCGGGATCGGTGTTGGTCGATTGCTCGATGATGGAATCGGTCGCCAGGCGCAAAGCAGCGGGCATCACGGCGGCCGCCGCGCGGGCCACAAGCGACAGTTGCTGCTCGGCGGCGTTGGTCACCGAGGTGGCGGCCGACGTTGGATTCGCCGGCACCTGTGAAGTGCCTACGAGCGGGGTCGGCGTCGCCGCTTGGAGCGTGCCATTGTCCATGTCCGATCCGCGCCCCGTCACCGAAGTGCCAGCCGGATCGATCGAATGCGGATCGTTCGCCTGCCTGGCATCCTTGGCCGCCGTCTGGCCAAGCGCTTGCGCGAATTGGTTCACGTTGTTGACGGTGAACACATTGCTGATGATATCGACGTGGAAGTCGACGGTCGAATCATGCGAAGGCTCGACCGGCGGAGCCCCGGAAGTGCTGTCGGGAATGCCAAAAAGGGCGTCGCTGAATTCTGCATCCATCGCAACGCGAAGCATAAAAGCTTGTGCGGCGCCGCTTGTCGATGATCCGACGGAAACCCCGGACGAGATTGTAACGCCCAACGGCAAGCCGATTCCGCCCGGTTCGCCGCTGTCAGCCTTCTCACCGCCGGTGTTTGTATTGACGGCGGAACTACTGCCCAACGAGAGATTGAGCAATCCGGGCGCACTGGCGTGCTGGCTCGCATCGCTTCCGGCGGCTGCTGTCGCTGTGCCGATTTGAACCGAGGCAAGTCCGGCCAGATTGAGCGAGAGCCCAAGACCAGACGCCGACGAGTCGTTGCTTTGAGCAGACGAACCCGTTTGAGTAGTCGACGAACCCAGTTGGGCAGCCGAACTTGGCTCACCGGTCGCGTTGCCGGTTTGGCTGTCAGTCGGCGTCGGAGTTGGCTGCAGGAGTCCGGTGACGGATCCTAGCGTCGAAAGTAGCGCGGTCGGCGCGTTCTCCAATGCGCCCAAGAGCGAGTTGCCGCTCAGCAGCAATCGGCCTTCGAGGCACTCGACATGGAGCCGGCACCAGCGATTACCGCCTGGCCGCTTGCTCGACATGCCAGCCTGCTTACGTTCAGTCCGTCGACGGTTGCGCGACATGATGCGGTCTCCGTCCGCAAACACCATCAGTTGAAGCGGGAACCTACGTCCTTAATCCTAGCTTGCTGCAATCATCCACGTCAATCTAAATGATTCCCGGCGTGGGAGGCCAGCCGGTAGAATTGCCGCGTCCATTATAGGAGCGCGCGCCGCTTGGGGCAGCGGCCGAACTTCCGCTAGCTAAGAGAATCGGGTTTTTTTGTAACCGGCAGGCCAACCGTCGCGGTAGATTAACGGATGATGCTCGGCAATCCGGCCGGCATTGATACGACTTTTATCCCCGCCGCCGGCGGGTGTGTTTCTAGTCCGGGGAACTACAGAGAGATGGCGGCCATGGAGGATGTGCGTCGGCTGGTCCGTGTTGCACGCCGCCGATTGGTCGTCAAGCGCTGGCTGAGTGCGCTTCCCTGGTGCTTATCAGCCGGTTTGCTGCTGGCCTGCGCGCTGCTGGCGCTGGATAAGTTTTTTCCCTTGGGGGCAGCGGCTTGGATTTGGCCTGCTGCTGGTGCCGTGGCAGGCCTGGCGGCCGCGAGCGTGTGGACCTGGCGACGGCGGCCCAGCGAGTTGGAAGCGGCCATCGAGATCGATCGCCGCTTCGGGCTGAAAGAGCGGGTCAGCAGCAGTTACGCGCTCGATCGCGAAGCGCGCGAGTCACCGGCCGGCCTTGCGCTGGTGCAAGACGCCTGGAATTCGCTCGAGCATTTGCCGTTGGCGGGGCAGTTTCGCTTGTCGCCGGGCCGCTGGCTGTGGCTGCCCGTTGTGCCGGCTGCCGCGGCGTTGGCGGTCGTGGTACTTCTGCATCCGGCCGTTGACGCTCAGCGGCAGGCTGCGGCCGCCGCCACCGCCCAGCAGAAGCAGATCGAGCGTTCGACCGAAGTCCTTCGCAAAAAAATTGTCGCGCAGCGCCGGGAGGCCGAAAAGCAGGGTCTCAAATCGGCCGACGAACTTCTGGCGCGACTCGAACAGGGCACCCGGAAATTGAGCGAGGCCAATACGGCCGATCGCAAGCAGGCGCTGGTCAAATTGAACGATCTGGCCAAGGAGTTGTCACAGCGCCAAGCCGATCTGGCGGCCGGCCGCAAACTGGCCGATCAACTCCGGCAGTTGCAGGGGCTGGGCCAAGGGCCTGCCGAGCAACTGGCCAAAGCGCTCCAGCAGGGCGACCTGGCACGTGCCGCCCGCGAGGTCCAGGCGTTGGCCGAAAAGCTGAAACACGGCGAGTTGGACGCCGCCGGCCAGAAGCAACTGGCCGAGCAACTGAATCAGCTCCAGCGCAAGCTGTCCGAAATGGCCGAAGCCGAGCGGAAACTCGAGCAGGATGTCAAACAGCAAATCGCCGAGCACCGGGCCGCCGGCCGCCAGGCCGAAGCCGATCGGCTCCAGCAGCAGTTGAACGATCTCAAGCAGCAGCGGCAGGCCCAAACGCTGGAAAAGCTGGCCGAAAAACTCGGCCAATGTGCAGATTGCATGCAGGGCCAGAAGGGTGGGCAAGGCAAACAAGGCGACCAGGCCGGAGAGGCGGCCAGCCGGCTCGCCGGACTGCAAGCCGAATTGGATCAATTGAATTCCAAGCTGGCCGAAAGCGAGCTGCTCACTCAAGCGCTCGACGAAATTGCCGATGCGAAGGACAGCATGACCTGTAAAAACTGTGGCGGCGCCGGCTGCCGCGAGTGCCAGGCCCGAGGCCGTGAGCAGCAAAACGGCGGCCGCGGAATTGGGCATGGCCGGGGTCATGGCTTACCGGGGGAAAAGATCGACACTTCCAACTATGACACGCGCGTCCGCCAGAAGGTCGGCCGCGGCGCGGCGGTGGTTACCGATCTGGTGGCCGGACCCAATACCCCCGGCCGCGTGCAGCAGCAAATCCGCGAACAATGGACTGGCGTCGCCGGTGAGCAAGCCGACCCGCTAACCGACCAGCCGCTGCCGGCCGAGTATCGCGAACACGCGAAAAAATATTTTGATGCGCTGCGCGAAGGCCGTTGAGGCGGGATCCGGGGAGGCAGGAATCGAGGGTATTCCAAACCCCTCACCCCCGACCCCTCTCCCACAAGGGGCGAGGGGAGAAAGACGGGGCAAGCCGACAATCAATCGGCGGCAGTTGCGATTTATTCCTTGGCCCGCTTGGGAATCGTGAAGGTGTACAGCATGGTCACGGCGCCGGCCGACAGCAGGCTCCAGGGGGCCCAATCGGGCGGAACCAGGTCGCGATTGCGTGAGTCGAGCTTGCCCGCCGCGGTCGAATGATTGTGGTTAGCCAGCACGGCCTTTTCGATCAGCAGGCACTCGACGCCCAGCAGGCAGCAATAGAAACCGAGGGCAATGAACATGGCGCGCCACATCGTCCAATGCGCTCCTGCCCTGGTCTGGGCCAACCGGTTTTGACGCTGGAAACGAACCTTCTTTTCACGACGAGCGTAACAATTGCCGACGGCGGCATTGCCAGCTACCGAGGGTATTCTTCGTCCGGCCGGCAAAAGCGACTTCAGCCCGCGGCCGGTGGGATGGACTTTGCGGGCCCCCCGGGTCGGCGTGGGATGCTGCCGAGCTTAGCGGCAACAGAAGGAAAACGGCTCGATCCAGCTGAAGCGATCAGACGATATCTAACAATTGAGTAGACTTCGGCAGTCAGGGAGAATTTTCGCGCCTCCGGCGTCCGATTGGATGGATGCGGCGTGGGAGTGCCCGGGCGCTTTCGGGCGCGAAGGATCTCGGTGCCGGCAAACCGGTAGTGGCAATTCGTGGTGGCTTAACGGCGGCAGATGCTGGACAACGCCGGCGGGAGACGTGAAAAGGTCTGATTGTAGGCGTTGTTTGGGATTTGAAGCACACCTATAATAGCTCGGGGCAGCAGGATCAGGGAGGTTTGGGCGCTTGTCGGCGAAACCCAAAATACTTCACGTTTGTAGCATGCAGCCAGGCGCTGACCCCGATCTGGGCCAGCTAGGCGGCGATTTCGAAATCGTTACCGTCTGTAGCCCGCTGCGAGCACTGGCGCGGCTGACGCGCGAAAACTTCGCCGGCGTATTTGTCTCGGCCGACTTTCTCAAAGAGGCTTTGAGCGTCGGCAAGCTGCTGCAAAACGAACGGATTTTGCAGGGCATGCCCGACGGCGTCGTGCTGCTAGATAGCGACAACACGATCCTCTGGGGTAACGGCCGCTTGCGCGAATGGTCGGGCCGTGATAGCGTCGTCAGCCAGAACTTTTATACGATCTTGGGCAGCCCCGAGATTCTCGGCCCGGACTTTTGTCCGTTCCACACGGCGCTGGCCACCGGCTCGCCAAGCAGCTCGACACTGCGATCCAACGAGAACCGCTACTTCCGCGTGCATGCTGCGCCGGTGATCGAGGGCGAGGGGCCGGCCCGCAACCTGATCGTCACGATCCGCGACGTCACCAGCGAAGTGCTGCAACAGCAGAAGCTCGCCGCCATTCACCAGGCGGGCATCGAGTTGGCCGATCTCACGCCCGACGAACTGGCGCACATGACGGTCGAGGAGCGGATCGAACTGCTCAAGTCGAACATCTTGCATTACACGCAGGATCTGCTGAACTTCAACGTGGTCGAGATTCGTCTGCTGGTGCAGGCCACCGGCAAGCTCGAGCCGCTGCTGGCGGTGGGCATCAGCCCCGAAGCGGCCTGCCGCCCGCTGTTTGCCCAGCCGCAGAACAACGGCGTGACCGGCTTTGTGGCGGCGACCGGCAAAAGCTACTTGTGCGAAGACACGACCGAGGATCCGCTGTATCTCGAAGGGGCCAAGGGAGCCAAGAGCTCGCTGACCGTGCCGCTGGTGCTGCACGACGAGGTGATCGGCACCTTTAACGTCGAGAGCCCCGAGCCGCGCGCCTTTACCGAGAGCGATTTGCAGTTCCTCGAAATCTTCAGCCGCGACGTGGCCGCCGCGGTGAACACGCTCGAGCTGTTGCAGGCCGAAAAGGCCACGACCGCGGCCGAAAGCGTCGAAGCCATCCACAGCGCCGTGGCCCTGCCCGTCGACGATATCCTCAACGACGCGGTCAACATCATGGAGCGCTACATCGGGCACGAGCCCGAGGTGACCGAGCGCTTGCAGCACATCCTGCGCAACGCCCGCGACATTAAGCAAGTGATCCAGAAGGTGGGCCAGAAGATGGCGCCCAGCCAGGCCCATCCGCAGGGCTTGCAGGTCAGCGACCGGCCGCTGCTGCGGGGCTTGCAAGTGTTGGTGGCCGATGCCGACGAAAGCGTTCGCAGCGCGGCCCACGCCCTGCTGGAGCGCTATGGCTGCATCGTCGAAACGGCCCACGACGGCGGCGAAGCCATCTTCATGGTCCGCAACCTCGGGCCGGGCGAAGCCTACGACGTGATCATCGCCGACATTCGCCTGCCTGACATGACCGGCTACGAAGTGCTCGTCAAGCTGCAGGAAATCATCGATCACGTGCCGATGGTCCTGATGACCGGTTTCGGCTACGATCCGGGCCATTCGATCGTCAAGGCGCGGCAGGCGGGCCTGGCACCCGGGGCCGTGTTGTACAAACCCTTCCGCCTCGATCAACTGCTGGACACCATCGAGCTGATCGTCAAGGCGCCGAAGCCGGTGGGCCAGAAGTCGGCCGAGTGAGCTACTTGTCTCGCGTGCGGCCGCCTGCAACGAACGGTTGTCGAGTCGGTACACTCGACGCGTTGCGCCGCCGCTCGCTAGTGTAGTCATCCATGCAGGCGGAGTTCTATACTGGGTGCCACTGCTGGCTTGTCCAGCAGTGGATCGAAGCGGTGGTCGCCCTCGCTGCGCGTGGCCGGCGACACGCTTTGGCCGGAGTTGGCCGCATGGTGGCGTCGCACTGCTGGACAAGCCAGCAGTGGCACCCCGACAGTTTCCCGCGCGGCGCTAGCTGCTGACCAAAATTCCCGAGTTCCGGCCTGCCGTGATGCAACCTGCCGATTTTCCGCTTTATCTGCTGGCCGCGCTCGGAAACCTCGCGCTGTGGGTCGGCTTCATCAACCGCGTCCACGGCACGGCGTTGGGGCGCCGACCGGTCCGCTGGCTAACGGCGCTCGGCGCGTTGGGGCTGTTTGTGAGCCCGTTGGTGGTGATCGCCGTCGGCTGGCGGCACGGCTTTCAGATTTTCGGCCGCGGCGACTGGGGCGGCGTGCCCTGGGGCCTGGTGTTCTACGTAGGGCTGTGCGCCGTCGGGGCGCCGCTGTCGGCATGCGTGTGGCTCGCGCATCGCTGGCAGGATCGGGCCGCCGGCATCGTGCTCGATGAGCATTCGCGCCGCTACGACTTGCGCGCCGCGGCACTGGATGGTGTCGAGTCGCCGACCGCGCGGCGCATGATTGGCTGCTCGCCCAACGAGGTGTCGCAGTTGGCGGTAACGCACAAGACGCTGTATCTCGCCCGGCTGCCGGCCGAACTCGACCGGCTCACGATCGCGCACCTGTCTGATTTGCACTTCACTGGCCGCGTGGGCAAGAGGTTTTTTGTCGAGGTTGTCGACCGCGTCAACGAGTTGGACGCCGACCTGGTCGCGCTCACCGGCGACATCATCGACAAAGCGCGGTATTTGCCTTGGATGGCCGATACGGTCCAACGGTTACGGGCCCGGCACGGCGTGTATTTCGTCTTGGGCAATCACGACCTGTATGTGCCGACGGCCAAGCTGCGCGAGATGCTCACGTCGGCCGGACTCGTGGACCTGGGTTCGCAGACCGCCACGCTCGAGCTGCGCGGACAGTGCATCGCGCTGGCCGGCAACGAGCTGCCCTGGATCGGCCCAGTGCCGGACGTCTCGCAGCTGCCGGCCGATGCCGCCTTGAAGATCGCGCTGGCCCACGCACCCGACCAGTTTGGCTGGGGCCGCCGACACGGTTTCGATCTGCTGCTGGCCGGACACAACCACGGTGGCCAGGTGCGGCTGCCGCTATTGGGTGCGCTGGCCTGCCCCAGCCGGCACGGCACGCGTTACGCCAGTGGCGTGTTTTATGCCCGGCCCACAGTGATGCACGTCAGCCGCGGCGTGTCGGGCGAAGTGCCGCTGCGTTGGAATTGCTCGCCGGAGATTTCGCTGCTGACCCTGGCCGCCGCGCAGAGCATTTCTGAGGCTGCGGCGATTGAAGAGGCCCAACGGAATCCGCAAGAATTCCGCTACGCGTGACGCGTCATTCTCGCTCGATCTCGATGCAGATGCCGCCGGCGCGGAGTACCTGGTGCATCTTCGTGTACCAGAGCTCCTTGCGCAGTCGCAATCCCACTTCCTGGCAGGTGCGGTACAGCTCCTGGCGATTGTAGGTGCGGCAGCACCAAACGCGGCTGGTCCACGCGCCCGACAGGTTGTCCTCGGTCGTCAGCAGCAGCATGCGCCCACCGGGACGCATCACGCGGGCCAACTCGGCCAGGCCCACGCGGGCGTCGGGCAGATGCTCGAGCACATAGCCGCAGGTCACGCAGTCGAAACTGGCGTCGGCAAACGGCAGGCAGCTGAGATCGGCCGAAAGGAAATTCGGCCGCGCGCTTTTCAAGCGATTGCGGGCCCGGCGGAGCATTTCCACCGACAAGTCGATGCACGTCACGCTGGCTGCCGGGTCGGCATATTTGAGCACGTGCCGCGCGATCTGCCCGGCTCCGCTGCCCACGTCCAGCACGCGCTCGAGGCCGTGCAGGTCGAACTTGCGTTCGCGGAACAGGCGCTCGCCCAGCGGCATATGCAGCGATAGCATGCTGCACGTGGCCAGGATGGCCCCTTGCGGGCCGCCGTAGACTTCGCGAACCTTGTCGCGGTATTGCTCGTAGCTGACGCGGCTAATCAGGTCGTTTTCGACCAGCTTTTGCAGAACCTTCTGCTTCCGCTTTTTTTTGCCGGCGACAGATTTTTTGCGGCCACTGAGCACGGGTTTGCCAAGCATCTTCGATTGTTCGGCAGGAGGTGCGAAACGAACGTGGCTACCGACCGGCACCGGCGAGTCTAGACGTACACTCGGCGGTTGTAGATATACCACTCAAGCACAAGAATTGCCAGGGCCGCCAGCACCAGCCACCGCCAGGCTTCGCGGCGGCCCACCCGCCAATTTGCCTGACTGCTAACCGCCACGTGTCCAATCTTTAGCTCCTGTTCGCTACGGACTCCCAGGCGGCTCTCGGCCGCGTCCAGCAAATTGACCGCAAAACGAGCATCCGGAACCGAACCCGTATCCAACTCATAAATCCCTAACTCGTCCGTGTCGGCAAACCGGAATAATCGGTCTTTGCCACGCGAAACTGCCTGCTTGCGGCCGTCGGGCATGGTCAACGTCAGCGACCGCTGCGTCGACTCGGGCGCTAGCACGGCGATTTGCCCGGGCCGCAGATTGGCCGGCGTGCGTTGGTGGCCGCCGCTGCCGAAGTATTCCAGCAGATTCAGCGCAAAGACGGGAAAGCTCAACTTCAGCGGCCAATTGGTTTGCGGCTGGCCCTCGCGCACGATCTCGAAGCCGAGCACGCAGTCTTCGAAGGCGTCGCGCGGCGCGATGGCGAACAGCGGACCCGAGCCCGAGTCGATCAGACTGCTGCCCCCCGGCGGCACCTTGAGCGGCGTGGCCTCGGCCACAAGCACGTTGCTCATTTCCACCAGGTGCAGCAGCGGATGGGCAGCATTGGTATCGACAATCTGCGGCGCCGCCAGCATCGCCGACGCGCTCCAGCGGCCGTCGGGTGGCAGCCGGCCGATGAACAGCGTGCTGGCCTGCGGCATGCCGGCCGGCGCGCAGCGGTCGTAGATCACTAGGTCCAGCTCGTCGCCGGCGGCTTCCTGGGCATACGCGGGCGTTTGCAGATAATCCGGCTTTTGCTGCCGCACGCGTGCCAGCTCGCTGGCCCGGCCGGTTGTCAATGCGAAGGCCAGTGGCTCGTTGCCGGGGGTAATGAGCAGCACATTGGCCCGGCGCGGCGCTTCGAGCACTTTCCAAGCTCGATCGTCGGCGGCCAGCGCATCGCCGCCTTCTAGCCGCAACTCGGTCGTGGCCGGCCCGGCGGCATCCAATCGGAACGCCACGCCGCGACTCTGCCCGGCGGGCAACGAAAGTTGCTGCGCATCGGCCAGCTCGCCGTTGATGAATAGACTGACTTCGCGCGAGCGCTCGGCCGGGCCGAAGTTTTCGATCCGCGCATAAAGCTGGCTGCCGCCCGCGGTCGTCGGCGCGCTGGCCCCCATTGAGACAATCGCCTGGTTGTCGGCTTCGCGCGTGCCGATGGGAACGAAGACGGGATTCAGGTTGCCTAAGGCAAAGTCCTTGACGTCTTCGAAACGGCCGTCGCTGGCGATGAACAATTTGGACGGCACCGTGTCGGCCGGCTGGAAATCTTGCTTGTCGCTGGCGCTGCGGCCGGGATTTGCCAGCCCGCCGGCCACGCGCAAGGCATCGGCCAGCGACGTCGAACGATGGGTTTGCGGAATCGCGGCCAGCGAGCGGTGCAGTTGCTGCCGATTGCCGGTGAACGATTGGGCCACCTGCGCGGCATCGGAAAAAGCCACGATCATCGCCACGTCGCCCGGACCCATTTCGTCGATCAGTCCGGCCACCACGCGTTTGGCCTCGTCCAGCCGCGTCGGCTTTACGTCGCGCGCCGCCATGCTGGCCGAGTTGTCGACCAGGAAGATCGAGCGGCCCCCTTCAAGCTGCGAGGCCGTCCAACTGGGGCGCAGCAGCGCCAATATGAGCGCGGTCATCAGCAATAGTTGCAGCCACAACAGCAGGCTCCGCCGCAGCCGCTGCCAGAGGCTATTGACGTGCAGATCTTCGAGCGAGCGGCGCCACAGAAACGTGCTGGGCACTTCCAGCGGCCGGCGCTTGAGCTTGAGAAAATATAGCACAACGATCAGCGGCGGCACGGCCGCCAAGACGGCCCATTGCCACGCGCCGAGCATGCTGGTCCACTCGGGCCACATCAGCGGATTAAACCTCGCTCGCGCAGGTATCCGCCCACCAGCCGGTCGACGCCCAAGTGCGTGTCGGCCAGCAAATAGCCGATGCCGCGGCGCGTGCAAAAGTCCTTGGCCCCGGCCAGGAACGCGGCCAGCGTGCGCTGATAACGCTCAACCAGCGGCGCGCTGACCGTGATCTCGGCCACGTCGCCGTCCTCGCAATCCACGAGCCGCAGGTCGCCTTGCAGCTCGGGGTGCAGCTCTTCGTGGCTGAGCACGTGAATCACGTACGCGTCCATCCGCCGCGCCAGCAAATAGCGGAGGGCCTCTTCATAGCCGGCCTTGTCCATCAGGTCGGTGACGAGCACGATCAGCCCGTTGCCCGAGTTGCGCAGGCAGAAATTCTTGACGCCCTGGGCCAGCGGAAGATTTTCGCCCGGTTCGATCGCCTCTAATTGCTCGAGCATCCGCCACAAGCTGTGCCGTCCGCGCAGCACGTGCCCCGGCCGATGCGCCGGCTGGCCCAAGGTTTCGATCTTCACCCGATCGGCGCGCGCCAGCCCGATAAAGCCCAAGGCGGCCGCAATCTGCTTGGCGTAGTGCAATTTCGTGGGCGTGCCGAAATTCATCGACTCGCTGGCATCGATCAGCGCGTAGAAGTGCAGGTCTTCTTCTTCGAGGAACAGTTTGAGAAACAGCCGGTCGAGCCGCGCGTAGGTGTTCCAATCGATGAAGCGCAGGTCGTCGCCTTGCACGTAATTGCGATAGTCGGCGAACTCCACGCTCTGGCCTTTGCGGCTGCTGCGCCGCTCGCCCTTCATTCGCCCGCGAAAAATCCTACGGCTCATCAGCTCCAGCTTTTCAAGCTGGGCCAGCGTTTCCGGCGACAACAGAGGCGTGGTCAGGCTCATGATTGCTACTTACGCCGCTTGTTCGGCGTTCGCTTTTTCGGGCACCGCCGCGAGCAGCTCTTTCAGCACGTGGTCGGCGGGCACGCTTTCGGCCTGGGCCTCGAAGTTCAACAGCACGCGATGCCGCATAGCCGGTAGGTAGACACGCCGCACGTCTTCGAAGCTGACGTTGTAGCGGCCTTCCAGCAGTGCCCGGACTTTAGCCGCCAGGGCCACCGCTTGCGCACCACGCGGGCTCGCGCCCCAGCGAACATATTGGTTCGTGATCGGCGCGGCAAATTCGCCCTGCGGATGCGTGGCCAAGGTCAGCCGCACGATGTAATCCTGCACGTGCGGGGCGATGATTACTTCGCGCACCAATTGTTGCCACTGCCGAATTTCGGCGCCGTCCATCACCTTTTGCGCCGTGTGCTGCTCGCCGCGCGTGGTGCGATCCAAGATCGTCATCAGATCCTGTCGGCTCGAGTAGCCCACTTGCAGCTTGAAGAAAAAGCGATCGAGCTGGGCCTCGGGCAGCGGATACGTGCCTTCCTGCTCGATGGGGTTTTGCGTGGCCATCACGAAGAACGGCTTCTCGAGCACGTACAGCTTGCCGGCTATGGTGATCGAGCCTTCCTGCATGGTCTCCAGCAGCGCTGACTGTGTCTTGGGCGTGGCCCGATTGATTTCGTCGGCCAGGCAGATTTGCGTGAAGATCGGCCCCGGCTGGAACTCGAACACGCGGCGGCCTTCGGGCGTCTCGACAACCATGTTCGTGCCCAGGATGTCGGCCGGCATCAGGTCGGGCGTGAACTGGATGCGCGAGAATCGCAGGTCGAGCGCTTCGGCCAGGCTGCGCACGAGCAGCGTCTTGCCCAAGCCCGGCACGCCCTCGAGCAGGCAATGTCCGCCGACGAACAGGCACGTGAGCACGCCATGCACGATCTCGTCGTGACCCACGATCACGCGCGCCAACTGCTGCCGCACCGCCTCGTAGCGCTCGACGAACTGGCTGGCCCGTGCTTGCATCGTCTCGGCCGTGCTCATTTGATATTCCTAAGCTTGCGACGGGGGCAGCCAATCATCGAGCCGCAGCCCCTGGACGACTCCATTTAGACGATCAAAGTCTTGGTCGTGAGTAACTAAGACGAGTTCATTCACAACAGCAGTCGCCGCCAACATCAGGTCAATGGCGCCGATCCGAATTCCATGCTCGGCCAAAAACGCGTGCAACTTGCCGTATTCTCTCGCGCATTGATCGGTAAATTCAACGACTTTGACGTCATTGAAGAATTGATCGAATTGCTCAACGCGCTTCGCGGAATCTCGGAAGGCGAATGCATAGAGTTCCGCAACCGTCAATCGCGACACGTAAAGCTGCCCGCTATATTGAACCATGCGGGACAGGATTGGGGTGTCGTCGCGCGACTTCAAGTGCCGGGAGCAAGTGCTCGTATCGAGCAAAAACGGCATCAGCGATTGGGATCTGGAGAGCGCATGCGGCGGATTTCCTCGACGAGCAGATCGGGATCCGCTGGAATCGCGGGATTGTCCGACCAAACCCCTGCGGAACGGATGATCCCGGCATTCGGCAACAAGCTTGTCCGTAGTGATCTGTCGACCACGAGGCTGATTCCGAGGGCCGTACTCAACTCCGTCAAGTCGTGGCGGTGCAGTCCTTCGACGACGCGCTTCGCAACGACCGCGTCGAAGTCGAAGGCGTCAACGATTTGTCCCAGGTCCAACTTGAAGAGGTCGTACGAGTCGAACAAACTAATTGCGAACGACGAGCCAAAAGGCAAGTCTTTGGTTGCCGCCCTGACCGCTGTAAGCATGTCTAGACCGGTGATTTTGGAAAGCGTCACGTCAATGCTCCTAGGTGTTCTGCCTCATTTTATCAGAGCTACGCGTTTCCAGGCATGCACAGGAGACGAAATCTTCGGCTTAGGACCGGCTCGCACGCCGGCCCGCGGCCCTTGACGTTTGGGCGTAAACAGAAGTATAGTAAGCCATTGCGTCCGAAACTTTCGGGTTGCTGGCGCGCTCGTCTCGCAGTTGCGAGCCGGCGGTCGAATGCCGCTGCTTGGCCGGCCGGTTTGCCTGGGCGTCTAACATATGACTGAAAGCAGTTGTGGTTCATGGCTCCGGTGGTTCTCGACCTGCGCAGCGCTCGCGATTTGGATGAGACGCGGGACTTCGTACACCGGGCGGTCCAGGCCCTGGCCGAAGGCAAGCTCGTCGCGTTTCCAACCGAAACGGTGTACACCGTCGCGGCCAGCGGATTGAGCGACCGGGCGGTCGAACAGTTGGTGCAATTGGCGCCGGGCGAAGTGGGACAAGGTCCCGTGCTGGCGGTCAAAAGCGCCGACGAGGCGATCGATTATGTGCCCGACCTTTGCCCGCTGGCCCAGCGCCTGGCGCGGCGCTGCTGGCCGGGACCCATTACGCTGGTGGTTCGCGACAAGCATCCCGGTAGTTTGCTCAAACTGCTGGCCACGTCGGTCCAGCGGGCCGTGGCCCCCGGCGGCGATCTGGGGCTGCGCGTGCCTGGCCATCAGACGATTCGCGACGTGCTGCGATTGCTGGCCGGGCCCGTGGTGATGGTCAATGCGCTACGCCCGGATCGCATGGAAGCGGTGACGGCGCAGGAAGTGCTCGAAGCCTGGGGAAATCGGCTGCAATTGGTGCTGGACGACGGCCGCAGCCGCTTCGGCCAGCCGTCGAGCGTGGTGCGCGTGTTGGAAGACCGGTTCGAAGTGGTGCGGCTGGGAGTGGTTTCCGAACAAACGATCAAGCGGCTGGCAAGCGTGATTATTCTGTTTATTTGCACGGGCAACACCTGTCGCAGTCCGATGGCCGAAGCCATGTTCCGCCAGCGACTCGCCGAGCGGCTGGCTTGCCGCCCGGACGAAGTGGAAGACCGGGGCGTGATTGTCATGTCGGCCGGCATTGCGGCCATGATGGGCAGCCGACCCAGCCCCGAGGGGGTGACCGTCATGTCCGACATGGGCATCGATATGTCGGCACACGAGAGCCAACCGCTGACCGAGCAACTCGTGCGGCACGCCGACTTGATTCTGACGATGACGCGCTCGCATCGGCAGGCCATTCTCGCCGAGTGGCCGGAAGCCGCCGAGCGCACGAGGCTGGTCTGCCGCGACGGCTCGGACGTGGCCGATCCGGTGGGCGGACCTGCCGACCTGTATCGGCGCTGCGCGGTGCAGATCGGCGAGCAACTGGATTACTGGCTGGAAGAACTTCGATTCTAGCATCGAGGCAAGTGGTTTTCAGAAGGCACCCGGGCGGCACGTGCCGCTCGGATGAAAGAGGTTTCAGTTATGCGTATTGCCGTAGGAAGCGATCATCGCGGGTTTGCCGTCCGCGAACGGATCATCGAGCTACTGAAGCGGATGCACCAGGAAGTAGTGGATGCTGGCACACACAGTTGCGACAGTGTCGACTACCCGGACATCGCCTCGGTCGTGGCCGAGCAGGTGAGCACCGGCCAGGTGGACCGCGGCATCCTGATTTGCGGCACCGGCATCGGCATGTGCATTTCGGCGAACAAGTTTCCCCACGTGCGCGCGGCTCCCTGCCACGACGACCTGTCGGCCGAGATGAGCCGGCGGCATAACGATTTGAACGTGCTTTGCCTGTCGGCCGACATGCTGGGCGAAAAGCTGATCGACCGGATGGTCGAAATCTGGCTCAAGACCGAGTTCGAAGGGGGCCGGCACGCCCGCCGCGTCGACAAAATCGCCCAACTCGAACAGCGCTTTGGCAAACCGGCCGGGTGAGTGCAAACCGCCCCGCGACGCTCCGGCCGCGGACACTCCCGGCTCGGCAAAAAAGCTAGCGCAGCAAGCACATTTGCGGCGCGATCAGCTTGACCCGCGCGCACGGGCCGGATACCTTAAAGGAAGGTCAGGTACTGCCTCAACTCGTTTTCTGGTTGCGGCTTGCGCAAGTCAAGCCAGAAGCGGCAACAAGCCAGGCCGGAAGCGGCAATAAGCCAAGCCGGAAGCGGCAATAAGCCAAGCCGGAAGCGGCAATGGGGCGTCATGTCAACTCTCGCTTTCGCGCAGACTAACGCGTCGTACCAAGCAGTTTGGACTTTTGCCGGCCGCCACCGGTCCAATCGGTGATCTCGTGCCGCTGAGATTGTTTGGTCTTACAGTTGAATTGATTCACGTCGCCGCCGAAAATTCGTATCGCGGCTGAGATTGGCGACTGCTGCTCGATACAGGATGCTCCGCTGATGAGCCTTTCGAATTATTGTTTTTGGAAACGCATGTCCGTCGGCGCCGCAGCCATGCTGCTGGCAGTTGGATTGCTCGCCACGCGCGCGTCGTGCCAGGCACCTGCGGCCGCCGAAGCTCCCGCGGCCGACGCGGCTGTCGAGGACGAAGTTCCTGTGATGCTCCGTCAGTATCAGGAAGTGCGCGAATACAAGGGGGCCGACGGCATCATGATGCCGATCGAGCTGAATCCCCGGGCGCGGACCCAAATTACGCGCATCCTCAACGACGGCAAGTTCACGCTGGCCGACGACGAGAAGATTTTCGACGATTATTACCGCTTCCGCATTGCCGAGCTGACGTGGGCGGAAAACATCACCGATCTGCCCAAGAAGCGCGGCGTCTTCAAGAAGCAGGATCTGTCGATGTCCGGCCGTGCCGCCGAGCCCGACGTACACACGCGACTGAATAAGAAACTGCTCGACGTGCTGCCGAACATTGCGCTCAAGGACGCATATCATCCAGTGGTCCGCTACAACTGCATGGCGCTGATTGCCATCCTGGATCAGGCCGAGCCGGCGATTGGCGGCGTCGGTGCGGTTCCGCTGCCCGAGGCTCTGGTTCGGCTCAAGGAGGCGGCGGCCGACCTCGGACAAATCGACGTGGTGCGGATCGCGGCCATGGACGGCATTTTGCGGCATTGCGAGTTGGAAGTGGCCGTGCCGATGCGCAAGGAGTTGGCGCCGATGCTGGAATCCATCATCTCCGAAAAGAAGCCTTCTCCCGTGGGCACGCCGGCCGGCCAATTCTGGCTGCGGCACCGCGCGGCGCAGGCCTTGGCCCAGATGGCGGCGAAATGGCCCGAAGCCAACCGGCCCGAGGCCGTCACGGCATTGCAGCAATTGATTGGCGACGAGGACGCGGCGTATATCTTTCGGGCCGATGCGGCCCAGGCCATTGGCTCGCTGGAAAAGCGCGTGTTCAAGGACGGCGCGGCGCTGCGCGACCTGTCGACGTTGATCGGCCGGCTGGCCATCGGCATCGCCACTAAGGCGCCCGTGCCCGATGCCGGCAAAGTGAACAGCGAGAATCTGACGTATTGCCTGCTGCGGACCAATTCGGCCCTGAAAGGCCAGGATCCCAATCGCGGGCTGTCGGCGGCCGCTATCGAGCCTTCGACCCGCAAGTTTGTCACGGACCTGGCGAACAAGATCGACGGCTTGATTTCCACGGCCAACGATCAGCGGCTGAATGATTCCGATCGCACCGTGCGTTTGGCCGACGAGGCCGACCGGCTCAACCAATGGTTGGAAAAGAGCCGCACCACCCTGGCCGAGGCAAAATAAAGCATCAAGTGTAGCGGAAGTCGTAAGACTTCCGAAAACCGATTAGCGACGCTCTGGAACTCTCGCGTTCTTTCGCTGCTATGACATGAATCGTCCCGGCCAACTTTTCTTCATTCCGCGCCGCTAAGCGCGTTGATTCACCAGGCAAAAGGATTTGCCCGTGGTTGCTGGCCGATGGAAAGCCCACGCTCTGGCGGTCGCCGTATTAGCGGCGATTTGGTCGGTGCCTGGCTGCCAGCGCTGGACTGGCATGGCCGGGCTGCGAACGAAGCAACTGGACGTGGCGGCCAAGCCCGATCCCGCGGCCGTCGCCAAAGCGTCGCCGGCGCTCAACCAAGATGTGTGGATCCGCACCTTTCCGCCACCCGGCTCGTCGGCCAATCAGCCGGAGTACCGCTGGCAAAACCCGGCTATGTACCAAATGCTGGGTCTGCCGGCGGATGAGCAGCCCGATTTGCACGCGGCGCTGGCTAGCAGCGAGCCGATCGTGGCGGCCAATGCCGCGATTGCCCTGAGCCGTCAGCATGATGCGGCCGGGCAGCAGCAGCTTGTGCGCACGGTTCGCAATCGAGATCTCAAGCTTCCGTTGCGGCGTGCCGCGGCCGAAGCCCTGGCTCATCTAGACGCTCCCGAAGTGCCCGCCGCCTTGCAGGCGCTGGAAACCGAATACGGCCGGTTCGACGACGCGCATGCCGCCAATTATCTGCCCGAGCTGCACGCCGAGTTGCTGTACGCCTTGTCGCGGCGCGTGCAGCCGGCCGATGCGCCGTGCTTTACCTCGGCCGTTCGCAGCCCGTCGGCCGAAGTTCGGCTGGCGGTGCTCGAGTGTTGGGCCAAGGCCGAGCGTGGCGAGTTGCCAACGATGGTTGCCGATTTGCGCAGCGACCCGACCGACCGCGTTCGAGTGGCCACGTTGCGCGCGCTGGCGGCGCGGCGGCATCCGCGCACGCTGGAATGGGCCAAGCTGGCGATGGAAGATTATGTGCTCGACGTGCGCCTGGCGGCAATCGCCGCGGCCGGCAGCATAGGCGGCGCCGACGCCCAAGCCGCGGTCCGCAAGCAACTGCACGAAGACTCCGAGATCATCCGGGCGGCGGCCGTGCTGGCGGCGGCCGATTTGCACGACGAGGCCTCGGTCCGCGAAGCGGCGTCGGACGCGAGCTGGCGCGTGCGCAAAGTGGTGGCCGAAATGCTCATGCGCCAGCAACCCGACGAAGTCCGGCCGCTGGTGCGTACGTTCTTGTCCGATCGCAGTGCCGAAGTGCAGCGCCAAATGGTTCAAGCGCTCGATGCCTGGCCGATCGAAGCTGCCGGCCCCCTGTTGCTCGAGGCTTTGGGAAATGCGACTTATCTGCCGCGCAAAGCGGCGGCCGAGCAATTGACCCGGCGCTGGCCGCCGGCCGCCGAATTTACGGCCGATTTGCCTGTCGAGCGGCGAGAGGAAGTCATCACCCATTTAAGAACCAAGTGGCGGGCCGAACGTCAGACCGTTGTTGATCCCGCGATTGCCGCCGCGCCGAAAGCCGCTGCACAGGCTCCTCCGCTATCGGCCGAAGAGTTCAAGCAAGCCGAGTTGCTGATCGAAACCTTGCAGGCCGAAGACACGCCCGAAGATCGGCGCCGCGCGGCGCTGAATGCCCTGCGGCTGCTCGGCCCGCGGCTGCTGCCGATCGTCACCACGTTGCGACTCGAGCGCGAAGAGCGGATCCCCGAGTCGGTCTACCGCGAACTGTTGCCGCCGCTCGATCCGCGGTTCCGCACGCTCGAGCAACTGGCTTCGACCGACGTGGTTGCCCGTCGCCAGGCCAGCTCGGACCTGGCTCAAGCTGCGCTGGAGAAACCGCTGTCGCCATTGGCGGTCGATCGCATTGCCGGCTTGGGGGCGGCTGAAAGCGATCAGTTGGTCTGCCGCTGGCTGCTGGCCGCGGTGCGCGACGACACGAGCGAGTTGGCCCGGCCGCTGCTCTACGCCGGCATCAGCCATCCGGCCGACGAAATCCGCCGCCTGGCCTGCGAGCACCTGGCCCGCATCGCCCGGCAAGAAGACTGCGACGTGCTGTTGCCGGCCCTGGCGGATCTGTATCCTCCGGTCGTGCGCGCCGCGCTGCGTGGGCTGAGTCGGCCCGGCGTGCTGTCCGATCCCGGACGCCTGCTGGTCGGACTGCGCTCGACCGACAAATCGGTGCAGCTCGAAGCGGCCGTGGCGCTGGCCCGGCTCGGTTCGCCCGCAGGGCCACCGGCGCTCGAGCGCCTGGCGCACGATCACGACGGCGAAGTGCGGCGTCAAACGGCCGTGGCCATCGGCGAACTGCGCGACGCGCAGTACGACGCCTTGCTGGTCGAATTGCTCGACGATCCAGTAGCGCGCCGCGCGGCCCTCGAGAGCCTGCCGCGGATCATCGGCCGCGACATTGCCCAGCCCGCCGACAGTCCCCCGCTCAGCCTCGTCGAGCGCATCGACCGCTGGAAGCACTGGTGGGCCGACCAAAACCGCGCCGTGCGGTAAGGTTCGGCACACGGCCCTCCCCTGGCCCCGATTCCAAGCCTGCCCGCGTGTGCTATAACAAGCGCACGCCCGGGGTTTTTCTCAGTCGTTCGACAAAAACCCGCGGGCAATTGGCAGGAGTGGACTTATGGCCGATGCGCCGTCGATCAAGCTGACGTTTCCCGAACCGGATCTCGCGGTGCTCACGCTCGACGCGCCGGACAAGGGCGCCAATATCCTGTCGCGCGGCGTGCTCGACGAACTCGAGCACCTGTTCGACCAACTGCTACCGCGGCAGGATCTGGCGGGCCTGATCATTTGCTCGGCCAAGCCGGGCATCTTCATTGCCGGCGCCGACATTCGCGAATTCGCCGCCTCGGTGGATGTCTCGCGTGACGAAGTCATTGAGTTTGCCACGCGCGGGCGTGAGCTGTTTGCTCGGCTGTCAACATGCTCGTTGGTGAGCGTGGCAGCGATCGATGGCCTCTGTCTGGGCGGTGGGGCGGAACTGGCCATGTGGTGCGATCGGCGGCTGATGAGCGACAGCCCGAAAGCCCAGTATGGTTTTCCAGAGGTCAAGCTGGGGCTGTTTCCCGGTTGGGGCGGCACAGCCCGCACGCCGCGGATGGTCGGTCTGGGCAATGCGATTGAGATGATCTCTAGCGGCGAAACGATCGACGGCCGCAGCGCGGTGCTGATGGGACTGGCCACAGACGTCGTCCCCTCGGCACACTTGGAAGAAGCCGCCCGGCAACTGGTGCGCGACGAGCGGCGCACGGGCCAGTACCTGCTCGATCGGCAGCGCTGGAGCCAGCCGATCGAGATGGACGAAACCGAATTGACGTTTCTCGGCGCCACGGCCAGCGCCTACATCCAGCAGCAGACCAAGGGGCACTACCCCGCCCCATTGGCCGCATTGGAACTGATGCTGGGAGCCTCGCAAGGCGATTTGCAGGCGGCCTGCGTGCAGGAGGCCGAGGGCTTTGCCGAACTGTTCGGCTCGCCAATCAATCGCGCGCTGATCAACGTGTTTCTGCTCACCGATCGCAACAAAAAAGATCCCGGCATCGCGGCGACCAACGTGAAGCCCACTCCGATCAAGTCAGTCGGCGTGGTGGGAGCCGGCATCATGGGCTCGGGCATTACCGCGGCGTGTGCCAAGCGCGAGCTGCCGGTGACGATCACCGATGCCGACCCGAAGGCGCTGGCCGGCGGCGTGCGCAAAGCGCTGGAAGAAGTGTCTTACGACAAAGCCACGCGTGCTCCCGACGCCCAGAAAATGCTCAAGTTCGTGCCGCTGGTGAACGCCACTACCTTGGATGCCGAATTGGCCTCCGCGGACCTGGTCATCGAGGCGATCGTCGAGAACCCCAAGGTAAAGAAGGACCTCTATGCCCGCATCGAGCCGCAGCTCAAGCCCGATGCCATCCTGGCCAGCAACACGTCGGCCATTTCGATCGAGCGATTATCGGCCGGGCTCAAGCATCCGGAGCGGTTTGTCGGCATTCACTTTTTCAACCCGGTGCGGCAAATGCCGCTGGTCGAAGTGATCCGCGGCCCGCGCACCAGCGACCAGACGGTGGCCACGGCCGTGGCGTTCGCCAAGGCTATCGGCAAGAGCCCAATCGTCGTGCAGGACGGGCCGGGATTCCTGGTCAATCGCTTGCTGCTGCCGTACATGAACGAAGCGCTCGAGCTGCTGCGAGAAGGTGTCGACCCGCGCCGCGTGGAGGGCGCGGCCAAAAGCTTCGGTATGCCGATGAGCCCGCTCACGTTGTACGACGTGGTGGGCATGGACACGGCGCTGCACGCCGGCCACGTGATGCACGAGGCGTTTCCCGACCGCATCGTCGAATCTCCAGTGCTCGACGCGATGGTCAAGGCCGGCCGGCTAGGGCAGAAATCGGGCCGCGGATTCTACAGCTACAAAGACAAAAAGGGCAAAGGCCAGCCCGACCCCACCCTGGCCGAAGTGTTGACGCCGCTCGTTCGCGGCAAATCGAAATTGAGCGACGAGCAGTTGATCGACCGCATGTTCTTGCCGATGGTCGTGGAAGCGAGCCGCATTTTGGACGAGAAAAAGGTGCGCGATCCGCGCGACGTCGACCTGGGGCTGATTTTCGGTATCGGTTTTCCGCCGTTTTTGGGCGGCCTGCTGTTTTGGGCTGATCAGCAGGGAATAAAATCCATCGTCGAGCGATTAAAGGCCTTTGAATCGCTGGGGGCTCGCTACCAACCCACCCAGCGGCTGCTGGACATGGCGGCCAAGGGGACCGGATTTTACGACTGAGCGATTGGACTCCACTCCTAGAATTGTCTGGTGGAGTATCCTTTAGCAGATCGCATTGAGCTAACTCGAGCGAATTGAGCGGCCATGAAAAACGCAGTGATTATCGATAGCGTGCGCACCGCAGTGGGCCGGTCGCATAAGGAAAAAGGCGTATTTCGCCATGTCCGCTCGGACGACCTGGCCACGGCCGTGGTCAAGGCCCTGATCGAGCGGACCGGCATCGACCCGGCCGTGGTCGAGGACCTGGTGCTGGGCAACACGCAGCAACAGGGCGAGCAAGGCCTGAATGTCGCTCGTAGCGTCGGTCTGATGTCGGGCCTGCCAGCCCAGACCGGCGGCACAACCGTCAATCGGCTCTGCGGCTCGAGCTTGCAGGCCGTCAACCAGGCCACGCACGCCATTATCGCCGGCTTCGAAGACGTGCAGATTGTCGGCGGTCTGGAGCACATGCAGCATATTCCGATGGACCAGGATGTGGACTTGAACCCAAAACTGTTCCAGCACACCAGCAAGGGTGCGCTGAGCATGGGCGTCACGGCCGAGTTCCTGGCCCAGACGCAAGGCATCAGCCGCGAAGAGCAAGATGCCTTCGCCATGCGCAGCCATCTGCACGCGGCGGCCGCGCATGCCGCCGGCGAGTTCAAGGCTGAAATCATCCCGGTGTGGGGACACGACGAGGCGGGCCGTCGCATCCAGGTGACCTTTGATCAATGCGTCCGGCCTGATTGCAACATGGCGACCTTGGCGGCCCTCAAGCCCGCTTTCATGCCCGGCATGGGCACTGTCACGGCCGGCAACAGCTCGCCCCTGAACGACGGCGCCGCGGCGCTCTTAATGATGTCCGACGAGCGGGCCCACGAGCTGGGCCTCAAGCCGCTGGTGCGCGTCGTGGCCACGGCCGTCGTCGGTGTCGACCCGGCCGTGATGGGCACCGGCCCCGTGCCGGCCACGCAAAAGGCGCTCAAGCGCGCGGGTCTCAAGCTCGCCGACATGGATCTGATCGAAATCAACGAAGCCTTTGCGTCGCAGACGATCGCCTGCATTCGCATGTTGGGCGTGGACGAAAGCAAGCTGAACGTGCGCGGCGGCGCGATTGCCATCGGCCATCCGCTAGGCGCCAGCGGCGCTCGGATTGCCACCACTCTGATTCACACAATGATCGACCGCGGCGCCCGATTGGGACTGGCGACGATGTGCATCGGCGTCGGCCAGGGCATCGCCACGATCTTTGAGCGCCTCGATTGAAGCGGCAAGTGCGAGACCAGGTGCATGACGGCGGCTGAAGAATCTACCACCGTGATTTCGCTCGTGTGCGACCAGGTCGCGGCGCGGGGCACGCAGCCGGCGCTCGTGGTCCACCGCGGCGCCGATTGGGTGCCGGTGAACTGGGAGGAGCTGCTGTCCGACGTACGCCGCGCGGCTGCGGCACTGGTGCGGCTGGGGGTGGAGCGCGGCGATCGCGTGGTGCTCGTCTCGCCCAATCGCTACGAGTGGATCGTGGCTGACCTGGCCATTCAAATGGCCCAGGCCGTACATGTGCCGGTTCACGCGTCGTTGTCCGGGCGGCAAATCGCCTATCAAATTCAGGCCAGCGGCGCCCGGGTCGTCCTCATCTCCGGCGAGGAACAGGCCGAAAAGCTGATTCGCGATGCGGCGCCGCTCGTCTCGCAACTGAAGTGGGTCGCCTTCGACGCCTGCCCCGAAGCTCGCGCGCATATGCAACTGGTGCGCTTCGGCGAACTGCTGCACGACATTGACGAGCGGGTTGCCGAGCAGGCGCAGGCCGACGCCCAGCGCAGCGTACGCGCCGACGACCTGGCCACGATCTTGTATACGTCCGGCACGACCGGCGATCCCAAGGGCGTGATGCTCAGCCAGCGCAACCTGGCGAGCAACGCGCTGTCGTCGCTCGAAATCTTCGGCCAGCGCGAAGGCGATCGCCGGCTCACGTGGCTCCCCTTCAGCCACATCTTCGCGCGGACTTGCGATTTGTACACCTGGCTGGCATCCGGCAGCGAGTTGGCACTGGCCGATGCACCGGAGTCGGTGATTGCCAATTGCCGGCAACTGCTGCCTACGCTGCTCAATGGCGTGCCGTACTTTTTCGAGAAGGTGTATCGCTTTCTGGTCGAGCAGGGCATGGTCGACAAGCCCGGCGCGCTGGTCGCGCTGTTTGGCGGTCGGATGCGGCTGCTGGTTTCCGGCGGCGCGCCGCTGCCGGAGCACATCGCCCGCGTCTACGAGCAACAAGGGCTCCTGCTGGTGCAAGGCTATGGTCTGACCGAGACCTCGCCGGTGATCGCGACCGAAACCCAGCGGCATCACAAACTGGGCACCGTCGGCCGGCCGATTCCGGGCGTCGAGGTGCAAGTCTCGCCCGAAGGCGAAATCCTCACCCGCGGGCCGCACGTGATGCTCGGCTACTGGAATGACCCGGCCGCCACCGCCGCGATCCTCAGCGACGGTTGGCTGCATACGGGCGATCTGGGCGAGCTGGACTCCGACGGCTTTTTGAAGATCACCGGCCGCAAAAAGGAACTGATCGTCACGGCCGGCGGCAAGAACATTGCTCCGGTGCATCTGGAATCGCTGCTTACCGAGGATCCACTCATCCAGCAGGCACTGGTCGTAGGCGATGGGCGAAACTATCTGACAGCGCTGATCGTGCCCGACGTGCAGGTCTTGAAGACGCTGGCCGAGTCGCGCAGCATCCAACTGGAGTCCGACGATTGGCTGAGCGACGCGCGGGTCCGACGGTTGGTCAAAGAGTGCGTGGACCAGCGGCTGGCGGTGGTCTCGCGGTACGAGCAGGTGCAGAATTTCGTGTTGCTCGATCGCCCCTTTTCGGCCGAACGCGGCGAAGTCACGCCCACGCTCAAGCTGCGTCGCAGCCAGATTGCCGCCAATTACGCCGATCTGATCGACTCGATGTATGCCGACAAGGCTGCAATCGGCTGATTTTTGAGCCCCGGTTGCGGCGTAGAATAGATTGTGGCACCGCCGGAGTTGCGGTGCGGTTCATTTATCAAGGAATCCGGCCCCATGCACAGCCCGACAGAACAGCCCCCGGTCGAACAGGCGTCCTTCGCCGAAACCGCATTAAAGCTCGGCGGCAAGAGCGAGGAAGAATCCCGGCGCACCGGCGCCATCGACCGAGCCGACGACCAGGTCGAGGCCTTGTTCGCCCCGCAATATCAGACGACGGCCAGCCCGGCCCATCGCGCCGTGTGGGAAAACGAGGTGCCGGTCAAGCTGTTTGCCAGCGAGACGCCCAACACGCCGCCGGAAGTGACCAAGGTCATGGACGCGTCGCTGGCCATTGCGGCTCGACACCGCGCCGCCGGCACGCTGATGGACTCGGCCGGCAAGATCACCGACGCCGTGTTCCAGGAGTTGGGCGCCGCCGGTTATTGGGGGCTGCTCGTCGATCGTGAGTACGGCGGATCGGGCGCCGCGTTTGCCAGCTTTGCACCGTTTCTCACGCGCATGGCGACGATCGATCCCACCGTGGCGGGCTTGGCCAGCGTGCATGGCTGCATCGGGGCGGTCGACCCCGTGCGCGCCTTCGGCAACGCCGAGCAAAAATCGTGGTACTTGCCCGGCCTGGCCAACGGCTCACGCCTCTCGGCCTTCGCCCTCACCGAGCCCGGCGCCGGCTCCGATCTGACCGCGCTGCGCACCCGGGCCGTGCTCGACGGGGACGCTTACGTCGTCAACGGCGAAAAACTGTTCATCACCAATGTCGTGCCGGGTCGCACGATCGGGCTGGTGTGCCTCATCGACGATCGGCCGGCCGTGCTGGTCGTCGAACTGCCCAACGCGGAGAACGAGCACTTTCAACTCAAGAAATACGGCCTGTACGCGCTGAAGCACGCCTACAACCAGGGGATCATTTTCCGCGATTTTCGCGTGCCGGCCGCCAACCTGTTGCGACCCGCTCGGGGCGACGGGCTGACGATCGCTTATCATGGCCTGAACCTCGGGCGTGTTGCGCTGTGCGCCGCCTCGGCCGGCAACATGCGGCTGATGCTGGCCGGCATGCTCCCCTGGGCTCGCTTCCGCAAGACCTACGGCGCCGCGATCGCCAGCCGCGAGCTGGTGCGGCGGCGCGTTGCTCGGCTGGCCGGGTTGATCGTGGCCAGCGACGCGCTGGTCGCCTGGTGCTCGGGCCTGATCGATCAAGGCTATCGTGGCGAAATGGAGTGCATCATCGCCAAGATTTTTGGCAGCGAGGCCCAAAAGGAAGCGGCCATCGAGCTGATGATGAAGACGCACGGCGGCCGGGCCTTCCTGCACGGCCACATGTTCGGCGACAACGTCCACGAGTTTTTGGCCCCTTGCATTTACGAAGGCGAAGGCGAAATGCTGGGCATGGCCTTCTTCAAGTCGCTCGTGAAGCAGCACGGCACGCAGTTTTTCGAGCCGATCGGCAAGACGCTGGCGGCCGCCGGCATCAAAAAGCCCAACCTCGCCAACCCGGCCCATGCCTGGGCTCTGCGCGAGCCGCTCTGGCAGTATTCAAAGTGGTTCTTGGGGCAAAAGATCCGCCGGCATCCCGAGCCCGAGCTGCCCAAGATGCCGCCAGCCCTGCAAAAGCGCGCGGAGTTTGCGGTCGATTGGCTGGGCCACTCGGCCTTGGAGATCAGCGGCCTGATGCGGAAGTATCAACTCGCCTTGGCCGACCGGCAATGCCGCATGGCCGAAGTCTCGCTGCGCGTGCAAGACGCCATCATCATGCTCTGCACCAGTCTGTATGCCGCGCGGCAAAGCGACACGCTCGTGCACGAAGCTGCCGATTGTTTTTGCGACGACTTGCAGCGCAAGCTCACCGGCCGCCGCCCCAGCGATCGCTATCTGCGCAATGCCAACCGGCTCGGTGCCTCCATCGCCGACGGCGGTTTCGCCGCCATCGCCGGCATCGCCGCCGGCGAAATCATGATGCCCTACGCGAACGAGTGAAATGACCGGAAGGTTCGGCCCGCTAGGCATTCGCGAACGGCGAAAGCGTGTAAAAAGGTCTGCAGGCGCTTCTTCGGCGCCGGAAACGCGGCGGGCCAGTAATCGCATGCCATCAACTGTTGCGCCCGCTTGAGCCGCTGTCGCAACACGAGAGCACATTCAACTCGCGCAAGAGAACGAAGGGCTGCGGAAAAGCAGGCCTGTGCATCAACCAAGCGCCGGCTGCAGCCAATAATGACGCCCTGATCGGGCCCAGCCGCATTCGTAGCAAGAGTTGCCTTCGGGATAGACGGCATTTTCGGCGCGGCGCTGAACATCAGCTACCAGGGTGGCATCCTGAAGAGGCGGCCGTTGTTCCCCTCGTCGGTAAGCGTGAGGATTATCTCATCGGAGCTGAACGAAACGCGTTTTCCGCTGGAATCGTGAGGGAGCTCCGAGTCGATAACTGTGACAATGTGCTGAACGCCGAGGCGGCAGTAATCACGGGAAACATCTATAAGGTTGAGCTTTTTTCGATCGTCGAGAGTTTCGAGAAATCCGTCGTGATAGACGAAATGTGGAAACGGCTCTTTGAGGTATGCCCTGATAATCGATAAATCGAACGCAATACAGAGGAGGCGACCGTACGAGAAACCCTCTCCTGCGCTTGACGGCTTTCCAGACTTGTCCAGAATCTGGGCGTTGAATTCCAAATGCCCTTCTTTATTCACTCGCGAAAAAAGATTCGCGTGCAGATCAATGACCTTCGTCACAATCTGGTTAAAGTACAAGTGGATGGCTTTGTAGCGAGCGGAGGGGTTGTTGACGGCTTTTTCCAGTTCCGCCGCAATTGACTCCAGTTTCTTCCCCTTCTTTTTAATCTCCTTCCGTTTGGAGATCAGCTCGCTCAGAGCTGCTTGCGCTCTCTTTAAGGTCTCAAGATCCGCCTGCCGACTCACGAGCTGCTTTGTCAGGCGTTTATACTTCGAGAGCGATTCTGCATCCGTTAACGACGCGAGGGCTTCGGCACGTTCCTCGTTCAACTCGGCTAGCTCCGTGTCGGTGCGCGCCAATTGAGCGTCGATCTCTTCCAAGTCCTTTCGTAGGTATTCGTCGCGCTCCTCAGCCAACTCCCGGTTAAATCTTTCGAGTGCCGCGAAGTCTTTTTGGACCTGATCGGAGAAGTATATCTTTGATTCCCCGAATATTTTGCTGAGAGATTTCAAGTCGATTGAAAGATGTACTGACATCGCGGACTGGATTCGTGCTTTGTCGGAGCTGAGAGTGTATCGGGCCTCATTCAACTGCACGATTCGGCCGTCGATCGACGTCACCAGTTGCCGTGTTACCCGCTTGTCCTCTGGTGAGAAGTCGAACTTGTCCAGCTCCTGTTGAATTGTATCTACGTCTTGTTCAACAATTTCAATTTGGCCCCGAATGGCGTCTGCTTCTTCGACGCCGTTTGTGCGTGCGGCCAGTTGCTTCTCCTCACTCCTTAGTGTCGCGAGCTCCGCCTCTAATCCGTAGCCGCTCGCAACGGTCTTGCCATCAAACCCTAGGACGTGCGACAGAAATGGTTTCCAGTTTGCATGGCCGCCGAGGAACTTCGCGAGCTTGAAGGGTTCGTCAAAGTCCTTTTGCGAACGGAGGGAGTATGAGACCGCTTGCCTGAAAGACCAGGGCCTTAGTACCGCCATGTCGAGTGCGCCGTCGAGAACCTCCCTTGCCTTTTCGAATGGAAGATTCCAGTGGTCCCATTGGGGCTCTCCAAGATCGATGAAATCTTGGTCGCCTAGGTCGTGCCGCTTGAATGAACCCTTGCTCGCCTCCGCGACCGAGCGACGAATTGTTATGTATTTGCCTTGGTGAGTGCGAAGCTCAAGGAAAAAAACGAAATCCTCAAATTGCTCGTGCTCGAAGAGGAAAAACGCGCTTTCCTTCTGCTTCATTAGGCAGAAGTCGATTAATTGGGCGAAGAGCGACTTCCCAAGATTGTGCGTGTCCTTGTCGCGGGACTTGGGGTTTACGATATGCCCCAGCACAACGTTTAGGCCGTCGTTGAATTTGACAGATCGGAACTTCCTTGGGAAGTTCGAGTAAAGCTTGCTGAGTTTCACGACCCGACATACTCCATGCAATCCGTCTTCCGGCGGTACTCAACCAAGCCAAGCAGGTAGAGAAGAGTTATCGAAGGCATCAACAGCGGGATGCGGTCAGGACCGATGCTCTCGGTGAATTTGCGGAGATCTTCAATAGTGCAAGCGCGCTTTTTCCGAATGCGCTTCAGCAGCGCACCCGCTATGGGAAGGACAGTGAGCTGTGGGTCAGAGTGTTTAGTCGGACGCAGCATTGTCGGGCGCCTCGGACGCGATGTCGCAGTTCCAATACATATAGTAAATGATCAACTTGGATAGCCGCTTCTTCCGGGCTAAGTCGCCGTCCCTTGCGAAAAGAAGCGCCATGATCCGCTCTAGCACATTGTCGAAGACTGCGTAGCCTTTGCGGTGGATCGTAATTTGCTCGTCGAATTCGTTGGCCGCCGAAAGGTAATGCTCGACAACGCTTCCGTTCCCAGGCATCGCTAGAAACTTTTTTACCTCCCCGAATTGGGGCATGTATTCCCTTCGGATGAATACAGCAAGCTCAGGACCAAGGCCATTGTCGTCGTTCTTTTTTTTGGGTCTTCAGCGGAATCTGTGGGTGAAAAGCGTTGTTTGAACGAAGGCGAAGAATGCAGTGGATCGGCTATCGCCGCAGTTGTTTCTGGCGTTCACGCAGACCAGGGGGGCTCATTGCCGCCCCTGGACCCCGGCTAGC
>DATATB010000167.1:0-17487 GCA_036268995.1 Pirellulales bacterium | reverse complement strand
GAAAATCCTGTTGTTCTAGCCGCCTGCGCGCCAAGCTGGTGAGCACGGAATTCAGAAATACGCCGCCGGTGAGTGCTACCAGGTTCAAGCCGGTGGTGGTCCGCAGACGCGTGCAGACGTCGCAGATTATATCGGCCAGGGTTTCGTGAAACGCTCGGGCAATGGCCTCCCGCGGCGCGGCGCGCTGACAATCGGCGGCCAACGCGCGCACCAGCGGGCGGGTATCGATGACGAGCGGTGGGGGGGAGGATGAGTCGAAAGTGCTCCTACCCCTCACCCCCGGCCCCTCTCCCACAAGGGGAGAGGGGGGACAATGCGCGTCGGGCGACGTTATCTCGTACGGGTATAATTTGGCTCCCGGCGCTTCGCTGGCGAGCCATTCCAGCTCGACGGCGGCCTGGCCTTCGTAGCTCACGCGCTGGCGCAAGCCGGCCAGCGCGGCGACCGCGTCGAACAGGCGTCCGACGCTGGATGTGATCGGGCTGTTCAAGCGCTTGTCGAGCATTTGCTCGGCCATTCTAAGCTGCGCTCGCGGCACGGCCGGCTCGAGCAGGGCGGGATCGCAGCCGGCATCCAGCAGATGGGCCAGGGCCATGCGCCACGGCTCGCGGACGGCTTGCTCGCCGCCCGGCATGCCGACATAGCGCACATGCGCCGCGCGGCGAAACCCGGCATAGTCGCCAATCAGGAATTCGCCGCCCCAGATCGCGCCATCGAGCCCGTAGCCCGTGCCGTCGAAGGTGACGCCAATCGCCGGCTCGCACAGCCCGTTGTCGGCCAGGCAACTGGCCAGATGCGCGTGATGATGCTGCACGGCCAGCAGTTCTAGTGATTCGGTTGCGGCACGCTCGCGGGCATAACGCGTCGAGCCATAATCCGGGTGCAGGTCGTGCACGAGCATTTTGGGCCGCACGTCGAACAGCCGCTCGTACAGCTCGATATCGGCGATGAAGGCGCGATAAGCCTCGTAATGATCCAAATCGCCCAAGTGGTGACTCACGATGGCCTGAGCACCTCGCGACAGGGCAAACGTGCCCTTGAGTTGTCCGCCTACTGCCAGCACCGGCAGCGGGCACTCGAGCGGCAGGCCGATTGGCTCGGGCGCATAACCGCGCGAGCGGCGAATCGGCAGCTCACGGCCGTCGATCACCCGCACCAGCGAGTCGTCGCAGCGCATATGGATGGGTCGATCGTGCGTCAAAAAGCAATCGGCAATGCCGGCGAGTTGCCGCGGGGCGTCGCCGTCACGGTAAGCAATCGGCTCGTCCGCCTGGTTGCCGCTGGTCATCACCAGCGGCCGGCCATCGAGAGCATCGAGCAACAGATGATGCAGCGGCGTGTAAGGCAGCATCAATCCCAGCCAGGGATTGCGCGGGGCGATCGAGTCCGCAAGTTCGCCGGTTGTGCCTTTCGGCAGCGAGCGTTTGCGCAGCAAGACGATCGGCTTGCGGCTCGACGCCAGCAGTTTTTGCTCTTCTGCTGACACATGGCACCAGCGCCGGGCCTGCGACACGTTGGCGACCATGATCGCCAGCGGCTTTTCGTCGCGATGCTTCCGCTGGCGCAGGCGATGCACGGCTGCCGCGTTGGTCGCATCGCAGACCAGGTGAAAGCCGCCCAACCCTTTCATCGCGCCGGTCATGCCGTCGGCGATCGACTGCGCGAAATCGGCGAGCGGATCGGGGCAATCCATGCGCGCGCCGGCCGCGTCGAGCAGTTGCAAGCTAGGGCCGCACTGGGGGCAGGCAATCGGCTGGGCGTGGAAGCGCCGATCGGCCGGGTTTTCGTACTCGGCGCGGCAGGCGTCGCACATGGCGAAGCCGGCCATCGTGGTTTGCGGCCGGTCGTATGGGGCTCCGGTAATGATCGTCAACCGCGGACCACAATGCGTGCAATTGATGAATGGATAGCGATACCGCCGGTCGCCCGGATCGAAGAGTTCGGCCAGGCAGGCATCACAGGTGCCGATGTCGGGCGAGACAAAAACCGGGCTGCCGTGCTCGGCCTGGCTGGGTTCGATGCGGAACTCCGGCTGCCCCAGGCAGTCGAGTTCCTGCCACGAAACTTCTTGGATGCGGGCCAGCGGGGGAGGCCGGCTCGTCAACTCGTCCAAGAAGCTGTCGAGCGCGTCGCGCTGGCCTTCGACCTCGATCGAGACGCTTCCGGCCTGGTTGCGGACAAAACCACGCAGCGACAGTTGCGACGCCAGCCCGAAAACGTAGGGCCGAAACCCGACGCCCTGTACGATGCCGCGGACTTGAATGGCACGGCGTTGCACGAAAGGGGATCCGGTTCCGTGTTACGGACGTCGATCTCGAAACGGTGATGCCTCGGCCACCAATCCAACCTCAACTCATCATTCCCAAGCACAATACCAGACCGGCGGCGGCAATTGCCCCGCCCAAGGCTCGAATCGCCGGCACCCGAATGCCGCGCGCCAACGCCATGCCGGCCACGATTGCCGTCGCATGCAGCAGGGCGGTGGCCAGCAAAAATCCGGCCGCGTAGGCGATGAACGAACCGCCTTGCATTTCGGCCGCGTGAGCGTGCCCGTGCAACGCGGCGAAGGCCATGACTGCCGCCAGGCCGATCGGCAGACTCACTGTGCGGCCGGCCGCGACGAGCAAACCCAGCACCAAGACAGAGGCCACGATTCCGGCTTCCACCTGCGGGCAGGGCACACCGGCCGCCGCGGCCACGCCGCCCAGCAGCATGCCGCCCAAAAAGCCGCAGGGCAACATCCACAACGCCCGGCCGCCCAGCCGCACGGCCAGCAATCCGACGGCGATCATGGCCAGCAGATGGTCGAGGCCCAAAAACGGGTGCCACCAACCGTCGGCAAACCCGCTGCCGGCATGGCCCGGATGGGCGAGCACCGGCTGGGCCGCTGCCGCCACCAGAATGCCCGCCATGATCGTCCAAGTCCGACGTTCAAAGGCCGACATGAGCACACCTCCGTTTTTGGATGAATCGTGCAAATTCGCCGTATCGCCGTCCGTAGCGACAAAAAAAGCCCGCATCGCGACGGATCGCAATACGAGCTGTCTTAACCGAGTCATGCGCCTGCCAGCGTCAGCAGGCTGCGCTTCAGATTATCTGCCGCAGAAATCGCTAAGTCAATCACTGGAGTTTTGTTTCCGCTGGTGCAGACCCTTGTCATGGCCGCAAAGCCCGTGAAATCCTGTACCCGGCAGGTACTTGAGAATTCAAAGCAGCAGGTCCTAGACACAGGGCACGCGCTGGGGTCGATCCAGTTCTTCGGCGTCGATCGGGTAGTTCCGAAGCTGAATCGAATAATTCTGGTCGAACCACTCGGCGATGTCCGGCTCGACGTCGAGATCGTATTCCGGCTCGACAAACAGCGTCTTGCCAACGAGCGGCTCGCGAATTTCGCCATGCTCGCAGACGACCCGGCCGCCGTGGATTACGCAGCGCGGCAGCTCGAACATCACGGCCGGATTCGGGTCGGGAGTATAGATCGTCACGTCGGCATCGGCGCCGGGGCCCAAATGCCCCTTATCGGTCAAACCCAGAATTCGCGCCGGCCCGGCCCGGGTGATGATGCAAATTTCGTCCAGCGTGTACTGACGGTCCAAGTCGCCCAGCAGGCTGCGCTCGCGGGCGGCCGGGTGCACGCCGGCCAGCACGTCGCGGCGATAGGTCCGGTCCATCAACAGCCGAATCACCTCGGGATATGCCATGAACGACGCGCCGTTGGGATGATCGGTGCTCATCACCACGCGCCAGGGATCGTCGACCAGCAGAAACCATTCCAGCCCAATGGCCCATTGCAGGGCATTAACCAGGTTCTTGTTCTTGTACTCGATGGGCACGACGCCGCAGCCGGCTTCCATCTCGGTGTCGCTCGAAAACCAGCGCGAGCGGTACAAGTTGCTCAGGTAATAGCCCAACGGGCCGTCGCCGGTCATGCTCGTGGTCTTGCCGAACAGCACCTGGCCGACGTCGACGGTGACGCTGGGGTGCTCGTTCACGTATTGGGCCAGCGGCAGCGTTTTCGAGTTGAACGTGTTTTCGTCCCCGTCGCCGCCGCCATAGCTGTGGAACTGGATGTGCGTCATGTGCCCGCGCCGGCCTTCGAGCGCACGCATGGTCTCGAGCGTCGTGGTCCAATTGCCGGGCAGGCCGAGGTTATTAGCGTGAATGTGCACAGCGTGCGGCAGACGCAGCTCCTGGGCCGCTTGGGCCACGCCCTGGATGATCTGCCGGGGCGTCACGTCGAACGGCTCGACCAGGTCGTCCAGTGTATGGACGTTGCCGCCGCGGTCGCTCTTCCACACTTCCACGCCGCCGGGATTCACGAGCTTCGGGGCATAGGCCTTGGCCGTCTTCAGCAGCCAGCCGACAAAGGCGGTCAGCCGGGCCGGCTCGGCATCTTTTAGCGCGCGCAGGATGTAATGGTTGTTGCCCATCAACAGATAAAAGCCCTTGTCCAGACAGGGCGTGTCGGCAAACTCCTCGTGCGCATGCCGGGCCGCCAGCGGCGGAATGGCCGCGTCGAAGGCCGTGGTGTAGCCCAGCCCGGCGTACTTGTAGCCGGTGGCAAACGTGCTAGGCACGCTGCCCATCGTGCCGCTGCGCGTGAGCGCCGTACGCAGCACGGGCTCGGCCGTGCGTTTTTCTTCCGGCCGCATCCGCCGGGCCATATTCACTTTGGGACCGGCGATATGGCAGTGCATATCGATGCCGCCCGGCATCACGACCATGCCGGCCGCATCGATCACACGCGCTGGCCGCACCGCCGGGTCGCTGGGCGCCGCGACGATTTTTTCGCCGAGGATCCACAAGTCGCCGACTTCGCCCGAGCGGCCATTGGCCGGATCGTAGATCGTGCCGCCGGCAATTTTGAGGTAAGTCATATCAGAGGGGGGTGGGGAAAAAACTAAGGAAGAAGTCGACCACGGATTTCACTGATAACACGGATGGAAAGACTGCTTCGTATCCGTGTCATCCGTGAAATCCGTGGTCGCCTTTCTTCTGTATTTGTTCGGTTAATCATTGCCATGCGTGTCGCCGGGAACGATCGGCGCGTTGCTGGGGCCGCAGCCTTCGGTTTGCAATTGTCGTTGGAGTTCGTGGCCCAATACGCTGTGGCGCCGGCCGTAGCTGAAATAGATCACGAGCCCGAGCGCCAGCCACACGGCCAGCCGCACCCAAGTTTCCAGCGGCAGAAACAGCATCAGCAGCAGATTGATCGCGATGCCCAACGGCGCGACGACATAGATCCACGGGCAATGAAACGGCCGCTCGGCATCTGGCCGCGTGAAGCGCAGGATCAGCACCGAGGCGCACACCAGGGCAAAGGCCATTAGCGTGCCGATATTCACCATTTGTTCGAGGTTCTTGATGGGGGTCAAAGCCGCCACCAGGCAGATGATCCCGCCGGTGAGCAACGTCGAGCGGTGCGGCGTGCGAAAGCGGGGATGAATCGCGGCAAAAATGCTCGACGGCAGCAGGCCGTCGCGCGAGATGGCCAGAAATACCCGCGCCTGGCTCTGAAATGTGACCAGCAGCACGCTGGTCATGCCGGCCAGGGCGCCCAGCGCGATGATGCCCGCGGCGCTGGACAACAGCCCGCTGTGTTCGACTTCGGCCCGCTTGCGAAACGCGGCGGCGACGGCCGCCTTGGTGTCGATGCCCGGATACGGCTCCATGCCGGTGATCACGCCCGACACGAGGATGTACAGCAGCGTACACACGGCCAGCGAGAGCAGGATGCCTAGCGGCACGTCGCGCTGCGGCCGGCGGGCTTCTTCAGCGTGGGTCGAAATGGCGTCGAAGCCGATGTACGCGAAAAATACCAGCGCCGCACCGACCATCAGGCCCGACAAACCGAAAGGCAGGAACCCGCTGCGCATCGAATCGTCCAGCGGCTGCAACCAGTGCTTGATCCCTAGCAAAGCCAACAGCCCCCACTTGTTTCCTTCGCTGACCAGTTTTGCAACCTCGATGTGCTGCGCCGGCGTCAGCGAGCGGGCGAAATCCGGATGCTGCTTGAGCAGCTCCTCGCCGCTGACGATCTCCGATACCGCGCCTGGCGGCACTCTCTCTGCAACATCTGGATGACGGGCCAGGTAGTCCTTGACGTCGGTCGCCGGCCGGTCGGTAACCGGCACCTGCGTCCAGTTGTCCTTATTGACGTACACGATCCCCAACGCGATCACGAACAGCACGACCGCGACCTTGACGAACACCAGGATGGCGTTGGCAGTCGTGCTTTCGCGGATGCCTAGGATCAGGACGCCGGTGACGATGGCCATGATGGCGATGGCTGGGAGGTTGAACCAGGCATGGACGAGCTCGCCATTGACGAGCACCTTGCTGAAGGGATCCTCCAGCAGCTGCGGCGGGATGCGCACGCCGAGCGTACTCATCAGAAACTCGTCGAGATAATGGGCCCAATGCGCTGCGACCACCGCGCAGCTCATCGCGTATTCGAGGATCAGGTCCCAGCCGATCATCCAGGCCCAGACTTCGCCCAGCGTGGCATAGGTATAGGTGTAGGCGCTGCCGGCCACCGGGGCCATGGCGGCAAACTCGGCATAGCACAGCGCGGCAAAGCCGCAGGCAATGCCGGCCACGACAAACGAGAGCACGATGCTGGGCCCCGCATCTTCGGCGGCCACGCGACCGGTCATGGCGAAAATGCCGGCCCCGATGATCGCCCCGACGCCGATGGCCGTCAGCGCCACGGGCCCCAACACGCGACGCAGTTGATGCTCGCCCGCCACTTCGGCCAGGAGCGTCTCGAGCGACTTGCGGGCGAACATCTGTTTGAACCACATCGGCGATGCAATCTCCTTGGGCAGAACAATATCTGGGCCGATCGCCCTAGAGCATAGCTGCCGGGCATGAAACGAGCGATAGGCAGGCCGTGTCGGCTTCGCGTAATCGCCCCTTTCCGTAGCCCAGCCATTCATGGCTGGGTCCGCGATCGCCCATAGCGGCCGCGTCCGGTTCGAGTCGCCCAACGGGCGACTCGAACCGGACGCGCGTGCGCGGCACGGCGGCAAGTCCCAGCCATAAATGGCTGGGCTACGGAAATGAAATGGTTGGCCTACGGAATGGCCTTGCGGCCTCTCAACTCATCGCACCGCTTCGCGGTTTTCGAAGGCGTGCAGCGCCAGCCCTAAATGGGAAGTTCGGTGCCGACGCCTTGGCTGCGGGCGTGATCCAAGATCCGGGCGCCCAGCGCCAGGTCCTCGATGGCCAGGCCCACGCTCTTGAACAGCGAGACGCTATGCCGCTTGCGGAGCGCAGCGCGGCCAGCCACGACGTCAGCCAGTTCGAAGGCTCGAGCCCAATCGAAGATGCCTTTTTCCAGCGCATCGACCAGATCGCCGGCCTCGCGCCGGCAGGCCTCGATGCTGTCGCACACGATGTTGTCGGCCCGGCGCACAACCGTGGCGTCGATTTCGGCCCGAGTCAGCCAGTTCGAGCCGACGGCGCAGACCACGGCATCGTCGCTGAGCCAGTTGCCATCGAATACGGGCACGCTGCTGGTGGTGGCGGTGACCACGATCGGCAAGTCCTCGACGGCTTCTTGCGGCCGATCGACCGGCACGATTTCCAGCCCGAGCTTGGCCGAAAAGTGTTCGGCAAACGCCTCGCGCGATTCCTCGTGGCGGCTATAGACAAAGGCTCGCTTGATCGGCCGCACCGTAGCCACGGCCGCCAATTGCGTTTGGGCTTGCAGCCCGGTGCCGAATAGCCCCAGCTCGGCCGAGCCCGGCGGCGCCAAGAACGACACGGCCACGCCGGTGGCCGCTCCGGTGCGAAGCTGCCCCAGGCGGCCGGCTTCGACAATCGCCAGCAGCCGGCCGCTGGCTTGCTCGTAGAGGTGCAGATGAAAGCGAGCACCGTGGCGCGTGGTCGAATAGCACTTCACGCCCACCAGGCCCAAGTCGTCGGACGCGGCGCTCATCGTGTGCAGCACGATGCCCTGGGCCTTGGCCCGGACGCGCGGCACGTTCATGGCCCGGCCGGTCGCGAGCTGGCCAAAGGCCTGTTCCACCGTGTCGATCGCTTGCCGGATATCCAGCAGCCGGTCGACTTCCGCCTCGTTGATGAACAGCACGCTCATGGGCCAAGCCTCCAGGCTCGCCGGGTGCGGTGCAATTTCAGGGGCGACTGAAAAATAACTTCTCCACAAACCCCTCTCCCCTCGCGGGAGAGGGCAGGGTGAGGGGCCAGGAAAAAAGGAAGTTATTTTTCGGTCGATCCATTACGCCAGAGCCGCGATCCGTTTGAAATCGTCTTTGAGCGAAAAATAAAGCTGCTGGTACTCGCCGAACGCGCGATCGTAGGTCTTGGCCGCCGCCCGCGCCGAGTTGGTCTCGCCGACGACGCGGATCGTGGCCCGGCAGGCCTCCTGAATATGCTTGAACGCGCCGGCTCCCACGGCCGCCAGCAGCGCCACGCCGTAAGCGGGTCCTTCTTCAGAATTGATTGTAACGACCTTTTGCCCGAAAACTTCGGCCTGAATCTGCCGCCACAGCGGGCTGCGGCTGCCGCCACCGGAGGCACGGATTTGCCGCACGGGCACGCCCAGCCCGCGAATGATCTCCAGGCTGTCGCGCATCGAATACGCCACGCCTTCCATCACCGACCGCAGCAGGTGGGCCCGCGTATGGGCCAGCGTCAGGCCGATGAAACAGCCGCGGGCGTCGGGATCGGCGTGCGGCGTACGCTCGCCGGAAAGATACGGCAGGAAGAATAGTCCCTGGCAGCCGGCCGGCGCCTTGGCCGCCTCCGCGGTCAGGGCCACGTAGGGATCGACACCCGATCGCTGGGCCGCCTCGACCTCGGCCTTGCACAGTTCGTTGCGGAACCATTGCAGCGAGCCGCCCGCCGACAGATTCACGCCCATGATATGCCATTTGCCGCGGACCGCGTGGCAGAACGTATGCACGCGGCCGGCCGGGTCGATTTTGACATCATCCGAGTGGACGAACATCACGCCCGAAGTGCCGATCGACGTGCTCAGCGAGCCGGTCTCGACGATGCCATTGCCCACGGCCCCGGCCGCGCAGTCGCCCGCCCCGCCCACGACGCGGCACTCGGTCGACAGGCCGAGCGCATCGGCCGCTTCGCGAGTCAATTGCCCGGTGACTTCCTCCGACTCGTAGCAGCGGGGCAGCAGATCGGCGTCCAGCTCCAATTTCGACAAGAGCGGTTTCGACCAATTGCGCCGGGCCACGTCCAGCAGCAGCGTGCCGCTGGCGTCGCTGACTTCGGTAGCATAGTCGCCAATCAGCCGCCGCCGCACGTCGTCCTTGGGCAGCAGCACTTTGCGCAGCCGATCAAAATGCCGCGGCTCGTGGTTCCGCAGCCACAGGATTTTTGGGGCCGTGAAGCCGGTGAGCGCGGGATTGGCCACCAGCTTGATGAGCTTACCGCGGCCGCCGGCCCGCTTCTCGATCTCGGCGCACTCGGCGGCCGTGCGCTGATCGTTCCAGAGCAAGGCTCGGCGAATGACGCGGTCCTTGGCATCGAGAAAGACCGAGCCGTGCATCTGGCCCGACAGGCCGATGGCTTTGACGTCGGCCGGTTTGAGCCGGGCCTTCTTGACCACGGCCCGCACGGTGCTGACCGTGGCCCGCCACCAGTCGTCGGGGTCCTGCTCGCTCCACAGCGGCCGGGGCACATAGCAGGGATAATGATCCATGGCGGCCGCGAGGATACGGCCCTGCTCGTTGACGGCCAGCGTTTTGGTGCCGGACGTGCCGATATCGATGCCCAGGAAGACGCTCATGATGGACGACTACCGCACCCGACAGTGGTTCAATGCATTGGTTCAGTGCAACACGTGGCGGGATTGTAGTCTGAGCCGATAAGCGCCGGCAACCATTGGCCGTTTCGGCCGTTGGGTGGCCCAGACAGGCGGCTAGGCAGTCCGGGTCACACCAACGACGAGAGGCATTGGAAAACGTTCAGCCTTTCCGTGCGATTTGCCTTTTGAGTTGCACGCGAGCAAGCGGCACGGCCGGGGCGCGGTTCTGCGGCGGGCGGTCGGATGACGGGAGCCGTACTCAATCGCCTCTTGCCGCCTTTAAGATCGGCACGTAATGCGTTTGGTCAAACACTTCAAACCCCCATTCTCGACGCAATCGCGAGCAATCGCGATGATGCTTTAATGGGCGATCGAGACGATTTCGCGCGCGTAGTATAGTCTGTTGCGAACTCGCTGGCCGATTGGCTTCAGGATACCGAGAGCAACCAGATTGTCGACATGCTTTTGTGCTCCAGGGTAGGACATTTTAAGCCCTTGCGCTGCCCGATTGACTGTGACATACGGCCAATTAAACAGCATGTCGATCAACTCCAGGGTCTTTGCTGACGCACGCCGCGTCTGGGGTAGTAGTCTATATGCTTCGCGCAATGCACAAAGTTCTTTGGCCCGTTTCACCGCATCGCTTGCCTCGGTCGAAACACCTTCCAGGAAAAACGTGATCCAATCCGTCCAGGCCCCGCACCGGCTGACTCGCCATAGCAACTCGTAATACTGCGAGCGATTGCGCTCGAAGTACGCGCTAATGTAAAGAAGCGGTCCGGGCAAAATACCAGTCGAGCATAGAAGCAACGCAATTAGCAACCGTCCGAGCCGACCGTTGCCATCCGCGAACGGATGGATTGCTTCAAATTGGTAGTGCAGCATGGCGATCTTCACCAGCGCAGGGATTCTTTCGTTCTTCCGATTAAGGTCCCCCTCGAACTGTGCCATCGCAACATCTACTACGCCCTCGGGAGGCGCCACGTAACGCGCCGTCAAAATGTCTTCGCCGATGTACGCCTGCACGTTCCGGAACTGTCCGGGACGCTTGTTCTTGCCTCGCGAACTTGCAACTCTTTCCATTAACTTTTCATGCATTTCCTTCAGCAGCCGATTGCAGATTGGAATTTTCGGCAGCCGTTCAATGCCAAATTCCAGAGCGCGAACGTAATTCAGGACTTCCCTGGCATCCTGTCGTTCCGGGTTATCTTCCAAAGCTCCAGGTGATTCGCGCTCCTCTGTCTCGAAAAGATAGAGGCCCTCGATTTCCGTATTCGTTCCCTCGATGCGACTTGAAAGGACCGCTTCGCGTCGCATAAACGGAGCCGTAATTAGCTCTGGATTTGGCAAGAACGGAACGATCGCACCCAGTTGACCCAGCGCAACCAACGCCATGTCATTGGCCCGTATGATCTGCGGCGTTAGGGGCGTTACGGCAGGAAGATCGTGGGGTACAAACGCAACCGATCCGTGCGGCGTATCCACGATGCTTCCGGGGGCGTCCTTTGTAAAATCTGCTCTTTGCATTCATTTTCAGACGTGTTCGGATGTACAGAATGTTCTCCGGTACTTTAACAGCCCACTCCGTTGTTAAAGTAAATGCCAAATTACCTTAATAATACAGGCCTTTCGAGGGAATGCCAGCGTCTAGCATGGCAACGGTGAGCTTCCCGTATCTTACCTTGCCGGCGCAGCAGCCTTAGACCCTGCCGGAGGGGCCGCTTATCGGGTGGGATTGCCCTTGGCGAGCCGCCGGGTGACGCGTCGTAGGAGCGAATACACGCTACCGCAGGCAAGGCTTTTCAAGAATGGCGTCGAGCGCGGCGCCGTCACGGGCTGTCCTGCGCTGGCGTCCGCAACAGCGCCGCTCGCAGCGGTCATCCCGGCGCCTGAATGGGGTCCGTTGGGCTCGTGTTTCACGCGCGTAAAACGGGCGTCGGCAAAAACTTCTGGCCGAGTACGGTCTGGCTGGGGCAGCCAAGCCACTGGTCGAGGATGGCGGCGTAGACCGAGCGGAAGTCGGTGTGGAACTTTAGATCGCCCTGGTCAAGGTCGCTGAGGCTGGGATGCTTGCCGATCAGGCCGGCCTGCACTTTGCCGCCCGCCAGAAACACCGGGGCCGCGGTGCCATGATCGGTGCCCTGGCTGGCGTTTTCGCGAACGCGGCGGCCGAATTCCGAGAAACTCAGGACCAGCACGCGATCCAAATGACCGCGGGCAGCGAGGTCGGCGACGAATGCCGAGAGCGATTCGCTTAGCTCGCGCAGCAGATTGCTATGCGACTGAGCCTGGTTGGCGTGCGTGTCAAAACCTACCAGCGAAACGTAATAGATCCGCGTGCCCAACCCGGCATCGATCAATTGGGCGATCGTTTTCAGCTTCTTGGCCAGGCCGAAATTCTCCGGATAGGGCGTCGCGGTCTTGCCTTCGACCAGGGCTTGCTGCACTTGCTGGCTGGCGGCGTAGGCATTGAGCGTGCTGCGGCACAAAAAGTCCAACAGCGGCGAGGCGTCGGGCCGTCGAATTTCGGCCAGCGTCTTGAGCGTCGAGAGCGGCACGGAGCCGTCGCTCGTACGCAGCCGAAAGCTGTCCATCGATTCCACGCTCGGCACCGCCAGTTGCCGGCTGGCCAAGGCCAGCGGCAGCTCTTCGGAGCCCAAATGCAAAGCCGGCACGTCGAACCCGGCTTGGTGCCGGCCGTGCTCCAGTGTGCGCCCCAGCCAGCCGTCGCGCGGGTGCTCGACGTTGCGCTGAGCCGAATTCCAAATGTCCATCGAGCGGAAATGCGAGCGGTCCGGATTCGGATAGCCGACGCCCTGCACAATCGCCACCCGCTGGCTCTCGATCAGTTTGCGCAGGTCTTTCAATTGCGGGTGCAAGGCGACGTGGCCGTCGATCTTCAGCATTTGCTCGGTTGGCACGCGCAGGGCGAAGCGATTGCGCGCGTAGCCGTCGTCGGCAAATGGAATCACGGTGTTCAAGCCGTCGTTGCCGCCGGCCAGTTGCACGACCACCAGCACGTTGTCCTTTGCGCCTCTTCCCTTGGTGCCTTTGGCCTGAACCTCGGCCGCCAGAGCACTGCGGGCCAAAAACTGCGGCACGCTCAGACCGCAGCTCACGAGCGCCGAGGAGCCCAACGTGGCTTGCAAAAAGTGCCGTCGCGAGGGAAGCATGGTTCAGTCCTTTTTTAAAGCCAGCTTTAAGCGAGCTGAAATTCCGGCAGCGTGGCAATGGCATGCACGACCCGGGGCACCGACTCGGCGCGCGGGCCGTCGCTGGCCAAGGCTGTCAGACGCACGAGCGATTCGGCCGGCAGCGGTCCGGCCACGAGCAAATCGGCCAGCCGCCGGGCAACGGCCGCGGGCGTGTCGACGCCTTCGAGCGCGGCCAGCTTTTGCAATTGGATTTTGTTGGCGTAGCGGGCGTCGCGACCGCCGACCAGCGCCCAGGCCAGATTCGCGCGGCCGACCAATGTCGAGGCATTGATCCACTCCACGCCGCCGTCCCAGCCCTTGACGTTGGGCGGAAAAAACACGCCTTGCCCCAGTTTGTTCAGATCGGTGGCCAAGGCATACGTATCGGCTCGGCCCTCCAAGGCCCGCACCAGGCCCACGGCGTACTCGACCGGCGACTTGATCTTGCGGCCGATCGCCAGCGGCGAGAAGAAGAGGTTCGAAGCGAGCATGGTGCCGACCAGCCAGGCCGTGTCGTAGTCGTGGCGGCGATAGCCTGCGGCCAGCGGCGCGAGCAGCGCCGGCGGCGGATCATCCTCGCTGACCAGATAGCGAAAGATTTTGCCGACCAGGAATTCGGCCGTTGCCGGCTGGTCGAGCAGGATGCGGAGCACGTCGTCGCCATCCCACGCCCCGCGCTGGCCCAGCACTTGCTTCTCGCCTTTGTCGTGCTGATGGTCGTTCACGCGAAATATCTGCTGCCGCACTTCCCAGCCGGTGAATGCCCGGGCGGCCTGCTTGATGTCGGCTTCGGTGTAATGTCCCCGGCCCAGCGCGAACAGCTCCATCACCTCGCGGGCAAAATTCTCGTTGGGCTGCGACTTGCGATTGTTCGTCGAATCGAGCCAGATGAGCATCGCCGGATCGCGCGCCATGCCCGCCAGCAGCGGCCGAAAGCTCCCGAGCGCCCAGCGCCGCAGCAACTCGTTCTGCTGGTACATCAGCCGGCCGTCGGTCACCTTGGCCATTGAAGTGGCAAAGTGGCCGTGCCAGAACAAAGTCATCTTTTCCAACAGCGGCCGCGGCGAGTGCAGCATGACATACAGCCACCAGGCCGGCAGGTCCTGGCGATTGTCGGTGCCCCACAGGGCTGCGACCGTCGAGCGGACTTCGGCGTAGAACGAGTCACCATCGCCGGTCGAGAGCCACTCGGCGACACACTCGGCCGGGCTCTGCCCGAGTGCCGTCTGCAGCTCGCGCCACGAGGCCCCAAAACCGGTGCGGCGATAAAGGTGAGCGGCCCGTTGGAGGTTCCAGGGCGCGGCAGCCGTCGGGCGAAAGGCCTGCCAGGCCCAATCGCGGTCCACGGTTGCCAGGTCGGCAGCAGAAACAGCAGCGTCGTCGGCCATGCGGCGGCTCCATTCGTACCAAGGCAATGGACAATACCAGCCGACGCCCGCGGCGAGTTTCAAAAAACTCGCAGTCCACCTTCAAATGGGAGCGCGAGGCATGGGAGGGCGAGGCTCCTGCCGAGCCAAGCGTCAGATCGAACGGGGTTCCCGGCTCGGCGGGAGCCTCGCCCTCCCGGGCTACACTTCAGTCCGTTGAAACCGCCCGGGCGGCCGGCGGGTATGATTGTCGTTCGGGTGCTTTGACGAGCGCAACCATTCTAGTGCAGACAACGCAAGGACTTCGACCCATGCGAGCTTTGACCGCCTGGCTTTTTGCGGCAGTGTTGACGATTTCCTGCTGCTTGGCCGCCATGCCGGCACGGGCCGAGATCGCCGAGCCCGCGCGGGTGGTGCCCGAATCGGCCGTGGCCCTGCTCGCCGTTCAGAATCCCGGTCCGGTGCTCGATGCCGTGTTGTCGCCCGACTATTACCAGCCGCTGCTGGCACTCAAGGCTGTCGACAATACCCTGCATTCGCCCGACTTCGCCAAATTTCAGCAGCTCATCGGCCTGCTGGAAATGCGGTTGGGCACGTCGTGGCAGGCTGCCGTCAAGCAACTGACTGGCGGCGGCCTGACGCTGGCTTTTGATCCCCAACATCAAGCGGTGATTCTGATCGTGAAGTCCGAGGATGCCAAACTGCTCGGCAAGTTAAATTCCTCTTTGGTCGAGCTGATCGAGGCTCATGCCCGTAACCAGGGAAAGAAGTCGCCGGTCGAATCGAAGGAGCACGGCGGCGTCCGCGTCTGGACGTTCGGTCCCGGCGAGCAGCACGCGATCATTGGCGACACGCTGATTGCGAGCAATAAGAGCGAAGCGCTGCGGGCCGTGCTCGATCTGCACGCCGACGGCTCGGCGCAGGGTCTTTCCGGCAAATCCCGGTATCAACAAGCCAGGCACGGCGCGGACGGGGCCTTGGCCTGGGCGATGGTCGATCTGGAAGCCCTGCGGCAAATGCCGCAGGTGACCAAGGGGCTCAAGAAAAAGAGCGACAGGCCGCTGGCAGAAATCCTGATTGGTGGGATCCTCGATGCACTTCAAACGGCCCCGTACGCGACGGCGGCCTTGCGGCTGGAAGACAATCGGCTTCGCTTGCAAGCCCAGTTGCCGCGCGATGCGTCGAAGATTTCCAGCAACCGCCGCTGGTGCTTCTCGTCCAGCGCGGCCGAGGGCGCCCCGGCCTTGCTCAAGCCGAGCCAGGCGCTGGCCAATCTGAGTTTCTGTCGCGATCTGGCCGGCATGTGGCAGGCGCGCGAAGATCTGTTCGACGAACGGGTCAACGCCGGCCTGACGCAGGCCGATACGAATTTGGGGCTGTACTTTTCCGGCCGCGATTTCGGCCCCGAAGTTCTGGCCAAGCTGTCGCCGCGCTGGCAATTCGTCGTGGCCCGGCGCGAGTTCTCGCCGTCCAAACCGATTCCCGCGCTCAAGCTGCCGGCGATGGCCGTGATTCTGGAGACCAAGGACGATGCCTTTGCCAACGAGCTGTTTCTGACGTTCCAGAACATCGTCGGCATCATCAATCTGCAAGGCATTCAAACCGGCCGCCCGCAACTCTTGCTCGACGGCGAAGAATATCATGGAGCCAAGATCCGTAAGGCGACCTATCTCGCCACGCGCGAAGCGCCCAAAGACAAAGCCCGGGTCGAGTACAACTTTAATCCGGCCGCCGCGCGAATCGGTTCGCAATTTATCTTCGGCTCGACGTACGAACTGGTCCGCGAGCTGGTCGATCTGGCCGGTGCGCCGGCCGCGCAGCAGAGCGCCGCTCAACATAATCCGGCCCAGGAGAATACGGTGCTCGCAATCGACGGCGGTCGACTCCAGGCCGCGCTGGCCGACAACCGCGACATGCTCGTAAGTCGGGCCATGCTCTCCAGCGGCGACAACCGCCAAGCGGCCGAAAAACAGATCGACAGCCTGTTGAGCCTTGGCCGGCTGATCCAAGCGGCCAGTCTCGAACTGCTGGCCCAGCCGACCTCGCTGACGCTGGAAGCCACCCTCACGCTTGGCGATCCGGCCAGCGCACCCTGACGCGGCGTCTGGTTGCGAGATCAGCCGGGAAGGAAGTCGCGGATGGCCGCCGCGATCTCGGCGGCATGCGTCTCCAGCGCGAAATGGCCCGTGTCGAAAAAGCGCACCACCGCTTTTGGGATGTCGCGCTTAAAGGCCTCGGCGCCTGCCGGCAGAAAGAATGGGTCGTTCTTGCCCCACGCCGCCAGCAGGCGCGGCTGGTGGGTCCGGAGATACTTCTGAAAGGTCGGATAGAGGGCGACGTTGGTCTTGTAGTCGCCCAGCAAGTCGAGTTGATACTCGGCCGCACCGGGCCGGTTCAGATAAAAGCTATCGAGCGAGTATCCATCCGGCGAGACCGTCGTCGTGTCGCTGACGCCGTGCGTGTATTGCCAGATCGTCGACTCAAGCGTCAGCAGCCCGCGCAGCGCCTCGCGGTTGGCCGATGACGCTTCTTGCCAGTAGGCCCGGATCGGATTCCAGCCATCACTCAGACCTTCCTCGTAGGCATTGCCGTTCTGCGAGATGATCGCCGTGATGCGATCCGGATGCTTCACCGCGAGCCGAAATCCGGTCGGCGCGCCGTAATCGAAGACGTAGACGGCATAGCGATCGAAGCCGATCACCTCGGTAAAACGATCGATCGAGTCCGCGAGTTGTTCGAACGTATGACGACCTGGCATTTCGGATTTGCCAAATCCCGGCAAATCAGGGGCGACGATGTGCAAACGGTCGGCCAGCAGCGGGATGAGATCCCGAAACATATGGCTGGCTGTCGGGAAGCCGTGCAGCAACAACAGCTTCGGAGCGCCGGGCGCGCCGGCCTCGCGATAGAAGATTTTCGAGCCATCGACATCGGCAGTTCGGTAGTGGATGGCGGTCATGACGCTTCCTTTCGAGTTGAGAGGACCGATGAAGGTTTGGGGCAGCCGCGTTCAGCCTGCGACGACTTCGGCCAAGGCCTCGCGGATGATCTGCACGACCGCCGCAGGTGCGGTCACGAGCGGCGCGTGATCGACCGGATGAGCGCGTACCCGAGCCTTCATCCGCTGGGCCATGAA
>DATATB010000166.1:0-8783 GCA_036268995.1 Pirellulales bacterium | reverse complement strand
GTAGGTGTAGCTGGTGACGCCGCCGGTGGGATCGGTTTCGGAAAGGAGTTGCCCGATGCTGTTGTAGGCAAAGGTGGTGAGATTGCCGTCGGCGTCCGTTTCGCTGGTCTGGGTGCCCAGCGCGTTGTAGGTGTAAGTGGTCGTATTGCCGTCGGGATCGGTGACGCTCGTCCGCCGGCCCAGATGGTCGTAGCTATAACTGGTCGTATCCACCTGGCCGCCAGCGTTGGGCGTTTGGGTGCTGGTGAGCATCTGGCCGTCGGCGTTGTAGGTAAACGTCTCCTCCGGCGTATACCCACCGTTGTTCGGGTTGGGATCGTCTTCGGCGGTCTTTTCGCCCAGCGCGTTGTAGCCGTAGCCGGTCGTATTGCCGAGCGGGTCGGTCGTGCTGATCGTTTGGTTGTCGTTGTTGTATGTGGTGGTGGTGGCCACGTTGGAGACGCGGATCACTTCCAGGTTGCCGACAAAGGTTGGCGCGCCATCACCTGACGACAGGCTGATATTAAACTGATCGCCCGCCACCAGCAGATAATCACCCAGCGAGTACCAGCCGCCGTTCAGGCCGGTGGGATCGGGCGATTGCTGCTGGTCGACCTCGTAGCCGCCCAGATTCATCCACGTCGCCCCGGAAGCGGTCAGTCCGTAGCCCGCGTAGTAGCTCAAATCGGCGCTCGCCGTCCACGTGACCAGCACTTCGTACATGCCGGGCGAGAGTCCGCTGAGCGAGTAGTTATACGTCGACGTCCCGCTCTGCACGGCGTTGCTCCCCACGACAAGCGTCGACTGCGGGCTCTGTGGCTGCTCCGGCACGCTCACGCTGGTCTGCTGCCCCAGGTGATTGTAGGTATAATACGTAATGTTGCCGTTGGCGTCGGTCGAGCTCGTCAGCTCGCCGGCCGCGTCATACGTCGAGCTGGTCATCGGGCCATTATTCAGCCCGGCGCCGGGGTTGGACAGCATCTGGCTGGTCTGCTGGTTTTGCGCGTTGTAGGTATACGTTGTGACCAGGCCCGACTGCTGGTCGGTGGTCGTGAGCACGTTGCCCACGGCGTCGTAGGTGTAGCTGGTGACAGGCGCCGGTAGTGAGCCCGAGCCGTCCGGATCGGGATCGGTCACTTCGGTTTTGCGGCCCAGGTTGTCGTAGCTGTACGTGGTCGTTGGGCCGATGAGATTGCCGTCCGCGTCCTGTGCCTGGCCGGTAGCCGGGTCGGGCGTGGTGACGCTCATCACGTCGCCGGCGGCGTCGTAGGTGGTATCAGTCGTCGACCGGATGCCGTTGGAATTCGCCGCGTCGATGACTTCCGTCTGCCGGCCCAGCGCGTCGTACACATAGTCGGTCGTGGCGCCCAGCGCGTTGGTCGTGGCGACCAGTTCGCCCGCGTTATCATAAGTCCAATCCGTCTCCGGACCGGTAGCCGTGCCGTCGACGGGGTTGGGCTGAATCTCTTGCACTTTTTCGTTCAGCGCGTTGTAAACGTACTCCGTGACGTTGCCCATCGGATCGGTCACGCTGGTGAGATTGCCGTCCAGATCGTACGTGTTGGTAGTGGTCGGGCCGATCGGGTCGCCGCTTGAATCCAGGGCCTGGCCGGTAATGGGGTCCGGATCGGTTTCGGTCAGCTCGCGGCCGTCGGCGTCGTAGGTGTAGGCCGTGGTGTAGCCCATTGGATCGGTGACCCGCGTCAGCTCGCCCAGCGCGTTATATTGATAGCTGGTTTGCGGACTACCGGGCCCGTTGGGATGGGCCGTGCCCGGGTTGGGCTGGGTAACGAGCGTTTTCTGGCCCGAGTAGTTGTATTGGTACGTCGTGGTATTGCCCAGCGGATCGGTGGTGCTGGTGACGTCGCCTTCGGCATTATAGGTGTAGGAGGTGGCCGGGATCGAAACACGCACGAGCAAAACGGCGTCAGCCTCGATCAAGACGTTGGAGTAGAATGAACTTCCGGAGAGCTGGATCACGGCCGAGTCACCATCAATGGTGTACTGGCCGAGCGACTGCCAGCTACTGCCGTCGTACGTAATACCGCTTGGCGCCGACGCCTCGTCGACTGGCTCGGTTGAGGGCGAGCCGTTGCCTATATTGACCGTGAACGACGCGTCTGGCGCCAAATTCGTGTAAGGAACCCAAGTGGTATAGACCTCGTAGGTCCCGGCCGTGAGGTCGTCGAAAGTCCAGTCGGCGCTGTTCCCGTCATTGCTAGCGCTTATGACGGCAACCTGCCCTCCAACCGCCCCTGGGAGCTCGTCTACCGCCCAGCCATCTGGGCCCGAGACGCTGAAACCGTTGGGATAGTCCGCCTCGTCGAGCATCGCCGTTGCGCTGGTCGGTTGTGGCACCGTCTGGCTGACCAATTGGTTTAGTGCATTGTAGGTGTAATACGTCACATTACCGTCGGCGTCGGTGCTTGCAGTGAGGTTGCCATTGGCGTCGAATTGGTTGGTGGCGATCGGCGCAGCCTCGGCGGCCGCAGCATCGGGATGAGGCCCGATCACTTCGATCAATTCATTTCGGTCGTTGTAGATGCTGAGCGTGGCCCGGTCATAGGAAATCCCATCGTACGTCTGGCCGGCGACCGGCGGGGCGATGCTGATGACCGGATTGCCGGCAGCGTCATAGTCGGTCGCGCTGATCAACGTTCCGCTTAAGGCGCCCGTTGGGTCGGTGCTCAACGTCTCGCTGGTTTGCCGATTGAGGGCGTCGTACGTGTAGGAATATACGGCCCCGTTGGGATCGGTGGCGCTGATCACGTCGCTGTCGGCATTGTAAGCCGTGGTTGTTGTCGGACCGGGCCGTAAACTTCCATCCGTATCGGGCACCATCTGCGTGATAGTCGTCTTCCGCCCGGCGCCGTCATAGCCGTACACGGTTTCATTTCCCAGCGGATCAGTTGTCATGATCACGCGGCCGCTGGCATCGTAAACCGTGGTGGTTACTGCACCGGTCGGATCGGTGACGGTGGTCGGCTCGTTCAGCGGGTTGTACTGCGTCTTGGTGATTTGCTGCAGACTCTGCGAAAGGCTGCTCAAGTTCGTGGGCACATTGCCGCGCGAGGTGCCGTTTTCCGCATAACTGTAACCCGTGACGTTATAGCGGATTTGAGTGGTGATATTCCCGTCTGCGTCAAAACTGGCCGTCTCAAAGAGACCATCCGGCCCATCGGTCTCAATCACGCGGTTCAGGGCGTCGTAGTCATACATGGTCTCGGCGCCCATCGCGTCGGTCGTAGTGTGCAGGTTGCCAAAAATGTCGTAGCTGTCGGTCGTGGTCTGGCCCAGGGCGTTGGTAATCGTGAGCACGTGACCGAGCAAGTCGTAGGTGTAGGTTGTTGTGTTGCCGTCGGCATCAGCGCTAGCCAGCACCTGCCCGGTTGCGTTGTAGCGGGTCAATGTGCTTGAGCCGTCGGCGTAGAGCACCTGCACCTGGCGGTTTTCCGAGTTGTACACGTATTGGGTCACGCGGCCTAATGCATCGGTCGAGCTGACGACGTTACTGTCGTCGTCGTAGCTGTCGGAAGTAAACGTGCCGTCAGCATATGTTGTTTGAATCAGCTGATTCATCAGGTCGTAGGCGTAGCGGGTGACCAGGCCCAGTGCGTCGGTCGTGCTGGTGAGATTGCCGTCGGAGTCATAGGTGTAGGCCGTCGTAAGCGCGATAGCCGGACTCGTGCCCGCCGGGCTCGAAACGGTCTGACTCAGCCTTTGGCCGAGCAGGTTGTACGTGTAACTGGTGACGACGCCGTCAGGATCGGTGGTGCTGAGCAGATCCTCGGCGGTATCGTAGGTGTAAGTGGTGACAGGTGCGTACGTAACCTGAAGATCCGAGTCCCATTGGCCGGCGCTATTATATCCCGGCTCGGTCTCGGTGATGGTCGGGCTCTGGACGGACGTGACTTGGCCCGTCGCGTTGTAGGTGTAAGTCGTCGTATAGGAAGCGGGATTCGCGCCGCTGACGTTGCCGTCAGGCTCAACCTCAGTGACCAGTTGACCCCGCGACCCATAGGTCATGGTGGTTTTGTCTCCGAACGCGTCGATCATTGTCTTCGCGTTGCCGTCCGAGTCGAAGTTTTCGTACTGCGTTTCTTCCTGGCTGGTCCCTGGATTAACGATAATGGCCGAGACGATATATACCGGCGCGACTGCCAAGCCGGGAAGCAAAATGTTGTACGTATAGTACTCGTACTCCGTCTCGAGGCTCGACGTCTGCCCAATGTTCGTTTGCAATGTCCCGGTCAACTTGCCCTCCGTGTTGTAGGTGTACGTCTCAACCTCGCCGGCGGCATTGGTATGCGACGCCATGAGGTCACTGACACCCGACAGGTACGAGGGATTCCAGGTATAGCTATCCTGGCTTTGATCTGGGGTGATCTGTTCGGAAACCAAGCCTGTAGTCGCGTTATAGATCGTTAGCGTCGCGTTTCCGTTTTGGTCCGTGTATGACGTTGTGCTGCTGTAAAGATCATAAGTTATGTGCGTCATGCCGCCGTCGGGATCGATGACTTCGAAGCCACGCCGGTCGGGATAATAAGTGTACGTGTACGTACCGCCGTTGGACTCAGTGATCTGGTGCATGAGACCATCGAGCGCGCCGCCTTGATAGTAGGAGTATTGAGTGACCTGGCCCAGCGGATTAGTCACTGCCGTCAGGTAGTTATGGCCGTCGCTCAGAGTCGTGTACGAGAAGCTCGATATGCGTCCGCTGGGATCGGCGATGCTCGCGATGTCGATCGAGTTGCCGTTATAGGAGAAAACGAGCTTTTCGGCCGAGTTTTGGGAGTCCGTGACGCTCGTAATCCGCCCGAGGCTGTCGTAGGCGATCACAAACCCATTGTAGTTGCGATCTTCGATGGCCGTCAGCCGGTAAACACTATCTTCCGGTTGGAAAGTCCGCTCTAGGCCGTCGGTGTCGGTATAAGTGAAGATGGTGCCGTTCGCTGTGAGCCTGCCGAACAGGTTCGACGGCGACTTCCAAGCCCCATTTACCTTTGTAAACACGTATTGCAACCCGGTGCTAGTGTTCCACGTGGCCGTCGACGTGGTGAGCGTCAGAGTGTCGCTGTAGTTGTCCATCCAGCCGGCACCCAGCCCCGTATCGGCCGTGACAGACGAGTCATACTCGCGGCTGAAGGTCAGCGGCAAGCCGAAGTCAGGGAGGCTGATGTCGGTCACACTGCTGGTCATGGTGCCGGTGACAATGTTGATGGGATCGCCCTGATTCGTTGGCACATAATTGACCGTCGAGTCCGTTTGGTCTTGAGAGGCATCAAAGGGTGAACCCTCAGGGGCTCCGCCATGGGCGGCGGTGATGCCGTTGTCGATCAAGAAGCCGTAAGTTGCCGACGTTGAGGTGTTGATGCCTTCATAGAAAACCATCCCGGTCCAGGTGCCGACCGTGATCTCGTCCTGCGGGACCGTAACGGTGTAACCGGCAGCGACCGTGTTGACGATTTCCTGAACCCAAGTCGCTCCGTAGGTGGGATTGGTGTAGCCGGTCAGATCGTCGTCGATGACCGTGCTGGATGTGCCTGGATTGAAAGTATACAGGTGGATGTTGTTGGTGGCGGCATAGTACAACCCTGCCGCTGTGGAGATGCTTGGTTCGTTCGTAACCGCTTCGATGACCTGGTTTTCCAACGACGAAGCGTTCCAGCCGATCAATTGCTCTCGCACAAGGTTCGCGGCGGTGAACATCGAGGTGCCGTCCAGAGGCACAGCGTCGTAGCTCAGGCCCGGCATGTCCACAAGCGGCTCGCTTGGCACGTTGACGTCGGGCATGTCGGCTGTGCTGGTGTACGAGGTGTTGATATAAGAAACCTCGCCGGACACCTCATTGCTGATGTTGCTCGTGTACAAGACCGGATCGCCGGAGAATATGTCGTTAGTGACGGTCCCAGTGGTGACCTGATTGACGACCGGTGCTGCGTCGGTGAGCCCGGCGATCAGGTCGGATTGCGTGTTGAACTGGTACCAATAGTCGGCGGCCATGTACGAAAGGACCGGATCGACGATCGCCGCCAGATCGTTAGAATTGAAAGCCAGCTCCGCTGTGTTGACGTCTTCTTGCAATTGGTCGAGATAGGTTTCCGAATACTGGCGAGCGTTGATTCCGATCGCGATATCCTGGGTCGCAGCACGGGCGTAGTTGTTGACTGTGTCGGTGACGATAGCTGGCGCGTACTGGTCCAGCACAAGTTGGACGGCCGCAAACTGAGCTACTGAGGTATTGGCGGAAGCGATGACGGTGCCGTTTTCTGTCAGTTCGGCAGTGTAGCTGTTGTTCCCCCCTGTGTAGTTGACGACCATCGAATCGAGGTCGACAGCGTCGGTGAAAACGGTCTGCGCCTGGAACAGGTCGACGTATCCGTACCAATCCGTAAACGTGCTGTTAGCTCCCGAGCTGTAGATGCCCATTTCGCCGGCGCTAGTTAAAGGATTGCTCGTCGAACTGGCAATGAGCGTGCCGTTGAAGTAAAGCGACAAGGCGGGCGCATTGGCGGTGCCCCCCGACGTTCCGTAAACTTCGAACCGCAAAGTTCCGGACGTGCCGGGGGCCTGCGCTGTCGTGGTTGCGATCGACTCAGCAACTCCGTCCTGAACGAAATAGATGTTCCCGTTCCCATCGCTGTCAACGGTCGCCAAGTAGTACGTTCCGCCGTCTGCGGACGAGTAGCGGGCGACCAAGCCAGCCGACTGGCCCGACGCGGGCGAGACGGTCGCTTCGACCGTTTCGTTGATCGAGGATTGTACGGTGTTTAGCGCCAGGGAGCCCGACTCCTGGGCGGTCAGCAGCCCGGACGTGCCCTGTTCGAACTCGCCAGTTGCCGTTTGCCAGCTTCCGGTCGGCCATGATGTCAGCGGATCAAAGCGCGAACTCGTGGCCAGTTCGATTGTGACCTGGTCTTGCTGGCTTTCCGGAAACGATGCCGCAGGGGTTGAATAACCAAGCACTTCGTAATCTTGGTTGTTGGCTGGGAGTGAGATGAAAGACTGTGCTACAATCGGGCCGGTGTGCGGCACGTCGGCCAGCGACATGCCAGGATCGTTGGTAGCCAGGTAAGAAAGAACCTGGTTTTCGTAGTACTGGTAGGCCAGCGTCTGCGAAGGGTCAGTCGCAGTGTAGTAATTGGATGCATTAAAGGGGACGTCATTTAGAATGTCGGGGACGCCTGATTGCAAATTGTCGAACTTCCAAGAAGGGTCGAGATTGATTGTCGTCATGCCCGTCGGGCCTGGCAGTGTGGCCTGCACCCAAGCCTGCAGGAATTGCACCATCGTGTCGCCGTTGGGAGCCGTCGTTGTTCCGACGAACAGACCCGCCTGAGTAAGAATATTCTCGGCCGCTTGAATGTTTGGCACGCCGGTGGAACTGGTGGCTCCCAGCCACTGGGCTACCGTTTCGGCGGAGGCCTCGACCTCGCCACTGACCAGCAGCGCGCTGATTCCGTCGGCCTCGAGCAGTTGTTGTAGATACGCTGCCTGGTCCCAGGCATTGCCGGTGCCGGTTTCTTCCGTGGCGGTGGGGCCCTTCATCTCGCCGAAATAAGCCTGGAATTGGACATTGTTGCGCACCTGTTCGAAATCGGCAATGGCCTCCTCGATCGGGGTCTGGAAATCGCCGACGAGGGTCGTATCACCGGTCCCCGCTCCATTGCTCCAATCATTGGCCGAACCGGTCAGGGTTCCGTCGACGGTCGTGCTGGTTTCAGGTGCAACGATCGCCTCCCATTCATTTCCTACTTCACCGAGTAAACCGCTGACTGGGCTTGCGTAGAAATTTGACACTTGAACGTTTGTCCAAGCGGCCGTAATGGTGGTTGACGTCGTGAATGAATTGCCCGTGGAATTAGCGATTTGCCAGCTGTCCTGGCCATCGGATGCAATGATGTCTTCTTTTTCATCGCCGTTAAAATCGCCAACCATGAAGTCTTGCCAATTGTCGGAAGCAGTCCATGTGCCCCACACCTGATCGACAAAGTACGTTCCCGTTGAAAGCTCGACATGCAGGTCGCCCGTGTCGGGGTCGTAAATGGCCAAATCCGACCGTCCATCACCCGCGAAATCTCCGACAACAACCTGCGTATCGCTCCAATCGTTGATGCCTGCGACGGAAGCCCATAGGGTCGGCGCTGTGAACGACGTTCCCGTCGACAGCGAGACAAACCAATCGCCCGTGTTAGCCTGCTCGGCGACAATGTCGGCACGGCCGTCTCCAGTGAAATTACCGACTTGAACATTAACCCAGTTCTCGGAGGCGTTCCAAGTGGCCCAAATCTGATCCGTGAAACTGGTGCCGGCCGAGAGATCGACGTGCCACTGCCCAGTGGTTTGATCGAAGGCGACGAGATCGTCGCGTCCGCTACCGTTGACATCCGCGACTTGGATATTCTCCCAGGTGTCATTGGGGTTGAGGCTACCCCATTGGGTTTCGACGAAGCCGCCGACATGCTGGGGCACGGCAACCCAAATGTCGCCGGTGGCCGGATCGAAATCGAGCAGGTCGGTTTGGCCATCGCCATTGAAATCGCCGGAAAGCGGATCAGTCCACGCCTGCGCAGGGCTAAAAACTTGGGCACCATTTGGCGCATCGGTCGCAATTGCCAAAACAGGGCCGCTGCTGTTGACTGCCCAAGTAACGCTGGTCCCGTTGGCCATGGAATCGCCGTCGCTGTTTTGGATCCCGGCGGCATTCAAGCTCAGCGTATATGTCCCCACTGCCGCGGTGATGCTCGACAGCCCGGCGAGCGTCCAAGTTGCGCCGCCATCACTCGTTGTCAGCGTCTGTTGAC
>DATATB010000165.1:0-22891 GCA_036268995.1 Pirellulales bacterium | reverse complement strand
GGACGGCCACCGGACGTTGAGTCGTCGCGGCGGATCATGCATCGGCTCTCCCAAGTCGCCCGAGTCTCGACCAATGAAAGGCGAGATCCTGCACGGCGTCGGTGGGGCATTGTACGCGGCCGGCGGCCCGTTTTTTAGCGGGCGATTTTCGGCTCGGCCGCCGTGTCGATCGGAGCCTTGAACACCAACGACTCCACAATGGCCAGATCCGCATCGGCAAGCTGGCCGGTAAGTGCCGGTTCAAGGGTATAGGCGAAGACTACCTGCTGGCCGTTCGAATCGGCCACGAGGTAGTAGACCCACTGGATGGCCAAGTCTGAGACGACACCTTCAGCCACGACGCGATAGATGTTGTAGCCCAGCGAGTTGCGCGTTTCGGAGGCATGTACGAACTGTTTGAAGTCCTTGTCCAGCGCGCGTTGCACGTCTTCCTGAAAGCGGGCCAGGCTGGGGTGCTTGCCCGGCTCGGCCTGCGGCAATTGCGAAACATTGCACTGGGCCAGCAGGTCGCCACGCTCGAGCATTCGCATGGCCATCGCGTCGGGCTTATCGGTCATCACGTGCCAGCGACGATCATGCTGAACGCTCCAACGCCCGCCGGGCGAGCGGTACTCGAGCACCAACTGCTCCGGCTTGCCCTCGAGCGAAAGATTCGCCAGCGCTTCATCGGCCAGCTCGGGCACGCCGGCAGCCGGGCTCACCGTCATTTGCAGCTTGGCGACGACCTCGGCACCGGGTCCGACGTGGCCGATCGACCTTTTTTCTTCGATCAGCAGCGCGAACCAGGTAATCGTGCCCTGCGCACGATTGAATTTGTACCGGCCCTTGAGTTCCAGCTCGGTGGACACGCCGCCGATGGCCCCCTGCACATTGCCGGAGAGTTCCATCCGGGCGGCCGTCGCATCGATTTCCTTCAGCTCACTGTTCACCTCGCTGGCGCTGATGGCGTCCAGGCCCAGCAGCTTGGCCAGCAATTGATCGTCATGACGCCAGTGATCGCCCACGCTGACCGGCTCCGCTGGTAGCAAATGATCGACGAGCAGGCTGCTGGCCGGCACGTCGATTAGGTCCAGCTCTTCCCGCGTCAGCGGCCCTTGCGGCGAGAACAGATCGACTTCCGTCTTTCCTTCAATGGCGGCGACAAGCTGGCGATCGGTCCGCAAGATTGGCTTGAGCAGCCCCTTTTCCACTTTGATCGTGGCTTCGGCTGCCGTGTAACGCCGAACCGCGCGGGCTCCGGCCGTGTCCATCTGGGTGGGCAAGCGTTTTTCGTCATAGGCTAATTTGCCGACGACGCTCATTTTCAGTGACTTGATTTTGCCCGCCTCGGTGAGTTTGAGCTCACCGCCCACCTCGAGCAGCACGTCGACGTGGGCGATCGAGCCGGGCTCGAGGCTGCTGCGAAGCGATTGGGGCTCGGCCGCCATTAACATGGGGGCGACCATAGCTAACTGGGCCAGAGCAATGGCTTGCATCCACCGCACGCGTATTTTGGGACAGGCCATAAAGGTGCCTTGCTGCGACCTTTTGAAATGTGGAAATGAGCGCGGGCCAAGCGCTACTAAGACACTTGGTCCGCCATCGCTAAATCGGCTGCTGCGAACGTGTAAGTTGAGCGCGATTTTACCTTTGTAGCGGTTCTCCGATTTGAGACGGGATGTCGCAAAACGGGATTGCCTGACAGCACCGACTAGCAGTCAAGTCCCATTCGGGGGGCAGCGGCCATGACAACTAATCGCGAGCGTTATAAATCCGTAAATTACTGTGGTAAAAACACTTATGCACTCAAGCAGGCCCACGACCGCGGCAAGAAAAACCCGATTCCCAAGAACTTCGGACACTCTGCTGCGTAGGACAAGTGCAACACATCTCGAATGGCGAGCTATTTGCATCCAACTGCTGCCACATCGCTGGTAGATTTGGATCCGGCGGTGTCAAGGTCTGACGCGGGACTGGTTGGACCGACCGTCGCACGATAAATTCGCAGTGGCCAATTGCAGGCCGCTACGGAGAGCACGGGCTGCCACCCCGGCGCGCGAGCGCAAGGAGGTTAGGGGTGGACGGGCCGAAGGGGAACTTCAATGCATACCGATTATCAGAATCCCGTCCTGCGGCAATTGCGTGATCAGCAGGTGCGGTTTGCCCCGCGCGACAAAAAAGTCGACCAGGTAAACCGGGCCGAAAAGCTGCTCGCCGAAATCGACCCCAAGCGGACCTATACCTACGAGTATCTTTGCTACCGGATCACCGACTTCCGGCCCGAGTCGTACCCGCACCTCAAGCTTTCGGGCGACGAGGCGCTGCATGACCTGCGGCTGTTTGTCGAAGACCTGTCCGACAGTGCCGATCTGCCGGTCGAAAGCGCGGGCGAGCGGGTTCTGACCGTCGAAGAACTGAGCAAGATGTTCCAGGTCTCGACCAAGACCATTTCGCGCTGGCGGCAGCAGGGGCTGGTGAGCCGGCGTTTCGTGTTCGACGGCCGCAAGCGGGTGGGCTTTCTGCAAAGCTCGATCGACCGCTTCGTGGCCGGCAACGAGGAGCGCGTGCATCGCGGCACCCGCTTCAGCCAACTCAGCGAGGAAGAACGCGAAAAAATCATCTACCGCGCTCGCCGCTTGTCGCGCGCCGGCGGATCGCCCGCCGAAGTGACCCGGCGCCTGGCCGAGTACACGGGCCGCAGCGTCGAGACGGTGCGCTACACGCTCAAGGCCTTCGACCAGGACCACCCGGACCTGGCCGTATTTCCCGAGCATGCCGGTCCGCTATCGGAACCGGTGAAGAAAAAAATCTTCCAGCTTTATCGCCGGGGCGTCTCGGTCGACGCACTGGCCAAGCGCCATTCGCGCACGCGGACGAGCATTTACCGCATCATCAACGAGATGCGGGCCGTGCGGACGATGGAGCTGCCGCTGGATTACATGCCCAACGAACTGTTCCCCAAGGCCGGCGCCGAAAAGGTGATCCTGGGGCCGCTGCCCGAGGGTCTTACGGCCAAGAAAACCCGGCTGCCCAGCGGTTTGCCGCCGTACCTGGCCAGCCTGTACGAAGTACCGCTGCTGACGCGTGAGCAAGAGGTCCACTACTTCCGCAAGTTCAACTATTTGAAGTACAAGGCCGCGAAGCTCCGCGAGGGGCTCGATGCAGCCCACGCCAAAAGCAGCGTGATGGACGAAATCGAGCGGCTGTACGAAGAGGCCGTGGCCACGAAGAACCAGATTATCCGGGCCAACCTGCGGCTGGTGGTTTCGATCGCCAAGCGGCACGTTGGGCCGGTGGACAACTTCTTCGAGCTGGTCAGCGACGGCAACATGTCGCTGATCCGGGCCGTGGAGAAGTTCGATTTCGCCCGGGGCAACAAGTTCAGCACGTACGCCAGTTGGGCGATCATGAAGAACTTCGCGCGGACCATTCCCGACGAATTGCGACGCCGCGATCGGTTCCGCACGAGCAACGAAGAGATGTTCTCGGCCACCGAGGACGACCGCTCGGACCAGTACGAGCAGGAGACCGCGCAGTTGCAGCGTGAAGAGCAGATCGGAAAGATCCTCGAACGGCTTGACGATCGCGAGCAGAAGATTATCATTCGACGTTTCGGACTGTCTCGCGGACAGGAACCGTTGACGCTGAAGGAAGTCGGCGCCGAGATGGGTGTGACCAAAGAACGGGTCCGCCAGATCGAAGCGCGAGCGCTCAGCAAGCTCCGCAAGGCGGCTCAGGAAGAAAAAATCGATATCCCTGGCGTGTGAGGTGAGCGCGGCATGCAAATGCCGGCATCACCTATTGGCCGGGGGAGCTGAAATCAGAGGCGCCCCAAGCCAGGGGATCGAGCAATCAAGAGGTCGAGCGTTTTTTAGAGGCGACCAAAGCTAGCAAATCGGCCGCGGAGCCTGCCAATGGCGCCCCCCAGCAAGGGGTTGCGCGATTGGCTGGCGCCCGAGGCGGTTTCGCATGGGCTTTCGGCGCCTCTTTTTTATTCCGCTCGGCACAATTTTGCTCGATTGGGCCGAACCTGCTCGCCTGGCGGCAGTCAATTTGGACAGATCGATTGAATCAGGCGAATCGATTTGCCGGGCAAAAAGGGAGTGGCCCTCGCCGTCCACGATATTGCAGAGTCCAGTGCAGTTGCTATATTTAGAGGTTTTCGGATCCGGGTCTCGCAGGCTAGCGTAGCTCAATTGGCAGAGCAGCTGATTTGTAATCAGCAGGTTGTGGGTTCAAGTCCCTCCGCTAGCTCGTAGCGGCGGCGAAGGCGTACGGCGGCTGGTTGCGCTCGGCGCGCAGTGCGTCATTGGCGGTGCAGGCGACTGGCCGGTCGCCCAGCAGCGTGGTCCGGCTGTGAGGGAGATATTCGCTCGACCCAACGCGCGAGCACTCATAGGCAAAAAAGCGGGGGGTTTCCCGAGCGGTCAAAGGGGTCAGACTGTAAATCTGATGGCTATGCCTTCACAGGTTCGAATCCTGTACCCCCCACTGGCAAGAGGCAAAAAAGACGTCGTTTGGAGTCGGGGGTGAGACGAACTCGTGCGGGTGTAGCTCAATGGTAGAGCAATAGCCTTCCAAGCTAATGACGAGGGTTCGATTCCCTTCACCCGCTTGGTTGGAAAAAGCGGGCGCTTAGTTGGAAAAGGCGGGCGGCCAGTTGAGCCAGGTGCTTTGTTCGCGCTGCTGTAGCTCAGTTGGTAGAGCGCGTCCTTGGTAAGGACGAGGTCAAGGGTCCGAATCCCTTCAGCAGCTTTTCGTCCGGGTCAATTTCTTTCATCATGTACGTAGGCTATTAGCAGGCACCAAGTAGGGAGATCGAGCGACCAATGGCCAAGGCAAATTTCGAACGCAAGAAACCGCACGTGAACGTCGGCACGATCGGTCACATCGACCACGGCAAGACGACCCTCACCGGCGCGATCCTCGCCGTGCAAGCGGCCAAGGGCATGGCCCACTTCAAGTCGTACGCCGACATCGCCAAGGGCGGCACCGTCCGCGATGAAACCAAGACGGTGACCATCGCCGTCAGCCACGTCGAATACGAAACCGAAAAGCGACACTACGCACACATCGATTGCCCGGGCCACGCCGACTTCATCAAGAACATGATCACCGGCGCCGCGCAGATGGACGGCGCGATCCTCGTGGTTTCGGCGGCCGACGGACCGATGCCCCAGACGCGCGAGCACATCCTGCTGGCCCGCCAGGTGGGCGTGCCGGCCCTGGTCGTGTTTCTCAACAAAGTGGACCTGGTCGACGACCCGGAACTGCTCGAGTTGGTCGAGATGGAGCTGCGCGAGCTGCTGACGCACTATGGCTTCCCCGGCGACGACATTCCGATCATCCGCGGGGCTGGCCGTCCGGCTTACGAAAACCCCAAGGATCCGGAAAAGATCAAGTGCATCGAGGAACTGCTGGACGCGGTCGATAGCTACATTCCCGAACCGGTCCGCGAAGTCGACAAGCCCTTCCTGATGGCGATCGAAGACGTCTTCTCGATCGAAGGCCGCGGCACCGTGGCCACCGGGCGCGTCGAGCGCGGCACGGTGCGCGTGGGCGAGGAAGTGGCGATCATCGGCCTGACCAAGGACGCGCGTAAGACGACCGTGACCGGCGTCGAAATGTTCAACAAGACGATGGACCAGGCGCAAGCGGGCGACAACGTCGGCTGCCTGCTCCGCGGTCTGAAGCGCGAGGACATCGAGCGCGGCCAGGTGCTGGCCAAGCCCGGTTCGATCACGCCGCACACCAAGTTCGAGGCCGAAGTCTACGTGTTGTCGAAGGAAGAGGGTGGGCGGCATACGCCGTTCTTCAGCGGCTACCGGCCGCAGTTCTACTTCCGCACGACCGACGTCACCGGTTCGTCGAACCTGATGGGCGACGTGGAAATGTGCATGCCCGGCGACAACGCCCGGCTTAATATCGAGCTGATCAGCCCGATCGCCATGGACGAAGGCGTGCGCTTCGCTATTCGCGAAGGCGGCAAGACGGTCGGATCGGGGGTTGTCACGAAGATTGTCGAATAAGGAACTGAGATCCGGCGGGCCAAAAGTTTCGGGCCAGGCGTAGGGCCAAACTTATAGGGGTGTAGCTCAATTGGCAGAGCGCTGGTCTCCAAAACCAGAGGTTGCGAGTTCGATTCCCGCCGCCCCTGCCAGTCACATGAGCGTCGGAAGGCTGAAGTGTGCGGTTGCGTTTGGCAACCGCCGGCACAGTCTTCCGGCGCCGGTGCCCGGTAACCGTCGAACCAGCGTGCAGCGGCCAGGCCAGCGTGTGTCAGACCGGCGTGGAACGTTGACATACCTGGGACGTGTTGGCATGCCGGCCGGATCGAGCATTTGCGATTTGCAGCGTGAAAACTAACAGGGCGTCATGGCGGCGCACGCATCGAGTCGCTGCCCGAAATTTTTTGATCGGTTAAGCCCAAGGGACGCGGCTTATGGCAAAAGAGGGAAACACCGCGCTGAGCCCATGGCGTGAGCTTTTCAGCCTGGGCGTGTACAAGCGCAGCCAGGGAAGGTTGGCACGGCAGCTCACGTACGCGGCCATTGTGGTCCTGGTGGGGTTTGGTTGTTGGTCATTGCATAATTACCTGGCCAGCCGAATGGATACCGGCGCGCGGTACGGCACTTCGCTGGGCCTGCTGCTGGTTGGCATCTGGCTCGGGTTTCGCCTGGTGAATATGCCGCGCTTCGCCGATTTTTTGATTGCCGTCGAAGCGGAGATGAACAAAGTCTCGTGGCCGTCGCGCTCGGAGTTGTTCCGGAGCGTGGTGGTCGTGCTGGTGTCGATCATCGGCCTGGCCATTGTGTTGTATTTGTACGACGTGCTGTGGCAATTATTGCTGCGACTGTTGGGAGTGCTCGGTCAGAGAGGTTAATGAGGCCGTCGACGCGGGGGCTGACGCGGACCAATCCGGTCGCGGCGCACCGCGGCCTGGCCGTGTGTCAATCGTGTGGGAGAACGAAGGGTGATCGACGAATCTGAAAATTCTGCTGAGCAGCCACCGGCCGATGCCAACGGCAGCGCAGGCGGTTCGTCGCATCCGGGCGCGAGCGGCCAGCCGGCCGGCGAAACTACCGGCGGCGAAAGCGCGCCGGCCCATCTGAGCACGCTGGATGATGCGGGACACGCAGGTGATCAGGGGCACGCAGCCGAAGCCACCGACGGCGGCCACGAGCCCGAGCCGGTTGCCGGCGGTGAGCAGGCCAGTAGCGAGCAAGCCAGCGGCGAACCGGCCGAACCGGCTGCCAAAAGCCCGCGAAAAACCGGGCCGGCCAAACGCGCCGGCGAACCGCTCGAATTGGACGAAAGCGACGACACGCTTAAGCCCACCGGCAACCGCGATTGGTACATCCTCAAGGTGCAGAGCAACCGCGAGGATTCGATTCGCGAAGCGCTCCAGCGCAAGATCCACATGAACGGCATGGAGGGCTTTTTCGGAGACATCATTGTTCCCATCGAGATGGTCTCCGAATTCAAGAACGGCAAGAAGCGCGTCGTCAAGCGAAAGCTTTATCCGGGCTACCTGGTCGTGCACATGGAGTTGAACGAAGAGACCTGGTTCATGGTCCGCGAGACGCACGGCATCGGCGATTTCACCGGGTCGGGCGGCAAGCCCAGCCCGATGTTGCCGCACGAAGTCGAGCGCATCCTCTCGAAGCAGGAAGACAAGACGGCCGAAGCGCCGAAGCTGAACATCAAGTTCCGCCCGGGCGATCGCGTGAAAATCACCGAGGGGACGTTCGAGAATTTCGAGGGGGACGTGGACACCATCGACGAGGCCAACGGCCGGGTGACCGTGATGATCAACATCTTCGGCCGCTCGACGCCCGTCGAATTGGAATACTGGCAAGTGGAATCGCTGTAGAGTCCTCTACGGACTGCTGACCACGGACAACTGACTACGGACAATTGGAAAGATAGTCGACGATGGCAAAACAACTGGTCGCACAAGTCAAGTTTCAGGTTCCCGGCGGGCAAGCCACGCCGGCCCCTCCGGTGGGCACGGCGCTGGGCCGCTTCGGCGTGAACCTGGGGCAGTTCGTGTCGCAATTCAACGACCGGACCCGGGAAGCCGGCGGCATGCCGATTCCCGTGGTGGTCAGCGTCTACAACGACCGCAGCTTCGACTTTGTGACCAAAAGCCCTCCGGCCGCGGCGCTGCTCAAGCAGGCGGCGAGCATCGCCAAGGGCTCGGGCGTGCCGAACAAGGAAAAGGTCGGCAAGGTGAGCTCGGCCCAGATCGAGCAGATCGTCAAGCTCAAGCTGGCCGATCTCAACGCGCGCGACATGGAGCATGCCAAGCGCATGATCGAAGGCACGGCCCGCAGCATGGGAATCACCGTCGAGGGCTGATTGACAACCATTAGCCGGCCCATTCATGGGCCGTTTCATCGTTAGCGTTTAACAGAAGACGAGCCGGGAACCTATGACCAAGCTTACGAAGCGCATGAAGGCCCTGCGGGAAATCGCGCCGGACAGCGACACGGTGATGCCGCTGGACCAGGCCGTGGCCTTGTTGAAAAAATTCGGCAACACGAAGTTCGACCAGTCGGTCGAGATCGTGATGCGGCTGGGCGTCGACGCCAAGCAGGCCGACCAGATTGTCCGCGGCTCGATCGTGCTGCCGCACGGCATCGGCAAGAGTTTGCGCGTGGTGGTGTTCGCCAAGGGCGACCTGGCCGAGCAAGCCAAGGCGGCTGGAGCCGAAGAAGTCGGCGCCGAAGAACTGGCCAAAAAGATCAAGGACGGCTGGACCGATTTCGACGTGTGCATCGCCGCGCCGGACATGATGGGGCTGGTCGGCCCGCTGGGCCGCGTGCTCGGTCCGCGCGGCCTGATGCCCTCGCCGCGCGCCGGCACCGTGACGCCCGAAATCGGCAAGACGGTCAAGGAATACAAGGCGGGCAAGGTCGAGTTCCGCAACGACGCCGGCGGCAACGTCCACGCGGTGGTCGGCAAGCTGAGCTTTGGAGCCCAGCAGTTGATGGAAAACATCCAGTCGTTCATTCACCACGTGATGACCATCAAGCCGCACACGGTCAAAGGCAACTATTTGAAGGGCATGTCGATCAGCGCCACGATGAGCCCCGGCATCCGGATCGCGGCCTAGCCCGTTTTTAGATCGATAACTTTCAGCCGGCCCCGTTTAGGTCGGCCCCGAACAACCCAGCAAGCCCCTAAGCGGTTCCAGCGATGAGCAAGTACGTCAAGAATCTGATCACCGATGATCTGCGGCAGCGTTTCCAGGGAATCGACGATGCCCTGGTGGTGAGCGTGGCCGGCCTGGACGCCAACAAGAACTACCTGCTTCGCAAGCAGCTTCGCGACAAGAACGTGAGCTTGCTGGTGGTCAAGAACAGCATGGCCCGGCGGGCGACCGAAGGCACGCCGCTGGCCGTGGCATTCGAGCAGGCCGAAGGCTCGCTGGCCGTGATCTGGGGCGCGGAAGACATCGTCTCGCTGGCCAAGATCGTGGCCGCCGTGGCCGCCGACAAGAACTTTGCTCCGTTTGCGCCGCGCGGCGGCGTGATGGACGGCGCGCGGCTGTCGGCCGCCCAGGTGATCGACGTCAGCAAGTGGCCCAGCCGGCAAGAGCAACTGAGCATCCTGGTCGGGCAGATTCTATCTCCGGGGGCCAAACTGGCCTCGCAACTTACCGCCGCGGGCGGCGCTCTGGCCAGCCAGATCAAGCAAAAGGCCGAACCCAAAGAGGGTGAAGGCGAAAGCGAAAGCGCCGAACCGGCGCCGGCCGCTACATAAAGCCGCGCAACATAAAGCCGCGACCGCTGGTCGCGAACAACCACACCAACCAACGCTATTTTTCGTTTCAGTCAGAAAGGACCGAGTTCGCCATGGCAACCGACGCAGCCACGATGGAGTTTTCCTCCGACACCAAGACCCTGGGCGACCAGATCGTCCAGCTCACACTCAAGCAAGCCAAGGAATTGAGCGATTACCTGGAGAACGTACACGGCATCAAGCCGGCAGCCGGCGGCGCCGTAATGATGGCCGGCCCTGCGGCTGGCGCCGCAGCTCCTGTCGCGGAAGCGAAGACCGAGTTCGACGTGATCCTCACCAGCTTCGGCGACAAGAAGATCGGCGTCATCAAGGTGGTCCGTGCCGCGACCGGCCTGGGGCTGAAAGAAGCCAAGGACCTGGTCGAGGGCGTGCCCGGCAAAGTCAAGGAAGGCATCAGCAAGGAAGACGCCGAGAAGCTCAAGAAGGAGCTCGTGGAAGCCGGCGCTACGGTCGAAATCAAGTAGTCAGTCTCTCCTGCGAGTCTGTGGATCCCAACATCGAAGCCTGCAACTCAACACTAGCCTGGCCCGCCAGCCGCCGCCCGTTCGCGCCCAGCGTGCGTCTCGGGGGCGGCAACGGATGCCCGGACCCTGTGGCGACGATTACCCTGCGCCGCAGCTCGCGCGGGCATGCCAGCCGTGCGGACCGTGTTGAATTACGGGCGTTGGTTTTAGCCGTGTCGGCCGATTTGAATGTAACCCTGTTGAATTCAGGCCGTTTGCAGACGGAGCTGCCGCACGCAGCCCGGCTAAATACGGGCCCGCTGGATTCAGTCGTGCCGGCAGCGTTGACCCCCTCCCTCTTCCCTCCTCGAGGAGCGTGAGTCCTTATGGCCACATCGGCAGAACGCCGTCTCCGACCCCAAGAAGTTCGTCGCTTCGGCAGCATCCGCGAGCATCAGCAGATCCCGAATCTGACCGATATCCAGACGCGCAGCTACGACGCCTTTTTGCAGCTCGAGCTCGCGTCCGACAAGCGCAAAGACCAGGGCATCGAGGGGGTGCTGCGCGAAATCTTTCCGATCGAGAGCTACGACAAGAGCCTGCGGCTGGAGTACGTGCGCTACGAGTTGGGCAAGCCCCGCTACGAGCCCGACGAATGCCGGCAACTGCGGCTGACCTACGGCCGGCCGTTCAAGGTCTGGCTGCGGCTCACCAAGGAGCAGCCGGTCGAGGAAGAAGTCTACTTGGGCGACATGCCGATCATGCTCGGCGGCGGCGAGTTCATCATCAACGGCGCCGAGCGCGTGGTCGTCAGCCAGTTGCACCGTAGCCCCGGCGTCGACTTCGTCAGCGAGATGGAAGGCAACGAGCGCCGGCTGCACAACTGCCGCATCATTCCCGAGCGCGGAAGCTGGATCGAGTTGAACGTGAGCAAGAAGGAAGTGCTCACGGTGCGCATCGATCAGAGCGGCAAGTTCTCGGCGCTGACGCTGCTGCGGGCGATGGATCCCAAGTACAGCGAGAACGCCAACCTGCTGCGCTGCTTCTTCGAGACCAGCGAAGAGAAGGTCGTCGACGGCCGCAGCGTCGGCAAGATCGAGAACAAGTTCGCGGTCACCGACATCGTCTATCCCGCCGATAGCGACAAGGCCGGCGAAATCATCGTCGAAAGCGGCCAGCGCATCACCAAGAACCTCGCCGAGCTGATCTGCACCGCCGGCCTGGGCCATGTCGAAGTCATGGCCGATCCCAAGGATCCCCTGCTGTTCAACACCCTGCAGGAAGACAGCACGGCCAGTCACGAAGAGGCGCTGCTGAAGATCTACCAGCGGCTGCGTCCGGGCAATCCGCCGCAACTGGAAAAGGCGCGGGCCCTGTTCCACGAAAAGTTCTACGACACCAACCGCTACCGCCTGGGCAAGGTCGGCCGCTTCCGCATCAATCGCAAGCTCGACCTGCAAATTTCCGAAACCGAAATGACCCTGCGGCCCGAAGACCTGATCGCGGCCATCAAGTACCTGATGCGCCTGCGGGCCGACGATCCCAAGGTCGAGATCGACGACATCGATCACCTGGGCAATCGCCGCCTGCGCACGATCGACGAACTGGCCTGCGACGAGCTGCGCAAGGGCTTCTTGAAGCTCCGCCGCACCGTGCAGGAGCGGATGAGCCTCAAGGACGTCGAAGACATGACGCCCCGCACGCTGATCAATCCCAAGAGCATCTCGGCGGCGATCGAATACTTTTTCGGCCGCGGCGAGCTGTCGCAAGTGGTCGACCAGACGAATCCGTTGTCGATGCTCACGCACGAGCGGCGGTTGTCGGCCTTGGGCCCCGGTGGCTTGAATCGCAAGCGGGCCGGCTTCGAAGTGCGCGACGTACACATTTCGCACTACGGCCGCATTTGCCCCATCGAAACGCCCGAAGGTACGAACATCGGCCTGATCAGCAGCCTGGCGATCTACGCCGGCGTAGACGAGTACGGCTTTTTGGTGACCCCGTATCGCAAACTCACCAAAGGCAAGCTGGCCGACGACGTGGTCTGGCTGCGTGCGGATCAGGAGAGCGAAGCATACCTGGCCCCGGCCGACGCCAAGGTCGAGAACGGCAAGCTGGTGGGCGGCCTCCAGGGCGACAACATCATCGCCCGTTACCGCGCTGACTTCGAATTGGTGCCGATCGACCGGATTCAGTACATGGACGTGGCGCCCAGCCAGATGGTCGGTGTCTCGGCCGGACTGATCCCCTTCCTCGAGCACGACGACGCCAACCGCGCGCTGATGGGCTCCAACATGCAGCGCCAGGCGGTGCCCCTGCTCGTGACCGAGCCGCCGATCGTGGCCACCGGCATGGAGCGCGACGTGGCCCAGAACTCGGGCATGCTCGTGCGGGCCCGCCGCAAGGGCACCGTCACGAATGTCGATGCCGAGAAGATCGAAATCGGCGAGGACATCTATCCGCTGCGCAAGTACGTGGGGCTCAACGAGCGCACCTGCCAGAACCAGAAGCCGATCGTCGAGCTGGGTCAGAAGGTCGAAAAGGGCCAGACCATCGCCGACGGCGCCGCCACGTTCCGCGGCGAGCTGGCCTTGGGCCGCAACGTGCTGGTGGGCTTCATGGCCTGGGACGGCTTCAACTTCGAAGACGCCATCATCATCAGCGAAGAGCTGGTGAAGAACGACACTTACACGTCGATCCATATCGAAGAATTCGACATCGAGATTCGTGAAACCAAGCTGGGACGCGAGGAGTTCACGCGCGACATCCCCAATGTCAGCGAGAAGGCCCTGCGCAACCTGGACGAAGGCGGCATCGTCCGCATCGGCACCTACGTGCGCCCCGGCGACATCCTGGTGGGCAAGGTCTCGCCCAAGAGCAAGACCGAGCTCACGCCCGAAGAAAAACTGTTGCATGCCATCTTCGGCCGGGCCGGCGAAGACGTGAAGAACGACTCGCTCGAGATTCCCTCGGGCGTGGAAGGCATTGTGATCGACACTCAGAAGTTCTCGCGCCGGCTGAGCCTTTCGGACGACGAGCGCAAGGTATTCGAAAAGGCGCTCAAGGACGCCGAGAGCGAGGGCAACGCCCGGATTGCCGAGTCCTTCGGCGCGATGGTGGGCGAAATCGAAACGATCTTGCAGCGCCCGCTGACCGACGAAGACGGCAACCACGTCGTCCGCGACCAGGAGCACAAGTACGTGGCCGAGCAGGCCGCGCGCTTCAAGCTCGACTCGCTCGATATCCGCAGCCCGCAGCGCAAGGCCGAGGTCGAAAAAGTCTACAAGACCCGCTGGCCGGCGGTCGAGTTGGCCACCGACGATCGCGATCGTCAGTTGAACTCGATGAAGCGCGGCGACGAGCTGCGCAGCGGCGTGCTGCAAATGGTCAAAGTCTACGTCGCCGCCAAGCGCGTGATCAGCGTGGGCGACAAGATGGCCGGCCGACACGGCAACAAGGGCGTGATCGCCAAGATCCTGCCCGAGGAAGACATGCCGTTTCTGGCCGATGGGACCAGCCTGCAGATCATGCTCAACCCGCTGGGCGTGCCCAGCCGCATGAACGTGGGCCAGATTCTCGAAACGCACTTGGGCTGGGCCGGCGCCAAGCTGGGCTTCCAGGCCATCACGCCGGTGTTCGACGGTGCCACGGAAGACACGATCCGCACCTGCCTGGAAGAGGCCGGCCTGCCCCGCAACGGCAAGAGCCAGCTCTTCGACGGCCGCACCGGCGAGCGGATGGAGCAGCAAACCACCGTGGGCTACATCTACATGCTCAAACTGCATCACCTGGTCGACGACAAGGTGCATGCCCGCTCGACGGGCCCCTATTCGCTGATCACGCAGCAGCCGCTGGGCGGCAAGGCGCGCTTCGGCGGGCAGCGGTTTGGCGAAATGGAAGTCTGGGCGCTGGAAGCCTACGGCGCTGCGTACATCCTGCAGGAGCTGCTCACGGTCAAGAGCGACGACGTCGAGGGGCGCACGAAGATTTACGAGTCGATGGTCAAGGGCGAAAACACGCTCGAGGCCGGCACCCCCGCCAGTTTCGACGTGCTAACCAACGAAATCCGCGGCCTGGGTCTGAACATGCAACTGGAGAAGCGCAACGTCTAATCGTCCGAGGGGCCGGCGGTGACTACACCACAACCACGGTCGATGACCGAAGTTGCCGATTTGATGCGGCGGAACCTGCCCGCCGGTGCCACGCTCGCGACGTTTGGGACGGCAATCGGATGGGGACGCGGAAGCGACTGTGCGTATGAACGCATATCAACGATGACGAAAGGTGAGCTGGAACTGCTTGGTTTAACCGAGGCGCAAGCGGAAGCGTGGGCCGTCGCATATGAAGCGGTGCGGCAGCTCGTTCCGACGAACCCGAGTGCAGCCGGCCGGGCTGCGCTGATGCGACACGCGGCGAAGCTCCTTGGAACCTAACGTAATGCACGCGACGACATCGCCAGTTCAAATCGTACGATTGAAGAACAAGACGGCAAAACAGCAGCAAGTCTGGTTGGAGCCGCTGGGGGATCGGATCGCGCTCGAACCCAATGTCCTTTATGAGCTCACGGCAACCGACGAGTTCGGCAAGGTAGAGATCGACATGGCCGAGGACGGTTTTGTGCTTTATGGCTGGGTGACGCGGGTTGATTCCATAGACGGTCAGGGCAACGCACGGCGCGAATGGGAACTCCCCGGAGCGAATCAGCGATGACCGGCTTCGCACGTATCACCGCGGATGCCGCACAGATGAACGGCGTGCCGTGCGTCCGCAGCCTGCGGATTCCCGTTGCCACGGTCGTTGGAATGGTGGCCGACAGCATATCACGGCAACAGATTCTAGAAGCATTTCCGGACCTTGAGTCGGACGATGTCACCGCGTGCCTGCGCTTTGCAGCCGAGGCGGTATCCGGCGCCTTGATCCTTTAGATCCAACTCGACAGGCAAAAAAACATTCAACGCATTGATACTACTCCATACAAAGGAGTTTCACAGTGAGCGTCGGCGAAAGCTCTTACGATCGGATCAATGATTACGCGTCGGTCAAAATCAGCCTGGCGCGGCCGCACGACATCCGCAGTTGGTCGTTCGGCGAAGTCAAGAAGCCCGAAACGATCAACTACCGCACCTACCGTCCGGAAAAGGACGGCCTGTTCTGCGAGCGCATTTTCGGACCCGAAAAGGACTGGGAATGCTCCTGCGGCAAGTACCGCGGCATGAAGTACAAGGGCATGATCTGCGATCGCTGCGGCGTCAAGGTCACCCACAGCCGCGTGCGCCGCAAGCGCATGGGCCACATCGAACTGGCCGCGCCGGTGGTGCACATCTGGTTCTTCAAGGCCATGCCCAGCCGCCTGGGCAACCTGCTGGACATGAAGACCACGAGCCTGGAAAAAGTGATTTACTTCCAGGATTACGTCGTCATCGACAAGAAGGACACGCCGCTCAAGCGCCAGCAACTGCTGACCGAGGAAGAATACCGCGCCGCTCGCGAGCAGTACGGCGAAGGCTCGTTCGAAGCCGACATGGGCGCCGAGGCCGTGCGCAAATTGCTGGCGAACCTGGACCTCGTGACGCTCTCCAAAGAGCTGCGCGTGCAACTGGCCGAAACCGGCTCGAAGCAAAAGCAAAAGGACCTGATCAACCGGCTGAAGATCGTCGAGAGCATCCGCGACAGCGACAACAAGCCCGAGTGGATGGTGCTGGACGTGATTCCCGTCATCCCGCCGGACCTGCGCCCGCTGGTGCTGTTGGACTCGGGCAACTTTGCCACCAGCGACTTGAACGATCTGTACCGCCGCATCATCAACCGTAACAACCGGCTCAAGAAGCTGGTGGATCTCAACGCGCCGGAAGTTATCATCCGCAACGAAAAGCGAATGCTGCAGCAGTCGGTCGACGCACTGTTCGACAACAACCGCTGCAAGCGCCCGGTGCTGGGCTCCAGCAACCGCCCGCTCAAGTCGCTGACCGACATGATCAAGGGCAAGCAGGGCCGCTTCCGCGAAAACCTGCTGGGCAAGCGCGTCGACTATTCGGCCCGTAGCGTGATCGTCGTCGGCCCCGCCCTGCGCCTGCACCAGTGCGGCCTGCCCAAGAAGATCGCGCTCGAGCTGTTCCAGCCGTTCATCATCCGGCGGCTCAAGGAACTGGGCCATGCCGACACGATCAAAAGCGCCAAGAAGATGCTGGAGCGCAAGGACGACGAGGTCTGGGATATCCTCGAAGAAGTGATCCGCAACCATCCCGTGCTGCTGAATCGCGCTCCCACGCTGCACCGCATGGGCATCCAGGCCTTCGAGCCGATCCTGGTCGAAGGCAACGCCATTAAGCTGCACCCACTGGTCTGCAAGGGCTTCAACGCCGACTTTGACGGCGACCAGATGGCCGTACACCTGCCGCTGTCGATCGAGGCGCAGGTCGAGGCCCACACGCTGATGATGAGCACCAATAACATCTTCAGCCCGGCCAACGGCGCGCCGATTATCAGCCCCTCGCAAGACGTCGTGATGGGCTGCTACTACATCACGATGGTCCTGCCGGAGCGTGAAGGCGAGGGCGAGGGCATGATCTTCAGCTCTCCGGCCGAAGTCCACCTGGCCTATGGCCTGGGCAAAGTTCGCACGCACGCCCGCATCAAGGTCAAGCTGCCGCCCACCCGCAAGCTCAAGGGGGAGGTGGAGGGTAAGCCCGGCGACTTGATCGAAACCACCGTCGGCCGCGTGATGTTCAACGATACGCTGCCTGTGGGCATGCCCTTCTACAACATCCCGATGCGCTCCAGCGAGTTGGCCAAGGTCATCTCGGACTGCTACGCGATCCTCGGCCGCCGGGCCACGATCGACCTGCTGGACGATATGAACAAGATGGGCTTCCGCGCCAGCACGCGCAGCGGTCTGTCGTTCGCCACCGACGATCTGATCACTCCGCCCACCAAGGGCCGGATCATCGCCGACGCCGAAAAAACCGTGCTCAAGTTCCAGAAGCTCTATCAGCGCGGCGTGATCACGGAAGTCGAACGCTACAACCAGGTGCTCGACGCCTGGACGCACGCCCGCGAACGCATCACCACCGAAATGATGACCGAGCTGGAAAGCGACCACCGCTTCCCCGGTTACGTGAACCCGATCTATCTCATGGCCCACTCCGGTGCCCGTGGCGGCGTCGAACAGATTCGCCAGTTGGCCGGCATGCGCGGTTTGATGGCCAAGCCCTCGGGCAAGATCATCGAGACGCCCATCAAGGCCAACTTCCGCGAAGGCCTGTCGGTGCTCGAATACTTCAGCTCCACCCACGGTGCCCGCAAAGGTCTGGCCGACACGGCGCTCAAGACGGCCGACTCGGGCTATCTCACGCGCAAGCTGGCCGACGTGGCCCAGAACGTCGTGGTCACGATGCAGGACTGCGGCACCACGCAGGGCATCACCAAGGGCGTGATCTACCGCGGCGAAAAGGTCGAAGTGCGGCTGGCCGATTCGATTCGCGGCCGCGTCAGCCGGGCCAACATCGTGAACCCCATCACCGACGAAGTCATCGTTCGCGAAAACGAGCTGATCACGATCGAGATCGCCCGCCGCATCGAAGACCTCGGGCTGGAAAAGATCCAGGTCCGCAGCCCCATGACTTGCGACGCCTCGTTGGGCGTCTGCCGGTTGTGCTATGGCATGGACTTGTCCACCGGCTCGATGGTCGAGGAAGGCATGGCCGTGGGCATCATTGCCGCGCAGAGCATCGGCGAGCCCGGCACGCAGCTCACGATGCGTACGTTCCACATCGGTGGCACGGCTGCCCGCGCCGTCGAAGAGAGCGAGATCAAGGTCAAGAAGGCCGGTGTCGCCAAGTTCACCCGACTCAAAGTCGTGCGCAACGACGCGGGCGAGCAGATTGTGCTCACCCGCAACGGCGAAATTGCCATCATGGACCCCAAGGGTCGCGAGCTTGAAAAGTACGAAATTCCCGCCGGTGCGCAACTCAAGGTCGAAGAGAACAAGGAAGTGGCCGTCGGCGCCGTGCTCTGCCAGTGGGACCCGCACAGCATCCCGATTCTGGCCGAAGTCGGCGGCAAGGTCCGCTACGAAGACGTGATCGAAAACGAGACCATGCGCTCGGAAAAAGATCCCAGCGGACACGTCCGCAAGATCATCATGGAGCACAAGGGCGAGTTGCATCCCCAGGTGATCCTCGAGGACGAGAGCGGCAAGATTCTCGATTTCTATTACATGCCCGAAAAGGCCAACATCGAAGTCAGCGAAGGCGACAAGATCTCGGCCGGCACGCTGTTGGCCAAGACGCCGCGCGAAGTGTCGGGCACGCAGGACATCACCGGCGGTCTGCCCCGCGTGACCGAAATCTTCGAAGCCCGCAAGCCCAAGGATCCGGCCGTCATCGCCGAGATCGACGGCACGGTCGAGTTGCTGGGCGAAAAGCGCCGCGGCAAGCGTACGATCATCGTCCGCAGCGAAAGCGGCATCGAGCGCGAGCACTTGGTGAGCCACGGCAAGCACTTGCGCGTACACGCCGGCGACTTTGTCCGTGCCGGCGAAGCCCTGGTCGACGGCCCGCTGGTGCCGCACGACATTCTGCGCATCAGCGGCGAAGAAGCCGTGCAGCACTATCTGACTCGCGAAATCCAGAACGTGTATCGCAGCCAGCGGGTGGAAATCGATGACAAGCACATCGAGATCATCGTGGCCCAGATGCTGCGCAAAGTGCGCATCGAGAGCGTGGGCGACACCGGCCTGCTGCCGGGCAGCGTGATGGACCGCTTCGAGTTCCGCGCGGTCAACCAGGGCCTGACCAGTTGCCTGCGGATCACCGACAAGGGCGACAGCGATTTCGCCCCCAGTTCGATCGTTCCCAAGGACGCCATCGAGCAGGTCAATGCCCAGATCGAGGCGCTCGGCGGCGACATGGTCAAAGGCGCGAAGCCCAAGCCGGCCACGGCCAGCACACAGTTGCTGGGCATCACCAAGGCGTCGGTGCAAAGTGCCAGCTTTATTTCGGCGGCCAGCTTCCAGGAAACGACCAAGGTGCTCACCGAAGCGGCCTTGGCCGGCAAGGTCGATCGCCTGGTCGGCTTGAAGGAAAACGTGATCCTGGGCCACCTGGTTCCGGCCGGCACGGGCTTCAAGACCTATCAAGAGTCGGAAGTCCGCATCCGCCCGCAAGCCTTGCAAGATTTGCAGGCCGAGAAGGACCGCATCCTGTCCAAGTCGTTCCCGCTGCTCGATGGCGGCGACGGCAAGACGGGCGAAGCGGCGGCCACCCGCAAGCCCGAACAGCAGCCCACCCCCGGGGGCCTGGACGCCCTGCTCGGCGGCAAGGAGTAACACCAGCACGAAAAGGGGCGCCGTCGTCGAGATTTAGCCCCGGGCCTTGCTCCGGGCTTGCCGGCGACCCGCCTTGACAAGCGGGCCGGCTTGGGTAGGTTGATAAGTTCTCAAAATAACCGTCCGTCATCCAGTAAAAGCTATCCATGCCCACGATCAATCAGTTGGTAAAGAAGAACCGGCGGCCGCCGCGCAAGTTCAGCAAGAGCCCGGTGCTCGATCGTTGTCCGCAAAAGCGCGGCGTGTGCTTGCAGGTCAAGACGATGACCCCCAAGAAGCCGAATTCGGCGCTGCGCAAGATCGCCCGCGTGCGTTTGAGCAACGGCAAGGAAGTCACCGTTTACATTCCGGGCGAGGGCCACAGCCTGCAGGAGCACTCGATCGTGCTCGTGCGTGGCGGCCGCGTGCGCGATCTGCCCGGCGTGCGTTACCACATTGTCCGCGGTGCGTTGGACACCCTCGGCGTCGAAGGCCGCAAGCAATCGCGCAGCCTCTACGGCGCCAAGAAGTCGTAAATCACCAATTTTCTGAGATCAATAACTTTCCTTAGCCCAGGCATTCATGCCTGGTAACCCTACGGAAAAACGAAGGAATACCAAAGCTATGGGTCGTATCACCGCCAGCCGCGACACGCTCGCTCCCGATCCGCGCTATGGGTCGTTGCTGGCCGCCAAGTTCGTCAATTGCCTGATGCACGGCGGCAAAAAGAGCGTCGCCCAGACCTGCTTCTATCGGGCGTTGGACATCGTCAAGGAAAAGATCAAGGACGCCGAAGTGATCGACGTCTTCACCCAGGCGGTGAACAACGTCAAGCCCGAGGTCGAGGTCCGCAGCAAGCGCGTCGGCGGTGCCGCGTACCAGGTGCCGATGCAGGTGAACCGCAATCGTCAGCAGTCGCTGGCCATTCGTTGGATTCTGCTGGCGGTGCGTGAGAAAAAGGGCCGCCCGACCCACGAAAAACTGGCCGACGAGCTAGTTGCCGCGTATCATCGCGAAGGCGCCGCCGTCACGCGGCGCGACAACGTCCACCGCATGGCCGACGCCAACAAGGCTTTTGCACACTTCGCCTGGTAGCAATTAGGTTTCAAATTTTTCGCCGTACCGCGGCACTTTGGATTGCCCGGTACGGCGTTCTTATGCGCTAGCGGCTCTATTCCCCGATCGAAGCTACCATGGCCCGCAATCTCGCCCAGATCCGCAACATCGGCATCATTGCGCACATCGACGCCGGCAAGACGACGGTCACCGAGCGGATGCTGTTCTACGCCGGTGCCACGCACCGCATGGGCGAAGTGGACAAGGGCACGACCGTCACGGATTTTGATCCCGAAGAGCAGCAGCGCGGCATCACCATCTTTTCGGCCTGCGTCACGTTCAACTGGAAAGCCGTGGCCGTCAACCTGATCGATACGCCCGGCCACGTGGATTTCACGGCCGAAGTCGAGCGCAGCTTGCGGGTGCTCGATGGCGGCGTGGTGGTATTCAGTGCCCGCGAAGGCGTCGAGGCCCAGAGCGAAACGGTTTGGCGGCAGGCCGACCGCTACAAGGTGCCGCGCGTGGCTTTCATCAACAAGCTGGACCGCGAAGGGGCCGATTTTTACGGCACGGTGGAGGAGATTCGCCAGCGGCTGGAATCGAACCCCGTGGCCCTGCAAATTCCCGTCGGCGTCGGGCCGCCGCACCTGCCCGATGCGTTTCGCGGCATGCTCGACCTGGTGCGAATGAAGATGCTCACCTTCTCTTCCGAGAGCGAAGGGGCCGAAGTCCACGAGCACGAAATTCCCGACGAGTTGGCCGCCGAAGCCCAGCAGTGGCGCGAAAAGATGCTCGAACGGCTGTACGACTACAGCAACGAGCTGATGGAGTTGGGGCTGGCCGACGAGCCGGTGAGCGAGGAGTTGCTCAAACGCGTGATTCGCGAAGCGACCTGCCACCGGCTGATCGTGCCGGTTTTGTGCGGCTCGGCGCTCGATCACATCGGCATTCAGCCGCTGCTGGATGCCGTGGCCGATTACCTGCCCAGCCCGCTGGACGTGCCGCCGGTGGAAGGCGTGGATCCGAAAAAGCCGGACAAGAAGTTGATCCGCAAGCCCGACGTCGACGAGCCCTATTGCGGCCTGGTCTTCAAGATCCAAGCCGACAAGCACGGCGACCTGCACTATGTCCGCGTGTATTCGGGCCGGCTGACCGCCAACACCCGGGCCTATAATCCCGGCAAAGACAAAAAGGAAAACGTCAGCCAGCTCTGGCACGTGCAAGCCGACCGCCGCGAACAGGTCGACGCCGTCGAGGCGGGCGATATCGTCGGCATCATCGGCCTGCGGCATTCGGTCACTGGCGACACGATCTGCGATGCCAAGCAGCCGATCCTGCTGGAGTCGATCGTCTTTCCGGAGACGGTCATCTCGATGGCCATCGAACCGGAAAGCACGGCCGAGCGCAAAAAGCTGCACGACGCGCTCGAGATGCTCAAGCGTCAGGACCCAACCTTCCGCGCGGCCGAAAGTTCCGAAACCGGCCAGACGCTGATCAGCGGTATGGGTGAGCTGCACCTGGAAGTCATCAAGCACCGGCTGCTGCGCGATTTCCGCTTGAACGTCCGGGTCCATAAGCCGCGCGTCAGCTATCGCGAAACGGTGCAGAAACCGGCCGAAGTCTGGGGCGAATGCCGGCAGCAGGTGGCCGGGCAAGCCCTGTTTGCCCGCGTGCACCTGCGGCTCGAACCGTTCGAATCCGAGCGGCCGGCCACGATTGTCAGCCAGGCCGGCGATTCGATTCCCGAAGATTTTCAAACGGCCGTGATGGAAGTGCTGACGCAGCAGGCCGAGGGGAGCGGCTCGCTGGGTTTCCCGTTGATGAAAGTGCGCGTCACGCTGCTGGGCGGCGAGGCGAGCGAGACGGAATCCAACGATCTGGCCTTCCGCCGGGCCACGGCCGACGCCTTTCAAAAAGCCCTCACCGCCGCCGGCATCGTGCTGCTCGAGCCGATCATGAAGCTCGACATCATCACGCCCGAGGAAAACCTGGGCGAGATCGTCAGCGACTTGCAGCAGCGGCGGGCGATGATCACGGGCACCCACGTCCGCGGCCGCAACACCAGCATCGAGGCCCAAGCCCCGCTGGCCAACCTGTTCGGCTATTCCAGCGCCATCCGCAGCCTCAGCCAGGGGCGTGCCACCTGCTCAATGGAACCCTCGGCCTACGGCCCCGCGCCCAAAGACGTGCTCGAATCGTTCATGTAAGACTGGGAGGGCGAGGCTCCTGCCGAGCCGGCGTTCCTCGGCTCGGCGGGAGCCTCGCCCTCCCCGAACGCGCCGCACTAACCATCCGGCCGCGGGTG
>DATATB010000164.1:0-13510 GCA_036268995.1 Pirellulales bacterium | reverse complement strand
CGCGGACGCAATCACCAGCAGCGCCAGAAAGAACATGATGTTTTGCACGAACACCAGCGGCGTCAGGCAAAGCACGATCAACGACAAGGGTATCGACCAAGCCTGCCACAAACAGGCTTCGGCCAAATTCGTAGCGTTCTTCGCCGGCGAAAACCGGTCGGGATCAAGATAGACCCGGGTTGCGCCGGCCGTCATTCCCAGCATGGCGATCGCGATGGCGAAAAACGCCAGGTGATACCACGAAGTCACGCTGAGCAATCGGCTCAGCGCGACTTGTAGCGCCAGCATATCGAAAGCCAAAAGAAAAATTCCCCAGTAGACGTGCATGCGTACTCCGATGTGGCGTGCAAATAATCGCCAGCTTCATTGCTACCGCTGGCGGAAGAATATTGAAGTCTGGCGAAGGCCCATCCGTTATCGTGCCCCCGGAGCGGCGGCAGGCGTCTAGGTTCGAGTCGCGGCTGGTTTGCGCACGCTGACCGCATTGGTAAACAGGATCGAATTGGGAATGAAGACGGTTTTTTCTCCGGCGTCGAGCACCGTGTAGCGGAGATTGATTTCGACAACCGTGCCTTCGAAGGCCAGGTTCGAGAATACGGAAATCCGATCGCCCTGCTTGAACGGCCGAAAGAAAATAATCAGCACGCCGGACAGCACGTTCGAGATAATGTCTTTGAGCGCGAAACCCAGCGCAAAGCCGGTCAGCCCCAGTCCGGCCACCAAGGCCGAGACCTCGATGCCCAGCGTTCCCAGAGCAGTCACGACTCCGAACAGCAGCAGGCCGAGCTTGACGAAGCGCGCCAACAAGTGCGTCAGTTCCGGCGCGCGAGCCTCGAGCTTCGGCAACCGCACGATCAGGCGATAGGCCAGGCGGCCCATCCCCCAGAATATCAGCAGCACGAGCCCGGCGCTTAGCACCCGCGGCAGAAACAGCATGGCTGCTGCGCCAACACTCTCCCAAAGATTCATCATGTCTAACCACCTCGCAACCAGCGGCGGGCCCCATCAACGTTTGCTCCGCATCATAACCCTTGAGCCTGCTAATCGCAGCCGCGCCTTAATCATCGGCACGCGTCGCGGAAGCGCGGTCCGTTCATTGCGCCGTGACATGACCGGCACGCGCGACGCCATTCCGGTCTCGATCCTGCCCGATGCCGCCATGCCAACTCCATCAGGGCCTGGCCCCTTGAATACCCCAGCGTGCCAGGGTATTGTTACACCCATGGCATGAATCAGGCTCATGAGGGGCCGCCTTTCGACGGCAGCCCGGCACGGGTGAGCCATCGGCGGGGCCGGGCCGAGCGGGCGATTGTCACCAAGCCCGCACCCGGGGCTTTTTCGTTGCCACATCCGAGCCCGCATCCGCCCTTTTCCCGCCCACGATTCCCCTCGCCTTGCATTGGGCGCTTTCGGCCCGCCGGAGTCCACTACGATGTCAGCACGCAAGCGGAAAACGCGTCGAAGCAACTCAAGGCGTTTCAACACCGGCCGTAGCTGGGGCTTTCTTCGCCTCGGCAGCGAGCCCGCCCCGGTGTCTTGGATGCCGAAGTTCGAAACGCTCGAATCGCGCACGATGCTCACAGGCGCCGCGACGTTGACCCTCTCAGGCGGCGAGCTGACGATGACTGAGCCGGCCGGCACCTCCGACAGCCTGACGATTACCGAGTCGGGGGACAATTACCTATTCACCAACACGGCCGGTTTCGCATCAGCGTCGGGCACGGGCGTCAGCCAGCCGTCCAACGATGAAGTCGATGTGGCCACCAGCGATTCGTTAAGCTCGATGTCCATCGCACTGGGCGGCGTCATCAACAACGCCATTAACTTAAACGGGTCTGCGAATTTCTATGTCAGTGGGAATGTTCTGCTAACCGGCATCGAGACGGTCACCGAAGCGGCCGCCTTCGATTTGACCGCTTACGGCCTCGCTATCGACACCTCGGCAGTCTTTGGCTCAGCCGGGCGGCCGGCAATCGATATGGCTGGCCAATTCAACATATTCACGTTTGCTGCCAAAACCGACGGGGGCTCGATCAATGTGTATGGCAGCTCGCTGCAAATTGGCAACGTCGATGGATATTCGGGCGTCGACACGACCGACGGTGGTGTCAGGCCCGCGGGCGCTGACGCCGTCTTCGGCACCAACTACAGCATAGCGCTCAATGCTAGCATCAACGCCGGGCAGGCAGCCGCGCAGCTCGCCTCAACGACGGGCGGGATCACGCAAAGCGCGGGAACGATCACCGCTGCTTCGCTGGGAGTTTACACCGAGGGCGGCAATGCTGCTGGAAATATTGTCCTCAACCAAAACAACGCCCTGGTCGGAGCCAGCGCTTCGGCCGGTGTCTTCGCGGCCGACGCGGCCGGCGGAGGTTCCGTGTCGTTCGAAAATGGTGGGGCCGGGGTCATTGGCTTGCAGATCGGTGGGGCCAACATGACCGGCGCGGCGGCCACGGCGATCGGCAGCCCGTATCCGGTTCTGTCCGGCATCAATACCGTGGCCGCCGTCGATGCCAGTTTCGGGCCTGGCAATATCAGCGTTTCCACCGTCGGCACGCTACAAGTCGCACAGCAGATCAATGCCGGCTCGGGCATTGTCGAACTGGCCGCTGCCAGCGGCATCAGCGAGTCAGGCGGCGGAATCACGGCTGGCCAACTCGCGGTAATCGCCGATGGAGGCGACATCACCCTGGATCAGACCAATTTCCTTCTCGGCCCCAGCAGCGCGGCCGGCGTGTTCGCCGCAGATGACCTATTTGCCGGCGGATCCGTGACCCTGGCCAACAGCGGCAGCGGCGTGGTGGGCTTGCAAATCGGCTCGGTCGCACTCACAGGCGCTGCGGCCAGTGCGGCGACGTCGTTGGGCCTCACTTCGCCTGTCCAGGGAATCACAACCGCCAACTCCATGTCGGCTCCCTACACCAATCAAGTGAACCTTGTGGCGAGCGGAGCGATCGTGCTCGACGACAAAATCAATGCCGGCTTTGCGGCCGTCGAGCTAAGCGCCGGCGGTTCGATCACCGAGACCGGAACCAATGGCAATACCAACGGCGTGTGGGCCGCATCGCTGGTGGCGGTCGCCGGCTCTCCCAGCGTGAGCGGCGGCACGATCCTACTGAACCAGGTGAATCGATTGGCGCAGCCGGATGGTGCGCCGGGACTATTGGCGGCGGAAGACTATTCCCCCGGCGCGCCGATCACCATCTACAGCATGGCCGGGACGCTGCAAGTCGATTCGTTGTCCGCCACCGCCGTTGAATTGGGAACGATCACCGGCATCACGACCACGAACAACTCTTCCGGCAGTTCGTTCAGCAATAATATCGACCTGTTAGGCAATACGTCGATCATCCTGAATGCCGGCCTCAACGCTGGCTTCGCCGGGGTTGAACTGCGTGCACTAGGCACGTCGATCACCGAGACCGGTACCAATGGCAACACCAACGGCGTGTGGGCCGCGTCGCTGGTGGCGGTCGCCGGCTCTCCCAGCGTGGGCGGCGGCACGATCCTACTAAACCAGGTGAATCGGCTGGCGCAGCCGGATGGTGCGCCGGGACTGTTGGCGGCGGAAGACGATTCCCCCGGCGCGCCGATCACTATCTACAGCATGGCCGGGACGCTGCAAGTCGATTCGTTGTCCGCCGCCGCCGTCGCATTGGGCACGATCACCGGCATCACGACGACGAACAACTCTTCCGGGAGTTCGTTCGGCAATAATATCGACCTGTTGGGCAATACCTCGATTATCCTGAATGCCCGCCTCAACGCCGGCTTCGCCGGGGTTGAGTTGCGCGCTCTCGGCCCTTCAATCACCGAGACCGGCACCAATGGCAACACCAACGGCGTGTGGGCCGCGTCGCTGGTGGCGGTCGCCGGCTCTTCCAACGTGGCCGACAGCATCATCTTGCTGAACCAGGTCAATATCATCACCGGCAGCGGCGGCGGCGTCGGACTGCTGGCTGCGGCCGATAGCTCGCCCGGTGGGTCGATCACGATCTACAACATGGGCAGCACAACGCAAGTCGATTCGTTGTCGGGCGCCGGATTGGGCCTGGGCACCATTGCCGGCATTTCGACCACCAACTCGCCCGCACAGAACCCACAAGGTGTGATTCACCCTATTGAAGGCACGCCGACCACGAACACGGCGTCCGGACCGTTCACCAATAGCATCAATCTCTGGGGCATCGGCGGGATCCTGCTCAACAACCAGGTGAATGCCGGCTTCGGCCAGGTTACGCTGCACAGCCCGGTGAGCATTACCGAAGCCGCGGGAGCCGGCAAAATCACGGCCAGCGCTCTGGCCGTGCTGATCGACGGCTCCAGCACAACAGGCAGCAACGTGCAGTTGAACCAGCCGAATCAACTCATTCAGAGCGATGGCTCGGCCGGACTGCTGGCCGTCAGCAATCTTTCGCCGGGCGGCTCGGTCACCGTCGACGACACCGGCGGCGCCACTCAGATCGATTCGCTCGATACCGGGACCGTGGCAGGCCCGACGATCGCTGGCGTTACCACGACCAATTCCGCCTCCGCTCCCTACACCAACCAGGTGAACCTGTTGGCGAGCAGCGCGATCGTGCTCAACGACAAGATCAACGCCGGGTTCGCCGGTGCCGAGTTGCGGGCCGGCGGTTCGATCACCGAGACCAGCACCAAGGGTGATACCAACGGCGTGTGGGCCGGGTCGCTGCTGGCGGTCGCCGGTTCTTCCAACGTGAGCGGCAGCATCATCCTGCTAAACCAGGTGAATCGGCTCGCGCAGCCGAATGGTGCACAGGGACTGCTGGCGGCGGAAGACGATTCTCCCGGCGCGCCGATCACCATCTACAGCATGGCCGGGACGCTGCAAGTCGATTCGTTGTCCGGCGCCGGTGTCGGACTGGGAACGATCACTGGCATCACCACCACGAACAACGCTTCCGGCAGTTCGTTCAGCAATAATATCGATCTGTTAGGCAATACGACGATCTATCTGAATGCCGACCTCAACGCCGGCTTTGCCGAAGTTGAATTACGCGCTCTCGCCGGTTCGATCATTGAGAACGCCAATGACACGATCACTGCCGGCGCCTTGGGCGTCGAGGTCGATGCCACTGTGCCCAACGGCAGTGTGGTGCTGGGCCAAAGCAACTCGCTGGTGGGCAGCGGCGGCACCGCCGGGCTGATCGCCATCGTCGTTGAGTCGCAGCCAGGCCTGATCATACTGTTCAACGCCAACAACAAGCCGCTGCACGAAACCACGCTCTCGATGTCCGCGGTCGCCTTGACCACGATTACCGGTGTCTCGACCGCGGGCGGCGGTGGCGTGAGCATCTTGCCCACGCCGAGCTAAATCGAGCGAAGGCGGCCATGGAGGGGTTGGGCCCCCTCGGCATCAGGCCACGACGCCGCGGATGACTTCGGCTTCGACGACGCCGGTGAGCTTTTGGTTCAGCCCGCCGTAGAGGTACGTCAGCTTGTGATGGTCCAAGCCCATCAAATGCAGGATCGTGGCGTGCAGGTCGCGGAGGTGATGGCGGTTGACGACGGCTTCGTGGCCGACTTCATCGGTCTCGCCGTAGCTGGTGCCGCCTTTGACGCCGCCGCCGGCCAGCCAGTACGTAAAGCCCTTGGGGTTGTGGTCGCGGCCGTCGCCGGCGCCTTGCACCACGGGCTGCCGCCCAAACTCGCCACCCCAGACGACGAGCGTTTCGTCCAGCAGTCCGCGCTGCTTGAGGTCGGTCAATAGCCCGGCGATGGGCCGGTCGATTTCGGGGCAATGGATTTTGAGGTTTTCCTCAACCCCCTGGTGGGCGTCCCAGTTCTGCTGCTGGTGTCCACCGCCGTGATAGATTTGCACAAATCGCACGCCGCGTTCGACCAGCCGCCGGGCGATGAGACACTGTCGGGCAAACGGAGCCGGCCCTACGGCCAGCGGATGATCGGGCGCCGGGTCGTTCAAACCGTACATCTCGCGCGTCTGCTCGCTCTCTTGCGCCAGATCCAGCGCTTCGGGCGCCGTGGTTTGCAGTTGGAAGGCGAGTTCGTAGCTGGCGATCCGGGCCTGCAGCTCGGAATAGCCGGGATGGGCCGCCAAGTGCTCGGCGTTAAGTGCGTTGGCCGTGCTGATCTGGTCGCGCTGCATTTGGGGCGTAGAGTTTGCGCCCGACGCCAGGTCGAGAATCGGCTGGCCGCTCGAGCGGAATACCGTGCCTTGAAACGCGGCCGGCATGTAGCCGCTCGACCAGTTGATCGCGCCGCTAATCGGTCCGCCGCGCGGATCGAGCATCACCACGTAGCCGGGCAAGTCCTGATTCACGCTCCCCAGGCCGTAACCCATCCACGAGCCGATCGAGGGATGCCCCTGGATGATGCGGCCGCTGTTCATTTGCAGCATGGCCGAGCCGTGCGCAAACGAATCGGAATACAGCGACTTGATGAACGCCAGCTTGTCCATGTGCGCCGACAGGCGGGGCAGGGCGTCGGAACACCATTGGCCGGATTGACCATATTGCGCGAACTTGCGCTTGCTGGCCAGCAGTTTCGAAGGCCGCACGTCGCGGCGCCGGATCTCCATCTGGATCGTATGGCCGTCGCGCTTTTGCAGTTCGGGCTTGTAATCGAACAAGTCCATCTGCGACGGGCCGCCGTACATGAACAGGAAAATGCACCTTTTGGCCTTGGCCGGAAAATGCTGCGGCCGCGGCGCGAGCAAGTTGGCCGAGGGCGCACGTACACCCGCAGCCACGGCCTGGGCAAAAAATCCGTCCTGCTGGAGCATGCCCGACAGCGCCACCCCGGCAAAACCGGCGCCCGCCTGCCACAAGAACTCGCGGCGCGTGCGTCCGCAAAACTGATTGCGAACCTGGCTTGTCGAGCGATGTTTTCGCATCATCCATTCCTTCCGGGCGCTCACCCGGCGTTCAGTCGATGTAAACCAACTCGTTCAAATTCAGAAGCAATAAGCACAGCGACTGGAGGGCCTGTTGCCGGGGATTGGCATCTGCGGGCCGAGACGCGCCGATCGCCTCCGGCACAGGCTGCTTGGGGCGGAAATCGGCAGTCCACTCATGTCCACCGGCCGTTACCTTGAGATTGCGCACGGCGAAGCTCGCGTTGAACGTTCGCAGGCCGACCTTGCCGGCCGGCAGCGGGTTGGGGTCGACAAAGTCGAGCAGCGGGCGCTCGGCACCATCGAGATAAACGCGGATGCGCGGCCCATTCAGGCGCACTTGCACGCGGTGCCAACGGTTCGTTTCCCACTTCCGTGGAGCACTGACCAGTTGCTTCCAGTTGTTCTCGTGCTTGCCAATCCGCACGACATTGGATTTGAAGTTGATATTGTAGGCGGTCAGGGCATCGACGCCGTCGGTCGGCTGGTTGACGCGGAGGATCAGGCCCGCATCGCCCGCCGTGCCGCGGAGCTGGATTTCAGCCTCGACCAGGCCATCACCCAGCGTGGGTTCCAGCCAAATCGTCTTGCCGCCGGGAATCGGCTGGACGCCGTAGCCGCCATCGGCCGTGGCACTCCAATCGCCGCCGAAATACTGCCAGCCAGTCAGCGGACCATTGGTTTCGCTGGTCCCGCCGGCCATGATCGGCGATGTGGCCAGGTCAAGCTGCCGGTCAACCGTGTCGACCACAAATCCGTCGAGCGAGATCCCGGCTCCCCAACTGGCGACGCCCACGCGGCCCGAATCGTTGAGCGGCTGCGGATCGGTGATGTCGAGCACGGGTTGCGGACCGTTGACCCAGACGCGAATCCGCGGGCCTCGAGCTTCGATCTTAACCAAGAGCGGCTGCCCGGTCGGCAACTGGGCATTCGCTTCGCCCAGCAGGGTGAGCTCGGCCCCGTGACGGCGCAGCGACACGCTGCCGGCCCGCGAATCGAAATCGACCGAATATCCGCGAAACAGATCGCCTTCGGCCGTCGCACGCAAGATCACGCTGCCCAGTTCCGACGCTTCGCCCAGCGTCATGCGGCCCTCGATCGCGCCATCGGCAAACACCGCGCCTTGCCACAAGGCGAACGGCCCGCGCAACGAGTCAACGGTTTTGACCCCCTCGTAAACGCCGACCCAGCGGCCCCGGTAGTAGCTCCAGCCGTGGGTTGGGCCTACGAACAAATCTGTCGGCCGCAGTCGATTCAAAAACGCGCTTGCCAACGAAAAGGGGACGTCCGGACGAAACGTCAGGCGCCGCGCCAGCGCGGCAAACCGTGGCTGTTGCCGCCCGCAATAATCGACAGCCAAGGCCACTTCGCGCTCGGTCGGCTCGCGTGCCACGGCCAGGCGATACGCCAGACGAATTTGCTGCCGAAGGTCGCTGCCGGCTTCGCGCACCAGCCGCTCGGCAAAAGCCGCCGCCTGCGTTTGCACGAAGTCGTCGTTCAACAGCATCAGCGATTGTGGCGCCACGGTCGTCACCGGACGCTCGCCCAGCGGCTGCGCCGTGTTGCTGTAGTCGAAGGTTTCGAGCATCGGATCCATCAACGACCGCTTGACGAAGGTGTAAATGCTGCGGCGCGTTTGCTCGCGCTCGGGCGAGAGTTCCCAACCGGCGCCCGGCTTGGAAGATCCGGCCAGCACTTCGCCGCTTAGATGCGGAAAGAAACCCCGACCGCCCATGGCCGGATTCAATTGGCCGCTGACGGCCAGTACGGTGTCGCGAATGCTCTCGGCCTCCAAGCGCCGCAGGTTTTGCCGCCACAGCAGGTCGTTGCCAGGATCGGCAGCGACGGCCCGTGGATTGTCGGCTCGCGACGACATGCGGTACGCGCTGGACAGCATGATGGCCTTATGCAAGTGCTTCACCGACCAGCCCGATTCAATCAACTCGGCGGCCAGCCAATCGAGCAGCTCGGGGTGCGTGGGCGGAATGCCCGCATGGCCGAAGTCGTTGGTGCTCTTCACGATCCCCTGGCCGAAATGATGCTGCCAGACACGGTTGGCCATGACGCGTGCCGGCAGCGGATTGTCGCGCTGGGCCAACCACCGCGCCAGCGCCAGGCGGCGGCCGCTGGTTTGTCCGCCGGCGGGCGGAGTGATCGCGAGCTGCCGGCCGCCCAATACGCTGAGCACTGCCGGCTGGACTTCGGCGCCGGGCGTGCCGGCGTTGCCGCGAATGAGCACGCGCGTTGTCGGAACCTTGGCGCCTGATTCGCGCACGGCCAGCGCCCAGTCAAACGGTGCCGCGTCGCTGCTCCGCTTCAGCTTCCCGATCTTGGCCTTGAGCTGCTTTCTTTCAGGTTCGGATTTGGCCGTCTGCATTTGCGCTTCCAGCGGCGCGATCTGCGATTTCTGCGCGGCGTACCACTGTCTGGCCTTTTCCGGGTCGGCCAGCGGCACGTACGTGGCCGAACTCTCGTTGTATTGCGGCTTCTGATATGGCCGGACATTGCGAAAGAACGCCAACAGCCGGTAATAATCGGCCTGCGAAATCGGATCGAACATGTGATCGTGGCAGCGAGCGCAGCCGACCGTCAGCCCCATGAAGGCCGCGCTGGTGCTCACAATCACGTCATCCAGCCCGTCGAATTCGGCCATCCGCGCGTCGTCCGGTTCGTCGTCCCACACGCCGAGCCGATAGAAACCCGTGGCTGTCAGCGATTCGGGGCTGGGACGCTCCAACTCGTCGCCGGCCAGTTGTTCGATCAGAAAGCGGTTGTAGGGCTTGTCCTCGTTGAACGCCCGAACCACGTAGTCGCGATAGCGCCAGGCGAACGGCTTTTCGTCGTCGCGCTCGTAACCGTTGGTTTGGGCAAAGCGGACCACGTCCAGCCAGTGGCGCCCCCAGCGCTCGCCGTATTGCGGCCTGGCAAGCAGTTCATCGAGCAAGTTTTCGTAGGCCGCCGGAGACGGGTCGGCGACAAACCGCTCGACCTCGGCAGGCGTCGGCGGAAGCCCGATCAGATCGAAAAACACCCGGCGGATCAACTCCCGCCGCGTCGCGGGCGAATTGGGCGCGAGATTCTTTTTCTCGAGTGACTGCAGAAGGAACAGGTCGATCGGGCTGCTGGCCCACGTCGCATTGGCCACCTTTGGCTCGCTGGCGCGGGCGATCGGCTGAAAAAACCAATAGGCCCGATCCCGATCAGTGATCTCGAAGGCCTTGCGCGGCGCGGCCGGTTGGCTGTGCTCCGAGCCCGGCCACGGAGCGCCCATCTGCACCCAGCGCGTGAGATCAGCGATCAAGGCGTCGGGCAACTTCTTGGTCGGCGGCATCTGCACGTAATCGTCGCTGTAGCTGATCACCTGCACGAGCAAACTGTGCGGGGCATCGCCGGCGATAATCGCCGGTCCGGAATCGCCGCCGGCCAGCATCGCGTGCAGCGAGTCGAGCCGCAGATTCGCCTTGTGCCGATCGGGGCCATGACACTTGTAGCAATGCTCGGCCAGAATGGGCCGCACCTTGGTTTCGAAGAACTGCTCGCCCGCCCGGCGCTGGGCTTCCGCGGGTGGCGCAGGCGGCGCGCCTTCGGCCGCGTACAAACCGGACGCCGCTAGCAACATCGCAACGGCCACGAGGCTGGCCAGTTGCGGGCATGCGTACCAGGATGGACGAACGGGCTGGCCGGGCATGGCGAGATCCTTACTGATCGCGGATTTGCACGTCGGCAGGCGAAGCAGGTGAGCTTCCAATTCGGGGCAGGGAACCAACGGCCGCTTTGCAGGTTATATCTTAGAGCGGCCGGGCTGGCGAGTTATTTTCTAAAGGTTTGAATATAAGTCCACGCCGGCTATAATGCAACCTCGTTTCGCAAAGCAGCCCGATCTTGCAGTTTAAGGCCGATCGGCTGGCATCACAAACTTTTATCTCCGCGGTTCGATCCGCCATGAAGACGATGCAGTCCAAAGTTCAGCCGCGGCTGCTACGGAAACTCAATGAGCGACACGTGCTCACCGCGCTGCAAGCTCATGGCCCCATGTCGCGGGCCGAAATCACGCGACAGACCGGGATCAGCGGTCCGACCGTCACCCGGGCCGTTTCGGCCTTGCTCGAGTCGCGACTGATTGAGGAAGACGCTCCGCTGGCCGCAGCCATCGGCCGGCCGGGAAAACGCGTGCGCCTGGCCAGCACGCACGTGTCGGTCTTGGGCATCGTGATTGGCAGCAAGCGGTGCGAGGTTCTCGCGGCGGGGCTCGATGGGCAGCTCGCCGCCGAAGAGAGCGAACAATTCGAGACGCCTGCCACTTACGACGACTTGCTCGATGCTTGCATCGGCCACGCCCGACAACTCATGGATCGCCGCAAATCAACAGTCATGGGGTTGGGCGTGAGCGTGCCCGGGCTGATTAATCGGCGCGAAGGCCGCAGCCTGGTTTCGCCCAATTTGCACCAACTCGATGGCAAGAACTTGGGCGACGATCTTCGTTATCGGCTGCAAATCCACGCCACCGTGCTGCAGGAATGCCACGCGCTGTGCCTGGCCGAGCAGGTCTACGGCGCCGCCAAAGGAGTGGCCGATTTCGCCATGCTCGACATGACTGAAGGTCTGGGCCTGGGTGTCGTCCATGCGGGCCGGTTGTTGCAGGGCTCCAGCGGCCTGGCCGGTGAATTGGGCCACATTACCGTCGATTTGCAAGGCCAGCCATGCGGCTGCGGCAACCGTGGCTGCCTGGAGACCGTGGCCTCGGACACTGCCTTGGTGCGAGCCGTGAATCAGCGGCTGCAAACGTCGCTGAATATCGAACAAGTCGTCGCCGGAGCTCAAAGCGGCGAGCTGATGATCGACGACGAACTGAACCATGTCTTGCAATACCTGGCAGTTGCGGCCGCGGCGGTGATCAACATTTTTAATCCCAGCCAGCTTTTCATTCATGCGCGGCTGCTCAATGCCAGGGACGATTTATTCCCACGGCTATTGGAATCGGTCGCCGGACGTGCGCTCGCGCCCAGTCTGGCCGCCTGTCAGATCATTCGCGCCGCCGGCAGCAAGCGGCTGGGCGTGGTCGCCGCGGCGATTGATGCCGCCACCCGCAACTGGGAAACCGGGCTGAGCTGATTCTACCATTGACAACGTAACCGGGATCGACGGCGCTTCGGAAACCGAACGAGGATGTCCAAAATGTGCTCTTTGCAAATCATTCGCTCGCGGCTCGACCGGCTTTCGCTCGGCGGCGGCCTTGTTATCTTGATGGCAATGTTCGGCCCGGCGCTGGCGGCCGAAGATCCTCAAGTCGGGAGGCCCACGTCGATGGAGCAGCAAGAGACGAAGTTTGGTCGGATGCCCGACGGCGCCGAGGCCAGGCTGTTCACCTGTTCGGCCGGTGGGATGCGGCTCGCCGTCACCGATTACGGCGCCCGAATCGTGTCGCTGGAAGTCCCCGACCGGCAGGGGCGACCGGCCAATGTCGCGCTAGGCTTCGATTCGTTGGACAAATGCCGGGCACATACGGCTTATTTCGGCTGCACAACCGGCCGCTATGCCAATCGCATTGCCCGCGGCAAGTTCACGCTCAAAGGGCACACCTATCAATTAGCGACCAATAACGACGCGAATCATTTGCACGGCGGCACGGTCGGCTTCGACCGCCACTTGTGGCAGGCCGAGCCGTTCCGCACCGAGCAGGCGGTTGGGGTCCAGTTCAAGCTCCGTAGCCCAGACGGCGACGAAGGTTATCCCGGCAACCTCGACGTCTCCGTCACCTACACGCTGACGGCCGACCGCGAACTGCGGATCGATTATGTCGCCAGCACCGACAAAACCACGGTCTTGAACCTCACCAACCACGGCTATTGGAACCTGGCGGGCTCCGGTGACGTTCTCAACCATGTGCTGACGATTGCCGCCAATCGATATGTCGAGGTGGATCAGCAAGCGATCCCGACCGGCCGCCTGCCGGAGGTGGCCGGCACGCCGCTGGATTTCAACCATCCCACGGCAATCGGCGCCCGAATGGCCAAGATGAAGGCCGGGGTGCCGCCGCCGGGCGGCTACGACCATTGTTACGTAATTGACGGCGCGCCGGGCACGTTGAGGCTGGCCGCGCGCGTCGTCGACCCGGCCAGCGGGCGGACGATGGAAGTGCTGACTACCGAACCTGGCGTACAACTGTACACAAGCAACTATCTCAACGGTGATGCGGTTAATGGCGGCTACCAGCAGCACGCGGCCTTATGCCTCGAGACTCAGCACTTTCCCGATTCGCCGAACCATCCTTCGTTCCCTTCAACTGTGCTCGAACCGGGGCAAACTTACCGCCAGACGACCGTCCATCGGTTCTCCAACCAATGAAATGGCCTGGAAACCCAGGGACCGCGGTCCCTGAGCTTGCGAAACTCTCGTGAACCGTCGGCTGTCAGCAAATTCCCTTAAAAAAGTGGCGAGGTGGGCAGGGGATAGTTAGACTGAGGGCTACAGCCTGGGGGGCGGTTTTTCGCGCCTGGGCGCCTGTCAAAATCGCGCGTTTTTTCTGCATTTTCGGCTGAGTTTCGGGCCTGTTTTGCGTGTGGGCCGGGTCGTCGATCCGGTCCGGGACGGCTGTTTCGTATCTAGGGAGCGCTCGCTGTGTCGCAAATGGTCGAA
>DATATB010000163.1:0-69119 GCA_036268995.1 Pirellulales bacterium | reverse complement strand
GGATCGGGGCGTCCACCCCGCCGGCAAGTATCACGGTCGACGCGGCGGGCGGCGAGAACGTCAATGCGATTATCGATACCACCGGCAACCAGATTTACTTGCTGCCAACGACGCTCGGCGGCGGCGGAAGTCTCAACTCGTCGGCCGGCACGGTGAGCCAGGTTTCTTCGATCCCTACGGCGCCCATCCTCACGCCGGTGGCGCCGTCGCTGCCGCAGGTCGTCATGAATCAAATCGGGACGCCGATGACCGTCGCGGCCATCGTCGGCAATTCGATTACCGACAACAACTACGCGTACGGGGTTGCCGTCACCGGCCAATCGGCGCCGGAGGGCTCGTGGCAATATTCGCTCGACGGCGTCCAGTGGACGAATTTTCCCGCCGTGACTGCCACGCAGGCGCTGCTGTTGGCCGCTAGCGACCAGGTGCGGTTCTTGCCCAGCGACGTCAGCATCGGCCCGGCCACGTTCAGCTACAACGCCTGGAACGAGACCAGCGGCGCGGCCGGAACGCTTGCCGACACGACCACCAACGGCGGGAGTACGGCCTTCTCCACCGGAAGCGACACCGCCTCGATTTATGTGCAGATGATTTCATCGGTGACGACCGACACGCTGGTCGGCGGCGTGCTGACCGTGAACGTCGACGGACCGCAAAGCGTGACGATCACCACCTCCGGCGGCGACGTGCTGGTCAATGGCGCCAACCCGACGACGGGCGTGGCTTTGGCCAGCGCCGTCACGGCCATCGACATCACGGCCACTCCCGGCGCTTATGACAACCTCATTGATCTGACGGGCGTCAGCGCGGCAACGGGCTTCACGTCGCTGGCAACGGTCGCCATCAACACCGGCGGCTCGTACTCGAGCGACCAGGTGAACCTCGGGCTGCTCAACGCCTCGGGCCTGGTGTCCGTCACTGGCGCCGGCAGCGACGCGGTGACCATGCCCTCGGGCCTGGCGGCCGGCAGCTTGTCGATCACGGCCACGGCCATCAGTGTCAACTCGGTCACGACTACCGGCAATCAGACATACAGCGGGCCGGTCACACTGGCCGGCGATTCCACGCTCTCGGCCGGCAGTGGGAACATCACGTTCAGTAGCACGCTCGATGGCGCCGCCAACCTCACGGTCGATAGCGCGGGGGTGACGACGTTCGGCGGTACCGTCGGAGGCATCACCGCGCTTTCCTCGCTCACGACCGACGCGGCCGGCAGCACCGTGCTCGATGCTTCGGTGACCGCGACCGATTCCGGCGGCATAACGTTCAACGATCCCGTGCGGTTGGGCGGCAACGTGACTTTGGATGCCGACGTGAATCTGGTGACCATGTACACGGTGGACGGTCCCTACAGCCTGACATTCGATACTTGGAACCTGGCGCTGAACGGTTCGATCGGCGCCAACACGCCGCTGGCCTCACTGTCCGCGGACGTTCCCTTCGACCTGAGCTTTGCCGGAGGATCGATCATCACGAGTGGTCCGCAGAGCTACAGCAGCACGATGGTCATCGGCGGCAACACGACATTCAATGCGGGATCGAGCACCATTCAGCTTCCCAGTATCAGCGGCTCCTACAACGTCGTGGTGGATTCTCCGGCTTCGCTAGGAGCCTTCGCCACGGTCAGCGCCGGCAGCGGCAATGTCACGTTTGCCAGCACGGTCGATGGCGGCGGACTGACGGTCAATACGACCGGTCAAACGACATTCGACGGCGCCGTTGGCCAAACGAGCGCGCTGAATAAATTGACGATCTCGGCCGGCGGGACGACGGTGCTGGCCGGCGGCTCGATTGCCACGACCTTCGGCATCACTTTTGGCAGTCCGGTGGTGCTGGGATCGAACATGACGATCGGCAACGCTGGTTTCAGCATCGTTTTCGACGGCACGGTCGATGGCGACTACGGCTTGACGATCAGCCAGAGCGGACTGCCCGGAACGTCTTTCGCAGCGGCCGTGGGTGGTTCGATCCCGCTGGCATCGCTGACCGCGACCAGCGGCACGCTCTCGATCGGAAACGTCACGACCGTCGGCGCGCAAACCTACAACCAGGACGTGCAGTTGGATGGTGTTGCACAAGCCACCAGCGGCGCGATCAGCATCAGCAGCCCCATCACGCTGTTGGGCAATTCGGTGATCAGCGCCGGCGGCGCGGTGAACCTCAACCAGGTCGACGGGGCGTTCGCGCTGAACATCGTCAGCGGTGGACTCACCACGCTGGGCGGGCAGATCGGGTCGAACCAGCCGCTCACGAGCCTCTCGGTCAGCTCGACAGCCGGTGTGGCGATCAATGCCAACGTCGCGACCAGCGGCAACCAGGTGTATAGCCTGCCGGTGACGATGGCCGGCGGCGTGACGCTCACATCGACTGCCGGCACGGTGAGCAAAATCGGCTCGGTGGGAACCGCGCCGGTGCTCACGCCGGTGGCCCCGACATTTGCGCCCGTCCAATTCAATTCGGCGACCAGCGCTGCCATGACGGTTGCGGCGCTCGTGGGAACTTCGATCACCGACGACAACGACTCGTACAATATCGCCGTCACGGCCGATGCGTCGCCCGGCGGCGCCTGGCAATACTCGCTGGATGGCGTGAACTGGATCAATTTTCCGGCCGTCAGCGGTGCCCAGTCGCTGCTGCTGGCCGCCGCCGACCAGGTGCAGTTCGTCCCCGACGGCGTGGATACCGGCACGGCCACGTTCACGTATCGGGCCTGGAATCTGTCCAGCGGCACGGCCGGAACCCTCGTCAGCACCACGGTCAACGGCGGCAACACGGCCTTTTCCACCGCTACGGACACCGCCTCGATCGCGATCCAGATCGACCAGGAAATCACGACCGATACGCTGGTGGGCGGCGTGCTGACCGTCGACGTCACCGGCTCGCAGAACGTGACGATCAGCAGCTCGGGCGGCAACATCCTGGTGAACGGTGCCAATCCGACGACGGGCACGGCTTTGGCCAGCGCCGTGACCGCGATCGACATCACCGCCACGTCCGGCGACTATGACAACGTCATCAGTCTAACGGGAGTCAGCGCCGCGACGGGCTTCACGTCGCTCGCGACCGTCAGCATCGACACCGGCGGCTCGTACTCGAGCGACCAGGTGAACCTCGGCACGCTCAACGCCTCGGGCCTGGTTTCCATCACCGGCGCCGGCAGTGACGCCGTGACTACAGCCGCCAGCCTCGTGGCCGGCAGCGTTTCGATCACGGCCACGGCCATCAATCTTGCTTCCGTCACGACCACGGGCAATCAGACGTACAGCGGGTCCGTCACGCTGGCGGCCAATACCACCCTCGTGGCCGGCAGCGGAAACGTCACGTTCAATGGCACCCTTGATGGTGCCCACAACCTCACGATCGATAGCTCGGGGGTGACAACGTTCGGCGGCATTGTCGGGGGCAACACGGCGCTCAGTTCGCTCACGACGGATGCCGCTGGCAGCACGTTGCTCGATGCTTCGGTGACCACCAGCAACTCCAGCGGCCTGACGTTCAACGATCCGGTCGTGTTGGGCGGCAACGTGACTTTGGCTGTCGGTGGGAACACGGTAACCATGCAGGCCGTGGACGGACCCTACAGCCTGGCGGTCAATGCCTGGAAGTTGGCGCTGGACGGGTTGATCGGCGCCAATACGCCGCTGGCCGCGCTGGACGCGAACGTCACCTCCGGCATTAGCTTTACCGGCGGGTCGATCGTCACGAGTGGTCCGCAGACCTACGGCGCCACCATCACCATCAGCGGCAACACGACATTGATTGCGGGATCGAGCACCATCCAGCTTGGCAACATCAGCGGTTCATACAACGTCACGGTGGATTCCCCGGTTTCGCTCTCGCAGGGAAGTACCACGATCAAGGCCGGCAGCGGCAATGTCACTTTTGCCAGCACGGTCGACGGCGGCAGCGGCGGACTGACGGTCGACACGACCGGCCAAACGACGTTCGATGGCGCCCTGGGTCAAACTACAGCGGTGGGCAGTTTGACGATCTCCGCCGGCGGAACGACGGTGCTGGCCGGCGACTCGATCAGCACGACGACCGGCATCACCTTTGGCAGTCCGGTGGTGCTGGGGTCGAACTTGACCATTGGCACTGGCTTCGGCATCAATTTCAATGGCACGGTCGATGGCGACTACAGCCTGACGATCAGCGAGAGCGGATTGTCGGGGACGACCTTTGCGGCGGCCGTGGGCGGGCTCACGCCGCTGGCATCGCTGACCGTCGCCGGCAGCGCAGTCTCGATCGTAAACGTCACGACCGTTGGTGCGCAAACCTACAACGCCCGAACCGCGCAGTTGGACGGTATCGTACAAGCCACGAGCGGCGCGATCAGCATCAGCAGTTCGACCACGCTGCTGGGCAACACGGTGATCAACGCGGGCGGAGCCGTGAACCTGAACCAGGTGGCCGGCGAATTCGCCGTGAACGTTATCAGCGGAGCACTGACCACGCTGGGTGGCAAGGTCGGGCAATTCAACCCGCCCACAAGCCTGACCGTCAATTCGATTGACGGCGAGAGCTTTCTGGCCAATGTGACCACGAGCGGTAATCAGATTTACACGCTGCCGGTGACGCTGGCCAGCGGGGTGAAACTCACCTCCACCGCCGGGACGGTGAGTGAAATTCCTTCGGTCAACTCGGCGCCGATACTCACGCCCAGCGCACCGTCCCTCGGGATCGTGGTGAACGATCAACCTGTCAGCACGCCCATCACGATCGCGGCCCTGGTCGGCAATTCGATCACGGACAACAACGACTCCTACAACATTGCCGTCACCGGACAATCGACGCCCGGCGGAACGTGGCAGTATTCGCTCGACGGCAGCAATTGGTCGAACTTCGGCGCCGTCAGTGCCACGCAATCGCTGTTGCTGGCCGCCAGCGACGAAGTGCGCTTTGCGCCCGACGGCGTCGACACCGGCACGGCCACGTTTTCCTACCGTGCCTGGAACATGGCCACTGGCACGGCCGGGACGCTGGCCGACACCAGTTCCAACGGCGGCAATACGGCCTTCTCGATGGCCACGGACATGGCCTCGATCCTGATCCAAATTCCCGCGGTCATCACCATCGACACCTTTTCCGGCGGCGTGCTGACCGTGAACGTCGATGGCGGCCAGAACGTGACCATTACCACTTCGGGCGGCGACGTGCTGGTCAACGGCTCGAATCCGACCACGGGCATGGCGCTGACTAGCGCCGTCACGGCCATCAATATTACGGCCACCGCCGGCACCTACGACAACGTCATCGATCTCTCCGGCGTCAGCAACTCGGCCGGCTTCAGCTCGCTGGCCACCGTGACGGTGAATACCGGCGGCTCGCTGACGGGCGACCAGGTCAAGCTGGGAACGCTGAACGCCTCGGGCCTGGTGTGGATCAGCGGCAACGGCAGCGATACGGTGACCGCGCCCGCCAATCTCGTGGCCGGCGTCCTGTCGATTGCGGCGACCACGATCGACCTCAACTCCGTCTCGACCACTGGCAACCAGATTTACACCGGCGCCGTCACCATCGGTGGCAACGCCACGATTTCCGCCGGCAGCGGCAACGTCACCTTCGACGGCACGCTCGACGGCGGCTTTAACCTCTCCATCGACAGCTCGGGCATCACGACCTTCGGCGGTACGGTCGGCGGCCTGGTTGCCCTCCAGTCGCTTACCACTGACGCGGCCGGCAGCACCGTGATGGACGCTTCGGTATCGACGGGCGGCAGCCTCAACGTCAACGACCCGCTGACGCTGGGCGGCAACGTGACGCTAGGCGCCGGCATCAACACGGTGAACATCAATAACACGATCGACGGCGCTTATGCCCTGACGATCAACACCTGGAACATGTCGCTCAGCAGGGCGATCGGTTTGGCGACGCCGCTGGCCTCGCTGACCGTGAGCGTGCCCTTCGACAGCACGTTCAGCGGCGGCTCGATCACGACAACCGGCGCCCAGACCTACTCCGGTCTGACGCTCGGTAGCGACACAACATTCAATGCCGGCTCGGCAGGGATCAATCTCGGTGGGTTGAGCGGGGCGTATCACGTCACACTGAATTCGTCCGGCGTCACCACGCTGTCGGGCAACATTGGCGGAGGCACGGCCCTGGCCAGCCTGACGACCGCAGCCGCCGGCACGACCGACCTGACCGGCAACGTGACCACCACCGGCAATCAGACGTACAACAACCCCGTGTCGCTGGGGGCGTTCTCCACGCTCAATGCGGGCAGCGGCAACGTTACATTCAACAGCACGGTCGACAACGGCGGACTCACGATCAACTCCACCGGCACGACGACCTTTAACGCCGCGGTGGGCGGGACCAATCGGCTGGGCGGCATCACGATCGGTGCCGGCGGCACCACGGTCCTGGCCGGTGGCTCGATCAACACGACCTTCGGCATCACCTTTAATAGTCCAATCGTGCTGGGCTCGGACATGACGATTGCGACCGCCGGTTTCGACATGGACTTCAACAGCACAGTCAACGGCGATTTCAATCTCACCGTGGGGCAGAGCGGTTTTCCCGGCACGACTTTCGCCGCGGCCGTGGGCGGCCTCGTGCCATTGGCCTCGCTGACATCCACCGGCGGCACGCTCTGGTCGCAGAACGTCACCACGGTCGGCTCGCAAACATACAACGGCGGGGGAGTCGGGCTCGACGGCGTCGACACCGCGATCAACGGCTCGTTTACCGTCACCAATGCCACCACCCTGCTGGGCAACTCGGTCATCAGCGCCGGCGGCGCGGTCAGCCTCGGCCAGGTGAGCGGCAAATATGGCCTGAACATCGTCAGCGGCGCAACGACGACGCTCGGCGGCCCGATCGGATCCGGCAGTCCACTCACGACCTTGATTGTCAGTTCGACTGACGGCGAAAATATCAATGCCAACGTGATCACCAGCGGCAACCAGGTATATACCCTGCCGGTGAATCTGGCACCGGGCGTCAGCCTGACTTCCACTGGCGGCACGGTGAGTGAGATTGCCGCGCTAGGCTCGGCGCCGGTGCTGACGCCGATCGCGCCGGTTCTCCCGCCCGTGATGGTCAATCAGCCGGCCAGTGCGCCCCTGACGGTGGCGGCCCTGGTGGGCAGTTCGATTACCGACATCAACCATTCGTACAACATCGCCATCACGGGCGAGTCGACGCCCGGTGGCGTCTGGCAGTACTCGCTCGACGGCGCGACGTGGACGAACGTGGGCACGGTCAGCGCCACGCAGTCGTTGCTTTTGGCGGCAAGCGACCTGGTGCGATTCGCGCCCGACGCCGTCGACACCGGCACCGCCACGTTCACGTACCGGGCCTGGAACATGGCCAGCGGCACGGCCGGAACCTACGTCGACACGACCACCAATGGCGGCAATTCGGCCTTCTCTACCGCCACCGACACGGCCTCGCTCGTGGTGCAGGTGGCCCAGTCGATCATTAGCGACACCTTCTCGGGCGGAGTGCTGACAGTAACCGTGGCGGGCTCGCAGAACGTCACCCTTTCCACTTCGGGTGGCGACGTCCTGGTGAACGGCTTCAGTCCCACGACCGGCACGGCGTTGGCCAGCGCCGTCACGGCCATCAACATCACGGCCGCGGCCGGCGCCTACAACAACGTCATCGATCTCTCCGGCGTCAGCGCCTCGGCCGGGTTCTCCGCGCTGGCCACGGTGACGGTGAGCACCGGCGGCTCCTACTCGAGCGACCAGGTCAAGCTGGGTACGCTCAACGCCTCGGGCCTGGTGTCGATCAGCGGGAGCGGCGGCGACGCGGTGAGGGCCACGGGCAGCTTGTCGGCCGGCAGCCTGTCGATCACGGCCACCACGATCACCCTGACCTCCGTCACGACCACCGGCAGCCAGACATACAACGGCGCCGTGACGCTGGCCGCCAATACCACCATCGCGTCCGGCAGCGGCAACGTGAGTTTCAACGGCACGCTCGACGGCGGCTACAACCTGTCCGTCGACAGCTCGGGCGTGACCACTTTCGGCGGCACGGTCGGCGGCTCGATTGCACTGAACTCTCTCACCACCGACGCGGCCGGTACCACCGTGCTCGATGCTTCCGCCACAACCAGCGGCGGGCTGACCATCAACGATCCGCTCACGCTGGGCGGCAATGTCACGCTCGGCGCGGGCGTGAACACGGTCAGCATCAACAACACGATCGACGGCGCGTATGCCCTGACGATCAACACCTGGAACATGTCGCTCACCGGCGCCATCGGTTCGGCCACGCCGCTGGCTTCGCTGACCGTGAGCGTGCCCTTCAACAGCGCGTTCAGCGGCCGCTCGATCAGCACCAACGGCCCCCAGACGTACAACACCAATCTGACGCTGGGTGCCGACACCACGTTCAACGCCGGTTCATCGGCCATCAGTATCAATGGCCTCAACGGAGCGTATAACGTCACGTTCGATTCCTCGGGCCTGACGACCCTGTCGGGCAATCTCGGCAACTCGATCGCCCTGGCCAGCGTGACGACCGACGCCGCCGGCACGACCAACCTCAACGGCGATGTCACGACCTCGGGCAATCAAACCTACAACGATCCCGTGTCGCTGTGGGCTTTCACTACGCTCAACGCCGGCAGCGGCAATATCACGTTCAACAACACGGTCGACAGCGGTGGGTTGACCGCCAACACGACGGGCACGACGACCTTCAACGGTGCCGTCGGCAAGACCGCCGCGCTGGGCAGCCTGACGATCGGTGCCGGCGGCACCACGGTCCTGGCCGGCGGCTCGATCAACGCCACCTTTGGCGTCACGTTCAACAGCCCGATCGTGTTGGGCTCGGCCATGACGATTGCCAACGCCGGCTTCGCCATTGAATTCAACGGCACGGTCGACGGCGATTTCAGCTTGAGCGTCGGCCAGAGCGGATTCCCGGGGACGACGTTCGCGGCAGCCGTGGGCGGGCTGACGCCGCTGGCGTCACTCACCTCGGCCGGGGGTACGCTCTCGCTGATGAACGTCACGACCGTGGGCTCGCAGACCTATAGTGACCGCGCGGTCCAGCTCGATGGCATCGAAAAATCGACCGCTGGCGCGATCAGCATCAGCAATGCAGCGACGCTGCTTGGCAACACGGTCATTAACGCCGCCGGCGCGGTCAACATCGGACAGGTTAACGGCAACTTTGGATTGAATATCGTCAGCGGAGCCTTGACGACCCTGGGCGGTTCGATCGGACAGACCACCCCGCTGACCAGCGTGACGGTCAGTTCCACGAGCGGCGAGGACATCAACGCCAACGTCACGACCAGCGGCAACCAGATTTACACCTTGCCAGTGACGGTTGCACCCGGAGCGACGCTGACTTCCACGAGCGGCACGGTGACCGAGAGCCCGGCCGTCGACACGGCGCCGGTACTCACGCCGATTGCCCCGACGCTTGCGCCGATCTCGGTGAATCAGGGCACCAGCAGCGCCGTGCCGGTGTCGACGATGGTTGGCAATTCAATCACCGACGACAATCACGTGTACCAGATCGCCGTGGTGGGGCAGTCCAGCGCGGCCGGCAACTGGCAGTATTCGCTCGACGGCGGCACGACGTGGACCAATTTCGGCAGCGTTTCGGTCAGCCAGGCGCTGCTGCTCGACTCCAACGACCTGGTTCAATTTGTACCCCAAGCGGGCAATACGCAAACGGCCACGTTCACCTATCGGGCTTGGAATCAATCGACCGGAACTCCCGGCATGGTAGCCGATACCAGCAGCAACGGTGGCGACACCGCATTCTCAACGGCCACCGACACCGCCTCCGTGACGGTCGATCCCGCACCCACGGTCATGGGCGCGTTTGTCAGCAGCACGGCCTGGGCGGCGTCTTATCTGAGCGTGCTGGACGCGGCCGGGGTGGGCAGTTCGGCGGCCAGCGGCCAGGGCTTTCAATTGGCCACCGGCAGCGATCAGCTCGCAACCACCGTGGCCTGGACCAACGTCAACGAAATCTCCATAGCTTTCAGCGGCTCGGTGAACGTCGCCAGCACTGCACTGACGCTTTACAACTCGTCCAATCTTGTGGTGCCCATTTCCAGCTTCAGCTACAGCACCACGACCAACATCGCCACCTGGGAGTTCGCGTCGTCGCTCGCGGCCGGCAAGTACGTGATGAACCTGGCCGCCACGTCGGTGACCGATACCCAGGGAACCGAGCTGGCCGGCCAATGGACCACCGGGACGAGCACTTTTGCCGCTGGGTCGGGCGATGGAGTCGCCGGCGAAGATTTCGACTTTTACTTCAACGTCCTGCCCGGCGACGCCCGCGACGCGGGAGCCGTCACCAACAGCGACGTGCTGTCGACGAAGCTCGACGTCGGTGCGGTTGCTAATGCGAGCAACTACCGCTACGACGTCAACGGCCAGGCCAACATTACCAACAGCGACGTGCTGCTCGAAAAGCTCCAGGTCGGCAGCAATATCAACACGTTCGCCACGCCCGATCTGCCGCCGGAGTCGGGCTCGATCAATTCGCAGCAGGCAATCCCGGAAGACGACCTCGCGACCGATGATGCCAGTGGCGACAGCGTGCCGGATAGCGGCGCAGGGGCCGTGACTTCGACGCCGGCTTCCTCGACGCCCGTAGTCGTTGCCAGCCAACCGGCGGCCAGCGCTGCCACTACAGTGATTTCGACCGATCCGAGCCAGACCGGCGACGACCAACCAAATGACGATTCGCCGGCCGACGCAGACTCAAGCGCGCTGACGACGAGCGTGGTCGATGTTTCGGCCGATCCGAGCGTTGTCATCGCGGCTGCTGCTTCACCTGCCCCCGTGAGCGTCGCACCGGCGGCCTTTACCGCCGTAGCGGCTCCGGTCGTCAGTACGGTAACCCCGGTCGCCATCTCGGCGCAACCTTTGTCGAGCATCGCTCCCGTGGCACCGGCTGCGGTTGCGGCGCCGAACGGGGTCGCGGCAGCAACTCCACTTACTCCGGTCGCTAACGCTCCCGGCTCGCCCACTGGGGTCATGAGCGGTTCGGCCGAAGGCTCGTCGCTGGCCGACGGGCTGTGGCAACCGGCGGCCGAGCCGGCCGTCGCGGGCTCACCGGCTCCGCAGGCGGCCGACGCCCTGGCCTCGGTGTTTGACGGGCTGGCGTGGTTCGCGCTCCGCTCAGGAGGAACCAACCCAGGCGACATACTCGAAACCGAGTTGGCGACGTCGCCCGCGGCCAGCTTAGCGGGAAGCGCTTCGACCCCGGCTGGTCTGCTGGCGCTGGACGAGGTGTTTTCGGACCAGGCGGATCATCCGAGCGACGACGGCCGGACATTCGATCGGGCCTGGCACGATGCACTCGTCACCCGGTCGCGGAGCGGGCAGCGCTAGCCGCTGTAATCGTCCCGCGCACCTCGACGCGCCGATAGCAGTCCGTTGCAATAATCCCGTCGAGCGCTATCATCTGATGGGGCGACGGTCGAGCGCGCATCGAGGTCTGCGACGATGGCCAGCGGCCGAAGTCGGCCTCCTGGATGGATTCAAAAGACAACCGAGCAGAGAGTGACCATGACGATGCCACGCTGGACGATGCCTGTGACGCTTGCCGTCGGCTGGGTCCTAATGAGCTGTGGGCCGGCGCCGGCGGGCGAAAGCCGGGATTTGCACCTCAACTATCGATCGGACGTGGACCAATCCGAGCAGCCTTACCGGCTGTTTGTCCCGTCGACCTATGACGAGCGGCAGGCATGGCCGCTGGTGCTCGCGCTGCACGGCACTGGCGGAGACGAGAATACCCTGTTCGATGTTTATCGCACCGGCGCGCTACTACGAGCCGCTGAAAAGCTGGGAGTGCTCGTCGCCAGTCCGCGCGGCGGACCGGCCGGACCGACCGAGTACCGCGGGATCGGCGAGCACGACGTGTTGGCGGTCCTGCGCGACGTGCGGCGGCAATACCGCGTCGATGCCACGCGCATCTATCTGACCGGGCATTCGATGGGCGGCACCGGCTCGGCCTATCTGGCCTTGCACCATCCGGACGTATTTGCGGCCGCGGCGCCCTTGGCGGCGGCTTACAGTTTTCCGTGGCTGGCGCGTAACGCCCGGCCAGTTCCCTTTCTGTGGATCGGCGGCGCCAACGACGCCTCGTTTTATCTTCGGGGGGTGATGGTAGGCGTCGAGCGAATGCTGAAGTTCGGCGCTCCGGCCAGCTTGGAGCTGTTGCCCGGCGAAGGGCACCAAGGACCGGTCAAGGACTTCGAGCGGATCTTCGATTGGCTGCTGAAACAACGGCGGGATCCGCATCCGAAGTCGTACGTGTTCGACATCGATACGCCGCTGCACGGCCAGGCGTTCTGGACCAGTGCGGTTGCGCTCAGCACGCCCGGCCAAATGGCATCGATCGAAGGCGAGGCCCTTTCCAAGCATGAGCTGGGCTTGCGCGTGCGCAACGTCGACGTGCTGGAGTTGACGCCTGACCCGGCGGTCTTCGACAGCGAAGCGCCCCTCCGCGTGCTCGTCGATGGTACGCAAGTTTGGCACGACGCGCTGGCCGCCGGCAAGACATTGCGGCTGGCGCGGCAAGATCACGGCTGGCAGGCTCGCTTGGAAGCGCGGCGCACTGCGCCGCCCGGTTATCGCAGCCATCCAGTGGCCGATGCTCCCGAAGCATTGGACATGCTGGGCACGGAAAAGCGGCTCGCCAACTGGTTCACCGATGCCATGCGTCGCGCGACCGGTGCTGAAATCGCCCTGTACAGTCCCATCTATTATCGAGGGTTGCCGCTGCCGCAGGGGACGGTCGACATGGTGGACATCATTCATTGCAGCCGGCCCTTCAATCAGTGCCTGGTAACGCTCGACCTCTCAGGCCAGGACCTGGTCGATATTCTGGAAGACAACCTTCGCAGCCTCGACAGCTACCGAGCCATGGGCGTCGACCTCCCGGGAGCCGGCCGGCTGGTGCAGGTGTCGGGCATGAAATACGCCTTCGATCTGCGGCGGCCGGTGGGCAAGCGGATCGTCGAAGTCGACCTCAAACTCGATCGCGTGTATCACGTCGTGCTCGAGGGCCAGGTCGTCGAGCGTGGCACGATGCTGCTGGCCGGACGCTTTAAGAAGCTGGACTATCACACGACGGACATTCCGCTCTCGCTCGCCTTGTACGGTTCGGCCGCGAGCCAAAAGCGGATTATCGCGCCGCGCGAAGGCCGCGTGCGCGACTTGAGCGGCTCGACCCCCTGACCGCCGGCTGACAAGGCTTCTTTACCGGCCCGCGTTCTGCGAGATCGCGCGATCAAACCAAAGCGGGCGTGTGGCGGCCTGATGAGAAAGCATCCGCCTGCCGGCCTTGGGTTTATCGGAGGTCCACGACGAGTCGGCCGCCTCGAAATCGAGGGAGAAGATCGCGTCGCGAGCGAGCAAGCTGGCTGCGGTGGCAGACGTGCCGGCCAGGCCCGTGCTGGTCGGCCCCGTGTTGGTCGGCGCGGTGTTGGTCGGCGCGGTGTTGGTCGGTGCGGTGAAATGTTCGTCGGCAATCGGAACGGACAAACTCAGGACAGGCAATAAATCGGGATCGAGCGAATTAAGCGCCAGTTCCAGCGCTGTGGCTTGCGAGCCGCTGGCACTGGCCGTTGCCGCTCCCGGCGACGCCCCGAACACGACGTCAGTTACAGCCGCCGGATCGGCCACGCCGCTGCCTGCAGGGCTCACCACGGCCGAATTGCTTGCCACGCTTGGCCCGATTGTCAGCACGCTCGTCACGGGTGCTTGCGACGGCTGTAGAATCGGCGTGCTTGCGACCGAGGTATCCATCGATGGAACGGTGTCGCTAACCCCCGGAGCCGCGATTACTTCGGCGGCCGGCTGGCTGGCGGGTGGCAGGCTGGCAGCCGGCAACAAGACCGGCACGATGTAAGCCGCTGGGGCCGCGACGATGACCACCTCGCCGGTTCTCGTCCCGGCATCAAAGGTCGCTACCGACGGCTGATCGTCGGTGATCGCGTCGGCCACCTCCGTTTGCGGCGGCAATTGCGGAGTCGGGAAGCTGTTGATGTTGCTGCCGACTTGAAGCTTCTCGAGCAGCACGTCGCTGTTGGTGATATTGGGCGCACCGTTGACGTCGTCCCGGTAGTTGCCCGCATTGGCCACCGCGCCGACTTGCAGCTTCGAGTCCAGCACGTCACCGTTGGTGACCGTGCCGCTGTTGTTGGCGTCGCCGGGCAGCACATCGAAGTAAAAGTTGAAGTCGCCGCCGGGCGTGCCGTCGCCCGAGCCATTGGCAAACGTGCTGACGCCGGTCGTCCAGGCCCCATCCAGTTCGGTGCCGGCCGTGTCGCTGACGGAGTTGGCGGCCAGGTTGATCACGTACTTGTTGGCGGCCAGCGCCGTAGAGAACTGCCAGGTGGCGACGAAGGTCGAGCTGTCGTAGCTGTAGTTCGAACTGCTGATGGCCGCATTGGCCGAGTTGTAAAGCGTCAGGCTCGCCTGGCCGAGAGTGACCGGCTCGCTGAAAGCGATGGAAATCTGCGTGACGTTGGTCCAAGGCACGATGGTCGTCAATTGATTGGCGCCGTCGGCCAATTCGAAGCCTGCCGTCGAGTCGCCCAAGCTGTTCGCGGCCAGCATGCTCAGATACGACGCGCTCCAGGCACTGCCGCTGACGTAGGCACCCACGACCACCGGCGCGGCGTCGACCAGGATCGACGCGCTGGCCGTGGCCGAACTGAAGGGCGTGCTCGCACCATTGTTGCTGGCGTCGGCCGTGCCGCCATTGATGCCGCTGGTTTGATCCCAGGCGCGGAACATCAGCCCGTCGGACACGGTGCCGATGTAGCCGGCATCGGGCACGAAGCGCACCAGCGTCTCGGCGTTGGCGGCCAGCAGCACCGCGTCGAAGTCACGCGGTGAATTGAATGCGGTCCAATTCGTGCCGCCGTTGATCGAGAACTGCCAGGTGCCATTGCTATCGTCTACGCCGTCGACGGCGATTCCCTGCACAGCATTAGGGTCAGGATCGGTGATCGAGAGGCCGCTGGCAATGATTGCCGAAACAAGCGTGCCGGGATTGTTCGTGCTGTTCTTGAGAATCGGCGCGTGGCTGGCCGATCCGCTGAGGGTCGGCGCGCTGTTGGCCACCAGCACGACGTTGTTGCCGCCATCGTTGTACTCGACGGTAAACCCGATGCCCCCGATCGAGGTGATGGCGCCTTGCGGCAGGTTATCAAAAGTGCCGACCACGGGGCTGGTGCTGCTGATGATCGTGAAGCTGGCACCGGCCGCCGGGAGGAAAACGCCCAGCGTGGCATCGAGCGTGGCGCCGTTCAGGTTGACGACGCCGCTGACGTTTGTCTGGCTATAGCCGCTGCCGGCCGTGCCGCCGTCGAGCACTTCATCGAAAATGCCGGCCGAATCGAGCGTCAGCGCACCGGTGCTGAGCAATCCGGGCGCGGGCTCGATGCCCGGCTCCAGCGCGCCCGCGCTGGCCAACGTGACCGGACCAGTGATCGTGCCGGTGCCGGCCAGCGTCGCATTGTTCACCGTCGTACTGCTGGTGCTGATGCCGCCGGTCGTGATGAGCGTGCCCGAGCCGTCAATCGTTAATGGGAAGGCGCCGCTGATCGCGCCGGCAATTGCCAGCGTGCCCGAGCTTACACCGATCGAACTGGCGGCGGCCAAAACAACCGTACCGGCGAAACTGTTGGCACCGCCCAGATTGTCGATCGCGCCGCTGCGCGTAATGGCGCCGGCGGACGTGACGCCAGCCCCATTGATCGCGATCGACCCCGCAGCCGAATAGGCTATGCCACCGCTGAAAGCCAGCGTCGAACCGGCATCGACCGTCGCGGGGCCGTCGCCCAATGCCGAATTCGCTGCGACAACGACGGTGCCGGAGTTTTCGTCGAGCGTTGTTCCGCCGGTGTAAAGGTTCGAATTCGTCAGGCTGAGCGTGCCGTAGCCGGCCTTTGTCAGGCCGTAGCCGCCGGTGATCGCGGCACCAATTTGCAGCTCCACGGGCGTTTGATTGCCGTGAAAAACGGTGATCGTGGACGCGGCATTCAAGGACACGACGCCGTTGAGCACGGCCGGTGGCGAAGCGCTGCTTGTGCCGCCGTTGACGACGGCAAATATGCTGTTGCCGAGAGTCATCATCGCCAATCCAACCTCGACGTCGGCGCTGCTGGTCGGCCCCACGGTCAGGTCGAGGACGCCAAACGCATTGCTCTCGTCGTTGGGGGCCATATTCAGCAGTCCGTTGGCGCCAACCACGACCGTGCCCGGAAGCTGCGCCGATCCTGAGTAGGGTCCGACCTGCACGATGGCCGAGTCGGCCGCGCCGCGTTCGTCGCCGCCGATCACCAGCGTGCCGCCGCTCACCGCGTTGGCGCTGCCGGTCTTGTCCAATAGCAGCGTGCCGGCGTTGACGGTGGTAATGCCGGTCATCGTGTTGGTGGTAGCGCCGGCCAGATCGAGCGAGCCGGCGCCGAGCTTGACGATGCCCAGCCCCGTGTTGCCGGCTTGCGAAATGGTGCCCAGGGTGAGCGTGCCGCTGTCCACGCCGATGCCGACGTTCGTCGTGCCAAGGGTAATCACGCCGCCGATGTCGTTGTTGCCCGACAAACTGTGCAGCGCGCCGGTCCCCAGCACGTTGGTGCCCTGCGCGGTATCGCCGGCAGCCACGATGCCCGAACCGCTGAGCGTCAGCGCTTCGCTGCTGAGGTTAAGATTCGTGCCCGACAGTTCGAGCGCGGCACCGGCCGTGACGGTCGTTCCGGCCGCGGCGCTTCCGCCGCCATTGGCAAACACGCTGCCGGTGGCATCGATCGTGGCCCCGCTGGAAGTCAGCGCGCCCAGCACCTGGCCCCCCAGGGTCCCGCCGGCAAAGATCACCGTGTAGACCTCGGCCGTGCTGCTGCCGATGGTATACGGTCCTACGACCGTGGCGGAGCCGCCGGTGCTGGTGATGGATGAGAGTACGTTGAGCGCGTCTTGCACCTGGGCCGCCGTGGCATTGAAATTGAGTGGCGAGCTCGTTTGCCCGCCGAACGTGAGCGTGAACGTGCCGCTGGTCGGCGCGGTGATTGTCGCCGTCTGATTGCCGCCGCCCGCGAGGCTCGTGCCCGCGGTGTTGACACTGACCGTGGTCCCGCCGGTCGCGGTGGCCGTAATCAGCGGCAGATCCGCGTCGGCCAAAGCGCCCTGGAACACAATGCCGTACGTGCCGCCAGACAGGCTCACACCCACCGATCCGCCGACTCCGCCGATCGTCGACAAGGCGTCCAGCGCGGTTTGCACTTGCAGGGCGGTGGCATTGAACACCAGCGCCGAGGTCGTCTGCCCGGCAAAGGTAATCGTGAACGTGCCGGCCGTGCCCGCAATGGCGACGCCTTGCACCTGGTTATCTTGGGAGCCGCCCAACGCGGCCGAGTTCTCGACCGTCAGCTCGCCGCTGCTCAGCGTCGTGGTGCCGGTGTACGTGTTGGTGCCCGTCAGCACCAGCCGGCCGTCGCCAATTCCGATTTCGAGCAGGCTGGCGCCGAAAGACGAGCCGTCGGCAATGACCGAGTTGATGGTCAGATCGGCAGATGCCGGACCATCGAAGATCGTGACGATGCGAGTCACACTCCCGGCGGCGGTCGCGGGCTGCAAATTGATCGTGCCGCCGCTGATGCTCGCGCCGCCGGAGCTGGTGATTCCCGGCATGCTGTTGACGGTGAGATTGCCGCCCAGCGATAAGTACGTCCCGGAGGCGAGATTGATCGAGGCGCTGGAGTTCTGGCCGGCGAGCATCGTAATGGCGCCGATTCGCTCGCCCGTGCCTTCGCCGACGCTGGTGATCGCGACACTGCCGCTAGCCGTCCCGCCGACCAGGTTGGAGCTATTGGCGAGCAAAGGCACGACGTTAAAAGTCGTGGTTCCGTTGCCGCCTGAAGCGACGATTGCGCCGCCGAATAGGACCGTGTACACCGTGGTCGGAATGCCGAAGGTGGTGGTCGTTGTGCTGCTGACGGCGGCGTTGCCGCTGCCGACCGACGATAGCCCAGTCAGGGCCGATTGCACGCTGCCGGTGCCGGTGGCCGGCGCGTTATAAGCTAGCGGCGTGGTCGTGACGCCGTTGTAGGTCAGCGTGAACATGCCGCCGGTGGCCTGGACCGTAATAGTTTGCATGAGCGCATTGCCGCTGCTCACGCCGGTGCCGATTCCCGTGTTCGGCGTGGCCACGCTGACGTCCAAGTTGGTTGCGGTAATCAGCGTCGGGCTGGCGATGCCCGTAATGTAGATCGTATAGATCGTCGCGGTCGTCGTGCCGGCCGTGGTCGTGTTGCTCGTCACAACGGCGGCTCCATCGGCCCCTGCGATGGAACTCAGCGTGTTGAGCGCATTCGCCACTTGCGAGACGGTGGCGTCGTATGCGAGCGGGCTGGTCGTCTGACCGCCGTAAGTCAACGTGAATTGGCCCGTGCTGCCGGTGACTTCGACGGTTTGCTTGGTGTTGCCGCTCTGGGCGCTGGTGGTAACCGGGTTGGGCAGCGTCGCGAGGCTGACATCGTTGGCGACAATCGGGACCGGGTTGACGCCGGCCAGGGCGCCGACGAATTCGATCGTGTAAATGGAAACGTTGCCCGACGTCGTGCCATACACGGCCACATTGCCGGCGCCGATCGTGGAGAGCGCGGCCAGGGCATCCTGTACGTCACCGGTGCCGTCTGCCGGGTTGTCCGGAGCGCCGAAAGAGAGCGGGCTCGTCGTCTGGCCGTTGTAGGTCAGCGAGAACTGGCCGCTGGTGCCAACCACCGTCAGCGTCTGCACGGCATTGTCGCCGGGATTGGCCACGGCCACGGCGACGCCGCCGGTGGAGAAGCCGGTAGTGCTGGCCGTGAGCGCCGGCAGATTCATGCCCGCCAGGCTACCCGTGAAGGTGACATAGTAGATGCTTGTCGTGCCGATGACGTTGGCCGAGACCATGACCGCGGCGCCGGGCAAGACCTGGCCGAGCATCGTATCCAGGGCCGACTGCACGAAGCCGGCCGGAGCGTTGTAAGTGATCGCCACGGTCGTCAGCCCGTCGAAACCAAGGGTGAAGGTGCCGGCGGTGGTCCCCGTGACCGTCACGGTTTCGAGCGTGTTGGCCGAGATAGTTGCCTCGGAGCTCGTGGTGTTCAACTGCCCGGTGCTGTTGATGGCCACGGCCGCCGTGTCGAGCAATTGTTCGCTGCTAGCCAGTTGCAAGATGGCGGTGCCGGCCGGCAGGTTGTCGCCGATGACGATCGGGCCCTGGAGAGAGTTGGGGGCTGTCTTGGCCAGCGTCAGCGTGCCGTCGTTGATCGTCGTTTGACCGGTGTAGCCGTTGGCCGAGGGACCAGCGTAGACCAACGTGCCCGCGCCGACCTTGTTCAGGCCGTCGCCCGTCACGGCTTGCATAACCGAACCGTCGAGCGTCAACTGCCCGGAGTCGGTGCCGAGCGTGGTGAAAAGGTTGGCCGTCGTCGGGCCGAGCGTGAAGGTCGTGGTGCCGTTACCCCAAGTGCTCGTGCCGCTGACGTTGCGCAGCGCGCCGGCGCCGGCTCCTACGCCAGTGATGTTGCCGCCGAAACCCTCGCCCGAGATGGTGAGTGGCTCGTCGCCGATCGTGAGGTTGCCGACCAGATCCAGCTCCGCGCCGCTGGCCACGGCCGTGCCCTGCTCACCCGGCAACAAAGTGGCGACGGTAGCCGCCGCTCCAGAACCAGTGAGGCCGGAGACGGTCATCGCGGGTAGGGCGGCATTGGCTAGCGAGCCGCCGAAGGTGATGTAGAAGACCTCGGTTGTGGCGCTGGTGGCCACTTTACTCACCGTGACGCTGCCGCCGCTGCCGCCAATGCTCGCAAATGTCGCAGCATTGAGGGCATTTGCGAGCTGTGCCGCACTTTCGTTGTAGACCACCGAGGTACCGTAGCCATTGAAGTTCAAAGTGAATGACGCTGACGTCCCAGTGATAGAAATGGATTGGATCGCGCTTTGGCCGACGGCGCCCAGCGCGGTGTTGCTGGCCACTTGCAGGACACCGGCATTGACTGCGGTTGATCCGGTGTAAGAGTTATTGCCCGACAGGATCAGCGTGCCGTTGCTGGCCTTGGTGATGCCGCGGTTCAGGGTGCTTTCGCTGATGTTGCCGGCCAGCGTGACGACGGTTTCCGGATCGTCGACCGTGATGGTCGTCGTGGCCACTTGCAGCGTGTCGGACGCGGCGGTCGTGAGCGTCAAGTCGTTGGTGCCGCCGAAATCGCGGCGGCCACCGAACGTCAGACTGGCGCCATTGATGACGAACGGGTTGGCGAGCGTGATGGAACTGCTGCCCGTGCTGTCGGCCCACAGCGATCCTGATGTCAGGGTCAGCACGCTGGTGCCCAAGGCCGTGTTGTTGCCGACGTCGAGGATGCCGCCGTTGACGATCGTGCCGCCGCTGGTGCCGGACGTGGCCGCTGCCAGGGAAATCGTCCCGGTGCCCGTGCTGCTGAGCGTGGCCTCGGTCACCGTGACCGGCTCATCGGCGAAATCGCCGGCAAAGTTCAGCGTAAATGCGCCAGCCGTGGTAGGGCCGCTGACCACGATGTCATTCGCGTTGAAGAAGCTGGAAAACGGGCCACCGAATCCGGCCGAGTTGATGGCGGCCTGCAGCTGCGCGGCCGTCATACCGTGGCCGGTATAGCTGATGGGATTGGTCGGATTACCATCGACCGTCAGTTCGATCGAGGCCGCGGTGATGGTCGCCGGAATCGTGAGCGTGTTCTGCTGGTTGACGCCAGCGTAGGTGTTGCCCGAATTGCTCAGCAGCAAGCCGCCGGCGCCAATCTTGTTGATGCCGCCGTCGCTGACCACGCCCGTGATTTCGAGGTCGTCGTTCTCGACGCCGTCGGCGACGGCGATCGTCCGCAGCAATCCGCCCAGATCGAGGTTCGCGCTGATTGTATCCTGGGTGCCGGCGTTGTACGTAATTAAAGCGGCGCCGCCGGCGGGATTGATCTCGAGCGTGCCGCCAGCAACGCTCGAAATCACGCTGCCGCCGTCCATCGTCAGGCTGTTGATCGTGTCGTTGATGCCGTTGAGATCGAGCGTGCCGTTGATGTTGATGGTCACGGCCGCCGCATTGGCAATCTGGTCGGGACCGGCGCCCGGCACGTATTGCACCAAGGCGGTCGTGCCGGGCACGTTGTTGCCGATGACCAGCGTGCTGTTGATGGCGTTGACCGTGGCCTTGTCCAGCAGCAGCGTACCGGCGTCTACGGTGGTCGTGCCGGTGCTATTATTTATCGCGCCCGTGCCGCCGTATTCCAGCGTGCCGCCTCCGATCAGCGTCATGCCACCGCTGACGGTGCCGCCGATATTGAACAAAGCGCCGGTAACCACGTCCACCAGCGGCGTACCGCCCCAGGTGACGTTGCCGGCCCAGGCTGTTGTGCCGCTGTTCTGGATCACGGGCGCCAACGGGCTATACAGCGTCCCAGCGTTGAGATTGATCGACAGCGTTTCCGTCCCCGTGACGGCCAGCGTATTGCCCGAGCCCGGATCAAGCTGCAATTGCGCCCCCAGGGCAATCGTCGTGCTGCTTGACTGCGTGCCAAACGCGCCGGCATTCTGCACGTCGACCACGCCGCCAGTGATCACCGTGGTGCCCGAGAAGGAAGTGCCGCTGACCGTCGGGGTGCCGAAGGTCACTTCCGGCGTGCCGGAAATACTGGTGTCGCTCACGCTGGCCACGACAATTCCAGCGCTGCCGGTGATCACGGTGTCGAGGGCCAGCGTACCAGCATTGAAGATCTGGCCGAGATTGCCGCCGTAACTCAACGAAGCGACGCTGATCGTGTTGCCGGTGCCGTCATTAATCAGCTCGGTTGTCGAGATCGATCCGCTGCCGCCGATCGTGATGCCGCTGCCCAGGAGGGTGATCGAATTAAGGTTGGGCGCGGCTGGGCTCGTCAGCGTCTGGCTGACGGTCACCACGACGTTGGCGCCGGCCGGCGCGCTGGCGAGGCTGCCTGGCGTGTTTGCCAGGTAATAGCTGGAGTCCGTCGCCGGCACGGCGATCAGGTTCGTGAGATCGCTGCCACCGATCTCGACGACGCTCACCTGTCCGGCAAGGTTGACGATCGTGGCGAACGGCATGACGGCCGTCAGCAGGTTGTCGTCCTCAACAATCAGTTGGTTATTCCCCGTGGCGGCGATATCGACGGGCGTCACGCCGGCATCCGCTGATGCTCCGGTGACGAAGGTGACCGAAGCGCCGGAGTTCGACTGCGTCAGGATGCCGATCGTTAACAGCAGCGGCTCGCCATTGTAAACTTCATCGAAGACGCTTTGCGTATTGGCGGCCAAATTGACACTGGGCACGGTATCCGAACCACTGCCGGTATTCGTGGTGCTGGTCGACGCGCCTTCGTAAATGAACGTGCCGCCGGAAATATTCAGAGAGCTGCTGGAACCGAGACGCGAAGGGACGTAGTCGTTGTTGGCCGAAGTCAGCGCTTGCAGCTCTTCGGCGCTGCCGACCAGGCTGGGGCTGATGCCCGTGTAGGGCGTATTGTTGTTGTCGGCCACGACCGTGCCGCCGGTGTTCACCGTAACGACCGCGTTCACGACGGTGGCCCCCACCAGGTCGAGGAGGCCGGCATTGACGGTGTAGGATCCGGAGAAATTGGCGTCGGCCGCACTACCGAGCCAGACGGTGCCTCCGGTTCCCGGCGTGGCGGCGCCCAGCGATTGGGTGATGGTGGCGTCGCCGCCCAGCGAGGCCGTGACCAGCAGGTCGACATTCGCGGACGGGATCAACGAATCGTTGATGGTCCAGATGCTGGTGACATTCCACGCAGCCAGCGTGCTGGGACTCGCTCCGGAGCCCTCGATATAAGCCGGCAGGGCATTGCCGTCGGTGGCGCCGAAGGCGCTGACGGTCAGGTTCCCAAAGTTCAGGCTGCCGCTACCGCCGCCCAGGTCCAGCTCCGCGCTTTCGGTCTCGCCTGTCTCGAGGGTGACGTTGCCGACCGTGTCGTTCAAGCCGATGCTGGTTCCGCTGCCGTTGGTCATGTCCAGCAAGCCAGAGGTGCCGACGACGAGGTTCGGCGTATACGTACTCGTCCCGTCGCTGCCGCCTAACTGGTCGTTGTAGGCGGCGCTGGTGCTGTAGCGCAGGATGTCCGCGCCCGGCAGGCCGCCGCCGTCGCCCACGGTGATCGTGGCCGCGGGCGGCGGGCTGCTCGCGGTCCATCCGCCCAGGGCAAAGCCCGACGGACTGCTCATGAGGATCTCGCCCTGATTCACGCTGGAGGCGCCGTTGAAGGTGTTGGGCGAGCTGGCCGGGCCGCCGATCGTCAGCATGCCGTAGCCGACTTTGCTAATGCCGCCGGCGCCGCTGATGATTTGCGTTGGGATGGCTCCTGCCAAGACCAGGTTGTCGTCGTCGGCGACCGGATTAGCGGGATTCAGCGGGCCGGCATCGACGCCGATGGTGGCGCCCGCGCCCAGCACGATCGCGCCGGTAAGCGTCAAGCTATCTGCGGCGTTCGGATTATTATCGCGCAATCGCAGCGCACCGACGGGCACGCCGTTGAACCCCACGCCCGTGATCGACCAGTTATAAGCCGGAATCGTCGTGCCCGACGGCACCTCCAGATCCACTTCGGCATTGCTGCTGATCGTGACCGAGGTGGTGGGCAGCGTACCCGACTGGCCGAACGCGTCGGCGTTGGCCATGACCAACACGCCGGCCGTAACGATGGACGTATAATAAGCGTTGCTTGCCGATGAGATCGTCAGCACGCCGGTGCCCGCCTTGCTGAGCACGTCGTTAGTGGCCCCGCTACCCAGGTTGGTGACCGTGCCGACCAGATTGATCGGCGCGTCGAAGTTGGCATTCAGGGTCAACGTCTGCGCCGTGGCCGAATAGCCGATCGCCTGGCTCGATCCCGAAGCGCCCAACGCCAGGCCGCCGCTGTCGAGGTTGGTGAGAGTAAAACTTCCGCCGGAATTGGTGAGCACGCCGCCGAAGATAATCGGATTAAAGCCGCCGACGGTCGAACTGGCCGTCAGGTTGATGTTGCTGGCGATCGTCGTGTTGACGCCTGGTATGTCGGACCGGATCGTGCCGCCGGCCAGATTGAGCACGTTGTTCGTACCGCCGCTGCCAAAGTTGCCGCCCGCGCCGACGGCCAACGTGCCGGCCGAGACGGTGATCGCACCGGCGAGGTTCGCGTTGTTGCCGGTTAATTCCAGCGTGCCACTGCCGAGCTTCGTAATCACGGTCGCGGCATTCAGGAAGGGGAACGTGATCGGGCTGGAGATCACCAAGTCGTCGATCGCATGCACCGCGTTGGCATTGACAGTAATGCTGCGACTGCCCGTCGTGCCGCTGCCGCCCATCACCAGCGAGCCGCCGCTGATCGTGGCAGCAGGAGAGCCGATCGAGAAGGTGGCCTGGGCCCCAGTGGCAGTTAGCTCCGCGTTGACGATGATGCTTCCGGCGCCGGTCGTGCTATTGCCTAGCGTCAACGTGCCGTCGGGGCCGAGCGAAACTTCGGAACTGGCGCTGATCCCAGCCTCGAGGGTCAGCGCGGTTTGCGCATTGAGCTGCTGGCTGTTGTTATTCAGCGAAAACAAGCCGGTGGTGTCGACCGTCACGCTGTCGGCGGGATCGATTTCGTTGTTGCCGAGCAGGATCACCTGGTCCGAACCGCTGCCGCCGGCGTCGTTGCCAATCACGAGCGATCCGCCGCTGGCCAGGGCATCGGTGCCGCCGGCTTTGTTCAGGAAGAGCGTGCCTTCGTTGACGGTCGTGGTGCCGGTATAGGTGTTGGCCGCCGTGTCGCCGGATCCGCCGCCCAGGAGAAGCGTGCCGGGCAGGATCTTGGTGATGCCGAATCCCGATCCACTGATAACGCCCGAAAGCGTCAACTGACTGCCGGCATCGGTGCCGATCGTCGAATTATCCAGCGAAACCACACCGGACCATAAGGACATTGAATCGCCGTACGCGCGCAAGGCTCCTGTGCCGCCGATACCTGTGCCGTACAGCAACAGCCATTGACCGGAAATCGCGGCTCCTTGCAACTGCAATGTCGCGCCGGAAGCCACCGCGGTCGAGGAAGTCGACGCACCCAGCGCGGTGCTGTTGCTGGCATAAACAAGTCCGGCCGGATTGATGCCAAGCAGTCCCATGGGCACGAATTGGAAATTGACGGTATACACTCCTGCGCCGCCGGTGACTGTGACATTTGTCGACACCGTGTCGAAGGCGAAAAGTTGGTTCAAGATTGACTGCAATTGCGAGGCGGTCGCGTTGTAGGCGATGCTGGACGAGAGCGTGAAGCCGAAGCTGCCGTAGTTGAGCAGATAAGTGCCGCCGGTGGCGTTAATCGTGATGAGTTGGCTGGCAGCGAAACCGCCCGTGGTCGTGGTCGATTGCACGGTTGCGTCCGACAAAGTGGCCACAATCGGAGTCTGCTGCGCGCTCCCGAGCGCCCCGGCGAAGGTGACGGCATATGCCGTGTTCGTGCCGTTGGCGGTGACCAGCACGCTGGAGCCGGCGATGCTGCCCAACGCATCGAGCGCCGCGGCCACTTGGGCCGCCGTTGCCCCGTCGGGCAAGGCCACGGTGGTCTGACCATTGAACGACAACGTGAACGTTGCCCCGGTGTCGTCGACGCTGATCACTTGGGTAGTGTTGGTGGTGGGGGCGTTTGCAGTTGCAGTCGCGCCTCCGCTGCCAATGGCTGTGACCTGCGTCGTCGAGTTGACGACGAGGCCGCCGATGAACGAGAGCGTGTAAGAACCCACGGTGCCGGTCACTACGACATTCGCGCCGATGCCTGGCAAGGCTTGCAACGCGGCCTGGACTTGCGCGACGGTTGCGTTGTACTCCAGCGGCGTGGTCGTCTGCCCGGCCAGCGAAAGGGTAAACGTGCCGGACGCGCCGCTGACGCTGACGGTCTGCTGGCTCGTCGCCGCCTGCACCAGCGTGCTGGCCAGATTCGCGACGATCAGCGGCTGTTGCGTGGTGGCGGAATTGAAGCTGACGAGATAACCGTTGGTGCCGCTGGTCGTCACGCTCACGCCGCCCACGGCTGCGATCGAGGCCAGCGCGTTTAGCGCATTTTGCACCTGTCCGGCCGAAGTGCTGCCGGCGGCCAGCAACGCGCTGGCTTCGCCGGCAAAGCTCAGCGTGAACACTCCGCCGGAAGCGGTGACCGTCACGAGCTGTTGATTGTAATTCAGCGCCGTGACGGTGGTGTTCGAGACATTCAATTCGCCGGAGTTGACGGTCGCGCCGCCGCTGTACGAACTTGTCCCGGTCGGATCGAGCACCAGGCGGCCGGCACCGGTTTCGACCAAACCTCCGGTTTGCCCGGACGACCCGTTGGTGAGCGGAACGTTGATGATCAGGTCGTCGAGCACGGGGCTGTCGCCGACCGTAAAGAATCGCGTGGCGGTAGATGTGGCCAATTCCGTGTTGAGCGCAAGCACTCCGGGCGCGGTGTTGCCGAATCCGCCGATGACGGCGCTGGGCGAGTCGACCGTATCGCCCGTATTCAGCGAGTTGACCGTGACGCTGCCGTTCAACTGCAACACCGTGCCAGTGCTCAGGGCAATTTGAGCGCTGGACGCGGGGCCATCGACAAGCGTCAGCGAGCCGACCGTCTCGGAGTCCGTCTGGCCGTTGACCACCTCAGTCGCGGCCGTGACGTTGATGCTGGTGGTTGTCAGTTGCGGGACGACGCCCGCCGCATAATTGACAAACGTGATGGCGTATTCGCCCGGCGCGCCGCTGACAATTACGTTGCCGGCACCGATGAGCGACAAGGCTTGCAGCGCGGCCTGCACCGTGGCGGGCGTGGCGTTGTAGCTCAGGGCAGTCGTGGTCTCGTTGCCAAACGTCAAGATAAACGTGCCGGTCGTGGGGCCAACGTCTACCAACTGCGTGTCGGATGTGGTTCCCGCCAGGCCCGAGCTGCCGGCCAACTCTACCGCTACCGTTGCGGTTGCTCCGCCGCTGCCGGTGGCGGTCAGCACGTTGGTCGTTGTGCTCAGTCCCTGCTCGAACACAACCGAATATTCGCCCGCCATTCCGCTAACCAGCCCGCTGCCGCTGCCACTGATGCTCGATAACGCGTTGAGCGCCGTCTGCACCTGGGCCGGCGTGGCGTCAAACGCCAAGGCAGAGGTAGTATGACCATTGAAAGTCAGCGTAAACGTGCCCGCCGTGCCCGTGACGCTGACCACTTGCGTGGCATTTGCCGCCGGGCTGGTCATGGTGGAGAGCAAATCGAGCGCGCCGGTGGCATTGACCGTCACAGCCGCCGTTTGCGCGAGTTGCTCGGGGCTGGCAAACTTTACGGTGTCGGTCCCCAGTCCGGCGTTGTCGCCAATGACCAGCGCGCCGCTGAGAGCCGGCACGCCCGCGGACTTTTCGAGCAGCAGCGTCCCTTCGGACACCGTGGTGGTGCCGCTGATGGTGTTGCCCAGTGAGCCGCCCAGCACCAACGTGCCCATGCCGACCTTGGTCAGATTGTTGGCGACGACGGCCGTGCCACTGCCGGCCAGACCGCTATTGGCCGAGGTGACGACCGGGCCGTCAATCTCAAGTTGACTGCCGCTGACTACGCCGATGAAATCGGTGATCGCGCTAGTGGTGCTGGTGCTGCGCAGGTCGACGGTGCTCTCCAGCAGATTGCTGCCCGACACGTTGAGGATGGCACCGGTGCCGGCGATGCCCGAGCCGATCGCGGCAACCGGGCGTCCGATGGTGATGCCGCCGGCCAGTTGCAAGGCGGCGTTGTTGGCGACCAGCACCCCGATGCCGCCGGCAGCGAGCCGGCCGACAGCGGCCGACGGAGCAAATGCTGCGATGCCGCCTGCCAGTGACGACGCAGCGGTGATCAGCGGTTGCGACGAGCCGGCGAAGGCTCCGCCGAACGCCAGCGTGTAAACGTTGCCGGCCGACGAAGAGCCGCTGAGCGTAACCGCGATGCTGCCACCAGCCGTGCCCACACTGATCAAATTGTTGAGCGCGGTTTGGATCTGGCTGGCGGTGGCATTGTAGGCCAAGGTCGATGTCGTCCAGCCGTTAAAGCTCAGCGTAAACGTGCCGCTCGTGGCGTTGAGCAGCGTGAGGGTTTGGACTTCACTGGAAAGCGCACCGCCCAAGGCCGAGTTGTTCTGGGCGCTCAGAACACCTTGATCGACGTCGATTGCTCCGCTAAAGCCGGAATTACTGCCCGAGAGTACGAGCGTGCCGGCGCGCTCCTTATGGATCGAGTTAGAGCCGGTGATGGCGGCACTGATCGTGAGGTTGGGGCTGGCGGTGGGCACTTCGAGCAGCGGCGAGCCGGTATAGATGAAGCCTTCGGCCGTTCCCAGCGCCAATGTGCCCGTCGTCGACGTGCTGTCTTCGATCAAGTTTCCGGTGCCGCCCGTAATCACCTGGCCGCTGAAATCGGTGAGCGTGAAACCATGCGTATCCAGGGTGGCCCCGCCGGTCAACTCCAGCGAGTCGACCGAGAGACTGCTGGCCAACGCATAGGTGCCCGGTCCCGACAGGATCAAGTTCGTGCCGGCATAGGCCGCGGTGAGTGTCGTGCCGCTGGTGAGGGTGATTTCGGTGGGCGATTGGATACTCGACTGCGCACCGAGCATTGCGGTCGTAGCGGAATCGACTGTTGTCACCGTGGTCGAGGCCGATGGACCGCGTGTGGTCAACGTGATCCAAGGCAGCATATTGCCGGTGAGCACCGGGGTCGTGTTGAACAGCAGCTGGTTGTTCGAACTACCAACTGCCGCACCCGCGCCGACGACGTTCAGCGTGGCCCCTTGCGCTGCGCCGGCCGGGCTGGTGCTGGCCAGGGTGCTCGCGGCGCCGCGCACCAGGGCGTCGGCCGTGACCGACACGCTGGAGCCGGGCACCGAGGGATCGACTTGCAGCTCGATCGTCGATTCGGCCTGCGTGGGCGTGGCAAACGAGTTCGTGTTGACGGTGATCGTGCTCAGCGTCTCGCTCGAGGCGGCGCCCGGCGCTCCCACGTAGTCGAACGTGCCGCCGGCCAGCAGCATCGTGGTCGTGTCATTGATCCGATCCGGCCAGTTCTGGCCAGCGCTGCCGTCGATGCCCTGGCCGTTGTCCAATTCGAGCGTGCCGCCGGAGTTGACGATCAGGCTGGTCGAATTGACGAGCATGCCGCCGCCGCTGAGTACCAGCGAACCGCCGCCGACCGTGGTCGTGCCGCTGTAGGTGTTGACTCCGGTGAGCACGAGGAAACCAGTTCCGAACTTATTGAGCGCCTCAATTCCCGAGAAATCGCCAATGCCTCCGGAGAAGGTGACGATCGAGGCGTTGGCGACATTGATGAAGGTGGTGTTCGTGGTGCCGGCGTTGGTCGTGGCCGGCGTGATGTTGGCGGCGCCGCTGAAGGCGAGCGAATCGGCGGCGCCGATGTTGCCGAGGAGGCCGAAGTTGACTTCGTTGCTCATGAAGACCGGGTTGCTCACCGTCTGCGGACCATCGTCAGCCACGACCGTCACGGCTCCCGAAAGGCTGGCGCCTAAATACACGTCGCCCGTGCCCAGGGCGTTGCTGCTGCCGATCGTGAGGCCGCCGAACGTGACGTACGTTCGGCCGGCATACGTATTGTCGCCGGTCAGTTCGAGATAGCCGGCGCCGTTCTTGGTTAAATCGGCCGAGGCTCCGCCCACGTTGCTGACGATATTCGCCGAAATCAGCAGGTCGTCGTTGTAAATGAAGTTCACGTGGCTCACGGTAAACGTGCGCGGCGCGCTGCCCAGGTCCAAGTTGCCCGGGCCGCGAATCAGGGCCGGCGCATTGACATCGAGCACACTGACTTCGCCGTTGAGGATCAGCGTCGCGGTGTTGCCGTCGACGTTGTTCAGGAAGACGTCGCCGGAGTCGATGGTCAGCGCCGTGCTGCCCGGCTCGGCGCCGATCGTCAGTGTATGGCCATTGAGATCGAGCAGGCCGGTACTTTCGACGGTCACTGCCGCCGAGGCGGTGGGAAGCTGGTTGTCGCCTAGCAGGCGGACCACGTCGGAATCCACGCCGCCGGACGCCAACGATCCGTCGCCGACGGTCAGCGCGCCGCTCATGGCCAGCGCCCCGCCGGTCTTGGCCAGCAGCAGCGTGCCTTCGTTGACTTCCGTAGTGCCGTTGTACGTGTTGGACGTGCCGCCGCTAAATTTGAGCGTGCCCAAGCCGGCCTTAATCACCGTCGTGTTGACCAGGCCGGTGCCGTTAGAGATCGCGGCGCTGATGTTCAAATCCACGGCGGCAGCGCCGTGACTTACGAGGAACTCGCGAGTGGGATTCGTCGAGGCGTAGTTGTAGGGATCCAGCGCCAAATTGCCCGAAATGGTCGCGCCGGTCGAGTTGCCGGCGCCCAGGACTTGCAACGTCACGACGTTGGCATTAGCGGCTGACGTGAGGTTGCCACCGTCGAGCGTCAGCGTGCCGGCGCCGGTGGTCACCTGCGCGCTAGAGACCGGTCCTTCGACCAGTTGCAGCGTGTTGATTACGTCCGAGTAGCCATTCAGATCCATCAGGCCCGAGCTGTTGATCACGATGGTGGTGCTATCGATGATCTGGTTATTGGCCAGCAGTTGGACCACACCCGCGCCCGCGCCGCCGACGTCGTCGCCGACGTACAACGTGGAATTGATGGCCGTGATGCCACCGCTGTCGCTGCCGGATTCGGTATTCTTGGCGAGTTGCAGCGTACCGGCATTGTCGAACGTGGCCCCGCTATAGCTGTTGGCCAGCACGCCGCCGAAGATGAGCGTGCCGGTGCCCATCTTCTCGAGGGCAACGCCCGTGCCACTGATCGCACCGCTGAGCGTGAGCGTGGTGCCGGCCGCTGTTGTGATGAAGGCGGCGTTTTCTACCGCGGCGAATCCGGTGACCGCTGCTTGATCGACGATGCCGCCGCCCAAGGACACGTTGCCTGCCCACGAGGCCGCGCCGGACAATAACTCCAGCGTGCCGCCGGTAATACTGTTGCCCGTGTCGCCAAAGCCCAAGCCGTCGAGCGTGAGTGCCTTGTTGGCGATGCTGATTGTATTGCCGGCGCCAGGATCTAGGGCCAGCGTCGCCCCGGCCCGCACGACGACGGCCGCCGTCGTGCCGCCCAGAGCTCCGCTGCTGCTGACGTCCAAAATGCCCTGCGTGATGTCCGTTGTGCCGGCATACAGGTTCGTGTTGGTGAGCTTGAGTTCGCCGCCGCCTTCCTTGACGAGAATCGTGCTGGCGCCGGCGATCTGGCTGCTGATCGTGGCCACAATTTTGGCCCCTGTGGTCGGGCCGGTGGTGACGTAGCCAGGGGCAGAGGCGGTGGCGCCCAGGTTCAACAGCGATACCGAAATCGCGCTGGGGCTGGCACCATCCAGGAAGATGATCCGGCCGGAGTTGACGTTCAGCTCCACATTACCGGCGATCGTCGCACCGGCGCCGATCACCAGTGAATTGACGTTCACGATGCCGGTGGGATACAGGCTGGCGAGATTATTGAGATTGACCGTCGTGCCCGGCGCGATATAGACGTTGCTCGAAATGTTAGTCGGCGTCGCCACCCCGTTGATGCTGGGCGAAAATCCATCGATGTACATGGCGCCCGGCGTCGACGTGACATTGTTCAAGCCCACGATCGCCACGCCCTGCTCGACCGGCACATACGTGGCCAGGTCCAACGGGTCGGCCGAGCCGCTCGTCGTGTCTTCCACTCTGGCAAACGGCAGGACGCCGTTGATCAGGGCGCCGGTGCCGGTCGGCACGGACGTGAGAATGATCTGATTGAGCCCCGCGGCCGGTAGGGCGGCGTTCGACAGGGCTGCTCCAGCGCCGAGGAACGTGACACTGGCGCCGGCGGTGACCGTCATTGCGGAGATCAGCAAGCTGGCAGACGAACCGGCGCCGGTGCCGAGTTGGCTGGCGATGGTCGAAGTATCCCCGGCGGTGAGGCTGACGACACCGAGCGTTTGGGTCGACGCTCCGCCGTTGTTGCCGATGAACAGCAGTTCGCCGCCCGAGAGCATAATAGCGGCATACTCATTGATGCGGCCCTGCACGACGGTCGTGCCGGCGGTACTACTGCTCAGGTTCGTCGTACTGTTGTCCAGCACGAGGTTGCCGTCTTCGCCGACCGTGATGGACGTGGAATTCAACAGCGTGCCATTGCCACTCAGGTCGATCGTGCCGCCGTCGGCATTGATCACCGTGCTGCCGCTATAGGTGTTGGTGCCGGTCAAAGCCAGGGTCCCTTCGCCCGACTTTGCCAGCGAGAGGCCTATGCCATTGCCAAACACGCTCTCGGTAATGCCGTCGGAGAAGGTTACAGTCTCCGTGGGATCGACCACGTCGAGCGTGCGGTTGCCCGTGAGCGTCGCCAGGCCGCTGAATATGAGCGGCGTCGTGCCGTAGAAGGTGGTGGTGCTGTCCAGTGAGATCGGATTGCTGATCGTGATCGGGCTCGCGCCATAGCCGATAATCGTGCCGCCGGCCAAGGAGACGGTCCCAGCGCCGAAGGCCGTGTCGCTGCCAATGGACACATAGCCGGTGGTGACGATCGTCGAGCCCAGGTAGCTGTTGTTGCCCGTCAGCCGTAGCGTGCCGGTGCCTGTTTTGGTGATCGACTCATCCGCGGCGCCGCTGACATTGGCCGAGATCCACAGGTCGGCCCCTTCGACGGTGCCTGTCGCCGGGTTCTCGGCCGTATCCATCGTTTGAATGGCGCCGGCGTTGATCAAGAACGTGTGCGTGGCCTCCTGGCCGCCGCCGGAGAAGTAATCGCTTGCGTTGCCCAGATCGAGGTTGCCGCTGATCGTGATGGCCGGTGTCGTAATCGGGTTCGTGCCGCCATTGGCATTGACGGTCATATTGCCCAGCAGCGTCAGCACCCCGGTCCCCGTGGCGATCGCGGCACTGTAGTCCTGCCCCAGGTCCAGGGTCATGTTGCCGACGGTGGCGTTGTAATTGTTGAGATTCAAGTATCCCGAGCTGTTCATCGTGAGCATCAACTCGGTCGTGCCCAAAAAGTCGGCGTAAGGGAGTTGGTTGGGCGCATCGAGCTCGACGACCGAGGCTTCCGAGCCTTGGAGGTTATCGCCGATCGTCAAAGCGCCATGGAAGGGCATGGCGCCGCCCGTTTTGTCCAATTCCAGCGTGCCTTGCACGGCCGTCGTCGTGCCGGTGATGAGGTTATCGGTCGCGCCGCTGAGGATCAGGTCGCCGGCGCCGACCTTTGTCAGGCCAACGATCTCCGCGCCCGGGGTCTGCGAGGAGATGGAAGCGGAAACATTCAGCGTGCTACCGGCATCGACGCCGATGAACGTGGCGGTCGAAATTAACTGGATGCCGCCGGTCCAGACGTTGTTGCCCGACACGCTGCGCAGGGCGCCCAGTCCCGTGTAAAGCGCGTTGTTCACCTGGCTGTCGTACGTCTGCGCGCCGGCAGATCCGGTGCCGGTGCCGATGCCCTGGCCGGCAATCGCGATGGGCTCGTTGACCGTGATACCGCTGGAGCTTTGCACTTGCAGCGCGGCGCCGGCGCTGACGACGGTGCCGGCGGCCGTCGAGCCCAGTGCCGTCGCGTTGGAAATATTCACGGCGCCGGCGTTGACGGTCGTCTGGCCGTCGTAGCTGTTGGCGGCGCTGATGAAGGCCGTGCCCGAGCCGTCCTTGACCAGGCTTCCTTCGTCGCTGATCGAGCCGGCCAGGTTGAAGTTGCCGGCACCGTCAAGCGTCAGGACCAACAGGTCGCCGGTGTCGATCGTGGCCAGGCTGCCCAGCGCCAGCGTTGCGCCCGAGTTGCCGGACACAAACGTCTGGGAGGCGCCCAACGTCAGCGGGAAATTCAGCGTGTTGGTGCCGCTGGTGTTGGCGGCGGTAATGCCCTCCAACAGCGCGACGCCATTGCCGGTGATCGAGTAGCCGCTGCCTTCCAGCGTGATCGATCGCAGTCGCGTGCCGGCGGCGAAATCGTCGACGCTCGTATAGCTCAGCGCAGTGGCCGGAAAGACGATGCTATCGTCGGCTGTCGGCGCGACGCCGCCGACCCAGTTGGCGCCGTCCGACCAGTTATTGTCTGGGCCGCCGCCGATCCACGTGGCGAGCATCAGCCGCTGTTCGAGCCACTCGACGACCGGGCGCCGATGCCTGGCGTCCCAACTTAGTAGCGTCCGCCGCCTGCTATCTTGCCTTTGGAGGCGCGCAGACCGATACCGTGCCATACGAGAATTCCAATTGCTTGCCGCCCCAAGTTAAGTGGAAATTGTCGAGCAGAACGCGACCGCGGAACGACACGAAAGGGCCACCGCAGAGGGCACCGATGACACCCAATCGGGGGCCTGGTTTTGTGCTTGAATCAGCTTACTGACCCGGCCCCGACAATGCCAAGCAAAAAAATGGCTTTTGTCGCAAAAAAAATCGGCCGTCGATGCGCGCTTTTACCCCGGCATTCGAAGCGCGGCGTTTCAGCTAACCAGCGGTTGGGCAGCATAACCGAGATTGCCACGAATCGATCGCCGAGGTGGCATCGAGCGACCTCGGCACGCACCCAGCAGGCCGGCCACGAACTCGATTGAACTTTTGCCAATGCATGCCGAGGAATTGCACTCCGTCGAGTTGCAGTTCAAAATACGTGGTTTCGAGGATTCAACTTATTGCTTGCCGCATTGTCGGCGGCCAGGCGATGGGCGCGTGAAATCCGCAGCTCGGTTGATTTCGGACGCGAACCGCCGGCGTGAAACAGGCATGATTTCGCCGAAATCCGCAGAACCTCGTGCCAAATGGACCGGGGGACAGGCGGGCGGGCTTGATGCCCCGCGAAATTGATCCATACTTACGCACTTAGGATCGACCGAAAAATAACTTCTCCGCAAACCCCTCTCCCCTTGCGGGAGAGGGCAGGGTGAGGGGCCGGGAAAACGGAAGTTATTTTTCGGTCGATCCTTACGCGTGAAAGCGGACTTCGAAGTCGTGATACGTCTTGGTAGGGAAAAAACGAAATGAATCGAAACGTCGTCGGCGCCATCTTTAAGCGCAATTTCTTCGCCTATTTCAACAACCCGACCGGTTACGTCTTCATCTGTTTGTTCGTCGTGCTCAGTTCGCTGGCGGCGTTCTGGCCCAACGACTTTTTCAATGCCAACCTCGATAACCTCGACCAACTCAACCGCGGGCTGCCGTTCATCCTGCTAGTGTTCATCCCGGCCATTACGATGAGCATCTGGGCAGAAGAGCGGCGGGCGGGCACCGACGAGCTGCTACTGACGATCCCGGCCGGCGATTTCGACGTCGTGCTGGGCAAGTACCTCGCGGCCGTGGCCATCTACACCGTGGCGCTGGTCTTTTCGATGGTTTGCAGCTTCGTCACGTTGCGGCTGCTGGGTAATCCCGACGTCGGACTGTTTCTGGCGACCTACTTCGGCTATTGGCTGGTGGGTATCGCGATGCTGGCCATTGGCATGGTGGCCTCCTTCCTGACCGGCAACCTGACGGTCGGCTTCGTGCTGGGGGCCGTGTTCAACGCGCCGCTGGTGTTTGCCACGTTCGCCGACGTCATCTTGCCCACCGGCTGGGTTGTGCCCGGCTGGTGGCCCCACATTTTCGGCCAGCCCGGCGACGTGTGGTATCCGGCGACGGCCGTGAGAAACTGGAGCATTGCCGAGCAATTTCGCGATTTCGGCCGCGGCGTGATCGCCCTGGCCAACGTGGCGTACTTCGGGGCGATCGTGGCCATTTCGCTGTATGTCAGCATGGTGTTGATCAGCCGCCGGCATTGGCAGGGGCGGCGGCAGGCCGAGAACATGGCCTTCCACTATTCGCTGCGCAGCGTGCTGCTGGTGATCATGGCCTTCGGCCTCGTGCTGCTGTGCGAGTACCGCTCGCTGCGGGCCGACGTCAGCAGTGAGCAGCTCAGCTCGCTCTCGCCCCAGACGCGCCAGCTCGTCCGCGACCTCCAGCCCAAGCACACCGTGCATATCGACGCCTATGTCAGCTCGGAGGACGTGCCCGAGTCATACGTGCAAACCCGGTTGAATCTGTTGGCGATGCTGAGCGAGTTCGGCGCCCTGAACAGCAACAAGATCCAGGTCCAAGTACACAATACCGAGCCCTTGAGCGAAGAAGCCGATCGGGCCGAAAAACTGTTCGGCATCACGGCTCGCAACGTCGTGTCGCGCACGCAGGGCGTGATCAAGGCCGGCGAATTATACATGGGCGTGGCCCTCACCTGCGGCCTCAACAAGGTGGTGATTCCGTTCTTCGATTACGGCACGCCGGTGGAGTACGAACTGGTGCGCTCGATTGCCACCGTGGCCGAACAGACGCGCAAAAAAGTGGGCGTGCTGGTGACCGATGCCAAGCTGTTCGGCGGCTTTGACCAGGCGTCGATGAGCCCCACGCAGAACCAGCCGATCATCGACGAATTGGAAAAGCAGTACGACGTGAAGCAGGTCAGCGCCGACCAGCCGATCACCGAGAAGTACGACGTGCTGCTGGCCGTGCAGCCGTCGAGCCTGGCGCCGGAGCAGATGAACAATTTCGTGGCGTGTGTGCGCAGCGGTCAGCCGACGGCCATCTTCGAAGACCCGCTACCGCTCACGCCCGGCGTGCCCGGCACCGATGCCCCGCGCCAGCCGCCGCAGCAAAACCCCTTCATGGGTCGCCAGCCGCCGCTGCCCAAGGGGGACATCACGCAGTTGTGGAAATCGCTGGGCGTGACCCTGCCGGGCGGCCTGGTCGTGTGGCAGCAGTACAATCCGTACCCGCGGCTTTCGTACTTTCCGCCCGAATTTGTGTTCGTCAATCGCGACCTGCACGCGGCCGAAAAGGTGGGGGGCTGGGTTTTCAACCCCGATGACGCGATCACCAAAGGCCTGCACGAACTGCTGTTCTTATTTCCCGGCTCAATCCGGCAGTCGAACACGTCGAGCCTGACGTTCAAAAAGCTGACCGTGACTGGGGTCGACACCGGCGTCGTGAATGCCGACGAGGTAATGAACCGCAGCATGTTCGGCGGGGGCGGATTGAACCCCCGCCGGCGCTGGCTGCCAATGCACGAAGAATACGTGCTGGCCGCGCACATCACCGGCACGCTCAAGGCCGCGGCCATGCCGATGTCCGACCAGCAGCCCGAGGTAGATCAACTGAGTCAGGCACAGCCGGGCGGGCTCCCGCCCGGGCATCCTCCGGTCGGCACTGCCCCAGGACGGGGGGTCCCTGGCCAGCCAGCCGCCGGAGCCAAGCCCGCGGCCAAGCCGGTCGACGCGAAGATCAACGTCGTGCTGGTGGCCGACATCGACTGCATCTACCGCGACTTTTTCGAGATCCGCAACCAGGCGGGCGATCCGAACCGTGGCGATTTCAACCTGAATCCCGACAACGTCACGTTTGCGTTCAACGCGCTCGATTCGCTGGCCGGCGACGATCGGTTCATCCCGATTCGCACCCGCCGCCCGATGCACCGCACGCTGGAGCGCGTCGAGGCCGCCACGCAAAGGGCCCGCGAAGACTTCGTCACCAACCGCGACACGTTCGTCAAGGATTATGAGGATGCCCTCGCCAAGATCGAGGCGCAGTTCAAAAAGGAACTCGAAGACTTACAGAAGCGCCAGAATGTCGATCCCCAGCAAATGTTGATCGAAGCCCAAATGATCCAGGAGCGCCACAACCGGTTGCTCCAGGTCAAGCGCGACCAACTGCAAAAGGAACGCGATCTGAAGACGCGCGACATCGAGCGCAAGCTGACGCTCACGGTCCGCGGCGTGCAAAACGGTTACAAGCTGTGGGCCTTGCTGCTGCCGCCGATCGCGCCGCTGCTGATCGGCCTGGCCGTGCTCGTGAATCGCCGGGCAGGCGAACGCGAGGGCGTGGCGCGCAGCCGGCTGCGCTAACGCACGGCCCCGGATTTGAATGATGTACATTGGCGAGCCCCCAGGCCATCGGCCGGGGGAGTTTTTGCGATTGTGAATTAAGACAGGCGAGGAGATAGCGGGAAATGAAAGAAGGCGCCAAGACCCTGGTGTTTCTGGTCGTGACCGTTGCCCTGTTGGGCGCCGCGTGGATCACGCGGCCGCGGCCGATTGTCGAGCTCACCGACAACGAAGTCGGCGAGCTGTATCCCAAGTTCAAGGATCCGCTGCAGGCCAAGTCGCTGGAGATCATCAGCTACGACGAAGACACCGCCGCGCTCGAGCCGTTCAAGGTGGCGCAGGTCAACGGCCGCTGGGCGATCCCTTCGCACTCGAATTATCCGGCCGATGCCGCCAACCAGTTGGCCGCGGCCGCCACGAGCATGATGGATCTGGAAAAGCTCGACATCGCCAGCAAAAACCCGGCCGAGCACGAGCTGTATGGCGTGGTCGACCCGAAGAGCCCGAACTTGTCGGCCGGAGCCACGGGCGTGGGCAAGCGCGTCACGTTCCAGGATGCCTCAGGCAATACGCTGGCCGATTACATCATCGGCAAAGCCGACGAAAAGCAGCCGGGCGTGCGTTTCGTCCGGATTCCCGGCCAGGATCCGGTGTATCGCGTGATGGTCAGCACCGACAAGCTCTCGACCAATTTTGGTGATTGGATCGAGAAGGACTTGCTCAAGATGAACGCCTTCGACGTCAAGCAGGTGGTGCTGAACAACCACTCGGTCGACGAAGCCAACGGCACGCTGCGCTACGACAGCATCATCAACGTCGACTACGACAGCAAGGACGCCAAGTGGGAGCTGAACGATTTGCGCGTCGGCCCCGCGCGGGCCGAGGAGACGCTCAAGCCGGACGAGGAGTTGAATGCCGAGAAGCTGAACGATCTGAAAACGGCCTTGGACGACCTGAAGATCGTCGATGTCAGCCGCAAGCCGCCGGGACTCAGCGCCGATCTGAAGGTCGACGAGAAGGCGATTAAGAAGGAATCGTTTCAGTCGCTGGCCGAGCACGGGTTCTTTCCCTTTCGGGGTGAAATCGTTTCCAACGAGGGCGAAGTCCATTGCGGCATGAGCGACGGGGTGGATTACATTCTGCGGTTCGGCGAAATCGCCGGCGAGGGCAAGAAGAAGGAAGAAAAGAAGGACGCGAAACCGGGCGACAAGACCGAGGCCGCGGGCGTGAATCGTTACATCATGGTCACTGCCCGTTTCCAGAAGGACCTGATTCCCGAACCCGAGTTGGAAGAGGTGCCGGCGCTGCCCAGTAAGGCAGGCCCCGCCGCACCGGCCAAGTCCGAAGCCCCCAAGGCCGAGACGCCCAAGGCCCCCGCGGCGAAAACCGACAATAAAAAGCCCGCCACCAGCGGCAAACCGGCGGCTGGCAAACCTGCGGCGAGCAAGCCCGCCAGCAAAGCCAAGGCTCCGGCGGCCGACGAACCGGCTGGCGGCGGTTGCGGCGCCGATCCGGCGGCCGATGACGATGCCAAAGAAGCGGCAGACGAGAAGGCCGCCGATGAGAAGGCGACGGGCGGGAAGGGGGCCGACAAACAGCCGGCCGAGACCAAGCCGGCAGCGCCCAAATCGCCGGAGGAGCAAGAGCGCGACCGCGTCATTCAGGACAATAAGCGCAAGCAAGACGAATACGAGACGAAGCTGAAGGACGGCGAAAAGCGGGTCAAGGAACTGAACGGTCGTTTCGCCGACTGGTATTACATCATCTCCAACGAGACCTACCAGAAGATCCACCTCTCGCGCGACCAGGTGATCAAGAAGAAGGAAACTCCCAAGGACGAGGCCGGCGCGAAACCCGCCGCAGAAGCCCCCGCGAAGGATCCTTTCAAGGAATTCAACGAGCTGAAGAAGCAGGGCCTGCCCAAGTAGGCGTAATGTAGCAGGCCCCCTCCGCGAGCCGTCGCCACGCAAATTAACATTCCCGCGCCACCGATTCGGTAGCGGAAGTCGTGAGACTTCCGGCCGGCATGCGTTGGCGATTCGTTCGACGGAATTCTCACGAATTCCGCTACTTTCGAATCAATACGGCACGAGCGCTAGCCAGGCGATGCCCACGAGCGTCGTTAGCAGCGTGAGCGGTACGCCGACCTTGAGATATTCCAGGAAGCTCAGCTCAGTGCCGTTGCGGCGGGCGCTTTCCACCACGATCAGGTTGGCCACGGACCCGAGCAGCGTGAGATTGCCGGCCAGCGTGCTGGACATGGCCAGCGCGAGCCAGGCCAACTCGCGCTGGGGCATCAGCTCTACGAGCGGCTGGAACAGCAGCACGGCCGGCACGTTGGACACCAGGTTCGAGAGCACCAGCGACAGCCCGCTGAGCAGCACCACCGGCGAATTGAGCACGGCCTGCTGATGTTCGAGCCCCCAATGGCGCACGACGTTCACCTCGAACGCCCGCACGACGACAAACAAGCCGGCGAACATCACCAGCAGCGGCCAGTCGATCGAACGGTAAATCTTTTCGGGCCGCACGCGTTCGAGCATCAGCACGGCGGCCGCCGAGAGGGCCACCAGCGCGATCGGCGCGCCGGCGAAAAACAGCCCGATGGTCGCCAGCGTCACCAGCAGGCTCTTTACGAGCAGCCGTTTGTGAATCGGCGCGGCCGGTGGCAAGTCGAGCACCGCCGGGGCTGCGGCCCGCAGCGATCGGCGATAGACCCAGGCCACGATCGCAAAGTCGATCAGCAAGCCGGCGATGGCGATGGGAGCCAGCCGCGCCGTGAACCGCTGGTAGCTGATCGATGACAGCGAGCCGATGATCATGTTCTGCGGGTTGCCGGTGATCGTGGCCACCGATCCGATGTTGGAAGCGGTCGCCAGGCCCACGAGGTACGGAATCGCCGGCCGCCCCAGTCGCCGGCACAGCCCCAGCACCAGCGGCGTGAGCGCCACGCACACCACGTCATTGACGAGAAACGCCGACAAGCCGCCGGAAACCACGATCAGCACGGCCAGCAGTGCCCGCGGGCCGGAAAAATGATGGGCGATCCAGTCGGTGGCCAGCGCAAACAGCCCGGCGATTCGCAGAAAAGCCACCACGACCATCATGCCGAACAAGAGCACGATCGTGCGGTAGTCGACCGCGCGGGCCGCGTCATCGAGCGATACCGCGCCGGAGATCATCATCGCGGCGGCGCCCGCCAGCGCGATGCCGGCCCGATCGATGCGCAGGCCCGGCACTTTGCCGATCGCCAGCGCCAAGTACGTCAGGCCAAACAGGACCGAAGCCGAAATCATCCGCGTAGGCCTGTCCGGGCGAGGCGAGCGTGGAAAGGGAAGCAGCCTATCGGCTGCGAGCCCGGGCCGCAACCATTCCCGCCGCGATGAACAGGATCGCCGCGCCGATCAGCATGGCAATGCAGACGAAGTTGGTCATCTCGCCAAACAGGTGCCGGCCCGGCTCGGTCAGCAATCCCCAGGCGCCCAGCGCGGCCAGGCAGATGGCGTCGATGATCAACACGCCGATGATCAGTTTCAATTTGTCCATGTGCTCACCCTTTTTTCAGCGGTACCTGGCCGAGAAGGTGTCGGCCACGCCGGCCGACAGATCGGCGTTGAACTGGCCGCGCAAGAGCTGGCCGTAGACGGTCATATCGCGCGCAAGCATCCGCACGCGGCCGGCCAATCGCCGGCTGGGGGCGCCGGCGGCGTCAAAATCTTCTTCGCCATGCACGGAAACGCCGTACGGCAGGCTCCAGCCATAGCACTGGCGCACGGCCGTGCGCATCTGATCCATGGCGGTCAGGCCTTTTTCGTGCGAAGCACATATGTAGCCGAACAACTTGCCGGCAAAATGCTCCCAGTGATAGTCGAGAAAGTTTTTCATTGCCCCCGACATCGAGCCATGATAATCGGGCGAGGCCAGCACCAAGGCATCGGCCCAGCCGACGGCCTCGTTGACCGCTTGCAGTCGCGGATCATCGTCCGGCCGGTCGGGGTTATACAGCGGCAAGTCGACCTGCCGCAAATCCAGCAGCCGGGCCGGATCGCCCAGTTCGTTGGCCGCTTCCAATACCAACCGCAGCGCCCGGGCGCCGAACGAAGCCTCTCGCAAACTACCGCTGATGCCCAACAGGTTGAAAGGCATGCCGGATCCTATTTTTCGGCGGTCGTAGACTTTCTGGGGGGCTTCGCGGCCGACGAAGGCAGCCGGCCTCCGGCATCGGGGCCGGCCGGTTCGGCGTGCCAGTCGACTTCCACGCTCACGGGCAGCCCAACCAACAGCGGCGTCTCAGTGTTGGGCTCGGACAATTCGATTCGCACCGGCAATCGATGTCCGGCTTCCGCGGACGCCATGGGCGGCTGCACCATCGAACCAGACTCGTTGGTCATGGCCCGCAATCCCGATACACGGCCGCGAAAGGTGTGGCCGGGATAAGCGGCCGTACGAATCGTGGCGGGCTGGCCGATGCGCAGACGCTCGAGGTCGGATTGTGGAAAGCGCGCCTCGACCCACACCCGCTCGAGCGACCGAATGGTCAGCAGCGTGTGTCCGACTTCGACCGATTCGCCTGGATCCACGGTCCGGTTTTCGACAAGCCCCGCCACCGGTGCCACGATCTGGGCATACGCGAGCGCGTGCTCAGCGGCGCGCAGCCTGGACCGGGCCTGGCTGACTTTGGCCTGGGCCAATCGCATGGCCGGGCTGGTGTCGATCCAACTGTCGAGCTTGCGCTGAAATTCCGGGGCCGACTTCAGCCCCGGCGTCTGGCCGTACTCGATGTCGGGCTCGAGCTGGTCGAGCTTGATCGGAAAGCCGATTTTCGCCAGGCTTTGCGCCCAGGTGAATAGCGACAAGCGAATCGATGCGAACTTCTGCTCCAAGTCGGGTGGCACCGCGGCCCCGTCGCCGGCCGGCTCGAGGCCCACGCTGGCCCGCGCTTGCTGCACGCGGGCTTCGGCCTGGTTTACCTGCTGCTGCGCTACCTGCATGCTGGCCTGTCGCTGCTCCATTTCGTCGGCCGTGATGACCCGTTGCTTGGCCAGTTGCACGGCGCGCTGGTATTGGCTTTCGGCCAGCGTGAACTCGGCTTGCCGCAGCTTGAGCCCGGCTACGTCGGAGCGGAGTTGGGCCACATTTTGGCGGAGCAGGTTTCGCTCCTTGATGATCGAAAACCAGTCGGCCATCGCCGTGGCGGCCTGGGCGCGCACGTCGGCTCGAGTTTGCTCGAGTTGGGCTTCGGCCACCTGCAACTCGGCTTGCTCGGCGTCGATGGCCGTTTGCAAGGGAGCCGGGTCGAGCCGCACGAGCACCGCTCCCTGTTCGACCCGCTGGTCGTTCTCGACCAGCACGTCCAGCACCACGTCGGCCACGCGCGCCGCGACGTACGTGACCGGCCCCTCGACCACTCCATTGCTGGCATCGAGCCCCTCGGCCGGGGCCTGCTCCGCTTGCGGCGCCCGTTGGCAACCGGCAATCGTTACGAGCGCAGCCAGGCCAATCACGATCGGCCGCCATTGAAAATCACCCGGCCTTATAGTCATGGGCCGCCTTCCCTTCCCCGATTCATCATTCATCACTCATCACTCTGCATTTCCTCTTATTGTTCCGGCGGCACGCGAAGTTGCGTCGAGACCTGGATGCCGGCCGCAATTTCGGGAATGATGCCCATGCGGGCGTAGATCGGCCGGACCTGGTCGCGCAAGGCGGGCAACCGCAGGGCAAAGGCGATGCCGCCGGCGCAACACAGCAGCCCGCAGACGCGCACCGCGGCCGGTGCACCCAGTGCGTCGGCCAACAGTCCGGCCAACAGGCTGCCCACGGGAGCCACGCCCATGAACGCGGTCGAATAGAGTCCCATCACGCGTCCCCGCTTGTCTTCATCGACAATGGTTTGCAACAGCGTGTTGCTGGCCGCCATTCCGAGCATCATGCAATATCCGGTCAAAAGCAACAGGCCGAGCGAAAATCCGAGTTCGCGGGAGAGCGAAAAGCCGATCATCGCCAGCCCCAGCCCGGTCGCGGCCAAGCCAAGGTGGCGTCCGAGCCCCAGAACGGTGGATCGCGATGCCAGATACAGGGCGGCAGCCAGTGCCCCCACGCCTGAGGCCCCGGTCAGATAGCCGAACGTGTCGGCACCGCCGTGCAAAATCTCGTGAGCGAACACCGGCATCAGCACGCTCAGCGGCATGCCCGCCAGGCTGATCAGGGCCAGCAGCAACAGGATTTCGCGGATCGGCGCAAAGCCGAAGGCATATCCCAGGCCGGAGCGCAGGCCTTGCCAGACGTGCTCGTGCCGCATTTGGGTTTGCCGCGGCGCGACGCGCATGGCCCACAAGGCCCAGATGACGGCCAGATAACTCAGTGCATTGAGCAGAAAGCACGTGGCCTCGCCGGTCAACTTGATGAGCATGCCGGCGGCCGACGGGCCAATCAGCCGCGTGCCGTTAACGATCGACGAGTTCAAGGCGATGGCATTGGGCAAATCTTCCTTGCGGTCGACCATGTGCACCAAAAAAGCCTGCCGGGCCGGCATATCGAAGGCATTGATGATGCCCGAGAACAGGCTCAGCGGCACAATCTGCCAAATGGCGATCGTGCCGGTCGCATCCAGAATGGCCAACATGGCGGCCTGGAGCAGGGCGGCGCTCTGCGTGACCAGCAGGGTTTTTCGCAAATTCCAGCGGTCGCTCATCACGCCGGCTACCGGCGCGATGAAGAAGCCGGGGATCTGGCCGCAAAAGCCGACGACGCCCAGCCAGAACGGCGAATGGGTGAGATCGTAGACCAGCCAGCCGAGCGCCACCTGTTGCATCCAGGTGCCAATCAGCGAAATGCCCTGGCCGGCAAAAAACAACCGATAGTTGCGGTGCGCCAGCGACCGGGCGAACGATTGAAGCGTCATGCATTACCGTCCGCTCAGAATTTCCGTACCTTCAGCCACTGCTCATCCAGGCGCTTGTCGGAGACAGTCTCGGCGGTTCCCAACGATTGGGCAAATAGCGAGACCCGATACTCTTCGATCAGCCAGCGATAGCGCTCCAACTCCGGATCGACGCCCTGCTCGATCCGCGGTTGCCGCGCCAGCTCGCGATAGGCGTCCCAGTGTGGGCCGACCTGCTCGAACAGTTGCCGATCGCGCGGCAGCCCGCCCGTGGCCAGCTTATCAAACCGCTCGACGATGGCCCGCAGATAGCGCGGATAATGTTGGAGCCAATGCCAGGGCGTGTGCGTGAGAAAACTCGCGGGAAAAAGTTCTTCAAGTTGCCCCCGCACGTCGACCACGGCGTAGCGCCACTGCCAATTCGTGGCCCCTTCCAGGGCCAGCCGGGCCCGATGGAATGCTTCGAGCAGCGGGCGGACGAGTTGCAATACGTCCTGCACGGCCACGCCGATGCGCTCGTCGGCCTGCTGGCGGCGAGCCTGAAAATCGTCGGCCGTGCGCGGCAGCGATTGATCGCCCAGGAATGCGCGATCGGCAATCAACTCGGCCAATTGCGTGCGAAACTCGTCGGGGCCCAGGATCGGCGAGGCATAAAGTTCGAGCTGCTGCAAGTTCGGCAGCCAATCCACCTGCGTTCGCAGTTGCCGATCGCTGGCCAGCATGAACAGCCGGCGCAGACCCGCGCGCGATTCGTGTTCGGCGGCCGCGAACGAAGGACACAGCTCCAATGCCACCGAGCGTCCGCGGTCGACGATGGCCGGGTAACCCAGCAATTGGATACCGTGCCGCCCGACCTCGACTTGCTCGGGCAGATCGGGAAACTCCCAGTCGGTCAACCCTTCACGCCGCCACAGCGGATGCTCGATAGTCGACAGGTCCAACGTGTGCTCGGTCATCAGCCGGGCGCGCAATTGCCGCAGATCGCGGCCGGCCATCACGGTGCGGCCGCCGGAGTCGATCACGCGCACGCGCATTTTCAAATGTTCCGGGATCCGCTCCGGACGAAACATTTCGGGCCGCACCAGTTGGCCACCCAATACTGACAGTTCGCGAGCCAGTGCCGTGGTGAGCGAGCCCTCGCCAAAATGCAACTGCGACGCCACGCGGTGGGCCACGTCCGGGGCCGGCACAAACTCCGTGCGAACCGACTTCGGCAGCGATCGCAGCAGGGCCACGACCTTTTCCTCCAGCCAGCCAGGCACGAGCCACTCCATCCGCACGGGATCGAGCTGCCCGAACAATTCCTGCGGCACCGTGACCGTCAGGCCGTCCTGCTCGGTGCTGGGAGCAAAGCGATATTCCAGCGGCAAATCCATCCGCCCGATCGTGATCGTGTCTGGAAACTGGCTGCGCTCGACCGGCGCCGCCGGTTGCGCGAGCAAGTGCTCGGGCCGCATGAACAGCAGATGCCGGTCGTGCTGTTCGGCCTGTCGCCGCCAGCGTTCGAAGCCGGGACCGTCGCAGACGTCGGCGGCAATCCGTGCATCGTAGAATTCGTAGCGGGCCTCGGCCGATCGCAGATAATCGTGCCGGCGCGAGCGGCGCTGCAACTCTTGCAACTCGGCGAGCAACTGCTGATTGTGCTCCAGAAACCGGGCCCGGCGGTTGTATCCACCGCGCACCAGGCCATGCGTGATGAACAATTGCCGGGCGTGTGCCGGATCGATCGGCGCCAGCGGCGTGCGCCGTCGCCGGACCACCGGCAAACCGAACAGCGTGACTCGCTCAAAGATCATGGCCGAGCCGGCCACTGGATCCCAATGCGGCTCGCTGTGCGAGCGCTGCACCAGATGCGGGGCGAGCGATTCGATCCAGCCGGGCGAGATGCGGGCCACGGTGCGCAAGTACCGGCGGTTGGTCTCCAGCATTTCGCCGGCCACGATCCATTTCGGACGCTTTTCGAAGGCGGCCGAACCCGGCCAGAGAAATGCTTTGAGCCCTAGCGCGGCCGTGTACTGATGCCGGTCGCTGCGCAGCGCAACGTTGGAGAGCAGGCCCACGAGCAGGGCTCGATGGATCGCGTCATAGCCGGCGGGGCGCGGCTGGGAAGCCAAACCGCTTTGGGCCGTGATCTTCAAGAGCTGACGGTGCACGTCGAGCCATTCGCGCATGCGGTTGAACGACAGAAAATTCTGCTGGCAAGCCTGGCGCAGCCGGCTGCGCGAGAGTTGCTGTTTGAGCTCGTGATAAAATTCCCACAGCTTGAGATAGGCGAGGAAGTCGGATTGTTCGTCGGCCCAGCGGGCGTGACTGTCGTCGGCGGCCTGCTCGCGCCCGGACGGCCGATCGCGCGGATCCTGCACGGATAACGCCGAGGCAATCACCAGAATCGGCTCCAGGCAGCCTTCGTCCACACTTGCCAGAATCATGCGGCCAATGCGCGGATCCACCGGCAGCCGGGCCAGCGAGCGCCCCAAGGCCGTGAGCTCTTGCCGCTCGTCGATGGCGCCCAACTCGAACAGCGTCCGATAGCCGTCGCGCACGCTCTCGGGCCGGGGCGGATCCATGAACGGAAAATCTTCGATCCGGCCGAAGCCCAATGATTTGGCTTGCAGGATCACGGCGGCCAGGTTGCTGCGCTGGATTTCGGGCGGCGTGTAAGCTTCGCGCGCCCCGTAGTCCTCGTGGCTGTACAACCGGATGCACACGCCCGGCCCAATGCGGCCGCAGCGCCCTTTGCGCTGGTCGGCCGAAGCGCGCGAGACGGGCTCGATCGGCAGCCGCTGCACCTTCTGACGGCTGGAGTAGCGGCTGATGCGGGCCGTGCCCGTGTCGATCACGTAGCGAATGCCGGGCACGGTCAGCGACGACTCGGCCACATTCGTGGCGATGACGATCCGTCGACCGGCATGCGGCTGGAAGATCCGATTCTGCTCGGCGCCGGCCAGCCGGGCATACAGCGGAACGATTTCGTCCGGCTGCCCGCTGGAATTTCCGGGGGAGCCGCGGCCGCGCAGGGCCTTGGCCGTGGCATGGATATCCTGCTCGGTCGGCATGAAAATGAGCACGTCGCCACGATCGAGCCGTGACACTTCGTCGATGGCCGCGAGCACGGCCTGCTGCACGTCCGGCTCGGGCGAGTCGGTGCCGATGGCCGGCGGCCGATAGCGGACTTCTACCGGCCACGCGCGTCCGGAAACTTCGATCACCGGCACTTCGCCGCAGATGTCGGCAAAATGCCGGGCAAAACGCTCGGCGTCGATCGTGGCGGAAGTGACGATGACCTTCAAATCGCTGCGGCTGGGTAGCAGCCGTTTGAGATAGCCCAATAGAAAGTCGATGTTCAGCGACCGCTCGTGCGCTTCGTCGATGATTAGCGTGTCGTACTGGCTGAGCAGCCGATCGGCTTGCGACTCGGCCAGCAGAATGCCGTCGGTCATGAGCTTGAGATACGTGCCCGGCTGCGTGGCGTCGGTGAAGCGGATTTTGAAGCCGACATCGTGCCCCAGCGGCGTGCCCAGCTCGATCGCAATGCGCGCGGCGACCGAGCGGGCGGCAATCCGCCGGGGCTGCGTGTGGCCGATATAGCCGTCGATGCCGCGGCCAAGTTCCAGGCAGATTTTGGGCAACTGTGTGCTCTTGCCCGAGCCGGTTTCGCCGCAGACGACCACGACCTGGTGCCGCTCGATCGCGGAGCGGATTTCGTCACGCCGAGCGGTGATCGGCAGCTCGGGCGGAAAAACGACGCGCGGCAAACGGGCCGCGCGGGTGCGGCGAACGGCCTGCGAGCGCTCGAGACCCTCGATCAGCCGAGCCAGGTTGCGGTCGTAAGGCCGACCGGCCTTCTGGGCTTGGGAAATCGACCGCCATTGCCGGCGCAAACGATGCTGGTCGGGCCGCCAGGCCTCGAGAATCTCCGCCTGGAGTTGTGCAAGCGAACGCATGGACTTCCGCAGGCCGGGCTCTAATAGTCTTGGTGATTATAGGCGCCGGCCGCCGGCCCGGGGCGGAAAAGTCGGGGGTCGTCAGTTGTCCGTGGTCAGTTGTCAGTTGCTTGCGTGCGGGCTACGGACAACGGACATCCTTCTGGTCGGCGTTTGCATTCCACTTAGCGGCCAACCACAATAGCCACTGCCGATTTTGGGCCGGCGAGATCCTTTCAACGAGCGCTGTGCGCTGCGGGGGCCAACGATGAAACGGAGCGGATGGCTGGCGGTATTGCTGTGTGGCGGCCTGGCAGTCTGGGCGGTTGCTGACGAACCGGCCGGCAAGCCCGCGACGGACAAAGCCTCGAAGCAGGTCCAGGCCATTGGCATGGTCGAGCGGCTGAGCGGGCATTACCGGCTGGCGCTCACGCAGATTGATCTCAGCGAAAGCTCGGTCACCGATGACGACCTGGAAGAGCTCGCCGAACTGACCAGCCTGCAGGAACTCAACCTGCACGGCACGCCGATCACGGACCTCGGCGTGGCATATCTCAACGGGCTTACCGGCCTGGAATCTCTGTTTCTGGATGATACGAAGATCACCGATATCGGCGCGGCCCACCTGGAACGCCTGGTGCGGCTCGAAGCCCTGTACCTGGACAATACCCAAATCGGCGACGAGGGGCTGAAGTTCATCGCCGGGCTCGTGCGGCTGGATGATCTGTCGCTCAGTTCAACCCGGGTTACCGATGCCGGGCTTGCCAATCTCAAAGACCTGCACGCGCTGCGGCAGCTCTCGTTGGCAAATACGAAAATCGGCGACAAAGGGCTGGCGGCGATCGCCGGATTGGACAAGCTCGAAGAACTCGCTTTGGACGGCACCGCAGTGAGCGACCACGGGCTTGCGCAGCTGGAAAGTCTCAAACATTTGCGCGAATTGGGAGTCGCCGGCACGCGCGTCACCGACGCCGGCATCAAGCGCATCCAAAAAGCGCTACCGAAAGTCAAGATCGGCCGCTAGGGTCGCGGGTCTGTGAGCCACACAAGAATGCACCTTGGCAGCCGTTTTTCTATAGCCCAGCCCTGAAGGGACTGGGCTATAGAAAAAATGTTTGCGGCGTCGTACTGTCCAGGGCCACGTTCGCTAAACGTTCGCCCGCCGGCCGGTCACTTGGGCACGGGGCCGGTTGCGAGCGAGCTCCAAATGGCTAGTGCCAACGCGGCCGTGATGCCCAGGAAAAACAGCACGCCCCACAGCACCTCGAACATGGGCAGGCCCAGCGGCTGCCGCGACATCAGGTTCCGCAGGTTGAACCGGTGATGCCCGCGGGGATGTTGCGTCGTGGGTTGACTCATCGTGTCCTCTCAGTGCTTTGAGCGCGCGTTACACCTTTGGTGTCTCGGGCACGTCGATCCCCAAGGCCGTGGCCAGATCGATCGCGTGCTCTTGTTCCTGCATGACGATATCGCGCAGAATTTCGCACAAGGCGTATTCTTCCAGCGCTTCGGCCTGGCGAATGCGCACGCGGTAGTTGGCGATGGTCTCCATCTCGTTGTCCAAGTCGAAGCGGAGCATTTCTTCGGCCTTTTTCGAAGTCTTGACCGGCTTGGGCTTCACGGTGGGCATGCCGCCGAGGTAGTCGATCTGCTGCGCGATTTTCAGCGCGTGCGCCAGTTCTTCGGCGGCGTGGACTTCGAGTTCGGCCGCGATGTTCATGTAGGCTGCCCCTTTGAGCACCTGGCTGTAATTGACGTATGCGATGATCGCCTGGTACTCGCGGGCCAAATCCTCGTTCAGCAGTCGGATCAGTTCATCCCGGGTGACTTTTGCCGATTCCTGACGCGCCATGTTGTGACTACCTTCCCAAAGGAAACGTTTGCTTCGAAACCGCACCGCGTATGCTAGCAAATTACCGCAGTGTGGGTAGCTCCCCCTCCGTGGTCTTGCAAAAGGGGGGCCAAAAGCGTTCGATTTAGCTGGAACGCGGCCCCGCGACCAGCGGTCGTGGCTTTATAGAGACGGCGGCGGCGACCGTCAGGATACGCGCTCACCGGACAACAGCGGCTTGAGCACGGCCGGCTGGACGGGCTTGACCAGGTGGTGATCGAATCCGGCCTCGCGCGAGCGCCGCCGGTCTTCTTCCTGTCCGTAACCGGTCAAGGCGACAATCAGAATATCGCGGTCGGGATACCGGCTGCGGAGCACGCGGGCGACTTCGTAGCCATTCATCTTGGGCAGCCCGATGTCGAGCAGCACAATTTCCGGGGCGAACTGAGCGGCCACTTCCAAGGCCTCGGCGCCGTCGTGTGCCGTGCGCACCTGGTGCCCGGTGACGCGCAGCACCATGGCGAGGCTCTCGGCCGAGTCGACATTGTCGTCGACGACCAGGATGCGTCGCTGCGGCGGCCCACGGTCGCCGCTCATCGAAAGATTGCCGCCGGCCGCATCGGGCAGGGGATTGGCCAAAGCGGGCAGCCGAACGACGAACTCGCTGCCACTGCCCGGGCCGTCGCTGAAAACCTGCACGCTGCCGCCATGCAGTTCCACGAGGCTGCGAACCAGTGTCAGGCCGATGCCCAACCCGCCCTGCGACCGATCGAGCGAATTGTCGACCTGGACGAACAAGTCGAAGACCCGGCGCAGCATTTCGGGCGCAATGCCGATGCCGGTGTCGCGGACCCGAAAGACGATTTCCGCCCCTTCCACGCGGGCGGAAAGTTGCACCTGGCCTTCTTCGGGCGTGAACTTGGCGGCATTGTTCAGGAGATTGCCCAAGATTTGGGCCAGCCGGGTCATGTCCCCTTCGAGAAACGCCGGCTCGGGTGGAAACGAGACCGTAAGATTCTGCCGCCGAACTTCGATGTGCGGCCGGCTGGTCTCGGCCGCCCGGCCCATGACGGCCGCTACGTTGAGCACTTCTTTTTGCAGCACCACTTTGCCGCGCGTGATGCGGGACACCTCGAGCAGATCGTTAACCAGCCGCGTCATGTGCTGGACCTGCCGCTCGATGATGTCGCGGGCCCACTGCAAGTCGGGCTCGTCGGCCCCGCGCAGCCGCATCAGCTCGACGGCGTTGCGAATCGGCGCCAGCGGGTTTCGCAGCTCGTGGGCCAGCATGGCCAGGAATTCGTCCTTGCGGCGGTCGCTTTCGGCCAGCATCTGATTGGCTTCGGATAGCTCGGCGGTGCGGGCGCGGACGCGGTCCTCGAGCAGCTCGTGAGCTTTGCGCAGCGCTTCTTCCGATCGTTTGCGCTCGATGGAATAGCGGATGGCGCGATCCAGCAGCGCCGCGTCGAAGTGGCCCTTCATCAGATAGTCGGCGGCGCCGGCGCGCATGGCCTCCCAGTCGATGGTCTCGTCGCCCTCGCCGGTGATCAGAATTAGCGGCGCCGTCGAGCCGCCGATCACCGCCGCGCGCAGCAGGTCGAGCCCCGTCTCGGCGCCCAGGCGATAGTCGAGCAAGTAGACGTCGTGGCGGGCTTCGAGAATGCGCTCCAGCCCGGCGGCGTAGGAGTTGATCCACTCCAGCTCGAAGGTGCGTCCCTTGATTTCGGCCAGCATGTCTCGGATCAGAAGACAATCGTCTTCGTCATCCTCGACAAGCAGGATGCGCACGGTCCCCGCCTGCATCGCTTGCATCTCCTGCAGAATCCGTCGTCTTGCGCCCCGCGCTGTGCCACGAAACCGCTGGCTAGCCTGAGCTAGCTGGTCGCCCTAGGCTGGCCGGTTGCCCTAAGTTCCCCGGCCGGTTGCCCTAAGTTCCATTGTCGGGCAGAGCCACAATCTCAAGCCAGTATTTGCCCAGCGTTTTGACGGTTTCGAGCATCGCGGCGAACGTCACCGGCTTGGTGATGTACGAGGCGGCGCTCAAGTCGTAGCTGCGCATAATATCTTCTTCGGCTTTTGACGTGGTCAGCACGACCACGCGGATTTTCCGCAGGCTTGCGTCCGCCTTGATTTCCTTGAGTGCTTCCCGCCCGTCTTTGCGGGGCATGTTCAAGTCGAGCAGGATCAAGCCCGGCCGGGGACTACTGGCCGGGTCGGTATACTTGCCCCGATGGTGCAAGTAATCCAGCAGTTCTTCGCCATCTTCCACGAAACGCAGGTCGTTCACCAGACGACTTTCGTCGAAAGCCTCCTTGGTCATCTGCCGATCATCGGCATCGTCGTCGGCCATAAGAATCGTAATGGGTTTAGGCGGCTTCTCCATGCTGATGATCTCCGAGGTCAGTTTGTTCGAGGGGCAGCGTCACGACGAAGGACGCACCGCTGCCAGGCTGGCTGGTGGCCGTGATGGTGCCTCGGTGACGTTCGACGATTTTGCGACAAATGGCCAATCCCATGCCGGTGCCTTCGTATTCGGCGCGACCGTGCAGCCGTTGGAACACGTTGAAGATGCGATCGAGATACTTGATATCAAAACCGATCCCATTGTCGCTGACAACCAGTTGGCAGGTTCGCGTCGCCGCTTGGCCATCGACCGGCTTGTCTTCAGTACTACCAACGTGGGCCTCGACGCGGACCACGGGTGGGTGACCGGGCTGGTGAAACTTCAGCGCATTGCCGATCAGGTTTTGCAGCAATTGCCGCATTTGCAACGGGTCGGCATGGATCACCGGCAACTTGCCGATGACGACCTGCCCCCCCGTTTGTCGGATCCGTTCGTCGAGGTCCGAGACCACTTCCTGGGCAACGCGCGCGAGGTCGAGCTTGTCGAACGGCATCGTCCGGGTGCTGATCCGGCTGAAGGTCAACAGGTCGTTGATCAGCGTGCGCATGCGGGTGGAGGCCTGGAGCATGCGGCCCAGATAGTCGCGGCCCTGGTCGCCGAGTTGGGCGGTGCACTGCGTTTCGAGCCGATCGCCGAAGGCTTGGATCTTGCGCAGCGGTTCTTGGAGATCGTGAGAGGCGACGCCGGCGAATTCCTCCAGCTCGCGATTACTGCGCTTGAGCTGTTCGGTCGAGGCTTTGAGCTGCCGCTCGGCGAGGATGCGCGCCGTGACGTCGCGGCCAATATGCGAAGCGCCGATCCTGTGGCCCTGGGCGTCGCGGACCGAGCCGAATGTGATTTCGAAGAATCGCTGACCCTCGCCCACCACGCCGAAGTCTTCGGTGACCGTAAACTCGTCGCCTGCCAAGGCCCGCTTCCAGAGTGCGAGTTTGCGGTCGTGGGCGCCGTGTTCGGCCGGCACTTCGCCGGCCAGGCTATGCCCCAATTCGGGTTGGCAGTCAAACAGCCGCTCAAAGTGCACGACGTAGGCCTGGTTGAACATGATGAACCGGCCGGACAGATCCAGCGCCGCAATCTGGTCGCTGGTGCCTTCGAGGATCGCGGCCAGCCGCGCGTTGGAGAATTGCAGATCCTGATGCGTGCGCTCCAATTGTTCGGCAATCCGCTGCCGGGCGGTGACTTCGGACTCCAGCGCGCGATTGATGGCCGCCAGGTCGGCCGTCCGGTCGCGGACCCGATTTTCCAGTTCATCGTGGGCCGCCTGCAACTGGTCGGCTGCCGCCTTTTGGCCGGCCAGGTAGGTGCGCAACAGGGCGAAGCCCGCGCCCGTCAGGACCAGCCCCAGCAGCGTGGCAAGGATCACGGTCGCCAGGGTGCGGTCGTAGCGCTGGGCAGATTCCACCGACCGGGCCCGAAGCAACTCCTGCTCGGTGGCCATGAGCACATGGATGTGGTTACGCACCGCGTCCATGAGCTGCTGACCTTCCTCGATTCGTTTCGAATCGCGCAAGGTGGGTAGCCCCTGTTTCTTGACCAATTCCATGGTGCGCGCCAGGTAGTCGATGCGTGCTTCGAGCTCGCGATCGAGCTCCGTCAGCGTTTGCTGCTGCTGGGAATTATCGGCGGTCAACTGCTTGAGCCTGGCCATGCGGGCCCGCGTGGCCTCGATCGCCGCCCGGTACGGCTCGAGATAGCGCGGCATTTGCGTGAGGAGATAGCCGCGCTGGTTGCTTTCGACGTCCTTGACCGTCGACATCAGCCCCTCCAACTCGCCGAGCACCTGGTAGGTGTGCGAAACCCAGCGGTCGTTTTCGGACAGCGCCACGATATTGCTGTACGAAACCACGGCATTGATGACGAACAAGATGATCGCCACCGTAAAGCCAAGGATGATGCGCCGGCTACCCGACCAATCCATGCATGCGCCTTACTGGGAGATATCGCGACTGGGGAATTCGCACAGCGGGATGCTGGTGGTCGGTTCCGCCAAAACTTCGGCCAGCGTGGTCGCGCCGAAGGCGCGCTCGACGTGGGCTAGCGCATCGTCCAGCCGGCGGTGCAGCGGGCACAGATTGACGCCGTGGGTCTCCAACCCCAACGGGCACGTCCGGATGCGCCCGATCGGCTCCACCGCTTCGACCACCTCGAGAATCGTCAAAACGTCCGGCGCCCGGGCCAGCGTAAAGCCGCCGTGTACCCCGCGCTGGCTGGACACCAGCCCGGATCGCTGCAGGTTCTGCATGACCTTGGACAAATAGGCGCTGGGCACTTTCGTGGCCTTAGCAATCTGTTCCGTTGGACAGGATTGGCCCTCGCGGCTGGCCAAAAAGACCATGGCACGCAAGGCGTATTCGAGTGTTTGCGAAAGCATGAGTGGAACGAGTGTCGGGGGCTGGAGCCTGTTCGTTAAACTGAAATTTACGCGGAAACGGCTCGGCAGCCAATGCTTGCGACCGATTCAGATTGGTTTCGAGACGGACAACTGGCCGATTTGCCAGCCCATCGGCCAAATCGAGGGGCGACCCCGGGCGGATGCCAGCACGATGGGGAACCCGGCGCGCAAAAGAAAAGCGCCGCGCGGCTCCGGCCTTGTGGGCTCGATGCCGCGCGACGCTTTGAATCGGCCAATATGCCGGGCCTCGCGCCGCGTCAGTTGCAACCGCGAATGGCGGCGGCAATCAAGAGAATCGGCAGCGGCACTCCCAGCAGCCACAAGATCACGTACCCAATTTTACCTGCCCGTTCGGTTAATTCGCGTCGCATTGTCGCACCCCAGTGTAGTTGAATTCTCCCAGTCCAGACCGCCTGCCAGTGTTCAACCTAAGGCAGCGGCCGCCGTGTCCAGCCCGTCAACAGGCTGATCACGAACAGCACCAGGAAAATCACGAACAGCACCTGCGCAATGTTCGCGGCGCCGGCAGCCAGGCCGCCGAAGCCAAAAATTGCCGCCACGATTGCCACAATCAAAAACAACAGCGACCAGTACAACATGGCTATGTCTCCCCGAGTGTCTTAGGTGTTTCCGTGTCGGGCCAACGGGGAGGTCAGACAAGCAGCCTGCGTGCCAAACAGCAAGAAACGGCGGCCGACATCGAGCGCCGCTGCGCGCACGCCAAAATAGCCGGCACATTCATGTGCCTTAAAACGTGAGCGCGAACCGATTCCGCAGTCAGGCCAGCGCCATGACTTCGGCGCGGCCGTGGCCTTGAGGCGGCTGGTTGAGTTCAAGCCAATAACGGGCGACTTGCTGTACGCAGCGGCTGAACTGCTCGAAGGCCACCGGCTTGCAGATGTAGCTATGCGCCCCCCAGCGATAGGCTTCGTTGATGTCGTGGTCTTCGCTGGATGAGGTCAAGGCCACGACCGGCGGCAGGTGGATGCCGTCGCCCACGCGAACGCGCCGCAGCATTTGCAGGACCTGCAGCCCGTTCATGCGAGGCATTTTGAGGTCCAACAGCAGCAGGCGCGGCAGTCGAGACCGATTGCGGCCGCCGTGGACGCCGGTGGCAAACAGGTAATCGATCACTTCGACGCCGTCGCGCACGACGTCCAGGCAGTAGTGCAAGCCGCTCTCGCCCAGCGCCAGGCGGATCAAGTCCTCGTCGTTCGGATCGTCTTCGGCCAGCAGGATTACGGGGGCGCTCGTGGTCATGATGTTCAGCCTCGCGGCGAGGTGGAGTCGCCGCTTTTATCGGGAAGGGTAAAGTGAAACACGGCGCCCTGGCCGGGCATGCTTTCGGCCCAAATCCGCCCCCCATGCCGTGAGACGATCCGTTCGGTGGTGGCCAGCCCGATGCCGATGCCCTCGAACTTTTCGCCGTGCAAACGTTCGAACGGGGTGAACAGCTTGTCGGCAAAGGCCATGTCGAAGCCGACGCCGTTGTCGCGAACGAAGAATTCACCCGGCCCGCTGCTGCCCAGCTCGACGCGCGGATAGCGTTCGTGGCGCGAGAATTTGCAGGCATTGTCCAACAGGTTTTCCAGCACCATCCACAGCAGTTGGACATCGCCGCAGGTATGCAATCCGTCGACCACGATCCATTCGACCGGCGGCGCCTGGCCTGGCGATTCGAGTTCGGCGATGACTTTGTGAGCCAGGGCCGACAAGTCGATCCGCTGGCGGCGCATCGGGCAGCGCGCCACGCTCGACATTTTGAGCATGGCGTCAATCATCAGGGACATGCGCCGGGTGGCCTCGCGCACGCGGCGCAAATAGCTGCGGCCTTGCTCGTCCAATTGTTGTCCGTGAGGTTCCAGCGCCCGGCTGAAGCCGTCGATGGCCCGCAACGGAGCGCGCAGGTCGTGGGCCACGGATCGACAAAAGGCCTCGAGCTCGCGATTGCTGGCCGTCAGCTCGCGCGTGCGTTCCAACACCCGCTGCTCCAATTCCTCGTTGAGACGGTGAATCGCCTCGGCGCCCCGCTTGCGCTCGATTGCGTAGCGCAAGGCTCGCGCCAGCGAGTTGCGATCCACCTGGCCTTTGAGCAGATAGTCTTGGGCGCCGCGCTCGATGGCCGTGGCCGCCAGGATCTCGTCCTCGACGCCCGTCAGAATCACGATCGGCAAATGCCCATGCTGCCGATGCACGAGATCGAACGTTTCCAAGCCGGTGGCGTCGGGCAGCGTGAGGTCCAGCAGCACGACGTCGGCAGGCGAACTGCGCAACTGCTCGCCGGCAGTCTGCAAACGGTCGGCACAGCGGACTGAGAAGGTCTGGCTGGGATGCTCGTCGAGCAGTCCGCGGATGAGCCGACAATCGATAGGGTTGTCTTCAACCAGCAAAACTTGGATGGGCGATCGCGTCATCGCTGTCAACGAGCGCGTCTTTTTTCGAAGCGGCCAAATCATTCAAGCCGCGCACGCGCTCCCTCTCCTAGTTGAATCATAGGAGCCGGTTGTAGCGGCGGCAGGCAGAAAAACGGGGGGTATCGGCGAATCCGGGTTTGTGAGAGCGAAAATCGAGGGCTACCTTTTAGGTGGGTCCCACTGTCTCCGGCGCGTCGCCGGCCAGCGTCCCGCGTGCCCCGCTCTGCTATGACCATGCCCGACATGACCACGCAAGAAAAACCGAAGAAAAATTCGAAATTCAGCCAGGTCGAACGGCTGCTGCTGAGTGTCCTCCAGGCAGAAAATCAGGCCGAACGCCGGCGCGACGAACGGATCGATACCGCCATCGTCGTGGCCGTCGTGCCTTGCGCCGATGGCCGACCGGTGCCGGATGCCGCCTTTGCAACCATGACGAAAAATATTTCGTCCATGGGCATTTCGCTGATCGTGAACCGGTCGCTCGCCGGTGACGACCTGTTTGTCGGCTTTCCGGGCAAGAGCGAGTTAAGCTTCGTCCGCGCCCGTGTGCTGTATCGCGACCCACTGGCGCTGGGCTGCTACAAGCTGGGGCTCGTCATGGACGAGGTCGTCAACGTCGACGAATGGCCCGAATTGAAAGACGTGGTCTGCTACCGGCCCGGTATGTGACCACGTCGTGCCTGGCGCTCGGCTCGCCACCTCGTAGCGGAAATCGTGAGATTTCCGACAGGATCAATCTTTGTCCGCTGCCGGCTTGGCTGCCTTGCCCGATTCGCTGGTGGTCGCGGGACTGGTCGGCTCGGCACGCCGCAGAATGAACAAGACCATCTCGGCGGGGCCTTGGACTTCGCCCAGGGAACGTGAGCGCGGGGCGTTTTTGGCTTCCGTTGGCGTCTGATTTTTGGCCTGGCCCTGACCCCCGCTCGCTTGACCAGGCTGCAAGGCGAGGCTCGACTTTCGCTTTGCGGTACGACCGCCCGCCGGCAGGCTCTGGCGGCCCAAGTTCGTGACCTGCTGAAAAGTGTCCGAGCGCGAGCGGAGATCGGCCAGTGTGGCGTCCAGTTGTTGGGGGCTGCCGGTGGCCAGCACAGCCATCACTGGCGGATGAATTGCCGACGCACCGGCTACCGATAGCTTGACCGCCGGTCGTGTGGCGCTGGCCGCATCGACTGCGAGAGTCGTTTCGCCTCGTAGCGGCAGTTGTTCAACCACCCGAAGCTCGTTGCGTACCAGCACGCGCTCCAGCCCCTCGTGCTCCAGCGCGTCGGGACTCACGGCAAGCGACCACACGATCAGCGGCGGGGTTTCCGATGCCGGTTGCTCGTGCTTTTGGCTCGCGCTTAATTGGTCGACGATCTCATTGGCGTCTTGCGAGTTGAAACCCCACTGGGCCAACGCGGCTTGCAGGCCGGTTTGATTCTCAGGCGGAGCCGGCACGATCGTTGGTTTCGCCGCGGCTGCTGGATACATACTTGCCGGCGAGGAGGATGCCGGGGCGTGGTGGGCGAACTTGTCCGCGGCAGGATGGTCGGCTGCCGAGGCCGGCGCTTTCATCGACCGTTGCGGCCAACTCACGACCGCGATTAGCAGCCCCGCCGCCAGCGAAGCCGCCGCATAAATCCAGGGCCGCTTGTTGCGCCATCGGGCTGGCGAATGAGCGGCCGGAATCGCGGCGGACACTTGCGATTCCGTCAGTAACTGGCGTTCGGCCTTGCGCAACACCCGCTGGGGAAAGTCCTCGCCGAGCTGGCCGCCGGGTAGTGCCCGCAGCCCGTCGCGGATCGTCCGCAGATCGTCCAACAGTTGCCGGCTGCCCGGCTGCTCGGCCAGCAGGCGCTCGGCCCGGGCCAGATCGTCGCCGGCCAACTCGCCGTCGAGATAGGCGCTCAGCAGTTCGTCGTCGGAAAGTGGGGTCTGGTGATCGGTCATGGATTGGTCGGTGAGGTTGGCGCCGCCAATCCCTTGGGGGGTTCGGACGGATCGAGTTCTTTCAAATGCTCGCGGAGTTGCATGCGGGCCCGAAACAGCCGGCTGCGGACCGTGCCGATGGGCAGATCGAGCAGCCCGGCGATCGTGCCATAATCGAAACCCTCGATCTCGCGCAGCACGAGCGCTTCGCGATACTCTTGCGGCAGCCGGGCCAGTGCCGCTTCCAATTGTGCCGCACGTTCGGCCCGCTCGAGCCGTCCGGAGGGCGACTCGCCCCGGTCGGCCGGCTCGACCGCCGCCTCGCGCATTTGCTCGACGCTGCGGGCTGGCCTGCGGCGCCGGGCCAGCGTGCAGGCGGCGTTGGCCGCGATGCGGTACAGCCAGGTATAAAACAAGGCCGAGCGGCGAAACGTCTCCAGCTTGAGGAAGGCCTGGACAAAGCTCTCCTGCACCACGTCCTCGGCATCGGCGGCCGAGCCAAGGATCTGGGTCATGGCATGGTACAGCCGGTCCTGGTACTTGAGCACCAGGCGTCCAAAGGCGGCAGAGTTGCCGGCCAGCGCCTCGTCGATAAGCTGTTCGTCGTTCACGACAGACCTTGGACGCGATCGGCAGGCAGAAAGTTCCCGCCATGATCGGCCGATAGCCGGCGACTGTCAAACACCGGCCGGTGGCGGCATCCGGTCTGGCCGTTTTGTCGACGGTTTGTTCTGATAGGAGGGATCCGGCCGGCCGGGGCATGCGGCCCAGCGGCCGGACTAAAAAATCGATTCGTCACCATTCGGATTGCACGATGACCGTCGAACCCCTTGAACCCGCCGAACCCGAAGTCCTGGTCCCCGCCGCCGATTCCGAGGAAGCCGCCGCGCGCGAGTGGCTCGAGAACGTCTACCAGGGGGACCACGTCCGGCAACTGTCGGTCCGCTCGATCGTCACCGGCATGCTGATCGGCGGGGTGATGAGCATCTCGAACCTGTACGTGGGGCTGAAAACCGGCTGGGGCCTGGGCGTCACCATCACGGCCTGCATCGTGGCCTATGCCGTCTTCAAGGCCTTGGAAGCCATCGTGCCGCGCTATCGCAACGACCCGTTCACCGTGCTCGAAAACTACACCATGAGCAGCGCCGCCAGTGCGGCGGCTTACATGTCGTCGGCCGGCCTGGTGTCGGCCTTGCCGGCCCTGTACATGGCCACCGGCCGGCAGTTGCTGTGGTGGGAAATCATGAGTTGGCTGGGGGCCGTGTCGGTGTTGGGCGTGTTCATGGCCATTCCGCTCAAGCGGCAGCTCATTAACATCGACAAGCTGCCATTTCCCAGCGGCATCGCCACGGCCGAGACGCTCAAATCGATGCACACGGCCGGCGACGAGGCGATGGACAAAGCCCGTTCGCTGATGTGGGCAGCCGTGGGGGGCGCGGTTCTGGCTTTTTGGCGTGACGCGTGGGCCAGTGTCTGCCTGTGGGCGGGAAATATCACCGGCGCCGCTCAAGCCGCGCGAGGCGGCAAGTTCCTGGCGAACCTGGCATTTCCCGGAGAGTTCCCACTCTTCCCCGGTGGTCTGGGGCACAAGCTGCTCAAAAACTTGACCATCGGCTTCGAAGGTTCGCTGATCATGATCGCCGCCGGGGCCATCATGGGCATTCGCGTCGGCGTCTCGCTGCTCATCGGCGCCGCCATCTATTACGGCGTCCTGGCGCCGATCTTGATTAGCCGTGAAATCGTCGAGCCGGGTTATCGCAGTATCGTCGGTTGGACGCTTTGGCCGGCTACGGCCATGATGGTCACGTCCGGCCTGCTGGCCTTCGCCTTTCGCTGGCGGACCGTGCTGCGGGCCTTCAGCGGACTGGGAGCCATGTTCGGCTCGAAGCCCCGCGGCGACGACGCGCTGGCCCACGTCGAAGTCCCCGGCTCGTGGTTCGTGGTCGGTACGCTCGTCTCCGGCACTGCGTGCGTGCTGCTGGGCCACTTCTGTTTCGGCATCACCTGGTGGATGGGCATTCTTGCCGTGCTGGTGACGTTTGTACTCTCGATCGTCGCTGCCCGGGCCACGGGTGAAACCGATGTCACGCCTGTCGGTGCGATGGGCAAGATCACGCAATTGATGTACGGATTTATCGCCCCCACGAGCATCACCACCAACCTGATGACCGCGTCGATCACGGCCGGTGCGTCCGCCCATTCGGCCGATCTGCTCACGGATCTCAAAAGCGGCTACTTGCTGGGCGGCAATCCGCGCAAACAGACGATCTCGCAATTGTTCGGCGTGCTGGCCGGAACGCTGGTCTGCGTGCCGGTGTACTTGATTGTCGCGCAACCCTCGAAGCTGGGCACGGAAGAATTGCCGGCGCCGGCCGCCAAAGTCTGGCAGGGCGTGGCGGAAATGATTGCCCAAACTTTCGGCGGCGACCAGCGGCAGCCCGACGCCAACGTACCGGGCAGTAAACCGGCTCCCGCTTCCGCGCCCTCGATCCCGTCGAAAGCGCAGACGCCGCAATTATCGGCAGAACCAGCCAAGCCAGCCGCAAAAGAGAAGAAAACGCTGAATCAGTCGGCCATGATTGCCATGGCCATCGGCGCCGTGATCGGCATCCTGCTGACGCTGGCCGAGGAGTTCAGTCCGCCAGGCGCGCGCAAATGGATCCCGTCGGTCACGGGCCTGGGCATTGCCGGTGTCATCCCGGCATTCAATTCGATCTCGATGTTCCTGGGGGCCCTCGTCGCCTGGGTGCTATCCAAAGTCAGCCCCGCGATGGCCGAAAAATACGTCGTGCCCGTCTCATCCGGGCTGATTGCCGGCGAATCGCTGATGGCCGTCGCCATCCTTCTCTGGCAAGAAGCGCCTGGCCTCTACACGGAGCTGCACCACTTCGTGAGCGCACTCTTCTAAGGCGCATGACAGGCGGCTGAAAAAAGAGAGAGTGACCACGGATTTCACGGATGACACGGATATTAAAAATCCTTCGTTTTCATCCGTGTTATCAGTGAAATCCGTGGTCAATTCCCTCTTCGTCAGCGCTAGTCATCATTCAGCATTCATCCTTCCGAATTTTCTCACAGCCCCTGGTTCAGTGGGTGCAGGTCGGCGGGGAGGAAGCGGCCGTCGCGACGGATCAGCTCACTGTCGAACCAGATCTCGCCGCCGCCGTACTCGGGCGTCTGGATCAGCACCAGGTCCCAGTGGATGCGGCTGCGATTGCCGTTGTCGCAGTCGTCGTAGGCGTTGCCCGGCGTGAGGTGCATCGAGCCGCCGATCTTCTCGTCGAACAGCGTGTCGAGCATCGGGCGACGGATCTTGTTGTTGCAGCCGATCGACCATTCGCCGATATAGCGGGCACCCTCGTCGGCGTCGAGAATGCGATTCAGCGCTTCGGTCTGATTGGAACTGGCGGCACGCACGATCTTGCCCTCGCGAAATTCCAGCTCGATGCCTTGAAACACCGTGCCCTGGTAGCGCGAGGGGGCGTTGTAGCGGATCACGCCGTTTAAGCTGTTGCGGATCGGAGCGGTAAACACCTCGCCGTCGGGAATATTGCGTTGCCCGTGACAGGGGCGTACGTCCATGCCCTTGATCGAGAACTCCAGCTTGGTGCCGGGAGCCACGATTCGCACCCGATCGGCCGCTGCCATCCGCCGCACCAGCGGCTCCTGGTCCTTGGCCATGCGCGCGTAGTCGGCCGTGCAGACGTCGAAGTAAAAATCCGCAAAGCCTTCGCTGCTCATGTCGGCCGCCTGGGCCATGGCGTCCGTGGGATAGCGGAGCACGACCCAGCGGGTATGCGGCACGCGCACTTGGGTGTGCACCGGGTGCCACCAGTGCTGCTGGTACAAGTCCATCTTGGCCGGCGGCACATCGGCAAACTGGCTGCTATTGGCCGCGCCGCGGATGCCGATGTAGGCATCCATCTGCTGCATCCGCGTGCGCTCCAGTTCGCCCGCCAAGGCCAGGTTCGTCGCGTTGCCATGGCGATACAAGGCGCGCAGCACGGTGTTGCTCTTTAGCGTCACCAGCGGATGCGCCCCGCGTGCGGCGGCCAATTCCACCAGCCGGCAGACGAGCGTCGGATCGGGCAAGTCATAGGCCTCGATCAACACCTTTTCGCCGGTAGTTAACTGGCAGCTATGATCGATCAGAATTTCGGCCAATCGCAGCAGGCGTGGATCGGACATGGGAATTCAATGCTGAAGTAGGAACCCGGAAGGATGAATGGGGGAACGAAGACTCAGAAGCGGCTCGTCGCGGGGCGTCCTTGGCACCTCTTCGTCATTCATCATTCCGCATTCCTACTTCATCATTTCCGTCACTCGCTTGTCGCCAGCAGGTTGGCCGTGATGTAGTCGAGCACGTCGCGGATGCTGATCACGCCGACCACGCGGCCTTCGCTAACGACGGGCATGTGGCGATAGCCGCCGATGTCCATCTTGTGCAAGGCGAAGGCGATGCGGGCGTCGGCCTCGACCGTCTCGGGGTTGGCCGTCATGAATTCCGCGATCGGCGCGTCTTCCATCGCGGCGGCGTCGACGTTGAGGCGGTGCAGGGCATCACGCTCGCTGAAAATGCCCACCGGCTCGTCGCCGTCGGTGATCACGACGCAGCCGATGGAATGCGACACCAGCATGTCCAGCACGTCGCGCACCGGCGTGTCGGGCGGCACCGTGATCGGCTGCCGCGGCGCGAGCGCAAACACCCGATCCTTCAGCAGGCTGCGCTCCAGCCCAGTGTGCGTCTGCGGCTTGGAGAGAAACTCCAACGGCTGTTGACACTGCTGACAGCTATCCTCGCCGTCAATATTCTCATGACCGCAAAAAGGACAATGCACCATGCTTAGGCCCCCTCATAGATGCGCAAGCGCAGTAGTTTCATTCCGTCACTTTTCACTTTTCACTATTCGCTTTTCACTTCCCCCACCGTCCACGTTTCTCCGCCCTGGAAGAGCTTTTGCAAATCGCCCGGACCGCGGGCACGGCGGCTCTCGACAATCTGCTCGTTGAGCAGTTCTTCGTAGCGCGGCCGGTCGACGTCGCGAAAGACGCCGATCGGTTCGGGAAATTCCGGATAGCGCATGCGGCTGAGGAAGTACGCCAGGCTCGGCTCCGGCAGTTTCTCATCGTGAAACAGCAGGTCGTCCTCGCTGACGCCTTTGCCCAGCGTGACCACTTCGGGGTTCATGCCGTTCAGGCGAATGCCGCGGTCGCGGTTCTTGCCAAATACCAGCGGCCGGCCGTGCTCGAGTTCCAGCGTGGTGTCGGCCTTGGTCTCGCGATCGGTGGCGTAGTCGAACGCGCCGTCGTTGAACACATTGCAGTTCTGGTACACCTCGACGAACGAAATCCCGCGATGCTCGGCCGCCCGCTTGAGCACCATCGCCAGGTGCTTGATGTTGGTGTCGATCGAGCGGGCCACGAACGTGGCTTCGCAACCGATGGCGATCGACAGCGGGTAGAGCGGATTGTCGATCGTGCCCATCGGCGTGCTCTTGGTCACCTTGCCCAGCGGCGAGGTGGGCGAGTACTGCCCCTTGGTGAGACCGTAGATGCGGTTGTTGAACAGCACGATGTTGATATCGAGGTTGCGGCGGATGCAGTGGATCAGGTGATTGCCGCCGATGCTCAGCGCGTCGCCGTCGCCGGTGATGACCCACACCGATAGATCTGGCCGGCAGGCCTTGATGCCCGTGGCGATAGCCGGCGCGCGGCCGTGGATCGAGTGGATGCCGTAGGTGTTCATGTAATACGGAAAGCGGCTCGAGCAGCCGATGCCGGAGACGAACACCATGCGCTCGGGCGGCACGCCGAGCGTGGGCAGCACTTTTTTCATCTGCGCGAGAATCGAGTAATCGCCGCAGCCGGGACACCAACGCACATCCTGATCGCTGGCAAAATCGGCGCTCGTGAGCACCGGGAGGGACGAAGCTTCAACCGACATGTCTTGAACCGCCCTTTCGTATACAACACATAAGTTTCATAAAGCCGCGACCGGTGGTCGCGGCTTGATGGATCGCCCACTTTTATTTCAGCATCTCGCGAATCTTGGCCACGATTTCCGTTACGCAGAACGGCTTGCCCTTGACCTTGTTCAGCCCCACGGCATCGACCAGGTAAGCGGCCCGCACCAGCAGACGCAGTTGCCCCATGTTCAACTCGGGAATCAGCACTTGGTTGTAGCGGCTGAGCAGTTCGCCCAGGTTTTTCGGCCAGGGATTGAGATAACGCAGATGGGCGTGCGCCACCGAATCGCCCATCTCGATGCAATCGCCCACGGCCGTGCGGCAAGCTCCGAACGTGCCGCCCCAACTCAGGACCAGCAATCGGCCAGTCTCGGGACCAAACACGTCTTGCAGCGGAATGTCGTTGGCGATGCCCGAAACCTTGCGGGCCCGGGTCTCGACCATGTGCTGATGGTTTTCCGGCTCGTAGTTAACGTTGCCGGTGATGTCCTGCTTCTCGAGCCCGCCGATGCGGTGCATCAGCTTGGGCGTGCCGGGTATGGCCCAGGGCCGGGCCAGCCGCTCGTCGCGTTCGTAGGGATGGAACACGTCGCCATTGCTGGTGGGCTCGGGATGCGTGACTTCGATCGGCTCGAGTGTCGCCGCGTCGGGAATGCGCCACGGCTCCGAGCCGTTGGCAATGTAGCCGTCGCTAAGCAGCATCACGGGCGTCATGTAACGCGTGGCGATCCGCCAGGCCTCGCGCGCCGTGTCGAAGCAATCGGCCGGGCTGCGGGCCGCAATGACGGGCATCGGGCATTCGCCGTTGCGCCCGCACATGGCTTGCAGCAGATCGGCCTGCTCGGTCTTCGTCGGCAATCCCGTGCTGGGGCCGCCGCGCTGTACGTTGATCACGATTAGCGGCAACTCGGTCATCACGGCCAGGCCCATCGCCTCTTGCTTGAGCGCGATTCCTGGCCCGCTGGAGGTGGTCACGGCCATGGCTCCGCTGAAGCTCGCGCCGATGGCGGAGGTGATGGCCGCGATTTCGTCTTCGGCCTGGAAGGTGCGCACGCCAAAATTCTTGTGTTTCGCCAGTTCGTGCAGGATGTCGCTGGCCGGGGTGATGGGGTAACTGCCCAGAAACAGCTCGCAACCGCTGGTGCGGGCGGCGGCGATCAGGCCCCAGGCCATGGCCTCGTTGCCCGTCACATTGCGGTACAGGCCGCCGGGCAGCGTGGCCTTCGAGACGCGAAAATGGCTGGCAAAGGCTTCGACCGTTTCGCCGTAGTTGTAGCCGGCGCGCAGCGCGCGGCGATTGGCTTCGGCGATTTCCGGGCGCTTGCCGAACTTGTCCGCGATGTAGCGCAGCGTCGGCTCGAGCGAACGGTCGTAGAGCCAGAAGACCAGCCCCATCGCATAAAAGTTTCGGCAGCGATCGCTTTCCTTGACGCCCAGGTCTTGCTCGGCGACGGCCAGGCGCGTGAGCCGCGTCATGTCGATCTTGAACAGTTGATACGCGGCCAGGCTGCCGTCTTCCAGCGGATTGGTCGCGTAGCCGGCCTGCTTGAGGCTTTTGTCTTCGAACGCGTCTTCGTTGACGATCAGAATGCCGCCATTGACCAGGTCGGCCAGATTCGTGGCCAGCGCCGCCGGGTTCATCGCCACCAGCGCGTCGACCTGGTCGCCGGGCGTGAAGATTTCCTTGCTGGCGAAATGGATCTGAAAGCCGCTGACGCCGGCCTTGGTGCCGCGCGGCGCGCGAATCTCGGCCGGAAAATCGGGAAACGTGGCCACGTCATTGCCGGCCAGCGCCGAGGTGTTGGTCAATTGCGTGCCGGCCAGTTGCATGCCATCGCCCGAGTCGCCGCAAAAACGGACGGTGGCCTGCGCGAGTTCGATAATCGGTTTGGGTTCTGCGGTAGCCATTCGGTGTTTCGTTTCAACTCAAAAGCTAGGGTGGCGTGACGGAAGGTGTGCTGCGTGGCGGTGCAACGCCGACGGGCCGTGCGTGCGCTTTAGGGCCCCTCGCGATCGTGAATCACCGGATGCGCCACGGGCGGCAGGTTGTAGATCGTTTTGGGAAAATGCTCGACCAGGTAGTGGACGATGCCAGCCACTTCCAGGATGCCCAGCGGCTGACCCTTGACGTCCACCAGCGGCAGCCGGCGATAGCCGCCGGACGACATGCGCAAGATGGCGGAGGCCACGCTAGCATCGGCGCGCAGTACGACGGGCGCTGGGATCATCACCGTTTCGATCGGCGCGTCCAAATCGTCGCGACGCTGCATGACGCCCAGCGCGTCGCGCTCAGTAAAGATGCCGGCCAGGCGGCCGCGGGAACACACGAGCACCGCCCCGGCGCCGTTGTCCTTCAGCAGCGTGAAGACTTCGCGGATCGAAGCCTGGGGCTCGACGCACAGCGGCCGGTGCGGGGCCGCCTGATCGACCGTGTCGGTCGTGAGTTGCAGCTCAATATCCACGCCTGTCCCTCCATGCTGGCAGAGGGTATCTGGCGGTGGCAAGATTTTGCTCGTGTCACCGCCAGCAAAGCCATTTGCGGCGGACGAGCCGAAGTAAAGCAGGTCTGGATCGCGGGGTAAGCGCGGCGAAGGATCGTGCTTCGCCGGGCGCGATTCGGACAGCCTTACCGGCTGCGCCGCAACGCTCCAACCAACTGCAAGCCCTACGCGGTATGCGGTGGGCGGTTCGAGAAAACCACGTCGGCGACGCGCTTCGACCGCCTACTCTCGAATCTACCACGGCAGGGGGCAAAAAGAAACTTTTCGCCTCCTTTTTCGCGTGCGACCCGAAAAGCCGTTACGAGCCAGCGCCCAAACACGCTCGTTTGCCGGCTCGGCGGCAGCTAGCAATCGTCCGCCGTCGCCGACAGGATTCGAGCACCGATCAGGGGGCTGAATTCTTTCTAACCAAACGAAAATTTTCGATTGTGCGACCACCGCGCGATTGTTAAAGTGCTCCTCAATCGCGGCTACGATAGCCCGATCCATCCTCGGCTATGACTGCCGAACAAGGGGCACGGTTGCCCGCTAGCCTGGCCGCAGGGGAGTTACAAACCTCCCTTGCGGCGAGGCTATTTTTTTGCGCCTAAGCGCATCATCCACGGACAACGGACAACGGACCGCACGCTACTTCAAGTTCGCCAGGATCGCGGCCGGCGTCCAGTACGCGTCGCAATGCTTGCGGAATTCGTCGCGATTGAGCAGTTGCGTGACGTACACCTCGGCGACAACCGGCGTGGCTAGCGTCTGCGACGAACTCGACCAGAACACGTTGTATTGCTCCGAATCGAGCGGTTTTCCCGACGCATCGGTGGCAATCGCCTTCGGCTCCTTGGCGAAGGCAATCTCGCAGTCTTGCTGGGTCCAGCCGAGCAAGACCCAGACCTTGATGCGCCCGTTGGCCGGATCGATATAGACGGGCACCATCATCCGCAGATCGCCAGCCAGGTCGGCATCCTTGCGCCGATCGGCAGACCAATCGCGAAACGCCCGCTCGGCGGGCTCGGCGCGTGCTGCCAGGTCGTCGGGCACGATTTTTTCCATCCCAAGCTGCCGCGCGACGACCGAAGC
>DATATB010000162.1:0-25184 GCA_036268995.1 Pirellulales bacterium | reverse complement strand
GATTGAACCGCTGCACCCGGAGCCATGAGAAACGGCATCGCCAAAGCCGCTTCTGTCATTTGATCCTTCCAGTCACCCCACTCCTTTTTCCAATCGACGCCAGGAGCGTTTTTGTCGAGATAGGTTCCCATCGCCTTAGTGGCAACTTCGAGACCGTTTTGCAGACCCTCCTCGAGCATTTCCTTACTGTAGGTCTTGCCACCTTCCACGGCTGAGTGTAGGAGATACTCACGTAGTGCCTTCGCACCGACTTGTTTAGCCTCCGCAGCGATCGGCTTGGCGAGTTGACCGAATTGTAGATTTTCAATCGCGGCGATCGGCACTGACATGACGGCCGAAAGACCCTTTGCCTTCGACTGTTCGACGCCGTTGTTCCGCAGCTCCTCGTATAAGTGCGGCGCCGTCTGAGTCACCCAGAAAGCTGTCCCTGCCTCGGGGCCAGCAGCAGTCGTTGCCAGCGTTGCGCCGGACATGGCCGGCACCATATGCGCCGCGCCCAACAAACCGCGAGCGATCACGTTTTGACTCGTAACGGGATCGAGTCCGCGGCGGATGCCTTGCACTTGTTGCAAAAACCGCCAGTCGTCGCTTTCGGCATCACTGTCCGCATTGCTCGGAAGAAAATGCTGGAGCGACCCGGTAAACGCTTCGCCAACTTCGTGCTGCCCACGTTGGAGGTTCTCCGAAATCTTGCCGACAAACGAGCGCTCCGGCGTCGTGCGACCTTGGGCGTAGTCGGCCATCACCGCCAGGAACCGCGGCCGATCCTCGGGCTTGATGCCACGCAGTGCAGCCGAAAAAAGTTGCGTAGCCCGATCGCCGGCGCCCGGGCTGTCGTTACGTACCTCGTGCTCAACTTCGACGCGGTTCGGGTCGTCTGGATTGCCGGTGACTTTGAAATCACCGTGCAAGACGGCGGCCAGGCGATACCAGTTTTTGAGATCAAGCTGGCGGCCAAATTCAGCGTTCGAATCGGCCTCAGGAAAGGCCTGTTTGTGCTCCTTGAAGTGCCGCGAGTCTTCCGACAGGTGATCCAGGTCAACCGGCCCACGGGCGCCGAGCAGCGTCCACTTACCGCCGTTGAACGCCAACTTTTTCGCCCGGTCCATCACGTCCGCTGCGGCATGTCGCCTGTATCTAGCGACTACTTCGTCTGCGCTGATGATCGGTGCAGATTCCCACGGTCGGCGTCCGCCAGTTTCAGCATCAGAAGATTGCTTGCCGGGCGCTTCCGGTGCTGAATCGCTTGGATCGAGCGTTACAACTGGGGCTTGTTCCCACAGTGGACTCATGGCTTTACTCGCGTTATTCCGTTTGGGTCAACAAACTCCTGCCCCTTAGCTAAGGCCTTGAAGTCTGCATCGGTCTTGACCAGGGGTAAGCGCTTTTTCGCCGCATCGTAGGTAGCGTCCTTGGGAGCCACACCGTTACTGCCGGGCTTCTTATTGTCGGCCGACAGTTTGTCGGTGACTTCCTTTTGGGCCTGCGGAGAGAGACCGCGCATCGCAAATATATGCATTTGATCCCGGATTGCGTCGGCCTCCGGCGTATGAACCCCCTTGAGCCTAGCCACCACAACCTGCGTGGCATCGTGGTAAAGTGGCATGTCAGCCGAGCGGCCAGTGGTCTTAGTCAGATCAGAGACGTGTGGGTAGACGTGCCAGGCCCCCGTCAGCACCGACAACGCGTATTGAGATAATTCGTCGCCGCCCAACTGCTTATGGAGTTGCCGATTTAAGGCCAAGAGCTTGGGACTCGGTCGCAGCGGCTGTCCGTGTCCCCAGGCATAAGGTACGCCGTCCGACTTTTCCCACTTTTGCAGGGTGGGGTGTGGCGCGCTTAGAGCGTGTTTGGCGATTGCCTCGGCGGCATTGGGATCAAGTTTCGGCGGTGCTGGCGGGACTGGCTGCGGAGAGGGTTGTTGCCCAGGCTGCTGCGGAGCCGACTGTCCACCTGGCGACAACATTCCCATCATGCCGCCGATTACTGCCGGTGGGACCTGTGCGGCACTGCCGGGTTGTATCTGTTGCGGTGGAGCAACTTGCGGCCGAACTGCCTGCGGGGCGCCGCCGGGAGGTTGCGCTGGCTGCTGTGGCGGCTGCACACCCACCGCGCCAGGCAGCGGACCAGTCACCTGCTCCCCATGATACCGACCGTGAATGTGGGCCTCCTGTGCATTCAGGTAGCGGTCCATCTCGGCAATGATTTCGTGCGGCGCGGGAACAACCTGCATCGGATTGCCGTCCGCGTCCAGCTTGCCGCCGCCTTGCTTCACGAGCCGTTCGTGCGCGGACGTGTACTCCTTGTTGTAGTTGGCCCGGTTCGACAGGTACTGCGACAAACTCTCGCGATCGGGCTCCTTTTTCTCCGGCTTCGGCGCTGCCTGAATCTTCCACGCGTTATTTGGATCGTGGATGGCGTAGCCGCCGTCTGGCGTCCGAACTATTGATGACTCGAACCGCTGTTGCGGTGTCATCGGCAGGTGATCGTTATCCGCTGGCCCAGCGTCGATCTTTTTGAACCGGATGTGGCCGTTCTTGTCGTACTCCTGGACGATAAAGCCACCATCGTGAGACGGAATGGCGTTATTGAGCCAGTTCTCTTGCACGGTGGGAACATGCACGACGTAGTTATTGATCCGGCTCTGGCGGAACTCGCCGATGAGCTGGGCCGCGAGCTTGTTGTACTGATGCGGACGAATCCGCGATCGCATCTTCTGCACTTGGCGAAATTTACCGGCCCAGTCGGCGTACACCGCTTGCCCCTGCGGGTTAAGCCGCTGCTGGCCCACAGCCTGGATAATCTGATCCAGTTGCGAGTCCAGCACCTCACCCGTGGCGCGTGGATCGAGTGGTCCCTGATCATTCCTTCCGTTTGCGTCGGCGGCGGACAAATACCCGGATTGCAGGGCCGCTGGCGGCTTCTGCGACATATTCTGATCGAACGCCTGCCCCTGGGCCTCAAGTCCAAGCTTAGATTGCGCAATCTGATTTTGCATCTGCGCTTGAGTTGCCTGCGCGGCGATGCGCTGACGGTCGAGCCTCTGTTCGGCCAGCGCCTCGGCTCCCGACAAAGTGTCGTCGTCGCCCGGCCGTGAACCGTAGACTAAATTAGCAGGCATAAAAACTCCTTATTCTCCGCCCCCGTCGCCACCTTCGCCGGCATCGCTTTCGTCACCTTCGATCCCAGAGCCCGTGCCTTCTTCCGCTTCCGAACCGCCGAACTCTGGCTCCGAGCCCGGATAGTAGTAATTCAGCATCGTCGCCAGCGCACTGCCGCTGAAATTCCCGATCTGTCCCGAACTTCCGGCCAGCGATGTGGGGTCGGCGTTGATAAAAGACCACATCGGGTCGATCCCGGTTTGATAAGGTGCCATCGCCATGTACTGGGCAAATTGCTGTTGCTGTTGAGCGGCGGCAGTAATCCCCACGTCCCCGCCTACGCCTCCCGCGCCCACGGCTCCGCCAGCGCCAGCCGCCCCCAAGGCTCCCCCCGCCAAGGCTGAGGATTGGACATTATTCTGTTGCAGCCTTCTCTGCTGCGCAAGTGCCAGCGGAGACAACGGAGCTGCCGGTACTTGTGGACCGATAGACATAGTAACTCCTTATTCGTCGCCGCCTGACATTCCTTCGCCGCTGTCGTCTTCGTCGTTGTTGTAGATGGCGTCCGCGCCCGTCACGCCGCCCATCCAGCCCTGGCCGGCGTATTGGTTGTATGCCGTGGAGAGTTGCCCGGCATTCGGTTTTTGGCCGCCGGCGCTGTCGTAGTCACCCTGTGGCGCGTAGTACGCGCCCAACGACGAGGCACCCAGCACGCCAGCTCCAACGCCCGCCAATCCGCTGTAGCCTCCAGCCATCGCGGTGGGGTCCATGTTCAGAAACGACCAGAGCGCGTTTTCTGCAGCAGTGTTGTACGGCGCCATCGCCATATTTTGAGCGAACGCCTGTCGCTGGGCTTCGAGCCCGAGTTGCGACTGTTGCGTTTGGTGCTGCATCAGCGCCTGGGCCATCTGGTTGGCCAGCTGCTGCCGCTGGATAGTTTGCTGCGCAATAGCTTCCGCGCCCTGCAACACATCATCAGCGCCCGGCGATGAACCGTAGACAAGATCAACTGGCATTGGACTTCCTTGCGCGTTTGTGTCGGCCGGAGTCGGCAGACTACAGCCGGACCGGGCGGCGTCAAGAAAATGGGCAGACAGCTCGACCGACAAAGTGTCGGCCACGATCGGCCGGCAGAGTTCGCGAGAGTTGGTCGCTGCCGCAGTTGGGAAGATGGGACTAAGGAGCCTTCTGTACGATCGTGCAGTATGCAACTGTGCAAGCGCCCCCTTATGCTGAGTCCGTGTAAACCCGCAGGGTGATGGGTTATATGGCTAACGATTTCTTCGTTTTCTTGAATGGCCGCGAAGTAGGGCCGCTTTCCTACGCCGAGGTACTGGCCTGCGTCCGGCGAGGTGAAATCAGCGGCTCTACGCTCATTCGTTGTGGGAAGCGTGATCCAGCTCCGGCAATGTACATCCTGCACGACGAATTGGCCGGCCGGTCACAGATGTCCGGCTGGATCATTGGATTGGTCGCTATTGTCGTTGCCGTCCCGCTAGTCGGTCTTGTGGGCCACTCGTTATTTAGCGGTTCGAGCGCTCCAGCGGACAACGAACCTGCTCTAAATGAGCGGCCGGCTGAAGCGCCCAGCAAGGCGATGGCTGAGGCGATTGAAAAAGGTCGTTGGGAGGACACGCAGCCAGCGGAGAACCGGCAAGCGGAGGAACCGACGTCCGCTAAGATCGATCATGCTCGCCTTGCTGGACTTGAAACTGGCGTCGTGTACATCGCCGTGAATAACCGGTGGTCCGGCAGTGGGTTTCTGGTTGATGGCGAGACCATCGCCACCAACGCGCATGTGATTGATGGTGCCAGAAAAGTAACGGTGCAGTTCCGTGATGGCTCGTCCTGCACGTCTGATGGCTGGCGTGCATTTAACCGTAGCGTGGACTTGGCAATTATCGCTGTGGATCGACCGCCCTTGAGCGCTGCCACTCTCGAACTCGCCGATTCCGTACAGGAAAAGGGCGAGGACGTTGTTGCCATTGGGGCGCCGCTCGACTTGAAGTGGACGCTGACAAAGGGCGCAGTTTCAGGGATTAGAACCGGGGACGAGGTGAATACTTTCGCACGCCAGAACAAGGCTGTGACCAATTTTGATCCGAGCAGTTCGTGGGTCCAACATACCGCTGAGATTGACCACGGCAGTAGCGGCGGCCCGCTAATCGACTCGCTTGGCCGCGTTATAGGGGTCAACACTCTTTGTTTTCCAGGCGAAGTCGGGAGTCCGGTTCGGTTTGCCTCAGCTTCCGAGAACCTGCGGGAGCTGATGAGAACCATGTCGGCAAGTCCGCGCGACTATTCCGAACTGCCAAGCCCGCGGATGCGGCGAGTGCCAGCCGCCCAGCTTGATCCGAGAGACAGCCCGGAGGCAATTCGCATCGCAAATATCATGAGTTCGTTAATGGACCAGCGGAAGGAACTGCTGAGCGAAGAGAAGCGGCTACTCAAACAGATTGCCGCGCTCGTGGCGAAACGAGAAAATCTCCGGGGTGGCATTAGACAGCAGTACACCACGACGATCGGCCAGACGGAATCTTATCTCGATAGCCAGCGAACGAAACGAGCCAACATCGAACAGACTATCCGCTCTTGGGCTGATAAGTATTTTGCCCTCACCGGGCAGTAGTGGCATCGGCCGCAGCGAGCGATCAGACAGTCAGGCCAGCACATTCATCCTCCTCGCCGGCTCACGCTGCGGCCATAGGGCCGGCTGTCTTCTAATTTCACGGCCCACCCACAAGGTTGGAATTTGCCGACAGTTTGTCGGCAAAAGGCGTCCGCAGGGTTCGATCTTCTGTAATCGCGACCGGCCGAAATTTTTACCAGACGCGCAGGCGTCGACGGTTGTGCTGCCGGCGATAGAAAACTACGCCTGAGGGCCTGGCGGCTACTTGAACGTGAACGGCTGACCGGTCACACTCTGCGACTGACCCACCTGAGCGAGAAAACAGGGGATATTCCGTGGCCGTGCAGAAGCTGGCCGATCCAGATACCGAGAGGTTTTGTGGGCGCGTAGCGGCTCGGCTGCGCGCGATGCGTGTCTCCCTTGGCCTCTCTCAGCAGCAGTTTGCCGCCAGGCTGTTCAAGCTGCATGGTGTCGGCCAATCGCTCAGCGCGAAGCTGCAAATCTCGGTTAATGCACTTCCGGCCGACGAGCACAAAATCCTCGTTAGGGTTCGCCATTATGAATCTGGCCGAGCGGCGCTCCCGCTAGACCTGTTCCCGGCCTGGGCGAAGGCGCTTGGGGTCCCGATTCGCGAGTTGCTGCCCACTAACTGATTGCCTGGCAGTTGACGCGAAGGTTACAGATTTTGTAGACTTCCGCCGTTGCCGTTTTCCTGCCATTCGGTGGGCGGCCATTCCTTTTCTGTCACTTAGGCAGATCACTACGGGGGAATTTCATGGCACGCACAAATGCTAAAAGAGTCGCCCAGAGCCGGAGGAAGAAGTACGCGTCTAACCCGCTGCTCGACGGTGAACACGTAACCGTCAATGTCCGGCTGATGCAAAAAGTCGCAGAGGGATTGGACCCTGTATCGCTGTCTGCCCTGGTCCTCGGGCTGCAGCAAGTCCTGGCTGCCAAGCTCTCGGCGGCGTAAACGGTGTAAGGGCGCCGGCCTACTGCTGGGCCGGCGCCCGCCACTGACCCAGCGTGGCCGCTATCGCCTTGTGGCTGGACCGCCCATTCGCTCATGCAGCCGGCGCCCAGTTGCAGCCTGGCATCGTAAACGGACAGCCGCTCGCAATCGACGATCAGCGGGCACCGTAGCCCTCGCGGAGCGCGCGGCGCAGCTCGATCGCGTAAGGGTCTGTCGCCCGTGGTGCCCGACGGCGACGTGGGCGATCCGCGACGAATGTCCCCGATCCGCGGCGGCGGACAAGCCGGCACTGCACAACAAGGTCATTCAGGACCTGGTCCGCCAGCGCAAGGCCGGCACCGAACTTGTCCGCCGCCTGCTGGGAGGTATAAAAGCGATCGCCAGGTTTGTAGCCGCCGGAATCCAGCTCCCGAATGAGCTGCTCTCGCAAGACGGATGCTTTGGACGGGCGAGCGGTCGACATACTGGAACCCCCTTAAACACATAGCCTACCGCCGGACCATTAACTCGCAACCGTTCGCGTGATTGACTTGCTTTTCCTTGACAGATAATGTTTCGAGCCTAGGATGACACCGCTCAGTAGGAAATACGAAACAGGAGAGGCTAAATGAGCGACTTTCTGACAGCAGAGGAAATTGCCGAGCGGTTGCGGGTTACGCCGGGCACCGTGATGATTTGGGCGCGAGAGAATCGTATTCCCAGTATCCGAATCTCGCGCAGGGTTGTGCGGTTTGATCCGGTGGCCGTCGAAAAGGCGATCACCGATTTGCACGTAGCCGCGCCGCAGGATGTGGCGGCTGCCGCTTGATCTGTTCGGCGCGGACGGTCCGCCCCGAGAACTTTAACGATTACCGGAGAGACGACAAATGCTAACCGCGACAGGACGTTGCAGGGGAACAAATCATGGACGAACCATCTCCACAAACCACGACAGCGGATGACGTTGCCGATGTTGAACTTTTGCTGCTGAACGGAGACCACACGCAGACCAGGGACGGGCTTCGAGAACAAGCAGTCGACGAATACGCGGACGTGCTCCGCAACGGCGGTGAGCTGCCGCCAATCACGGCGTACCGCGATGAGGGCGGGACACTTCTTCTATCCGCCGGCTTCCACCGCGTCGAAGCGCATAAACGAGCCGGCCGAACCACGATCCGTTGCAGGATTTTCCCCGGCGATCGGTGGGCAGCGGTTATTGGTGGCATTCGAGATAACCGCCAGCACCGTGCCGAACGGCTTACAAACGCGGACAGGGCCGCTTCTGTTCAGCAAGTGCTTCAATTGAAGCCTTCCGACAGCGATGGCGTCATCGCCTCCCTGTGCGGTGTCTCCCCGCGAACGGTCGCCAAGTACCGATCGAGCGTGCAGGATGCCCAGTCTTCCACTCGCGTCGGCCAGGACGGACGCGTTCGGAACCTGCCACAGCGGCGAGGCCCTGTGACGCCGGCTCAATCTGAGAGCCCCGTCGTTGGGCAGCCCATTACGGCCGAAGCGGCAGCCGTAGCAGAAACGGCCGGCCAAATCTCGCAGCACACGCCAGGATCGATCGGGCTGGCCCTGGACGCCTCAGAGGCCGCGATTAAGCCGGAGCCCCGTGCGGAGCGGACGGAAGCTACCCCGCAGGCTGGCGACAGACCGGAGCCGGCGGCAGGCGACTCCGACAAAGTGTCGGCAAATCAAGCTTCGCCCGACCAGGCTACACACGACTTGAAGAGGAAGTGCAACGCAGCCCTCGGACTACTGTCGCGGCACTTCGACAGGCTCAAAAGCGTAGACCGACATCTTTGGATAGAGGGGAACGGCTTGCTGACAAAGTTCGGCCGGTTGCTCGAAAACCGGCCCGTCGAGGAGAACGCCATCTTTTAGTATTTGGCAGTAATGCCCAGAAACGACGCAAGCCAGGAGTCGTGCCCTGGCTTGCGTCGAATGCACAAACGGAAGGAGCATTCCGTTGAACGACGACACCAGCACCATACCACGCGCCGAGAGCGCGTCAATTCCAGACTTCGTACATCCAGCAACGCTTGACCTATGCGCCGTGCTGCCGGCCACGATGTGGCTTCACGCAGATGCGGCCCGCTATCTGGTCAGCACGATCATCCACAAGCAGGCGTGCCGCGAGGTGGACGAGGCCGGCGATGCTCACCTGAAGGCCAAGTACCTGCGTAACGTAATGGGGGACCAATACGCCCGCATCATGAAATCACTGACCAGCGGCCGCGATCCAGTCCTTCACATGTCGGGATACTCGCCCGGCGCGTACTCTCGCGGATTCCGTCTCGACGAACGATTCATGGATGACGAGCTCCGCTACTGCCGGCCGGTCAATCCGATCATTCGCGACCGCCTGGCAACCGTATACGCCCAGTCGGCGGAAGAACAGCGGCGCCGCTGGCTCCCCATCGACTACACGTTACGCCAGATGCAACGGCGCCTACGGGTCACAAGTGACGCGGAGGCCATTATCGGCGGTCTCAAGCTCGGCGCCCGGCTGGGTCAGCGGATGTTGGCGGAGAACATTCGCCGCGGCTGGCCAAATTACAAAGTGAGCCCATACGGCCGGCGGTTCAACGGGCTCACCGGGATCAAACGCGAAATACGTTCGTCGTGCTTGCGGCTCGACGGCGCTCCGTTGGCGAACGTCGATCTACGGTGTGCACAGCCCGCGCTACTCGCGTTGTTCATGGAGATCGTTCAGCGAGCGAGAAAAACCCCCGCCATCGGACTAAAAGGTGCCACATCATATAAGGATCACCTGCTGCCGCCTCTTATCCTGTTTGCTACTGACCTGCATGGATTAAACCTGCCTCGTCCGGACTCTGCTTTCCGCCGGCTGGTATGCGAGGGGGACCTGTACTGTGAGCTTGCGTCCTACTCTGGCCTGGATCGCGACGAGTGCAAGGTTCCCTTTATGAAGCACGTTCTTGCGAAGAATGGTTTGTACCATTCTCAGTTTGAGGATGACTTTCGACACCGCTTTCCCAGCGTGCATCGGTTCGTCCGCCTGATGAATCGCCGCGACCATGCGAACCTGATCAGGATTCTCCAGCGGTTAGAGGCGTGGCTGGTCGTCGAGACGGTTGCCCTACGTCTCGTCGATCGCATTCCGATCGTCACGCTCCATGACGCAATCTATTGCCGGCAAGGCGACGAGACGACCGTGGAAGCGGCGTTCCGCCAGGTGTTCAGTGAACTGGACTTCGCTATTGGGCTAAAGCTGGACCCGGGACAATCAGTTGCAGTGGTGTCTGTAAGCAGAATCGCGGCGTGAGGCGTGTTCCAACTCCGCAACTTGCGCAGTTGGATGACTCAGCCGGCAAACCTAGCATTATTCGTGGAAGTCTGTATTTCTCGGTGGCCGGCCGGCGATTCATTCCGGCAAAGCTGGTATTTGTCGCCTCTTGCTGGGGAGCCCCTGCTGGTCGGTAGATAGTCCGCATGGCCTGCGCGGACAGCTTCCGACGGAAATGAAGGCCTTCGCGTGAGATTTGGCTCCCTCTCCGCTGGCCGCTCGACTGATAATCCTCTGCCACGGAACGGCTTGCGATCGCCGACTTCGCTCCCCCCGCCGCTGCCCTTCGTTTTCGGCCGCCGACAAACTGTCGGTCCTTTTTTGGCGATGCCCGTTGGTGGGTGCGTCAGTATCCTATCGCAACGGTTGCTTGACATTGCGGGGAAATGCGTACGTTAGCGTGAAGTTGCCACGCACTGCGGAACCCAAAGCCAAGGAACTTGATAAATGACCGTCACACATTCTTCCGTTTCACCAATATCCATTAGTTTGCGCGAGGCAGCACAGCTTTTGGGTGTATCCGAGAGGCATCTTTGGGGCCAAGTAAAACAAGGGCTCGTTCCCCATTTTCGCCTTGGGAAGCGAATCTTGTTTGATCCAACCGCTCTACGTGAATGGGTCGGCCGGCAGGTTCAAGACAGCACAAGCTCCGCTGCTGCGTAAAACCGCCCCTTCTTCAACGGACTGCTACAGTCCCGCCGCGGCAGCCGATTGGCGGGCTTGCCGCAGCGATTCACGAAAAGAATCGAAGATAATAACGCTGGACACAAAGTCCAGTATCGAATAGGATGCGAGTATGCCGAAGCAACTAACCGATCAACTGCGGACGGCCATCGACGATTCAGGCCTTACGCGGTACGAGATTGCCAAACGCACAGGGATCGACGAAAGCGCGCTGGCGAAGTTCTATAACGGCCACCGTGGGCTTTCGATGGAAGGTCTGAACGCCTTGGGCGAATGCTTGGGGCTGTCGATTGTTTCCCGGCGGAAGCCAGCGAAGAAGGGCAAGTGAGCTATGGCCAGCATTACGCAGGAAACCAACGGCCGGCGGACGATTCAGTTCGTCGCTGGCAATGGACGGCGCAAGAGCATCCGTCTGGGCAAGGTCAACCAACGGACCGCCGAAACAATCAAGGCGAAGGTTGAGGCACTAAACGCCGCGCTGGTGGCCGGCATTTCGTTCGACCGGGAAACGGCGGAATGGGTGGGCTCCCGTGACGACGTGCTTTACGACAAGCTGGCTCGCGTCGGGCTAATTGCTCCGCGCGCTGAATCGGCAGCCGTCGCGCCGGCAGCCGTCACGCTGGGCAAGCACCTGGCCAGCTACTTTGCTCGCCGAACGGACGTGAAGCCGAACACGCTGGTTCACTGGCGGCACGCGCAGCGAACATTACTAGCGTACTTCGGTGCGGACCGCCCTTTGGCCAGCATCACGGCCGGCGAAGCGCGCGATTGGCAGCGATGGCTCAAGACGGGCGACGCGCGCGAGAACCGCTATGCCGAGCGTGAAGCCAGCGAGGGGCTGGCGCCGAACACGGTCCATAAGCGAATTAGCGACGCGAAGCAATTCTTTCAAGACGCGGTGCAGCGAGAGTTGCTGACGCGCAATCCGTTTGCCGGTCTCAAGGGGACCGTCGGCAGCAACCGCCAGCGAGACCACTTCATCGACCGGGACACGGCCGCGAAGGTGCTGGCCGCGTGCCCAGATGCCCAATGGCGGCTCTTGTTTGCCCTGAGCCGCTACGGCGGCCTGCGTTGCCCGTCAGAGCACCTGGCGTTGACCTGGGCCGACGTGGATTGGGCCGAAGGCAAGATGCGGGTGCACTCGCCGAAAACCGAGCACCACGAAGGCAAGGCCGAGCGGCTGGTGCCGATCTTCCCGGAACTGCGCGAGCACCTGGAAGCCGTGTGGGACCAAGCCGAGCCGGGCAGCGAGTACATCATAACGCGATATCGTTCGGCCAACGCCAATCTGCGGACTCAGCTTGAGCGGATCATCCGTAAGGCCGGCCTGGCATCCTGGCCCAAGCTGTTTCAGAATCTGCGGGCCAGCCGGGCGACGGAGCTGGCCAGCGAGCACCCGGCGCACGTGGCGGCGGCCTGGCTCGGGCATTCGACCATTGTGGCGAATAAACATTACTGGCAGGTAACGGACGCGGACTTTGCGCGGGCGACAAATGGCGGTGCAAGCGCGCTGCATAATCCGGTGCAGCAAACGGCCGAAACGGCAGAAATGGCCGGCAGCGAGTCGCACGCCGATGGCAGAGCGCATGAAAAAGCCCCGGCTTTACTTAGGTCTGCGGCTATTTGCGAGACCGAGCAAAACCGGGGCATGGGCGATACAAGACTCGAACTTGTGACCCCTAGCTTGTCGAGCTAGTGCTCTAACCAACTGAGCTAATCGCCCTTCACGTCCGCTGATTCTAGTGCCGCCGCTGCCGGCGAACAAGATCCCCTGCGACGGGCGGTCGCGCCGGCATATTCATGCATTCGACCCGCAGGCCTTAGCCGATCAATTCGGGGATGGGCGGGGCGCGATCGACCAGAAACTGCGGCCGGCCGCTGAGGTCGCGCAGGGTGATGCTGCCGACGTCGAGGCCGAGATTGCGGTAGAGCGTGGAAAAGACTTCGGAAAAACGGACGGGCCGGTCTTTGGCGTGCTCGCCCAGCCGATTGGTCGAGCCGATCACCTGCCCGGTTCGCATGCCGCCGCCGGCCAGCAGCGCGCACGAGACCGCCGGCCAGTGGTCGCGGCCGCCGTTGGCGTTGATCCGCGGCGTGCGGCCAAACTCGCCCCAGACCACGACCGACACGTCCCGCTCGAGTCCACGCTGCCGCAGATCCTCGAGCAGCGCGGTGAGGCCCTGATCGAGAATCGGCAGATGATGGCGCGCGTTGTCGAACGTCGTGCCATGCGGCTGGCCGTGCCAGTCCCAGCGGCCGTAGGCGACCGTCACGCAGCGCACGCCGGCTTCCACCAGCCGCCGCGCGGTCAGAAAATACTCGTTCATGATCGGGCCGGCATCGCCATAGCCGGCCGGCTCGGGCGAGCCGTAGCCGTAGCGCTCGCGCACCGCGCGATCTTCCCGCTCCAAGTCGAGCGCTTCGGCCAGCTTGTTCGACGTCAGGATTCCGAACGCCTGCTGACTGAACGCGTCGAGGCCGGCCATGAAACCGCTGGTGTCGGCATCGCGGCGGAAGCGATCGAAGCTGGTCAGCAGCGTCTGGCGACCGTGCAGCCGGTCGAGCGTGATGCCGTTGAGCACCATGTCGCCCTGGCCTTCGTCGATCGGACGGAACGGAGCATAGGCCGCGCCCAGAAATCCCGGCTGGCCGGGATCGGACCAGGGAGCCGCTTTCATTTTGGGAACCAGACTCATGAAGGCCGGAATCCCCGCCACGGACGCACCGCTCAGCTTCGAGACCACCGAACCGAGCGCCGGCCAGCCGCCTTGCGGTTGAGCCGATGCCTTTTGGCCGGTCAGACACTGGAAGGCCGCGTGGCGCCCTTCGGAGCCGACGACCGAGCGAATGACGGCCAGCCGGTCCATCATGCCGGCCAATTGCGGCAAGTGTTCGCAGATTTCGATGCCCGGCACGCGGGTGGCAATCGGCTGAAACTCGCCGCGGATTTCGACGGGCGCATCCGGCTTGAGATCGAACATGTCCTGGTGGGGCGGACCGCCGGAGAGAAAGACCATGATCACGGCCTTCCGGCTGGAACGCACGCCGGCCCGGGCCTCGGCTTGCAAGATCTGCGGCAGGCACAGCCCGCCCATCGCCAGACCGCCGATGTGCAGGAAACTGCGGCGCGAAATGCCGTCGCAAAACGGCGGGTTGTGGTTCGATCGATTGCCCGTGATCGTCGCCATGGCGTGGCCCTCGACTCCGACAGTGGAAGGATCGAAAGGTAGGCGGACCGGCAGGTAGGAGCTCCGGACAATCGCCAGCCGAATTCATCGGGGGGCAAAGCCGCAGCACGGCCAGATTGTAAAGACTCGATGTCTTCAGATCAACATTTCTTTATGCTTGATCTGCCGACGCACGGTGGTATGAGCGATGGTGCCTAGCCCTCGCCCCTTTCGCCCTGGCCGAGAGCACGTTGCGAGAGAGCGATTTTTTCTTGCAACTGCTAATGCAATTGACCACGTATTGGCAATGTTCGTTGCCATCCGGCAGGCCGGCAGCAAGCTGATAAAGGCGAAGCGCCTCAGCCCAGCGACCATGCTGCTCGTTGATCACGCCGGCATTCAGCAGCGATTCGGGATCGTCGTAGTCGATCGTCAGGTCTTGCGGACGTTTGCCACGATTGACCGGGCTTGCCTGTTCAGGGACCCGATGCTTGACGAAGAAATCGACGGTCCTCGCCCATCGCTGCTGGGCATACGATCGTTCCAAAACCAGGCTAACCAAGGAATCGAAAGTGGCTTTCAAATAGACCAGTACCAGCAGCAGCGGCAGGTAGAGCACGGTGATATACGAGCAGCCGGACGACATCGACCCGCAGATGGTGCCCAATCCCTGATAAAACGAAAGCTCCGGCGACGAGCACTGACGCGCGACCGTGAACATCACGAGCAGATTCACCGCTTCCAGTGGTAGTGAAATGGCCGGCCCGACTATCTCGTACAGGTAGAGAGGCTAAATGCCAACCACTCCGAGAAAAATCTCGCGATAGAAGAGGCTGATCACGGAACGTTCTCGTCTTTTTGGACCGAGCGGGCACATCGCTAATTTAACGGGCGCGGCTGGGTGTCTAGGCCCACCTTGGGAGCACCCTCATCCGGCCTTCGGCCACCTTCTCCCAGGGGGAGAAGGGTTTTAGCGCGGCATCGCGCATTTTTCCAACGATCACCAGAGGCGGTTAGCCCGCCTACGCTTTAGAACGCGAGCATGCCGCGGTATTCGTCGAGGCGGCGATCGATGTCGGCGCGCTCGATTTGCTGGAGGCGGTCGAGGCTAAAATCCTCGACGGCGAAGCTGGCCACCATTGTGCCGTAGGCCAGCGCGTGCTTGAGCGCCGGGGGATCGCATTTGCCGCACTGGGCAAGATGCCCCATCATGCCGCCGGCAAAACAGTCGCCGGCGCCGGTGGGGTCGAGCACGCGAGCAGTCGGGTACGCGGGCATGACGTACGTCTCGTCACGGCTGAAGAACATGGCCCCGTGCTCGCCCTTCTTGATCACCACGAATTTTGGGCCCATTTCGAGCACGCGCCGGCCGGCCCGCACCAGGTTTTCGTCGTCGGTCAGCAGCTTGGCTTCGCTGTCGTTGAGCACCACGCCGTCGAGCCGCTGCCACAGCTCCATCAGCGCCGGCCGCTCGATGTTGATCCACAGGTCCATCGTGTCGGCCACCACCAGCTTCGGCCGGGGCATTTGTTCCAGCACGCGCATCTGCACACGCGGCGAGCCGTTGGCCAGGAACACGAAGCGGCAATCGTGATAGGCGGGCGGCAGCACGGGATCGAAATCGGCGAACACGTTGAGGTCCACTTCCAACGTCTCGCGGTCGTTCATGTTCGGCTGGTACTTGCCGCGCCAGCGAAACGTCTTGCCGCCCCGCACGACTTGCAGCCCAGAGGTATCGACGCGGCGCTGTTTGAGCAGTTGGGTGTGCGCGTCGGGCCAATCGTCGCCCACCACCGCCACCAGGCGCACGTCGGTAAAGTAGCTGGCCGCGTAGGAAAAATAAACGGCCGAGCCGCCCAGCACGTTGTCGCGCTTGGCGGTGGGAGTTTCCACGCAATCGAAAGCGACCGACCCGACAACCAAGAGACTCATGGGGGGATCCTGGGAAGTGAAAAGTAGACAGTGAAAAGTGAAAAATGATGAAGGATGAATGCGGAAGGATGAATGAAAAACCAGCGGCCGTCGCGAACCGAATTATCCGGCTTTGGGGCTGGGCTGCAAGGACTGGGGCGTGGCGGTTGGCTGCTCAGCCCGCGTTCGCTAGGTCAGCGCCTGCGTGCGATCGGCGAGATTGCCTTGCACGTAGCGCAGATAGGTCCGCGAAACATCCGAACGCTTGACGGTGCCGATCACCTTGCCGCCAGGGGCTTCGATCACCGGCAGGCAGAGCAAGTCGCTTTCCACGAAGAGCTCGAGCGCTCGGTCCAGCCGATCGTCGGGCTCCAGCGCCACGACGTCGCTACGCATCAGGTCGGCCGCGACGACCAGGTCCGAAAGAAAATGGGCCTGCGACGCGAGGTAAACGTCTTCGATGCTCACGACGCCCAGCAGCCGGCCGTCCGTGTCGATCACCGGCAAGGCCGGCTGGCCGTCGCCGGTGAGCTGCTCGATGATCTGCGGCAGCCGATCCTGGGGGTGCAAGCTGCTCCAGGGGTGGGTCGAAAGAAATTGCCGCACGCTCAGGTTGCCCAGCACTTCGCGGACGTAATCGCCCTGATGGGCCGGCGAAAGCGAACGCTTTTCGACCTGCGCACTGTAGATCGATTTTTCGTCCGAAAGGACGAACGCCAGCGAGCAGACCCACAGGGTCGGCAACAGCAGGTTGTAGCTGCCGGTCATTTCGCTGACGATCACGAGCGTCGAGAACGGCGTCTTGGCGGCGGCCGCAAAAAAGCCGGCCATGCCCACGATCACGAAGCTGGCCGGCTGCGGCACCAGCCGCGGATCGATGGCGTGCAGCCAGATGCCCAGGGCCCCGCCGCCGCAGCCACCGATGACCATCGAAGGGCCGAACACGCCGCCCGACCCGCCGCTGCCGATCGTCAGGCTCGTGGTCAGGATTTTTCCCAAGGCCACGGCCATGAGCACAAAGCCCATGTAGGTGGTAGTTTCGCCGCCGGGGGGCACGTTGAGCGCGTCTTGCAGGATGCCATAGCCGAACGACAGCACGCTCAGCACTTGCTGATCGCCGCGAAAGGCGTAATACAGCACCAGGGCCACCAGCCCGCTGGCTGCTGCCCCCAGCGCCGGCCGCAAATGCCGCGGCACCTTGGTCAGGCTATGGCTCACGCCGACGAAGCCATAAAAACTGCGCACGTACAGGCTGGCCATCGCGACCATCACCACCGCCAGCAGCGAGTACGGCAACAATTCGAAGGGGTTTTCGAACTTCAGCACGGCCAGCAGCTCGGGCGAAATCGTAAACAGCGGCGACCAACCGAACACCAGGCCGAAGGTGGAATAGGCCGTGACGCTGGCCAGGCAGGCGGGAATGATCACGTCCGACTCGAAATCGGGCGAACGATAGAGCACTTCGGCGGCGAACAAGGCTCCGGCCAGCGGGGCGCGGAAAATCGCCGCGATGCCGGCTCCCATGCCGGCGGCCATTAGCACGCGTCGATCGGCCGGCCGCAGCCGCAGAATCTGCCCCAAAAACGAGCCGAACCCGGCGCCGATCTGGGCGATCGGCCCTTCGCGTCCGCCGGAACCGCCGAAGCCGAGCGTCACGGCGCTGGCCACGAGCTTGACCAGCGGCACGCGCGGCCGAATCTCGCCGTGCCGAAAATGATAAGCGGCAATCGCCGCGTCGGTGCCGTGCCCTTCAGCTTCGGGAGCCAGGCTGAACACGAACACGCCGCTCAAGAGCCCGCCAATTGCCGGCAAGAGCAACAAGGCCCAGGGGCGCAACGGGCCGGTGGTCTCGGCCCACAGCGGTGGCTCGCCGCCCGGCGAGAGAGGATGGTAGCCGGCGCCCATATCCATCGCGATGTGGAACACCCACTGGCAGGCCACGAAAAACACGATCGCACCCAAGCCCGAGATCACGCCCACCAGCAGCGACAACCCGAGCAGTCTGGCTTGTGGCCGGACGCGCTTGCGGCTCGATTCCCACAACTCGGGAAACCAGCGCAGCGGATGCGAGACGGGCGGTGGTGGTGTGGAGGCTGGTTCCATGAATGCTGGCAGGCCTGGGGTTGCCCGCCATTGTTCACATTCTCCGCCATTATGGAAGCGGCCGGCCGGTCAATCGCGATGCCTTACCAGCAAATCGCAAATTGATACAATATCCCATTCGGCACGCTCGCCGTAGCGGCAGGTGGCTGCGCACGACCTGCGGCAAGCCGGCAGCCCGATTCGTCCTCAGTCCAACGAGCCATTTAAGCCAGCTTTATGGGTAAGCAATACATCTACCAGATCGGTAACCTGACCAAGAAAATCGGCCAGCGCGAGGTGCTCAAGGAGATCTGGCTGTCCTTTTATCCAGGCGCCAAGATCGGCGTGCTGGGCCGCAACGGCTCGGGCAAGAGCACGCTGCTGCGAATTATGGCCGGCGTCGACAAGAACTTCGAGGGCGAAGCCAAGTTGGCCGGCAACTTTTCGGTCGGTTTCGTGCCGCAGGAGCCCCAGCTCAATCCCGACAAGGACGTCTTCGGCAACGTCGAAGAGGCCGTCCACAAAACTCGGGCTTTGCTCCACCGGTTCGACGAGATCAACGCCCGATTTGCCGAGTCGCTGGACGACGCGCAAATGGAAAAACTGCTGGCCGAACAGGCCCGCGTGCAGGACCAGATCGACCTGGCCAACGCCTGGGAACTGGATCGGCAGGTGGAAATTGCGATGGACGCCATGCAACTACCCCCCGGCGATGCCGATGTGACGACCCTCTCGGGCGGCGAGCGGCGGCGCGTGGCGCTGTGCAAGGTGCTGCTCGAAAAGCCCGACTTGCTGCTGTTGGACGAGCCGACGAACCATCTCGACGCCGAGAGCGTCTCGTGGCTCGAGCGGCATCTGGCCGAGTATCCCGGCACGGTCGTGGCCGTGACGCACGATCGGTATTTTCTCGACAACGTGGCCGGCTGGATCCTGGAGTTGGACCGCGGGCGAGGTATTCCGTGGGAGGGCAACTACTCGTCGTGGCTGGAGCAGAAGCGCGACCGGCTGGCGAAAGAGGAAAAGGCGGCCTCGGCCCGGCAAAAGACGCTCGATCGCGAGCTGGAATGGATTCGCCTGGCGCCGCGTGCCCGACAGGCAAAAAACAAGGCCCGCATCAAGGCTTACGAGCAGATGTCGGCCGAGAAGTTCGAGGATCGGCAGGAGGAATTCGAGATCCAGATTCCGCCGGGCAAGCACTTGGGCGACCTGGTGGTCGAGGCCCAAGGCATCAGCAAGGGTTATGGCGATCGGCTGTTGATCGACAACCTCAGTTTCCGCCTGCCGGCCGGCGGCATTGTGGGCATCGTGGGACCCAACGGGGCGGGCAAGACCACGCTGTTCCGCATGATGGTCGGCCAGGACCAGCCCGACACGGGCCAGATGCGCGTCGGCCCCACGGTCGAGTTGGGCTACGTGGACCAGAACCGCGACGCGCTCGACCCGGAAAAAACCGTGTACGAGGAAATCTCCGGCGGCCACGACATGCTCGAGATGGGCGGCCGCAAGATCCCGGGCCGCCAGTATGTGGCCCGCTTCAACTTCCAGGGCCAGGATCAGCAGAAGCTGATGGGCACGCTCTCCGGCGGCGAGCGCAACCGCGTGCACCTGGCGAAGCTTCTGCGCCGCGGTTCAAACGTCTTGCTGCTGGACGAACCCACGAACGACCTGGACGTGGACACGCTGCGGGCGTTGGAAGAGGCCATTCTGAACTTTGCCGGCTGCGTGGTCGTCATCAGCCACGATCGCTGGTTCCTGGACCGCATCGCCACGCACATCCTGGCCTTCGAAGGCGACGGCTACGTCCACTGGTGCGAAGGCAATTTCGAGACCTACCATCAGCAGCGCCGCGAGCGACTGGGCATCGACGCCGACGAGCCCCACCGCTTCCGCTACAAGAAGCTGCAACACTAAAATCGCCAAAAGTAGCAGGCACACTCCGTGTGCCGTCGCTCGCAAACGGACGATTTGCAAAGCGAGAAGTGCTGCCCGCCGCGGTTACGGCACATGAATGTGCCGGCTAGTTTGCCGCGATTTTGCGGCCTCGCCCTGATATTGCTGGACGCCTTGCGGGCGGCAATGTCAAAATAACGACTCCGCCTCGATCGCCGGGGCGTGTCGTTTTGCAGCTTTTCTGAAGTGGGTGGATGCGGCAATGTCGGAGATTATCGGAATTGATTTGGGCACCACGAATTCGCTGGCGGCCCATCTGACGCCCGACGGGCCGCGCGTGATTCCCAATGCGCTCGGCGAGTCGCTGACGCCGTCGGTCGTGGGAATCGACCATCAGAATCGGCTGTTGATCGGCGCCGCCGCGAAAGAGTTGCAGGTGATTTCGCCTGAGCGCTGCGCGGGGCTGTTCAAGCGGTACATGGGTTCGGATTGGAAAGTCAAACTCGTCGGGCGCACGTATTCGCCCGAGGAACTGAGCGGGCTGGTGCTGCGTTCGCTCAAGGAGGACGCCGAGGCATTTTTCGGCCAACCGGTCGAGCGGGCCGTAATTACCGTTCCAGCCTATTTCAACGACCAGCAGCGCAAGGCAACGCTGACGGCCGGCCGGATCGCCGGGCTGCAAGTCGAGCGGATCCTGAACGAACCGACCGCGGCGGCGCTGGCCTACGGTTTTCAGGAGGCGGAAGAAGAGAAAATCCTGCTGGTTTTCGATCTGGGCGGCGGCACGTTCGACGTTTCGCTCGTCGAGTTGTTCGAAGGCATGATCGAAGTCCGGGCCTCGTCCGGCGAAAGTTTTCTGGGCGGCGAGGATTTTACGCGCACGATGGCCGCGCGCGTGCTCGAAGGGCAAGGCTACGTGTTCGAACGCACCGAGCTCGACGCGCCGCAGCTCGTGGCCCGCACGATCCAGCAGTGCGAGTTGGCCAAGCGCCGCCTTTCGAGCCAGGACCAGGCCCCGGTGCGCGTCGCGAGCCGGTCGGGCGAGCTTGGCGAGCAGTCTCCGGTGGTGGTCATCAATCGTTCCAGCTTCGAGGCCTGGACCAATCACATTCTGGCACGCGTCGAATTGCCCATTCGACGCGTGCTGGGCGATGCCGGGCTGCGCCGCGAGGATATTCACGAGGTGATCCTGGTGGGCGGCGCCACGCGCATGCCGGCCGTGGTCGACCTGGTCGTGCGCACGTTCGGCAAACAGCCGCGCAATTCGATCAACCCGGACGAAGTCGTCGCCCTGGGGGCCGCCGTGCAGGCCGGGCTGGTCGCCAGGCAGCAAAGCGTCGAAGAGCTGGTCGTGACGGACGTTTGCCCGTTCACGTTGGGCGTCGAGATCAGCAAGCAATTCGGTCTCGAACACCGCCCTGGCTATTTCCTGCCGATCATCGATCGCAACACGACCATTCCGGTCAGCCGGGTGCATCGCCTGTCGACGCTCGACGCGAACCAGACGCAGGTCGCCATCAAGCTGTATCAGGGAGAAAGCCGGCGCGTGGAAGGCAATCTGTTGATCTCCGAATTCATGGTCACGGGCATTCCACGCGCGCCGGCCGGACAGCCGATCGACATCCGCTTCACCTACGATCTGAACGGCGTGCTCGAGGCCGAAGCGACCGTGGTCGAAACGGCCAAGACGGTTCGCCACGTCGTGACGCGCTATGCGCGCGGGCTGACGCCCGAACAGATTGCGCGTGCGGTCGAGGAGATGAAGCAACTGAAAACGCATCCGCGCGAAGAGGCCGTGAATCGATTCTTGTTGCAGCGTGCCGAGCGGGTCTACGCGGAGCTGTCGCTCGAAACGCGCGAACTATTGGGGCAACTACTGGATGGCTTCGAAGCCGCCCTGGCGATCACCGACCGCGAAGCCATCGAGCGGCATCGCCAGGCACTCACCGACTTTCTCGACCGTTGCGAGGCCGGCGGCCACGACGAATTCACGGCTGATGACGATGCCTGAGAAGCAAGAATGCGCGATCGATGAAGGCGTGTGGGCTGCCGAGCAACTGGGGCTGAGCGGCGGCGGTCCGGCAGCGCGACGCGCGGCCCTCGCGATTCAACTCCAGCATCACAACTTCCTGCCGCCTGCGGATTGGCAGGCGCTGGCGCGCGTGGCGCAGGCGCGCGTGGCGCAGGCGCAAAGGCCGCCAACCGTGATGACGACCACTGAAGGCCTTTTGACAGGCCGACGGGACGTATTGCGCCACGAGGTTGAAGAGTTCTGCACCGAGTTCTTTCGTCTCAACCCGGCTGCGCGCCGCAGACGGCACGCCGAGTTGGTATCGGCGTGCGCTTCGCACAAGCCATTGCTGGCCCATGTGAACGCGCTCGCCGGGGGCTTGAATATCGAATGCGGGTCACCTGGGGCATCAGAATCGCCGGAAGTCGACGGCCTATTCAACGTCATGCTCGAATTGTTTGTCTTGCGTCCGCACAATCGGGCCATCGCCAGGCACGTATTCTTGCAGCAGATCCGGCCGGAACCGCGTAAGTGGGCGACGGCTGCCAGGGTGTTGAGTCAGCTAGCTCCTGAAGTCGCCCGTCTCGACGCGGTGCTGTTCTCGCGCCTCCTGTCGTGGAAGCAGGAAAAGCGAGAACTCGCCAGTGCCGAGCGGAGGCGTAATCGGGCATTTGCCCGAGCGACGAAGACACCGTTGTTCCGGTGGCGGCGCCTGATCTGCGGGGCGCTCGGCGCTGCGCTCATGATTAGTGTGATAGCCACCGCTCTAACCTCGAACCCGGAGCGACAGCGCAGGGCGAGACGATCGAGGCCATCGTACGGCTCCCGACGGATCCCTGCCCATTTTCCTGCCCATGGGGAGGCTCGGCCGATGCCGACTGGAAAGTCAGATCGCACATTCGAACTTGAAGTCGACGAGCACGGGCATTTGCGGGCTAAAGTGCCCACCGGTGCTTCCGAACCGGAGATGTCACCGCGAAAAAAGCCGCGCTCCGACGACGTGCCTCGCGTTTTTGTTCTGCCGCTTCCTGGGCAATGAGCAGCCAACACGGACCCGGCTGATTGCGAGTTCGAGGTGCGAGTGGGCCTCGTAACCACGCCGGCCGACGCCGGGAGTAGACAGTTTGGACCAACATCGTTTGCCGCCCGAGCTCGAACGCTGGCCGGCCAATCCGTACGCGTTACTAGGGGTGACGCCGGCTGTGGCGCCTCGGGATCTTAAGCGCGCATACACTCAACTGATTCGAATTTATAAGCCAGAGCAGTTTCCAGAACATTTCCGACGATTGCGCGCTGCCTACGAATCCATCTTGCGATGCACGCCAAATTTCACTGATGCCTCAAAGCCAGACGCGCCCGGCAGCCAGATCATCCTCCAATTCAAGGCGCCAGTTGAACGCAACAACCAAATCACGAGTGACGACGAGCAATGGACGAAATCGGTCGATGAGCTGTGGGAAATGGCTTGCAATGCGTTGGAGTCGCCCGCGTACGAACGGTTGCGTTCTCTGCACGACCGCCATCCGGGACATCCCGACTTATGTGCTCGTCTGTATTGGTTGCTGGCCCTTGCGCCCGAGGTGGATCCCGTGCGGGCACCCGAGGACTGGTTGGCCGAAGGGATGATGTCGGGCGGCCTGGCCGGACCGCTCGGTGAATTGTATCGGCGCGAACTCCTGCTCAATCCGACCGAGGCAACTAGCCAGCGTTGTGCGCGGCTGCTGGGTGCTCCGGCCAATGCGGGAGTGTTGGCCAGCTTTGTCGAAGCACGCTGGCGTGCGGCGGCTTGGCTCGCCGATGCCAGCCCGATGGTGGCTGCGGATCTCGAGCAACTTCGCCCGCGGATTGAGCGGGAAGACCACGACGTCTGGATCGGGCTATTGCTGCCCGCGATCGAGCACTTGCTGTGGAGCCAGAATGCGGTGCTTCGACAGATTGCGAATGAGCTCAAAGCCGAAGTCGAACGGGACATTCACTCGCACCGGCGGATGGACGCGGCGCTCGACCGCCTGGAGATGTCAACCGAGATTGCCGATGTCTGGCAGAAACGGGGACTAGACCTCCCGCGTGAGTTGGTTGCGGTGATGCGGCAATCTCGGCTGCAGGCGGTTTCCGAGCTGCGACCGCAATGGGAGGCATACCTCGCCAGGGCACTGGCTGAGCCCTTCGATTTGTTTGACACCTTGGACGCCGTCGCCTCGCAGTCGAGCGTGGCGATTTCAGCCTTGCACGAGCCGCTGGCCTGGTGGCACTCGATGGTCGGGCCGATCTCCGACCAGCGGAGCGAAGCACAACTTTCGGCGTTGGTTTGTGAATTCCTGAAACGATCGGATTTCTTCGAATATCGCGCGTTTCGACCCAAGCTGCTCGAATTCTGCCTGCACGAGTCGCTCACGGCCGAACAGTTCGAACAGTCGCTGTCGGGGTGCGGCTTGCTCGGGCTGGCCGATCTCGCTGCGGCGATTCGTCGCGATCTCGCGCTACGCTTCGTGGCCCACGCGTATCGAGTGTTTTGGGCCTAGCAGCGGCGACACTCAATCGGCCGAGCCGCGGCGATCATGTGCTTACGGCGCCCGGTTTGCCGGATTCGTTTTGGCCTGCTGCTCCGGGGAGACTTCGACGGTGCTGCGCTGAAACCTTCCCACGCCGGCGCCCGTGTGCAGCCATTCGACCCGTGAACCGGCGACGGGCATGCCGGACTGATAGTAGACCGGGCCGTACTTTTGATCGTTGGGGCAGTGCTCGCGCAAATAGCCGGCCGGATGACCGAAAATGTAGCGGGGGTGATAGAGCATGTGGCCGCGAATGCCAAAGCCGTAGCCCAGCAGCTTCGGGTATCGAGGAGGAAAATTGGGTGGGTACACGTACGGGGCGTAATAGCCCTTAGCCGGGTAGTTGGCGTAATAACCGCGGCTGACGCTGTCGGAAGGAGCTTCCTGAGAACTGCCCTGCTCGGGATTGCCTGGCTCGGTATTGCCCTGCTCGGTATTGAACCGCTCGGGCTCGGCCGGCCTGACGATCAGTTCATGCGGTTGTGCTTCTGGCTGGACCTCGCTGTCTTCAGCGATGGCCGCTGCCTGCGGCAGGCACCAGCAGCCAGCTCCTAGCATTGCAATCAGCATGATGCGCAACATAGCGGCTTCCGCGCCAAGGGTGCCGGCCCCGGGACGATCCAGCCCGGTTTCTACCATCGTTATCGGCTAGCCGATCGGCACACTTTCACGCGCCGGCCAAATCGCTAATTTTCAGCCAGCGATGCTGCTATCGCAGTCGTCCCACCGTACGCATCCCGCTCCGCCGGGATGCAGAATACTACCAGTGGCCTCGCCGATACCAATATGCCCGTCGCGAAGATTCGTCTCGGCGGAGCGAGACGACTACGGTGGGCAAGACGCATGCGGCGAAACCACCGTACGCATCCCGCTCCGCCGGGATGCAGAATAC
>DATATB010000161.1:0-84987 GCA_036268995.1 Pirellulales bacterium | reverse complement strand
CTTCGCCGCGGTGACCGTCTTGCCGACCTCGACCACGCGCTTTATCAGCGCGGTATCCTTCGCCTTGCGCCCGGCTGCCAAAGCCGCGTCCGCCAGTTGCTTGGCCGTGTCAAAGTCGTCGGCCGCCAGGGCTTCCTCGATCCGGCCCAGCGCCATTTCGGCGATTTGGTGGTTCGCGTCGGCCGGATGCGATTTGTCGGTCATGGCGTCCAGGGACGCGGCCAATTCCTTGAGCGGCTCGATCGCAAAACGGCCGGCCAGCATGCCGATCGCCCGCTCGGCCAGCGCCGGGCTGGCAGCCTCGACCGCCAACTCGCGGGCCTCCTGCAACACGCAGTACAGCGCCGTGGCATCGTCTTTCGTCTGCTGCGACTCGTTCAACAGCTTTTCGGCCAGCGCCGCTTTCGCTTCCGGCTGTTTCGCCTGGGCGTACTCGTCCTTGTAAAGTTCCTTGATCAGCTTGAGCGCTTCGCGCTGGCCTTCGGCACTCGGAACCGGCAGCTTGCCATCGGCTTCCGCGGGCTGCTCGGGCGGCATTGGAGCTGCCGCTAACGTGACCGGCGGCGAAGCGATCGGCGGACTCGCGGGGGCCGGCTTCGTCGAAACAACGGCCGGCACAACCGGCGCAGTGCCGGGCGATGCCACTGGGGGAGCGGCATTGGCCGGTGGCTCGATCTCGGGCGGCATGGCCTTCGGCGGCGAATCGGCCACTGGCTGTGGTGCCGCCGCCGGCTTTTGGACTGGCGCCGCTGCTGGTTCCGATTTGGCGATGGCTGCCGGACTTGGGCTGGCAGCCGGTGGCTGAACTTCGGCCGCGGGCGCCGGCTGGCTCTCGGCCGTCTCGTCGAGTTGATCTCCCGACACCATCCAGGCGCCGGCTCCCACCGCGGCCAGCAGCAGCACGACCGCCGCCGCGATCAGCGGCGCCTTGGAGCGCGACTTCTGCCCGCCGCGCGATATGCGCTCCGCTGCCGGCGCGGCAATTCCTTCCAGCCCCGAGATGCTGCTGCCGCTTGATGCGACCGGCACCGCCACCGGTTGCGCGGCGAGTGGCTGGGCGGCGATCGGCACCGGCCGGGGTGATGCGGGCCGATCGCGCAACGCTTCGAGCGCCGCGACCAGTTCTTTTGCGGTTTGAAACCGCGCGGCGGGACGCTTGGCCACCATCCGGGCAAAGACTTCGTCGAAGCCCGGCGGAATGTCCGGCCGCATCGACGAGAGCAGCGGAATGGCCGACTGCTGATGAGCCGTCAATCGTTTGAGCACGGTATCGCCACCGTAGGGCGGCCGGCCGGTGAGCAGATAGTGCAGCGTGCAGCCCAGGCTGTAAATGTCCGAGCGAGCGTCGGCCTGCCGGCTGTCCATCGCTTGCTCCGGAGCCATGTAGTCGATGGTGCCCATGATGCTGCCCGACTGCGTCAGATCGGCGCCGGGGGCCGCGGTCGGATCGGCCAGCGGATCGCTGATGCGAGCCAAACCCATGTCGAGGATTTTGAGCGTCCCCTTTTTGTCCACGAGCAGGTTCGAGGGCTTGATGTCGCGATGCACCACGCCTTCGGCATGCGCGTGCTCCAATCCACGGGCCGCCTGCAAGATATAGTCGAGAGCCTGCGGCACACTCAGCGGCCCGTGCTGCTTCACCTGGCCGGCCAGATCACTCCCCTCGACGTATTCCATGACGAGAAAATGCTGACCATTGGCCTCGTCGGCATCGTGGGCGGTGACGATGTTCGGATGCGAGAGCTTGGCCGCCGCCTTGGCCTCGCGCTGAAAGCGGGCGATGGCGTCTGGGGCGGAGAGCGCCTTCTTCGGCAGCACCTTGAGCGCCACGACGCGCTCCATGCGGCGATGCCGGGCTCGAAAAACCTGGCCCATCCCGCCCGCGCCGAGCTTATCGAGCACCAGGTAATTGCCCAGCACCAGCCCGTCGGTCTTGTCCTGGTAGATGGCGGCTGCCTGGTAGCGGGTCAGCTTGCCTTGGCGAACCAGTTCGCGGGCGAGCGCGTCGGCGTCCTGGCCGCGCTGATCCGGGGGAATTTCGGCAGCGAAACTCTCGGCTTCGTCCGCGCTGGCAATGCCCGAATTCGAAAGAGAGGCCAGAAAGCGGGCGATCGAGGCGGACACAGTGCCATCCGGGAAAAACCGAGGCGAGCGAAAACCAAGCCCAGGTGGGGATTATAAAGGGCCGGCGCGTGCGGTAGCAATTCAGTTCCCGATGCGGGAAAGGAATTCGGGGCCGCCGTGGGCGATGTTGCGGACGCGGAAGAGGGCGCCGGCGGTGGGGCCGTTTTTTGCCTTGTCGTGGCCGCCGGCGGTGGTGATGTACATGTCCGACAAGTCGGGACCGCCGAAAGTGAGGCAGCTCACCTGGCCGGTCGGCAGGCGAATCCGCTCTAGCTCCACGCCCTCGGGCGAATAACAGACCACGCAGCCGCCGCCCCAGCGGCACGACCAGACGCGCCCCTGCGAGTCCATCGCCAGGCCGTCGGGCTTGCCTTCTTGCGGATCCTCGGGCACGCGCACGAACGGCCGCTGGTTGCTGATGGTCCCAGTTGCCCGATCGTAGTCGAAGCGCCAGATCGTGCGCACACCGGTGTCGGTGTAGTACATCGTGCGCTGGTCGGGCGAGAAGCCGATGCCGTTGGACGTGATCACGTTGTCGAGCAGCGTACTGAGCGAGCCGTCGCGCTGGAGCAGGTAGAGCCGGGCGTAACGCAGGATTTTGCCGTCCGCGTCCTTCTCGGCCATGGTGCCGCAATAGACGCGGCCCTCGGGGTCGGCGGCCACGTCGTTGAAACGCGTGCCGCGGTCGGCCGGGATTTCTTCCACGATCGTGCGTTCGATCTGGCCATTGCGCCACGTGACGACCGTGCCGCGATCGAGAAACAACAGCAGCGAACCATCAGCCTGCGCGGTGAAACCGCCGATCGGCCGGCCCTGGTAGACCGGTTCGTGCTGGCCGCTGGCCGGGTCGTAGCGAAACATCCGACCGGCCGGAATGTCGACCCAATACAGCCGCTTCTCCTGCGGATGCCAGATCGGCCGCTCGCCCGTCTGGCATGCGTAGTCGGCAATCAGCTCGGGCTGCATGGGCACCCTCCTGAATTTAGCGATGCAGGCCGAAATCTCCGCGCGTGTCGCGCCAGAGTGTGTGGACGTGGTTGGCGGGATTGCCGGCCGAGTCGGGCTGCGTATTGCAGAACTCGAGCAGGAACGTGGGCCCCTGCACGCGGTAGTAATGACCGATCCCTGGATGATCGGCGCCGGCCCAGGCGAAATAAACCTTGTCGAAGCCGGCTTGCTCGATTTCGGCCATGCGTGCCGAGCCGATATCGGCGGCCATGTTGCCGCAATACGTCTCGAGCAGCGAGCGCAGGAGTTTGCTCTGAGCGGGTTTCATGTCACCGGCGGCCAGCCCTTCGGGCGGCGTGTTGGGCGGCTGCACGTCGCCGCCACCGCGTAAATCGTGCGGAGCCTTGGCCGCGATCACGACGATTTTTCGCTGATCGGTGTTGAGCGCGGCCAGCAGTTCGAAGCCCAAGTCTTCTTCGCGGCCCAGCACGCGCGTGCCTTTGCCGGGGGCCGAAGCGATGTCCTGCCCGACCGTGGCCGGATTGGAACCCAGGAAGCTAGGCGTGTAGGAAACGACTTTGCCGTCGTCGACGACGAAGTTCAGCGACAAGTGATGTCCCTCGGCGCTCCAACCCCACTTGCCCTCGGCGCCGGGAGTGCCGTAGACCGTGAAGTAATAGCGCTCCGGATCGCGGATGGGTCCGCCGGTACGCGACTTCTCCAGCTCGCGGAGAATGTATTCCAGGCTCATGATCTGCCGGGCCTTGTAATAGCCGATCTCGCTCAAGCCCGCTTGCAACAGGCTGAAGGCTGCCTTGCGCTGCGCGGCGTCCATGTCTTTGATTTGCAGGCCCTTGCGCTCGGCCAGTGGAATGAAGTGCCACTTGACCCGATCGAGATTGTCGAACGTGCGCGTCGCGCGCTCGCGCTGGGCGCCGTCGAGCAGCGAAACAAACTGCCGGGCACTGGCCGCCATGTCGGCGCCGGAGCTGCGGAGCAAGAGCAGGCCATAGGCCGCCGCGCCGATCGAAAGGACGAACAAGCCGACAAACGCGAACCGCATCGAACGTGTCATTGGGTGTTGATTCCGTTGGCTGCAAAGGCTGGCCCCGGGTCCTAGCATAGATACCGATTGGGCCGCTCGCCAGTCATTGCCGGGGGCTTAAGAACGAACGCAAAATAACTTCCCGATTTTCCAGGCCCCTCACCCGGCCTCTCCCGCAAGGGGAGAGGGGTTTGCGGAGAAGTTATTTTGCGTTCGTTCCTTACCAGTGGACGTGTACGTCCGGGCAGGTCTTGTGCAGCCGGGCGATGCCGGCCTCGGTGACTTGCGTGCGCTCGACATACAGCGATTCGAGCTCGGGAAGCTGGGCCAGTTGCACGAGGGCGGGATCGCCGACGCGGCTGTCGTCGAGGATTACAAATCGCAGATGACGCAAGCGGCAAATGGCCGGTACGCCGGCATCGCTCGTTTGGGGGCTGCCCAAGCGGAGCAGTTCGAGCTGCGGAAAGGCCGCCAGATGGTCCAGGCCCGCGTCGGTGATCTGCGAGCTGGCCAGTTGCAGTCGCACGAGTTTTGTTAGCGGCTTCAGCGCCGCCAGCGCCGCGTCGCCGAAGCTGGTCTGGCCCAGCGCCAGGACTTCCAAGTTCTTGAGTGAGCCGAGCACGGTGGCGCTCGAGTCGCTGAGGCGCGTTTGAAGCAATTGCAGCTCGCGCAACTTGCCAAGCTTCGCCAGTGGAACGACCTCCGGGTCGGTCACCAGGCCTTGTGAGAGCACAATCCGGTCGCTCTTGCCGGCCCACACCAGGTCATACTGTGCCGCCAGCGAGTTGATCGTCGCATGCTTCACTCGATCGCTGCAAGCCGGGCAAAGGCTGAGAGCGCCTGCAACGAGCGCGAGCCAAACCCGTTTGCGATTCAGGAATCCACATTTATCGTTCGGTCGTCGCAAGTTCCGGACTTTCTTTGCAGGAACACTACAGGAACACTAATCGGCGCTAATGAACACTAATCGGGATTAGTGGGAATTAGTGAAAATTAGTGTTCCCTTCTCGACTTTAGCCAGAGGCTTCGTACCGCCGTCATTCGTCATTCATCATTTCAATTACTCGACCGGCAAGTCGGCCTCGCGCCAGCCCTTCAAGCCGCCCTTGAGCGACCAGACATTCTCGTAGCCCATCTTCTGTAGGGCTTCGGCGGCCAATGCCGAGCGCGAGCCGCCGCCGCAATAGAGGATCAACTCGGTTTGCACGTCGGGAACCACCTGCTCGATATCGCGCTCGATGATGCCTTTGCCGACATGAATGGCGCCGGGGATATGGCCCTGGGCCCATTCGCTATCCTCGCGAACGTCGATTACCCGGCACGGGAGCCCGCGATAGAGTTTCTGCTGGACCTCGGTCATGTCGATTTCACGAATTTGCTGCTTGGCCTGATCGGTAAGTTGCTTGAAGCGTGGACTGGGCACGGCCGGTGTTCCTTGGTTGTGGATCAGTTGGTGCAATCACAGCGGACGGGCAACTCGCTCATGATAGCTTAACCCATCATACCCAACACGGGCAGGGTCCTCGCCACCCAAAAAAAGGCCGCCCAAAGGCAAGGCCGCGATCGATCGGAGCGGCGGTTGTCGCTTCGCCGGGCTTGAGGTGCTAGGATTAAAGGGCCTCCTCGCAGAAGGGTTGATCGAATGACCTGGCAAGAACGCATCACGGTAAATCCGGCCGTCTGTCATGGCAAAGCCTGCATTCGCGGCACCCGGGTCATGGTCTCCGTGGTTCTCGACAACCTGGCGGCCGGAGAATCGGTGGAAGCGATCTTGCGCGGATACCACCTGGAACGGGAAGACGTGCAAGCAGCCGTTCAATATGCAGCCGAACTGGCTCGCGAGACGGTGATTCCCTTTACGCCGGGCGCCGCGTAATGCGGTTCAAGATTGACGAGAACTTGCACGACGACGTGGCCCTACTATTTGCCAGCCAAGGCCACGACGCGCATACCGTCCATGTCGAAGGGCTGCGTGGTTGCGACGATGCGACCTTGGCCGAGCATTGCCGCGCCGACAATCGCGCCATCGTGACGCTCGATCTGGATTTCGCCGACATCCGCGTCTTTCCGCCCGCGGACTATGCCGGTCTGATCGTCTTCCGCGTTGTAGACCAGAGCCGGCCGCATCTGTTGAACGTCGTTGGCCGCACGCTCGATTTGTTGGAGCGCGAGCCGGTTGCCGGGCGATTGTGGATTGTTCCAGCCGCGGGCGTTCGTATTCGCGGCGGATAAGCCGCAAGCCATGGCGTGTGGGCCGCCGTGCAGTATGCCGAGTTGCATCGTTCCAAGCGATATAAGCGCGGCGACGTCGGAGAATCAATAATCAGTGGCGGCAAACTGCCGCGAGGCGGCCCACAGCAGATAGCTGGCGAAGGCCAGCGACGTGGCGATCGACAGTCCGAAGGAGAATAGCGCGGGATCGGTCAGCAGCGGGCTGAAATGGTCGCGGGCGCCCAGGGCGTCGTAGAGCACCATGCCCAGATCGGCCGGCTTGGGCAGGATCCAGTAGCCGGCCTCGACGACTCCCATCAGCGGCGTCGACAGCTTGGCATCGGGACCCAGACGCGTACCGGCCGCGAGGTGCCGGCCGTAGTTCATGCCCCAGCAGATGGCCCAAAAGGCGATCGAGCCGAAGACGCAGCTCACCGTGCTGCGCGTGCAGACGGCCAGCAGCAGCGAGAAGGCAAAAAAGATCGAAAAGTGCAACAGCAGTAGTGGCACGCACAGCAAGTACGAGCAGTCCCAGACGCCGGTCTTGAGGCCGATGGCCAACCATGTGCCGCCCACGAACAACGTGGCGTGCGCGGCCACGAAGGCCAACACGCCCAGGTATTTGCCCATCAGCAGACACCAGCGCGGGGCGGGCTTGGCCAGCAGGACCGAGATGCTGCGCGGATCGAGAAACTGCGGCAGGAAGCCGGCAGTCCAAACCAGCGCCAACAGCAGCCCCAAAGTATCGGCCACGCCGCCGGCCAGCAGCAGTTCGAGAAAATGCACGCCGCCACGGGTATCGCGGCCCAACGGGACTTCGATGGCGCCGAAGGCCAAATGCAGCCGTCCGTCGGCTACGACCACGCCCGACTGCTTGAGCTTTTCGGCATTGCCGGCGTCAGGATCGAAGCGCGGCAAAAAGTCGGGATTCGCGCCGGCCGGCTTGAGCGATTGAACGCCCGAGGTGCTGATGCTCAAACAGACGACGATGCACAGCGTGCTCAAGCCCAGCAGCAGCCAGCAAACGCCCGAAGCCAGCGATTGGCGAAACGTGTCGCGGACCAGCCAGGACAGCGTCAAAATGCGTTGAGTAAAGCTCATGGCGTCACTGCGGCGTAAAGCGGTGCCAGGGCCTGTTCCAGTCCGGCGGGATCGGCCGATCCGCCGCTGGTCAGTTCGGAAATTGGACCGACGAATGCCAACTCGCCTAAGCGGAGCACGGCGACCTCGTCGCACAATTGCTCGACGTCGTGCAAACTGTGCGAAATCAGCAGCACCGTGGCCTGCCGCTGGCGACACGAGCGCACGACTTCGTGCAGCATCTGCCGGGCTGACAGGTCCATGCCCTCGGTCGGTTCGTCCAGGACCAGCAGCTCGGGCTCGTTGATCAACGCCTGGGCCAGTGCCAGCCGCTGGACCATGCCTTTGCTGAAACGGACGATGGGTTCATGTGCCCGATCGGCCAGCCCAACTTGCTCGAGCAATCGCGGAATCCGGGTGCGCAGCTCGTGCCGCGGCACCTCGGACAGGACGCCGTAGTATTCCAGCAGCGTGCCGGCACTCAGATAGCGGCCGAAGGCCTGGCTTTCGTGCAGATAGCCGACGCGGGCTAGCGTGCGTCGATCGCTGGCCGCGCGGCCCAAACGCCTGACTTGCCCGGCCGTCGGCCGGCAGAGCGAAAGCAGGAGCTTGACCAGCGTGGTTTTGCCCGCGCGATTGGGCCCGACCAGGCCGAACACCGTGCCACGGGGGATCGCCAGGCTGACATCGCGCAGCGCAGCCACGCGGCGACGACCCAGCCAACCGGCCGGGTAAGCCTTGACCACGCGCTCGAACTCTACGGCAGGTTCTCTGAGCATAGGCAAGCATAGCTCACAGAATCGAGTTGCAACCGCGCGCGGGGCGGTATTGTTGCCGCGAGTACAACGGGCTCAAGTTATTGAATTAGCGACACCTGCACGCCGTTTTGCAGGATCGTGGCGATCGCGGTTTGCAGGTCGCTCACGATCGTGGCCTGGTCGCCATTAATCTGTTTGTAGGCCGGCATTCCGTCCGTGACGTTGCCGATGCTCTGCATTGCAGCGAGCGTGGGCACGGCGTTGGGGCCCAGCGGACCGAATGCCAGGCAATGGATCAACATGGGCTTGCTGCCGGTGGAAAAGCCCGTGCCCGTGGACGAGCCGGCCAATTGATTGCAGACGGTGTAGATCTGCGAAGTCACGGTGGGATCGTTGTCGCCGTATCCGTTGACGCCCGAGGGATAGTCGCTGCTGCCTGGGCTGGCGCTGTTGTAGCGGATGTTGTAATACGACTTGTACGAGCCGCCATTGGTGAAGTTGGCAGAGGCCGTGGTATTTGGCGCGCCGTCGGTCTCGAAGATCAGGATTTTCTGCGCTCCGACGCGGCCGTTGCCGCCCGCGTCGCCCGCTGGCTCGGCCGTGTTGTATGTCTGCAGCGACGTATTGGAGCTGAATTGGTTGTAAGCCAGCATCAACGGGTAGGCATAGCACGTGCCGCCCTGGGCTCGCGGCACTTCGATATTGTTCGAATCATAGGGCGTAACGGTGGCGCTGGAATTGCCCACCGTGGCGGGCGGATACCAGAGCGAGTCTTCCATGTTGCTGAAGTTCTGCCCCAGGCCGACGCGCACGCGGTTGAAACGATTGCCGGCGGTATCGGTGGAGGTCGAGGCCGGCGTGCTGAAGTAGATCAGCGACACCTGGTCGTTGGGGTGGTTGTTGTTCATGTCCTCGAGCGCGGCCTGCAATCCCAGCTTGCACTCATACATGGGCGACTCATGGCACGTGCCAGGCCACCAGCAATAACGCGAACAATTCGGGCTGACGCTGTACCAGAGGTTGTAATTGCCCAGGAAATCGATCATCGTCAGCGGCCCGAACCAGAAACTCAGCAGCGGCCGCTGGGGGTTGTCGGTGTAATTCATGTAGGGCGTCTTGCCGCCGACTTTTGCGATGCTGGCTTTGGCGGTGATTTTGACGGTGCCCCAAGTCTGATCGTTTCCATATCCACTCAGCCCGGAGGCATTGGTGCTGATGTCGGTATAACTGCCGGTGCCGGTCTGCATAAAACCCAGCACGTAGTCGATATAATCTTTCCAGAACCGCTGGTTCAGATCGGTCGGCGGCCAGGTGGCAGTATTGATCGTAGTGGGAATTGCCGTGTAGTAGACGATTCGTCCCGATTGCAGCCGCGAAGGGAATGGATTCGGGCCGACGGTCGTGAGCCAGTTCAGGATCGCGGTGTAGTTTACCGTGTAGCCGCCCGTGCTCGGCGTTTGGAAGTTGCCGCTGGAATCCCAGAGTTTCGAGTTGTCGTTGGTGCCGAAGTACAGTTGCCGCCAATCGTTGGCGGCCAGCGGATCCGGCGGCCAGACGTAGAACGTCTTGCCGTAGTAGCCCGGCCCCGTCGTGTACTTGTTAAAGGTTGTGCCCGTGTAGTCCTTGTACCCCTTGGTTTCGAAGGTCGAGTCGTAGCCGGCCGTCTTAACGATCTGGCTCAAAGTCTGGGCGTAGGTGCTGCCTTTGTTTTGGGTAATCTTCAGATAGTTGTCGCCGCCGGGCGTGGTGGCATAGCTGCTGGGCTGCGCGGTAAACGCCGCCCCGCCGCTGGAGCTGGTGTAAAAGTCCTGCACGATCGGCGCACGACCATCGCTCGTGGTCGTGGTGATGTTGGCATTCTCGTAGGGGCTCGTGGCCGCCGAAGCCAACAGGTCGGAGCCCATCGCGGAATAAGCCCCGAATGCGGGATACAGCGTGTCCTGATTGTTTGAGGTCCGGTCGCCGGAATAGGGCAAGCCCAGCAAGCTGCCGAAGCGCATCGAGCCCGAGAAATCGACGATCAAGCAAATATCGCGCGGGCGATGCGCAGCGGCCGCCGTGGCCTGCATATTGGGCACCGTGATATTGAACACCTTGGAAAAGCTCATCAGCGTGTTGGGATTCGCGGTGACCGTGGCCTGCACCAGGCTCCAGTTGCTCGTCGAAGGGCCGGGAAATTGCCCTTGGAACTGTTGTGCGCTGGTGTTGTACACATAGCGGCCGATATTGGCCGTCAACTGGCTGCTGGTCAGTGCCGTGCCCAGCACCGAGTTGCTCTGGATCACGCTGTTCATGTTCGGCACAACGTTGGCATAGTTGTTGTTGCTGCTGCTAACGCCGTTGAGCGTGCGCGCGCCGGCCATGGCTGCGGCGTCGGCCGCATCGCTGATTTGCGTGCGCGCGGCCGCCAGCAAGCCCAAATCAATCGCCAGGGCCACGCATGCCAGCACGGGAATCAGCAACACCACCAACAATACGGCCGAAAATCCGCGGCGAGGCGCCGCGCGTCGATCGGAAGGAAGCGTATCCACTATCATAAAACCAACTTTTCGAACGATGAGAATGCTTAGTTGCCTTCGCAAAGCACGACGGACTGAAATGTCAAGGGTACTGAAGACGGCAGGAATAACAGCGCATTCGCCGCGAAGGTATACGTGCCCGTGATCTTGACGCACACGTACTGTCCGGCCGTCGCGTTGGTCCAAGTTCCCAAGTTGTTGCCCAGACTGTCGGACATATACACCTGGGTGCTTTGCCCGCTGAGCGTCAGGCCGCCCAAGAAGCTGTTGACGACGTTGGTCACGTCCGAGGTGCCATTGCCGTAGGTCGTGCCGCCCAGCACGATGGGGTCAGTGTGCTTGGCCGCGTACGCGGCGCCTTCTTTGGCCGCGATGTTGAAGATGTCGTTGGTCATCAGGTAGCGGCCGTACTCGGTCACTCCGATGAAAAACAGCAGCAGCATCGGGAGCACCAGCGCGGCTTCCACCAACGTGGCGCCGCGCCGCTGCCGCAGTCGTCGACGGGCGGCCTGCGGACCGTGCAATGCGGCAATGATTGTCATCTGACCCGATCCTCAATAGGGAAGCGTGGTGCTGACCGTCACCTGCGAGTCGTTGGCCGAGAACCATTCGACCGTGCTCGACAATTGGCTGATGCCGCTGATCAGGCTCACCGGTACCCAGCGCACGCTGTTGAATGCCGCGCCCGCCGGCACCACCACGCTGACTCGAAAAGGATCCAGCGGCTGGGCGTTGCAAGGGTCGGTCCAAGTATGCCCGCTCAGGTTCGTCAACGTGATCGTGGCACCGCTCACGGCGGCGGTGGGAAAGCCCGAGGCGGTCATCGAATCGCGGACGGCTTGCTGCACCATGGCCACGGTGACGGAAGTGCCGTTGTTGATTCCACCGGCGGCCATGCGTGCGCCCTGGCGGGCCGCATCGTTGAGCAACTGGGTCATCTGCACCGCGCGGCCGACTTCCCACACGCCCAACATCAGGCTCAGCATCAGCGGCATCACGAGCGCGGCCTCGACGGCGGCCGTGCCGCGGCGATTCTCGGCCTTTCTTCGCGACAACAACATCGACTCTCTACCTTCTGCATGCATCGAGCGTGCGACGCCGACCGGCGTGGAAGTCTTTACACCGTACGCCCCGAGGCAAAAGACGGTGACGGCGCGCGCATTTTCTGCGGACCACTAAAAACCTAGTTCGTATCCCCCCTGTGGGCAAATCGGCTATTTAGGCCGCTGCGCATTGCGCCGATCGTATGCGTCATAGCGACGACGCAACTCGCGCGGGGCTGTCCGCGCGATCAGGCGCGGGGCGCCTTACGAAGCACTCGAGACCGAGACGGCCTGGACTTCGCGGGCCATGGTGATCGTGGCCGAGACGGGTTTGCCGGCCGTAAAGAACCAGAGCAGCCAACCGTTCTGTCCCGGGTCGGCCGAGACCGTCACGGTAATGGTCTGGCTGGACCAACTCAGCGGGTTCGGGCTGATGGTGACCGTGGGACTGACGATGCCGATGGTCGCCGTGATGTTGGTGGCGGCGGTCTGCGCATCGGAGGTTTGCGCATCGTAGGCCACTCCGGCGCGGGCGCCTTCCAGGGCCGCCTGGCGAACCGTGTGCTGAATCTGCAGCATGCGCGAGAATTCAATGGTCCCGAACAACACCGCAAACAGCACCGGCGCACACAGCGCAAATTCGACGACCGAGGCGCCACGACGCTCCGCACGATATCGGCCACGACGCAGCATGTCCCCGACTCCTATTTAATCAGCACGGCCGGCAGGCTGTCGGCAATGGCTTGGAATGCACTCTGCAATTGGGCTGAAGTCGGCGCGTTGTACAGCGTGCCGTTGCCGCTGGAGGCCGCTGCCTGCATCGCGGTTTGAACCGAGCCGGACGAGGCTTCAGCTCCCACTGTAATGACCTGCGTGACGACGTCGTACGACGTGCGATACGTCTGGGTGATGGTGGAGATGTTGGTGCTGCCCGAGGTCGCGTTGCCGTCGGTAATCAGGATGATCGTGCGGTCGGCGGTCGTGCGGGCGCGCGAGCTGGTGAGTTCGGCCTGTGCCAGCGCCAGCCCGGCGGAGATATTGGTTCCGCCCAGCAGCGGATTTCCGGCGCCGGAATTGGCGTTATAGCCGTAGTTGTTCAGGCCGGTGGGGATCAACGTGCTGTAGCTCGCCGTCAACTGCTGGTCGAGCGAGGCCTCGGTGGCGCTGTACGAGCCAAGACTGTACGTTTCGGCGTACGTCACCAGCGCCACGTGAACATCGAGGTTGCGGGAAGTAAGCGTACTGATGAACGAGGTCACGGCCGCGTTCAATTCGTACCAGCGGCTGGGCGTGCTGGCGTAGCTGCTGGGCGGCGTAAAATACAGCGCCAGGGCGTTGCTTCCCGAACTGGGAACCGGCGTGGGAGCGGCCGGCGTGGCGAGGTAGGTCGGGTACTCGTATTCATTGCTGCTCAAATCGAAGGCCATCGAGGCCGAGCGGTCCAGCACCAGGCAAATATCGTGCGCGACTCGCGTCGCCGTCGACATCTGCGTCGTCTGGAATTTTGAGATCGGCAGAAATGCGGTCATGAACAGCGACGGGTTCACCGTGCCGGTGATTTGCACGGCGTTGACTGGCGTGCCACCGGCCGTGAAGGCGTAGTACGCGCCGGCGCTGGGCTGAGTGGCATTGCCGAAAACGACGTCGCTGGTCGAAATCGACAGTGACGACCCGGCGACCTTGTTCAGGTTCGCCACGGTCTGAGCATACGAGATGGCGGTAGATTGCGAGCCGTACGTGCCGTAGTTCACCAGCGCCGCCTTGGCGGATGCGTCACAGGTGACACGCAACTGCTCACGCACCATCTGCATGTACGCCACATTCATGGCGAATGCCGACAGAATCAGCAGCACCGGAATCGCCAACGCCACGAGCACTGCGATGGCACCGCGGCGGCGACCAAGTTGACGGGTTCGAAAGCGCATAGCATTTCCTCTATTCGGCGAGCATCGTGGCCTGCGTGCTGACGGTCAGCGAGTTGCTGATTACCAGGCACGTTGCGGCATTCTGGCTTAAGGGGGCCGTGATCGACACGGTGACCTGCGTTACCCCAGGATCGAGACCTCCGCTGGCCCAACTGCCGGGCGTCAACGTCACGGTTGCCCCGTTGACACCCAGCTCCGTCAACAGCGTTTGGGCATAGGCCTGCACCTGCGAGCTGCTGGCCGCGACGGCCTGCGCCGTCGTGGGCCTGGTGGCCAGCCGTGCCGCCTCGAACGCGGCTGACTGCACCCGCGCCTGCACGAAGACCACGTTGCAGGTCTCGATCATCCCCAGCGCCGTGGTCAACAGAACCGGAAGGCACAGGGCCAGTTCGACGACGGCCGCGCCCGAGCGATTTCTCGCGCGGGGCGGCCGGCGTCGAACCAGGGCGGCGGATGGTTCACTGGCAGGGCTCGACACCATGATCTTGGCCGTTTGAAGGAACTGGATCAACGCATAACACGACAAGCTGAACGAGCCCCGAGACCTTACTGGGGCTGGTTGGTGGCGGCCGACCAGGCGGCCGCGTTGTTGACGCCCACGTCGACCACGAACATCAAGTCGTTGCAGTCCATGTCGCCGCCGCCGTATTCATCTTCGAAGCCGATGATGATGTACTGGCTGTTGTTCGACGGAAAGAAGGCGATCATGTGTTGGAAATTGTCGGGGTTGTTGCTGGCCCCGTTATAGAACGTGTATTGCGGGGTCGTGCCGCTGGTGTTCAGGTTCGACATGATGAAGAACGCCAACTGCTGGCCGGCGTTGACCGTCGGCAACTTCACGAAATCGCCGGCCTGGAGCGGCTCGGTGGACGAGCGGGCGCTGCCAGTGGCGCAAGCCGAGCCTTGCCATGATTTCTGATCGGGAAACAGCGTGTAGCTGGTGCCCGTCGTCGGCTTGTTGGTCGGCGAGCTGACCGTGGCGATCGTCGCTCCCAGAGCGTCGGTGTAGCAGGCGCCTTCGTAAATGAAGTACACCCGCGGCGCGTACGAGAACAGGAAGTACAGCCGCTTGGGGTCCAACTGGTTGAGTCCGATGCCCGTGAATGCCTGCCCCTCGGGCAGATACTTCTTGATCATGCTGATATACGCGCTTTGGAGCGAGACTTCAGCGGCCGAAGCCGTGTCGGTGCCGGCCAGATAGGTCTTTCCGACCAGTGGCAAGCCCGATGGCCGATAAGACGATTGATAGGACGAGACCGTTTGCGCCTCGCCCGTGGTCGCCAAGAGGCTCAAGACTCCTAGCACCAAAAACGACGCCAAAATCCGCTTATTCATATGCGTAACTCTTTCGACGGTAGGATGAACGCAGGACCTGATGTGCCTCTCCAGCGTGCTCGCGACGCGAGCGGCGAAAGAACTGCCGGAAAAGAAGGCTGCGAAGAAAACGTAGGTCAACGGTGGCGAATGTCAAATTCCGCGTGCCAGGCCGTACCGATAGTCCCACTTTTTCCGGACGCAAGGGGCGGTGGTCAGTGGTCAGTGGTCAGTGGCAACGGACCACGGACAACGGGCAACGGACCGCCTGCTCTCAGCCCAGATAGCGCTTGGGCAATTCGGCGCCGGCCACGTAATTCAGCTTGCCGAGCTTGCACATCTGGTAGACGTGAATGCGAAAGTCGGGGCAAGTGCTCACCAGGCAGTAGGCGTCGGTGGGCGAGTAGTGGTAGTCGTTCACCAGCCACTCGATGAGGTTGATCGTGGCCGTTTCCACGGCGACTTCCAACGGCCGAAACGCATAGATCGAAACGATCGATTCCGGCTTTTCGATGCGCATCCAGGGGACGCGCCGGCCCTTGATGACCTCGAGCTTGAGCCGCACGGTGGCCATGGTCTCGGCCGCCGTACCGGTGAACTCGGTGTCTCCCTGGCTGGCGTGTACATCGCCCAAATAGAAGCGCGCTCCTGCGTGATAGACCGGCAGCAGGATGCGATTGCCCGGCGCCACGTCGCGGATATCGAGGTTGCCGCCCCAGTCGCCTTGCCCGTCGAGGCTGGTGGTTACCTCGCGGTCGGGAGCCACGCCCAGCGTGCCGATAAACGGCGTGAGCGGCCAAGACACGCGCGGCGAAAACTCCAGCGTGCCGTCGCGTAGCGTGCCGCTGGGGCCCGGCCGGTGCTGAAAGATCTTCGTCGTGTATTCGCTCGAGAGCTCGGGCCAGCGCGTGCTCTCTCCCAGTGTGCCGCGTCGCGGGCCGATGGCGATCCACGAATAGTCGGCCACGAGAATGTCTTCGATCGACACGACCAGCGTATCGCCACGCTCGGCCCCTTCCACCAGGACTGGCCCTGCGATCGGATTGGCGTGCGGCGGCGAGCGGTCGAATCCCGGCCGGCGCCCAGGAACCGCCTTGTCCTCGGGCGTGCGGAAATAACCGGTGCTGGCGTCGTAGGTCTCGATCTCGAACGTTTCGCCGGCCGCGACCCGCAACAGCGGTTCGTCGCGCCAATCGAAGGCATACTTGCAGGCCTGTTCGCGTTCGATGCGTTGCATAGTGCGTGGGTTCCGGAAGAATTTTCAGGCGGTTTCGGGCAGGAAGCTGGGAAGGCTGACGCCGCGAAACGGCTGCATCGGCCCGCGGACCTGGCAAAAGTGCATTTCGCAGTTGCGCGCTCCCCAGGCGTACATCTGCCGCACCAGGTGCTCCTTGTCCGTAGGAATCAGCACGACGGGCGTGCGGCCGCGCAGCACGTCGAGCCCGCGGCACACGAGCGCGGCGGCGTCGACTTCGGTGCGCGAGACCCCCGGTCCCAGCATGGTCATGGCGGGATGCGAGCAGCAGATCAGAAAACCGTCGATCGTGCCGCCGCTGCCTTCGATCACTGAGCCGTGCCAATAACCGCGGCGGTTTTCAATGCAATAGCGGTAGTCGGCGACCCGGCTGATGCCGCTGACCTCCATTTCCAATGCGCCCATGGCGGGCACGTCTTCCAGCCGCGCAGCGCGCACCCGGTTCATGCCTGGCATGCGGCCGGCAAAGCCCGTGGCCGGAACTTCGATGATCATGTCCTGGAAGGCATAACGCGGGACGAAGCCGGCCTTGTTGTACAGCGAGAAGCTTTCGACGTTCAGCGCGCTCTGTGTCAACCGCACGCTCTTGTAATGATTGGCGTCGGCAAAGTCGACGACGTGCGCGAGCAGCGCGCGGCCCACGCCCTGGCAAAAATAGTTGGGATGCACCGCCATGATCCCCAGGCCCACGTGGTGCTCGCGCGGATGATAAAAACACGCTCCCATCAGCCGGCCATTGCGCGGGTTGACGGCCACGACGCTCGAGCCGGGGTTCAAGTCGTTGTAAACCTCGTAAAAAACCTCGGTCACGCCCGGGCCGCCGCGAAAGATCGGCGCGCGGCCGTGTACTTCGTACCAATAGTTGATCGAGCAATAAATCAGCTCGGCGACTTCGGCTCGATCCGCGTCGGAGATGGGACGCAACGGCAATGGGTAGGAATCCGCAATCAAGTTCGCCCTCCAGCAGCAGGACCGTCCAATCCCTCGGGCTTGTGGCCGAAGGCCGGTCGAACGAAGGAATCCGATTCCGAGTGTGTACGGCGGGTTTCGCGCTCAGTTCCATGCGCGCTTGCGGCGGGAGCGGCTCTTGCCCCAGAACCATCGGATCGAATTGTGGCGATCCGCAGGGAGCAAGTAAAGGATGGGGCTCGCAAAAAAGTGACCGGTTCGCGGCGAGTAGTCGACACGAGCTTTTGTGACATGCAATTGCCCAGCTCCAGGGCCCGGAGCGAATGCCGCCGTAGCGCGGTTCACCTTGGCCGGCCGGCAGTTGGCAGGCCGCGGCAAGCCGTTTTTTCTCGCGGCTGGCGGCTGATTTCCGACAGTTTGTCGCGGCTGCCGGACTTCATGTCGTGACGGCAACACGCCTCCGAGGCGCGATGATAGCAAAATGTGCCGTAGCGGCCGGGCTTAAAACCTCTGTTGCGCCAGTGCGGCCCGCGATTTGCTAACACATCGGCAACCACGCGGCGCGGCAAGCCGGGCCGCCTGGTGCGACGCGGTTTTCGCTGCACCTCACATGTCATTCAACTATGAGCATCTCCCAGCCGTCGCTCCACGCACCTTTCACAACGGTTCGCAGAGCCCGTGTCCGCGCAACCGTCCGGCCGCAATCACGCCTTCCCGACGTCGTCTGCCGTGTGATCCTCTTGGTGACAATCGCCGCCGTCTTGATCGGCCGCATGGACCTTGCGATTGTTCCGCACGACGATGGCACGATCGGGCAGGCCGCCGAACGCATTCTGCACGGCGAACTCCCGCATCGCGACTTCGACGATCCCTATACGGGCTTATTGAGCTTCGTCAACGCGGCCGCCTTCCGCGTGCTCGGCGTGAGCATCCTTTCCGCACGGCTCGTGCTGCTCACCGGTGCGCTGATCGCGTTTCTGGCCCTGTACGGACTGTGCCGGCGCGTGCTGCCCGAATGGGTTTCCGCGCTCACGACGGCCGCGGCCTTTCTGGCGAGCCTACCCAACTACTTCTCCCCCATGCCGACCTGGTACAACCTGTTTTGCACGATCTTCGCCGTCGTGGCGATGCTCCACTATCACGACACGCAGCGACTGCGGTGGCTGGCGGTCGCCGGGGCCTGCACCGGCATGTCGTTCCTGTTCAAGCTGGTGGGGATCTACTTTGTGGCGGCGGCTGCGCTGTTTGTGATCTTTGCCGAGCAGCAACGGTCCGACGCACGGCCCGCTCCAACAGAGTCGACCCACGGCTACTGGTCTGGGCTCACGATCGCCGGCTTGTGGGCGTACGTCGCGATGCTCACGTCCCTCGTGGCCGTGGTGCCAAAGCTGCCGGAGTTCACCACGTTCGTCGGCCCGTCGGCTGTGATCTCCGGATTTCTGACGTGGAACGAATGGCGTTTGCGCCACCGTGGCGCGCGCGACCGCTTTCTGCGGCTGCTGGCGATCGGCGCGACGTTCTTCGCCGGCTTCGCCGTGCCGGTCGGTTTGTTCCTGCTGCCGTATGCTGCCGCCGGCGACGTCTCGTCCTGGTTCCACGGCGTGTTTGTCTCTCCGCTGCGCCGGCTGGACGACGCCTTAATTGGATCGCCGATTTCGAAAGGCCCCTTCGTGCTCGGCGCTTTGCTGCTGACCGCGCTTGCCGTGCCGGTCGGGCTGGCTCGGAGATATCGATGGACGGCGCCCTGGCTCTGCGGCGTGGTCGCGTGCGCGGCGGTTGCACTGTGCGCCGCCGGCAAGTACCCGGCCAGCTATTCGGCCGTGTGGAACGCGGCACGCTTGACGCCGCTGGCGGCGAGCATCGGCCTGGTGCTCTGCTTGTGGTTCGAGCTGCGCCGCCACGACTCGCGGCGCGCAGCGAAGGCCGGCCCTGCTTTCGAGCACGCCGAAGATACTTTCTTGATCGTGGCCACGGCCGCCGTGTTCGGCCTGGTGCAGTTTCCGCTGCCGCACGGGATCTATTTTCTGTATGCCGCGCCGCTGGTGATCGTGGCCGGTGCGTTGACGCTGGCGCTGATGTTTCCAGCCTCGGTCAATCACGCCAGCGCCAGCCACGCCAGTGGCAACCGAGGCAAGAGCAAGTCGGCGATTGCCCGCGCTGCCCACGCCCACAAACAGCCGCGTGCCGGAGCGCCGATCGCCGTGGTGGTTTTCGCCGTGGCGGTGGCCGCCTTCTCGACGTTATGGGTTTTGCCGGGAATGCCGGTGGCGTTCGGCCGGCTCTACTATCCCGCTCATTGGACGGCGCGGATTCCCGGCGCGCGCTGGCCGATCCGCTGCGACGGCCTCACGGCGCAAAAGTATGGCCGTCTGATCACGCAGGTGGCCAGGCATTCGCGCAAAGGCTCGGCGATCCTCGCCCTGCCGGACTCGCCCGAGGTCTATTTCCTGACTGGCCGCCGCAATCCGACGCGGACCTTCTTCGACACGTTGGATCCCGATTACGGAACGCCCGAGCGCGATCAACGGCTGCTCGATACCATCGAGCAGCAGCAGATCGACCTCGTCGTGCTGCGCGACTTCGTGGAGTTTTCGCCGAAGGGTGCTTCGGCGGCTTTTCAGCAGGAACTCGGGCGTCGATTCCCACACAGGAAGCAAATCGTCGTCGGCCCCCGGCGCTTGCCCGGCTTCACCATTTTTTGGCGCAATCGTCCGCCCGAGCGGCGAAACGCGGCGCTTTCGGGGGTTGTGCATCGATGAGTGCCGTTGAACAGTACGTCAAGGTTCCCGCGGTTCGGCTGCACGAACCCGCCCCGGCGCCCCCGGGTCCCGCTCCCACGGGGGAAGAGGGGAGGAAGCCCCACGCGTCGCCGGCCAGCTCGGTTGTCATTCCGGTTTTCAACGGGGCGGCCACGGTTGCCACGGTCGTCGAAACGCTGTTGGCGGCGCTGGACGACGACAGCGAAATCGTGCTCGTCGACGACTTCTCGCAAGATGATTCCGAAGGCGTTTGCCATTGGCTCGCCGAGCGCTATCCCGGCCGGATCGTATTTGTGCAACTCAACCATAACGTCGGCGAGCAGCGCGCCGTGCTGATCGGCCTGGCCCACAGCCGCGGACGCTGGGTCGCCATTGTCGATGACGACGGTCAGCAGTCGGCCGAGGACGTGGCTCGCATGTTTGACGCGGCCGAGTCGGGCAAGGCCGACGTGGTGTTTGCCCGCTACCCGAAGCTCCGCCATGCCTGGCATCGGCGGCTGGCCAGCCAACTCTACAACTGCACCGCCGGCTGGCTCTTCGATCGGCCGCCGGGCTTGTACCTGTCGAGCTTCAAGGTCGTGAACCGGTTCCTGGTCGACGTTCTCTGCCGGTTCGACGGGCCGCTGGTGAATCTCGACGCCATGATCTTTCAGGCCACACGCCGTTACTCCGTGCTCGACGTGCAGCATCAGCCACGGCTGGCCGGCCGGTCCGGCTACACCTATCGCAAGCTGTTCGGGCTCTGGCTCGAAACCTGCCTCGGCTTTTCCACGCTGCCGTTCCGGACGGCAATGGCCGCCGGCGCCGCGACCGCCTTGTTGGGCGCAATCGCGGCCGTGCTGTGCATGCTCGGAACGCTGCCCTTGGCCGGGATTTGGCCGTCGATATTGCTGGTCGCGCTCGCGGCGGTGCTGTTCTATCTCGGACTGCTGGGCGAATGCTTTGTCCGTCTGAACAGGCGATCCATTGCGGGCCAGCCGGCCGTCGTCCGCTACGTTTTCCGGAAGGTTGACGGTGATGCGTGACGAACACCCCGGGCCCATGATCGACGAGTTGTGCGCCGCGGAAGAGACGCACTGGTGGTACGCCGGATTGCAGGATCTCGTCGCGCAGCTTCTCCGGTTACCCGCTTGCCGCATCGCCTCGCGGCCGGCGGTGCTCGACGTCGGATGCGGCACCGGCGCCAATCTCCGGCTGCTCGGGGAATGCTTGTCGCCCGCGTATCTTGGTGGTTTCGACGTGCAACCCGAGTGCGTCCTGCGGGCGCGCGAAAAATGCCCCGCCGCCGATATCTACGTCAGCGACTTGTGCGCGCCGCAACTGCGGCAGCCGAAGTATGACCTGGTTCTGTGCTGCGACGTGATTTCGAGCGTCGGGCTCGCACGGTGTCGCGACGGGCTGCGGGCCATTGCCAGCCGGCTTGCGCCGGGCGGCTTGTTGCTGCTGCACGTGCCGGCCTGCCCGCGGTTGTTCGGGGCCCACGACACGGCGGTCGGAACGGTCGAGCGCTATCGGCCGGAAGAAATCCGCAGCCTGCTCGACGAACTCGGCCTCGTGCCGCAAATTTTTGGCTATCGCATGTCGCTGCTATTTCCGGCCGTCGCGGCCGTGCGGCTGGCGCGGCGCTGCCACGCGACTCAGCCCGAAGTCCGTCCTCGATCGGACCTACGCGCCAGCGGCCGCATCGGCTCGCGCGTCTGCCGCGCAATTGCGATGGGGGAAAATCTCGCGACCGCGCGCGGGTTCCACTGGCCCATTGGCAGCTCGCTAGTCGCCGTCGCCCGCCGCGCTTAACGCCCGAGCAAGAACCGCAGCAGGTCGGCCATGTCCTGGTGCGACAGCTTCTTTTCGAGCCCTTCGGGCATGAGCGAGGTGCCGGCGCTGGCGATTTCCTCGATGTTCTGCCGCAGGATCGTTTCCTGCTGATCTTCGGCCCGCTTGAGCGTGATGCTGGTGGCCGTCTCGCTGGCGATAATGCCAGTGGTCACTCGGCCGTCGTCGATCGTGACCACGTACTGGATAAAGTTGGGGGCCACTTCGCGGTTGGGATCGAGGACCTGCGTCATTACTTCTTCGCCGCTGCGATGGCGGATGCTGGCCAGGTTCGGTCCCACGTCGCGGCCCACGTTGTTGGCGCGATGGCAGGTGCGGCATTCGCGCTCGAACACCTTCTGTCCACGCAGCGGATCGGCCGCCAAGAGCAGCGCCGGCTTGTAGGCGGCAATCACTTCCTTGCGGGCGCTGGGGGCTGCCGAGCCCAGCACGGCAGCCGCCTGGGCGCGAATCTTCGGATCGCTGTGCTTGAGCAACAGCAACTTGCGGGTGGAGCTGATTTGCACGGGGCTGACCAGTCCCTGTTTCACGGCATCCAGCAGCGGCCCGATGCGGTCGCTACGGGCCAGCAGCAGCTCGACCACTTCGGTTCGCATCGCCGGCGTGTACGCGCGGTAGCGTTCCAGCAGCAGGGCCGTGATCTGTGGCTTGTTGAACCCGGCCAAGGCGCGCGCGGCGGCCATTTGGATTTCTTGCGGCTGGCGTGCTTCGAGCAATTCAGCCAGCGGCCCGCTCGCCCGCTCGAACGAGCCGCACGTCAGCAGTCCAATGGATTCCAACCGAGCGGCGAGCGGGGCCTTTGGGTCGCGGGCATCGGCCGCGGCTTGCGTAAGCAACCGATCGACCAGCGCGACGGCCGGGCCCGAACCACCATGCATGGCCAGCTCGAAACTGCGGCGCGAGCGCTTGAGTCCGTCGCCCAGGCCGAGAATCACGGCTCGCTCGAGCGAGCGATTGGCAGGCGTGGCGGGCAACGATGCCAGTTGGTTGCAAATGGTTTGGATCTGCGTCGGCTGACCGCGGCCGCCAATCACCGTGGCCAATTGCCGCACAAACGGCCCCGCTTGCGGCTGCCCGCCGGCCGTGGCCGCGGCCACGGCGTCGGTCAGCATTTGGTCGGCGTAGCGGCTGCTCGAGCTGAGCACGGCAATCAGCATCCAGGGATCGTCCGAGTCGCGGCGGCCGATGGTTGCCAGCGCCGCGGCGGCACGATTGTCCTGCACTTCGCCCAGCGAAAAGGCCACCTGGAAGCGCACTCGCACATCGGTGTCGTCGGCCAGCGCCAACACGCGCTCGCGCAGGGCCGGCTTGTCGTTCAAGCGCGGCTCGGCCAGCAACACGCCGTGCTCGCGAACGCCGGGCACCGAGTCGCGCAACGCCAGCAGCAGATCGTCGTCGTCCAGCGAATGGATGCCGGCCAGCGTGTAGAGGGCATGGAGCCGGCCGAGCGGCTCGGAGCTTTCACGCAGCAGCGTCTTGGCCAGCGGCGCAGCGGCCGCGTCCTGCCGCTCGACAAGCAGGCGCTGGGCCGTTTCGCGCCACCAACTGTTGCGATTGGCTAGCGCCGCCACCAACTCGGCGGTCGAAGCGGAGCCCAAGCGCGGCGGCTTCGGAACCTGGAAGCCCGGCGGAGCCAGCCGATACAACCGGCCGCGATCGCGACCGCTTTCCAAATCGAGAAACGCCTTGATGTCGTCGGGAATCGACCAGGGATGCTCGATCGTCTCGCGGTACATGTCCAGCACGTGCAGCGTGCCGTCGGGCGCGTTGACAAAGTTTACCGGCCGAAACCAATTGTCGGTCGAGCGCACAAACTCGGTCTGCGGATCGGCGCGGCGGGCGATGAAGGTCACGCCGTCGGGCTCGAGCGTCTGCCGATGCACCAGGTTGCCAGAGACTTCGCCCATGAACAAGTTGTCGCGATACCGGGCCGGATAGGCCGAGCCCCGATACACGGTGATGCCGCTGGTGCTGGTGATAAAGCCTTCGGCCCTAGTTTCACTGCGCGGGTAGCGGCCGTCGGCTTCACTGGCCCAACGCTCGGCCCGCACCGCTCGCCAGGGCTCGGGCGGGCTGATGCGATAGACGGGAATGTTGTCGCCCCCCTCCGACACGTCATGAATCGCGGAAGCGACCGGCAGGTACGGATTGCGGGCCAGGTAGCGGCTCGGCAGCAGCACGTGTTGCGAAGGATTGCGGATATTGCACACGAACCGATTGCCCCAATCGTCGAAGCAATTGCCGAAGCGGGCGCCGCCGGAAATCGTGATGAACTTCTCGTTCAGCGGGCTGAAGCGGAAATCGGCGCGAGACAACATGATCGGCTGGCCGCCGGTGGCGAGCGACGTGATGCGACCGCCGTTGCTGGAGCCGGCGCCGTAAATCTCATTGTCCAAGCCCCAGGCCAGGTTGTTGATCACGGCCTGCACGTTGAACTTGCGAAACCCCGTGAACACCTTGCGGCGAATGTCCGCGCGGCGATCGCCGTTGGTGTCTTTGAAGTACCAGATGTCGGGCGTGCCGGCGACATAAGCGCCGCCCTTGTACAGGGCAATGCCCGTGGGCCACGACAACTGGTCGGCGAACAGGTAACTCTTGTCGAACTTGCCATCGCCGTCGACGTCTTCGAGGATGCGGACGCGGCCCAGCGGCAGGTCGGCCGTTTTTTCCTGGAAGGCAACGTCCTTGGTTTTGTCGGTATAGGGGTAATCGCTCATCTCGACGACCCAGGCCCGGCCGTCTTCGTCATAAGCCATGGCCACGGGATCCATCACCAGCGGTTCGGCGGCAATCAATTGCATCCGAAAGCCGTCGAGCGACTGGATCGTCTTCTCGGCCGCCGCCGGCTCGGTGGGCGGAATCCGCGGCAATTGCTCCTGGAGCGAAGCGTCCGGCTCCGCGGCCGATGCACACGCGATCGTAATCATTGCCAGCGCGAGGGCCGTGAAAAAATTTCGGCGATTGGCATGCATAACAATTGCTCTGGATTGCGGAGTTTTGAGGTTGTTTTTTGCTGTTTTGGTCTCGGATGCCGCCGGCTGGCAGCCGGCGGCAGGACAGGCTCCGATTTGGCTTGGCGGAAGCCAACGCGGTTGCAGCCGTCGCTGGCCGCACTCAAAACGTGCGATGTATCTGGCGGGCTGGGGGGCAGGCGGGGCAGGGGACCGGCGAACTGTCGGCAATTATGGCGCCGCGAAGGGGCGAAAATCAAGCATGGATGCCGAGCCGAAGTGCCGGCGCTTGGCACCCCCAGGACCGCGAAGTTGCTATCAGAATGATTTTTTTCTATCGCTTTTCCGCCGCCGGTGAATATGCTCGTCAAGAAGTCTCCGCGCTACTTCCACACACTGAATAGAAAATCACTAGACAGACGGCGATCAAGCGTCATAACTGTGCAATTGAGGCTTGAGGGTCGTCGTTCGTTTCACTTTGACGGGGAGGTCATGACGCCAATGAAAAAACTAATTGCTGCTGTTACCGCTTATGGGATGCTGCTGACCAGCGTCCTGCCGGCCTTTGCCGGCTCGTGTCAAACGGGGTGTGGCTCTTGCTGCGCGCCCCAGCCGTGTTACCAGACGGTGCAGCGCACCGTGATGGTGCCCACTTGGGAGACGCAGACGCGCACCGTCCAGGTCACCCGCTGCCGGCCCGAAACTCGCCAGCAAACCTACACCTGCTACAAGACCGTGCCGGTCGTCCGGCAGTTGCAGCAGCATTGCACCGTGATGGTACCGCAAGTGCAGCAGCGCACCGTCACTTACACGGTGTGCCGCCAGGAAATGCGACAGATGACTCGCCAGTGCACCGTGATGGTGCCCGAGCAGCAAACGCGCACCTGCATGCGGCAGGTTTGCACGATGGTGCCGGTGACCATGAGCCGCACGGTGTGCGTCGATCAAGGACATTGGGAAACGATCACGTGCGGCGGAACCTCGGCCGCCGCGCCGGGACAAGCAACGCCTGCTCCTTCGCTGTCGCCCGAGTCGCCGTCGCCCTCCGAGCGGCCCACGGCCCCGGCTCCCGCGCCGCAGGCCAAGCAATCGGGCAAGATTCCGGCCCTGCAAGTCTCGCTGCACCGCAACATGGCCCAAGGTGGCGGTTGCTGCGCGCCGAGTTGCTGTGCTCCCACTTGCTGCGTGCAGCGCGTGTGGGTGCCGCAAGTCGTGCAGAAGCAGGTGAACTACACCTGCATGAAGCCGCAAATGAGCCAGGTGCAACAGACCTACACCGTCACGGTTTGCCGGCCCGAAGTGCGCTCCTACACCGTGCAGTGCCCGGTGATGGTGCCCGAACAGCGGACCAAGACCGTGAGCTGCACGATCTGCGTGCCGCAGGTCCAAACCCGCACCGTCAACGTGTGCAGCTATCAGTGCGTGCCCGAACAGCGCACGGTCAATTGCACGGTGATGGTTCCCTACACGGAGAACCAGCAGGTGCAATGCCGGGTCTGCAAGATGGTGCCCAAGGTCATCGAGTGCCAGGTGCCCGTCTGCTGCAAGTAAGCTGCATGTAAACAAGATCGCCGCCACCGGCGGCATCGCTAACGCAAAAGCCCGGGCCGAGGGTTACCCCTCCGGCCCGGGCTTTTTTTGTGGCATAAGTTTGAGCGTGGGCGTTCGGAATTCTCACGAATTCCGCTACCGCTACGGTCGACCAAAGTAGCCGGCACATTCATGTGCCGTAACTGGAGCACACTTAAGTTGCCGGCTGGACCGCCGGATGCTGCTCGTGGATCGGCCAGGCGACGTGGGCCGGTTGCCGCCGCAGATAAACCCAGAAGATGCCGGCGCCGATCAGGATGGCCAGACTGATGTTCTGCGAGATGGTCAGCCCGGTGCTCAGCACGGCCGGCTCGTCCGTGCGAATGACTTCCATCAAGAATCGCGTGATCGGGTAAATCGTGGCGGCCCAGGCCAGCGATTCGCCGTCGCGGCGGCGAAACGGATCCCAGGCCAGCAGAAACAGGCAAATCAGCAGCCCATCGAGCGAACTGTAAAGCTGCGCCGGGTGCACCGGCAGGCTGGTCTCGTCGGGACCGGTCAAGAGCCACTGCCGCGGCCGCGGGTCGCCGCCGGCGATGATCGATAACCGATGACCGGCGCCGTAGGTTTCCAGCAACAGCAGCCGGGCTTCGTCAACGTTGGTGACTCTAGCGTCGTTGATCTCCTCGACGCGCATGCCCGGCTTCAAGCCGGAGCGCTCGGCTTCCGACTCCGGCTCGACTGCATCGATCAACGTTGCACCGGCTGGCCCGGCCTTGAGCTTCAGCCCGTGCAGGTAAACCATTTCCAACTCGGCCTGGCGCACGTGCGGCGGACTGCGCCAGGGAAATTGCACGGCCCAGGGCAGATCGCACACGCCGCCGTAGCAGCAGCCGTTGAGAAAACATCCGATGCGCCCCAGCGCCACGCCCAGCAGCACGGCCGGAGCAATCAGGTCCGTGAGCGCCAGGCCCGGCACCTTGTACTTGCGGACAAACAGCATCAAGGCCAATGCTCCGCCGAAGACCGACCCGTAGACCACTAGGCCGCCTTGCGACAGGTTGACGATCGCCAGCAGCGTTTGACCGATCGAATCGCGGTGATATTGGTCGCGATATTCGATGATGTAGAACAATCGGGCCCCGACAATACCCCCTAAAAACAGCCAAAACGCCAGGTTGTTGATCATTTCCGGATCCAAGCCGCGCCGCCGGGCGCGCACGAGCGTCAACGCCAGTCCCGACACGACGCCCAACAGCAGCATCACGCCATAGCCGCGGATCGGCAGGCCCTGCGGATCGGCAATCACCGGCAACACAAAGGCCACCACGGCGCCGATCAGCAACAGCAGCGGCACATAGGCTAACGCCTCGCGTCCCAGGCCATGCTTGCGCACCTGGTACAGCAGCGTGGCCACGCTGAATATGGCCCACACGCCGAGCATCAGCCCGGAGTCGGCCAGCGGAATGTGAAACAGAGTGGGCCTCATCTTGAAACTCCTGGCCGGGCTGCATCGCCGGCAACGGGCAATCGGGGAAAGGGTTCGTCGAGCAAATGGTTGTCGATCAAGCGCGTGGCTCCCACTCGGGCAGCCACCAGCGCCACGGCCGGCCGCTCGATGCGCTCGATGGCGGCCAGCGACTCGGCATCGACCACAGCCGCATAATCCAGGCGCAACTGCGGCGACGTGGCCAGCACCTCGCGCATTCGCTGGCCGATCGCCGCGGCTCGCCGCTCGCCGCCGGCATACAGCTCGCGAGCCGCCTGCAAGCTGCGGCTAATCGCCAGCGACTGGGCCCGCGCGGCCGCGTCGAGATAAATATTGCGCGAGCTGAGCGCCAGCCCGTCTGGGTCGCGCACGATCGGGCAGACACCGATCTGCATCGGCAGGCCCAAGTCCGCGACCATCCGCCGCACGACCATCGCCTGTTGATAATCTTTTTGACCGAAGAAAGCCCAATCGGCTTGCACCAGGTTGAACAGCTTAAGCACGACCGTGGCGACACCGCTGAAATGCCCTGGCCGAAACTCGCCCTCAAGCGGCAAGGCCGGCCCGGCCACTTCGACGCGCGTGGCGTGCTTGGGCGGATAAATCTCATCGGTGGCGGGAGCGAACACCAGATCGAGCCTCCGCGAACCCAGGGCTGCGAGATCGGCTTCGAGCGTGCGGGGATAGCGCTGAAAATCTTCGCCGGGCGCGAACTGCGTGGGATTCACAAAAATGCTGGCCACCGTGAAATCGCACTGCCGTCGCGCGGCATCCACCAGGCTCAGATGCCCGGCGTGCAGCGCACCCATAGTGGGCACGAAACCGACCGATTTGCCAGCCTTGCGGGCCGCAGCCACCAGCTCGGCCAGTTGGGCCGCGGTCTCGACGACGAGCGGCAGCCCGCCGGGGCCCGAGTTTTCACGCGTGTTCATACCAAAACATGGAGGTGTCGGTTGGACGAAGGCACCCCTTTATCAGACCGCAGAACGCGGCCTTTGAAAAGTGCAGTTGCCAGTGTAATCGCCTCGGTCGGATGCCGTTGGGTGCCACTGCTGGCTTGTCTAGCAGTGGATCGAGGCGATTGGCGTCACCACAGGAATTGGCCGGCGGTATCGCTTGGTTTGATTTGGCCGCATGGTGGCCTCGCACTGCTGGACAAGCCAGCAGTGGCACCCTGATCGGTTCCTGCGTTTAAGTGACGCTGCGCTAGCCAACTGCTGGCAAGCGGCCAATCACTCGTTTTCCGGCAGGCAGGGGCTGTCGATGGCCGCCAGCGCCGCGCGGATTTCCGTCAGGGCATCGTCGCGGGTCGCATCCGTCAACCGGATCAGCGGTCCCCACGGCCGGGTCAACAACTCGTCAAAAGCGCGGCGCAAAAGCTCGAGTTGCGGCACGTCGAGCCGCTGCTCGTAGGCATGTCCGCGAGCGACGATGCGGCGCTGCAACTCAGCGGCCGGTGCATCGAGCGCCACCAGCAGCTTGGGATGAACGCCGCCGGGTGCCGTTTGCTGCCACCAGCGTGCGAAAGCGTCCGCTTGCTCCGGCGGCAAGAACGCACGCGCGAAGGCCTGCGATTGGCCGGTCCAGAAGTCCGACACCGACCATGCCGCCCCTGCGAGCTGTTCCAGCGCCGCCCTACGCCGGCTGGTGAATGACTCCTCGGTTTGCAGGCCGCGGCTCGCAGGGTCGGCATAGAACGCGGCAATCAGCCGCTCGTCGATCGGGTCGGCAATCAGCGTTGCCGAGCCGCTGGCGGCCAGGCCGGCGGCCAGCGTGGTCTTGCCCGAGGCCGGTGGGCCGGTGATGGCCAGGTACGGGGCGGCCGTGTCCACGTGTTCGAGCAACCGGCCGAGCGTCCAGCCGAGAGTGGGATGCAGCCAATCGGCCGCGATTTCGGCGGCCGGCACCAGCACGAACCGCCGCACGACCATCCGGGGATGCGGCACGCTGAGCGCCGGAGATTGAATCACGCGGTCGTCAAACAGCAGCAGGTCCAGATCGATGTTCCGCGGTCCCCAGCGAACTTCGCGCCGCCGGCCGAGTTGCGCCTCGACGGCCAACAGCCGGGCGTGCATCGCATCCGGGTCGAGCGACGTTTCCACCACGGCCGCGCCGTTGAGAAACGCCCCCTGGTCCGGCGGTCCGCCGACCGGTTGCGTGCGATACCACGCGCTGCGGCGGAGGAGCGAGCAATCGCCGCCGGCGCAAAGCAACTGCAATGCCTGGCTGAGCTGCGCCGGGCGATCGCCCAGGTTCGAACCCAAGCCAACGAGCGTAAGTGCCATGCGGGGCCGGTCGCCTGCCGCGCTCGACACGCCACGCCGAGGCGGCGCTTCGAGCGCGAAAAATCCTTGGGGGGGACATCCTGGCCGCGACCACCGGCCGCCGACATTCGATCCCTATTTCGCCGCCCCCCAAGCACGTGTGCTCGACTGGTTCGCCTCGTGCTCGCAGCCGACCATGCAATCGAGACAGCGCCCGCGTCGGTGATTGCAGCGGCGCGGTACGCGCAGCATACACCCGGACAGTGCCCCTCAGAAATCGCCGCGTAAGAAAACAGTGCCCCTACGAAACCTGCCGCCGGAATTCTCTGCCTTCAGAAAAACACGCTCGCCGCCAGAACGGCGGCCCAGAAGCATCCGCGTATTTTGCGAAGCGCTCGTCGCTTGTCAAGCAACATTCGACGGAAGATTTTTTCCGCGCGGAATTCCCCGTGAATCTTGAGCAACGCAGCGCATCTCAAAGCACGCGGCGATGCGCGAGCGCGGGCAGCCGCGCACGAATCGCGCGCAACTGCCCAAAGTCGAGCGCAGCCACGGCGATGCCAGGGCCTTCGTCCACGTGCGCGAGCACGCGCCCCCAAGGATCGACGATTGCCGAGTGACCCCACGTGGCGAATTGCGGCGTGTGCTGTCCGTGTTGATTGGCGGCCAAGACAAATGCCTGACATTCGATGGCCCGCGCGCGAATGAGAATCTCCCAATGATCGCGCCCGGTGGCCGCGGTAAAGGCCGACGGAATCGCGAGCATTTCGGCGCCGGCCGCGATCAGCGCGTCGAACAATCGGCCGAAGCGCAAGTCGTAGCAAATCGCCAAGCCCAAGCGGCCGCCGGCCGCGTCGGCCACGACCACGCGATCCCCAGGCGCCAGCCATGCCGACTCGCGGTAGGTAACCTGCCCGGGCAGGTCGACGTCGAACAAGTGCAGCTTGCGATACGTGGCCAGCAGTCGGCCGTCGGGCCCAAACAGCAGGCTGGTATTATAGGCCCGGCCCGTAGCGGCGGCTTCGCAAATACTTCCGCCGACCAGGGCGATCTCATATTTGCGAGCCAGGCCGCTCAGCCAGTTGGAAGTGGGACCGGGAATCGGTTCGGCCCCCGCCAGCATCGCGGATGACGAGGCCAGGCAATTGAACAGTTCGGGCAGCACCACCAGCCGCGCGCCGCGTCCGGCCGCTTGTGTGATCAGCTCCTCGGCGGCGGCACAGTTGGCCGCTTTGTCGGCTCCTGAGGTCATCTGCACGACTGCCGCCAGCGTCTGTTCTTGCATGGTCCGATTGGCCCTTTTGTGGGGGATTCGGGTTCAATTATGATCGAAAAAGGGTTACGATTCTCGACGGCCGATAGATCAATATGACACCGATCGAGCCAGGTGGCATCCCAGAGTTGCGAATGTATCAGCCTGAGACGCCGAAATCCGAAGCAGGGCAGGGGCGCGACGAGTCGGGCCCGCTGTCCGATCTGGTCGCCGGGCCGGCAGGCGGGCCGGCCTGGGTCGAACGCGTGCAATGGCTCGAGCGTCTGCTGGGAGCCGCGGCCTGCCGCCGCCTGGGCATCTATGTCGTGCCCGACAAGTTCCTGCTCTCGGTCGTGATTCCGGTTTTCAACGAGCGGAATACGATCGTCGAAGTTCTGCGCCGCGTGAGGGCCTGTGGCCTGCCGCTGGAAATGATCATCGTTGATGACGGAAGCACCGACGGCACGCGAGCGATTCTCGCGGAGCTGGAAAACCAGCCCGACATCCGCGTCGTGCTGCACGAGCACAATTGCGGCAAGGGCGCCGCGCTGCGCACCGGCTTTACGCTGGCCCGCGGCGACGTGGTGATCGTCCAGGATGCCGACCTGGAATACGATCCGGCCGAATACGCCCGGCTGATCCAGCCGATCGTCGAAGATCAGGCCGACGTGGTGTTCGGCAGCCGCTTTGCCGGCGACAATCACCGCGTGCTGTACTTCTGGCACTACTTGGGCAATCGGTTCCTGACGCTAATTTCGAACGCCTTCACGAACCTGAATCTCACCGATATGGAGACCGGCTCAAAAGCCTTTCGGCGAGAGTTCATTCAGCGCGTCGCACCGCATCTGCGCGAAAATCGCTTCGGCATCGAGCCCGAGCTGACTGCCAAGCTGGCCAGCCTGCCCGGCGTGCGGATCCACGAGTGCTCGATCACCTACCACGGCCGGACCTACGCCGAAGGCAAGAAGATCACCTGGCGCGATGGCTTTCGCGCCCTCTGGTGCATCGTCCGCTACGCCCGCGGGATTCCTGCGGAATAGTGGCGTACCAGGCGAGCCGGGAGCGTTAGCGACCGGAGTCCATCAGCGCAGCAGCTCGCGCATCGCGGGCATCAGCACGTCTTCCACTTCGGGGGCCACGCGCGAGACGGGGCCGGTTTCATACCCGCCTTGCGTGTAAGAAATCTTCGTGCCGATGTAGCCCGGCCCGTAATCGCCGTAAGCCGCCATGCCCACAAAATCGCTCGGCCGCATCTGCTGGGCGGCAAGTTGGTATTCGACAAATAATTCGCCGGGCATGTGCAGCAGGTAGGCGTCGCCCAGTTTCAAGCACGTCAATTGAATCTCGTGCCCGGCCTGCGAGCGGTGGGTCCAGGCCAGGTCGCGGGCGGCGCGAATTCGCAGCGGCAGCCGTTGATGCATGTCGTCCAGGTTTTTTAAGAGCGCCGACTCGTCTTTCAGCCGGGGGCTCAAGGGCAACCGCACGTTGTGGCTCCGCCACTCGATCTGCTCGGCCTGGATCGGCACTTTGCGGGCCGCTTGCCAGGCACGCTGCATGCCGTCGGCCAGCCGGCCGGCCAGCGCCGGGCGGTTTTGCTTCTGGCCGTCGTTGTATTTGCCGGCCGTGACGTTGCCGCTGGCGCCGTTGAAATGCACGTGGGCCACGCGCGGCAGCTCGCTGGCACGCATCGCGCGCGCCATGCCGACAAAGTCGTAGCTCACGTCGCCTTGGCCGTAATAGCTTTGCGGATGCGTGGTGTAGTAAGTCAGCGACACCAGCGGCGTCTCGCCGTTCCAGAAACTCACCGAGCGCACCAGCGGGTCAATGGTTCCCTCGGGCGCGGCGCGAACCTCGGGATTGGCGGTGGCGCTGTAGCGCACGGCCTTGACCTTGCCGTCGGGGCCCATCACCCGCCGATTGCTGGCCACGTGCTCGACCTTGGCCTGTCCGAGGCCCACGTGCGTGACGGTCTGCGGATTTCGCAGGGCTTCGCTCAGGGCGGTCGCCGTGTGGCGGATGGCCGATCGCGCGAAGACGGGATTGAACATCGCGCCGCCGATACCGTGCTCCGCCAGCAGCGTTTCGGTTTCGAAGTCGCAGCCCGGCGCGTCGTGCTGGTGCAGACAGTGGACTGTCACGCGCTGGGGCGAAGTGCCGGCCGCGCGGGCCAGTTGCTCGCGCCAGGCATCGTAGCCGCCATTGCCTACGCCCACCCAATCCAACGCGCAGAGCACGATCGGGTCGCCGGCGCCCAGCAGCACGATGCCGCGGGCAGTCAGCGGATCGACGATTTTTTTCGCCGGCTCGACCAGACCGTCGCACAGCGGACTGCCCAAAGGGGGCGTGATGTCCGCCTGGAAGCTGGCGATTTGCAGTGGGGCGGCCAAGGCTGGGCCGGCGATCAGCGCCAGCGACAAGGCGAGAATCTGGCCCAAGCAGCGGCAGATCATGAGTCGTCTCCAAGGCGGGGGCGGGAAGCAATTCGGGCGGGCTCCTTGGGCCACGATAACAACGGACACCCCACATTGCCAGCTAGCGGCCAGTCAGTCGCAGTGGCGGCCCCCGGCGGTCCTCGCTGGATTGCCCGGCCGCGAGCGGTTACGCTAGACGCGATGGCCGGTTGTCCGTAAATGAACACTTTCCCGTTTGTACCCGGAAGAAACAGCATGCGACGCGCACCGTGGAAGTTGATGTTGGTGATCTTGGTGGGCTCGATCGCCGTTTCGCCCACGGCCTGGGCACAAGCTGCCGCGCCGGCGGCTGGCAAAATCACGTTCAAGAAGCGGCAGCTCGATGCCAAGTTCCGCAGCGAAGGCGTGGCCGCCGGCGACTTCAATCACGATGGCCGGCTCGATATCGCCGCCGGCTCGGTGTACTACGCCGCGCCCAACTGGGAGATGCACGTCGTACAGGAAGATCCCCAGACGTACGACCCGCACAAATACAGCAACAGCTTTTGCAACTTCACCGACGATCTGAACGGCGACGGCTGGGCCGATCTGCTGGTCGTCGATACACCGGGCAAAGAAACCCGGTGGTTCGAGAACCCGCAAACGGCCACCGGCCCCTGGAAGCCGCACATGTGCGTGCCGGTCACGAACAACGAAAGCCCCACGTATCTGGACGTCGATGGCGACGGCCGGCGCGAGCTGGTCTTTGCCCTCGAGCCCGGCAAGCTGATGGCCACGGCCAAGCCGGCATCGGACCCTCGGGCACCTTGGAAGATCACGCACATCTCGGAGCCGAACTCGCCGGGCACTGATCGCTACTCGCATGGCCTGGGCGTGGGCGACGTCAATGGCGACGGCCGCAATGACGTGTTGATCGCTCAAGGCTGGTGGCAGCAGCCGGCCAGCCCCGCCGAACTGCCGTGGAAATTTCATCCGTCGGCCTTGGGCGAGAAGTGCGCGCAGATGCACGTTTACGATTTCGATGGCGACGGCGACAACGACGTGCTGTCGTCGTCGGCCCATGCGGTCGGCATCTGGTGGCACGAGCAAACGCCCGACGGCTGGAAGACGCATCTTATCGACGATAGCTTTTCGCAGACGCATGCCCTCTGCCTGGCCGATATCAACGGCGACGGGCTGCCCGACTTCGTCACCGGCAAGCGCTGGTGGGCGCACGGCCCCAAAGGCGACGTGAATCCCGGCGACCCGGCCGTGATGTGCTGGTTCGAGCTTAAGCGCGAAGCCGGCAAGCCCCAGTGGACCAAGCACCAGTTCGACCACGACAGCGGTGTCGGCACGCAGTTCGAAGTCGTCGACCTCAATGCCGACGGCCTATTGGACGTCGTCACCAGCAACAAAAAGGGCGTGTACTACTTTGAGCAAGAGAGAGAGGACAAGAAGTGAAAAGTGGAAAGTGAAAAGTGAAAAGTGCAGGACGTGGATTCGTGGATCGGTCACCCGTTTTGCTTTGTTTACTTTTCACTTTTCACTTTTCACTTTTCACTTAAATGAAGCTCGCAGCACGGATTGAGGAACTCTGCAAGTTTTACTACCTCGGCGGCGAGGAAGTGCACGCCCTGGCCGGCATCAGCCTGGACGTGCCCGAGGGCGATTACCTGGCCATTATGGGCCCGTCCGGCTCGGGCAAGAGCACGCTGCTCAACCTGCTGGGCTGCCTCGATCGGCCGACTTCCGGCCAGTTCTATCTGGGCGACGACGACGTGGCCCAGCTCAACGACGACGAACTGTCGGTGATCCGCGCCTCGCGCATCGGCTTCGTCTTCCAGTCGTACAATTTGATTCCCCAGCTCACCGTGCTGGAAAACATTGCGGTGCCGCTCTACTACTACCGCGGGCGCGTCACGCCGGAAGATTCCGAGCGCTGCGTTGAGCTGGCTACGATGGTCGGCCTGGGCAACCGGCTGGGGCATCGGCCGATGCAGCTCTCCGGCGGTCAGCAGCAGCGGGCCGGCATCGCCCGCAGCCTGGTCAACGACCCGTACTTCATCCTCGCCGACGAGCCCACCGGAAACCTGGACTCCGTCACCACGGCCGAGATCCTCGACCTGCTCGATGCGCTCAACGAGGTCAAGAAGACTATCATCATGGTCACGCACGAAGACGACGTGGCCCATCGTGCCCGGCGCATCGTGCGCCTGCGCGACGGGCTGATCGTGTCCGACGAGCGGCTGCGGGACTTGCCGGCGCATTATTCATAAAGCCGCGACCGCTGGTCGCGGGAATCGCACCAGAAGCGCCGCACCGATCGCCCCAATTCCCGCGACCAGCGGTCGCGGCTTTATGACGCCATCACGCCATCACATTCCGCAAAAACTGCTGCGTCCGGGGCACGCTGGGGCGTTCGAGCACTTCTTCCGGCGGCCCTTCTTCGATGATCTTGCCGTCGGCCAGCACCACCACGCGGTCGGCCGCCCGGCGGGCAAATCCGATTTCGTGCGTCACCAGCACCAGCGTCATCCCCTCCTGCTTGAGCCGCGCCAGCACCTCGAGCACTTCGTGCTTCAGCTCCGGATCCAGTGCACTCGTGATCTCATCGCACAAGAGCGCTCGCGGCTCCATGGCCAGTGCCCGGGCGATCGCCACGCGTTGTTTCTGGCCGCCCGAGAGCTGATCGGGATAAGCGGCCGCCCGCTCGGACATGCCGACCCGTTCGAGCAGTTCGCCCGCCCGCCGCCGGGCCTGATCGCGATTGAGCCGCAACACACGCGTCGGCGCTTCGGCCACGTTGTCCAAGGCCGAGAGATGCGGAAACAATTGAAAGTCCTGAAAAATCATGCCGGCCAGTCGGCGCACGGCCATGCGTGCCGCCCTGCCGGTCGGCTGGCCGTCGGATGGCAGCTCGTGCACGCCCACGCGAATCCGGCCCGCGTCGATCGGGTGCAGTGCATTGATCGCGCGCAGCAGCGTCGACTTACCCCCGCCGCTCGGCCCAATCAGCGCCACCGTCTCGCCTTCGCGCACCGACAGGTCGATCCCATCCAGGATCACGCGCTGGCCGTAGCGCTTCGTCACGCGCTCCATTCGGATCAGGCACGCGTGACCATTGCGTGCAGGCGCCGACTCTTCATTTCCGTCCGCATTCGACATTGCGCGGTAGCCCCCAAACGAGTACGCCCGGTAATCTTGACCAACGCAGTGCCGGGCCCACACCGCGCGCCCTCTGGAGACAGGTGTTAAAGTCCGAGCATCACTTCAGCCCCTGCCACCAATGCCCCACAACACCATCGTACCATCCAGGGCTCGAAATTGCCTTCGTTTGGACACGTTCGCTGGCCTAGGTGCCGTGCCGGCCGAGATGATTGAGGCTGGCCGATATCGGGACGCCCGACCCGATCGCAGCGAGAAAATCGTACGTGCGAATCTGCATGTTGAGAGTCCGCATCATCTGACGGCGACGCGCATTCGTCTCGTCCGACAAATCGCGCCTTCGACCGAGCAGTATCAACCCCGAGCATTGGCCCACGATGTCAGTAAGCCCCAGCCCGCCGTCGCGCGCGGCCCTTGCTGCGTAGTTCTGATTCGTGAGCAGCCAGTTGCGCCAGTCCTCGATCTGTCGGATAGCGTGATTCAGCGTGGCCGACGGTGTACCGCTCTTATTGAACATCTTTTTGGTCGGGCATTCGAGCTCGACCAGCTGCCACTCATGGCCGAAGGAATGCTTCTCGCCGATGATGAAGTCCGCGACGAATTCGGACCCGAGTCGGAATTGGGGCAACACCCACCGGCCATGTCCGCCGCCGAGGTGATTAATCAGGCAGCGTGGGTTCCTCTGCAGAAACGCCTGCATGTGCGCTTCGCACGTCGCCTTCGAAAGACACCGGCTGACCTTCCTGCGGTCGTTCGTCGAGTTGTCGAGCCAGTCGACCATCTTGTCGCTGTGAGTCCAATCGGTCGTTGATCTTGGGCCGAATTCAACAGCCATCGCCGCTCCCCGGATCGCGCCCACACTCGTGGGTCATGCACGCATGCGTGCGTAACACGCCGCAATCGGTGACACACCGCCAAAAAAATCAACACAGCCGCTTCGTTTACGACCGTGCGCGGCATCGATTTGAGGCAGGTCTAAGGCGCCTCCTGCACCAGCCGCCGATTCAGCCTATCAGCATCACCGTCAACGATCGAGGCCCGTGCGCACCGATCACGAGCGATTGCTCGATGTCGGCCGTCTTGCTGGGGCCGGAAACGAAGACGCCAAACCCGGGGCCGTCGAAAGCCAGCCGGCGGTAAGCTTCGTGCATATTGTGTACGAGCTGTTCTCGCGGCACGACGAGCGCAAGGTGCTGCGGGATGAAAAAGATCGCCCGCTGGCGGACTTGGCGATCGGTAACCCATACGGCGCCGTTCTCGGCCACGGCGAATTCGCCCGGCGCAATTGCCATGTCCACGTCTTCCAACTCGTGCGGATCGGCCACGGCTGCCAGGTCGAAGGTCGAGTTGCCGATGCCGGGCACGAGCGAGATGCGCTTGCGGCCGGCAGTCCACACCGGCATTTGCTCGAGCAGCGCATTGGCCGCGGCCGCATCGGCAACATTGACGCAATGCCCGCCCACTTCGGCCAGCACTCGGGCGAACTGCTCCACTGGGTCGGCATACGTGGTGGGCGAGAATTCGGGCGCCGGTTCGCCGTTGGCGATCCGCACCACGGGCTGATGCCGCCGAATCGCGCCGAGGATGGTCTGCTTGCTGCTCATCGTTACTGCTGTTTACGGCGGCGATAAAGTTCGCGGAAGCTTTCCTTGGGGAACTGCGGCATTTCGCGCTGCCGCCCCCAGGCGTTGAAGCGATTGTGGACCAGGAAACGCGGCAGCTTCGGCACCAACCAGCGGGCGATCCGGCCGGCGGCCTCATAGATGCGCGTGTTTCGCAGCACGAAGCTCGCGAGTTTCATCGATACCCGCTTGCCGGGCGCGAGTAGCCCGCGGCGCCCGATTTCGCCCCGCCAGGCGAGCAATTGATGGTGCAGGTCGATCTTCACCGGGCAAACATCGGTACACGAGCCGCACAGGCTACACGCAAACGGCAGGCTGCCGTGCGCCTTCGCGTCGCGTGCGGGAGCCAGGATCGAGCCGATCGGGCCGGGCACCGTCGAGCCGTAGCTGTGACCGCCGCTGCGGCGATAGACGGGGCATGTGTTCATGCACGCGCCGCAGCGGATGCAGTGCAGCGAGCGGCGAAACTCGTCGCTAGCCAGAATCTCCGAGCGGCCGTTGTCCACGAGCACGATGTGCAGCTCGCCGCCGGCAAGCGGGCCGTGAAAGTGAGACGAATACGTGGTGATCGGCTGCCCCGTTGCCGAGCGGGCCAGCAGCCGCAAGAACACGCCCAAGTCGGCCGCGCGGGGGATCAGCTTTTCAATGCCCATCGAGGCGATGTGCAGCTTGGGCAGCGAGACGCCCAGATCGGCGTTGCCCTCGTTGGTGCAGACGACAAAGCCGCCGGTTTCGGCAATGGCGAAGTTCACACCGGTCAGCCCGGCATCGGCCTGCATGAACTTTTCGCGCAGATGGGCCCGGGCCACTTCGGCCAGGTAGCTCGGTTCGTAGCGGCCGGCTTCGGTGCCCAGAAATTTCTCGAACAGGTGGCCGACGTCCTCTTTTTTCTTATGAATTGCGGGCAGCACGATATGGCTGGGCGGCTCGCCGGCCAGTTGCACGATCCGCTCGCCCAAGTCGGTATCGACCACGTCGATGCCGTGCTCCTGGAGAAATGGATTCAAGTGGCACTCTTCGGTGAGCATCGACTTGCTTTTGACGACCCGCTGCACCGCGTGCGCTTGCAAGATCCCCAGCACGATCTGGTTGTGCTCGGCCGCGTCGCGGGCCCAATGCACGCGAGCGCCCAGCCGCGTGGCGTTCTGCTCGAACTGTTCCAGGTAATCGGCCAGGTGCGCGATCACGTCGGACTTGATGCGGCCGGCCGTCTCGCGGAGCGATTCCCACTCGGCCAGCGATTGGGCCGCCTTGTCGCGTTTGGCTCGCACGAACCACAGGGCGCCGTCATGCCAATGGGCTCGCGGCAAGTCGGCGACGAATTTTTCGGCCTGGGCCGGATGATCGGTGGCAGCGTGCATCAAGAGGGTTGCGATTCTTTAGTTGCGTGGACGTGTCGGGGTGCCACTGCTGGCTCGTCCAGCAGTGCGGGGCTCGTTCGGTGCCGCACAACACTGCTGGACAAGCCAACAGTGGCACCCAATAGCAAACTTCATCTCGCTGAGATTCAGCACTACCTTGCGGCTCCGGCCAGGATTTCGGCGACGTGCATGACCCGCATCTTGTGCCCCTGGCGGCGGAGCAAGCCGTCGAGGTGCATCAGGCACGACATGTCGTTGCCGGTGAGCACTTCGGTGCCGGCCTGCTGATGGTCGCGGAGGCGATCGTCGCCCATCATGCACGACACGGCCTCTTCGTTGACGGCAAAGGTGCCGCCGAACCCACAGCATTCGTCGGCCCGCGCGAGCTGGGCGAACTCGATGCCCTCCAGCGACTCGAGCAGCCGCCGGACCTTGTTGTACTGCGGCACGACGCGTTCGCTCGAACTGCCCAGCCGCAGCTCGCGCAGGCCGTGGCAGCTTTGGTGCAGGCCCACCTTGTGCGGAAAACGGCCTTCGATGCGTTCGATGCCCAGCACGTCGCCCAGGTATTCGCACAGCTCGAACACGCGCGGCTTGAGCCGCTCGAATTCGGCATTGCCCGCCAGGTAATGGTCGTAATGATGCCGCACCATCGCCACGCAACTGCCCGAGGGACAAACCACCGCGTCGTAGCCGCCGAACACGTCGACAAACTTGCGGGCCAGCGGCTCGGCATCGCGGTCGCAGCCAGTGTTGGCCATCGGCTGGCCGCAGCAGGTCTGGCTGGCCGGAAACTCGCACTGGACGCCGTAGCGCTCGAGAATTTCGAGCGTCGCCAATCCGACTTGCGGATAGAGCTGGTCGATATAGCAGGGAATGAACAGGGCAGTTCGCGACATTGCTCTGGCGGGGCCGGACAAGACAGTGGCGGGCAGGCAAAGTAAGTATTATATCAGTCGCCGCAGGCTGTAACACCGTAGACATCTCGCTCCGCCGAGATGAAAAGGGCCGGAGGCCCGCCCCCGGGCATCCCGGCGGAGCGGGATGCCTACGGTACGCTGCCGGTTGACTGGGGCCGTGGGGCTGGTAGGGTGTGCGGATTGGGCCTGCCACGCTTCCCGCGGCTCCCCTGCTAACTACGACCTCCGGCCAGGATCGACCGATGCCCATCTCTGCTGAAACGCTCGCCAAGCTGGCGAAGTTCGATACGCCCACGATCTGCAACATCATCGAGCTGTTCGACGTCTGCCCGCGAAACCGGGGCTACATGGACGGCCGCATCAAGGCGAACTTTCCCACGCTGCCGCCAATGGTGGGGTTCGCCGCCACGGCCGCCTTTCGCAGCGATTGTGCTCCGCCGGCCGGAAATGCCTACGGCACGATGGATCAGCAGCTCGAGCAGTTCGCCGCGCTGCCCGGCCCGGCCGTCGTCGTATTCCAGGACCTGGACGATCCCCCGGTGGCCGCCACCTTCGGCGAGGTGATGTGCAGCGTCTACAAGGGCTTTGGCTCGACCGGGCTGATCACCTCCGGTGCCGGCCGCGACCTGGAGCAGGTGCGGGCCATCAATTATCCGGTCTTCACCAGTGGCACGATCTGCTCGCACGCCTATTGCCATATTCTGCACTTGGGCTTGCCGGTGCGTGTCGGCGGCATGACCGTACACCAGGGCGATTTGCTGCACGGCGACGCCAACGGCGTGACCAGCATTCCGCCCAACGTTGCGTGTGCCGTGGCCGACATTGGCGAAGAGTTCATTGCCGCCGAGGGCATCGTGCTGAACTACGTTCGCGGCCAAGGCAGTAAAACGGCGGCCGGGCTCAAGGCCGCACGCGACGAGTTTGCCGCCGTCGTCAAAAAACTGACCGAGCGGGCGAAGAAGAACTGCTGAGGGCACGTCGCATTCCTCCCCTCGCCCCTTGTGGGAGCGGGCCGGGGGTGAGGGGTCGGAGCACTCACGCGATGCGACGAATCGGCTATGGCGTGATCGGCTTGGGATTCTTCGGCGAAAAACACGCCGAGGTCCTCGCGTCGTTGGCCGGGGCCGATCTCCGCGCGCTGTGCACTCGCGACGACCAGCGCCGCCGCGAACTGGCCGACCGCTTGAACGTGGTGCACCACTATCGCGATTACTGCGAGTTGCTGGCCGATCCGGGCATCGAAGCGGTCAGCATCACCACCCACGTCGACGATCACCTGGCTCCGACGCTCGCGGCGCTCGAGGCCGGTAAGCACGTGCTGGTCGAAAAGCCGCTGGCCGCCAGCGTGGCCGACTGCGATCGCATGATCGAGGCCGCCGAGCGCGCCCGCCGGATTCTGATGGTCGGGCATATCTGCCGTTTCAATCCGCGCTATGCAATTGCCAAACAGCGGGTCGCGGCCGGCGAGATCGGGCAGGTCGTGTCGATGTACGCGCGGCGCAACATTCCGGCCGCGCGCAGCGCCAGCGTGCTCGATAAGATCGGGCCGCTGCTGGGCGACGGCGTTCACGATACCGACCTGATGTTGTGGATTTCCGGCCAGCGCATCGAATCGGCCTACGCGCTGACGCACAGCACGCGGCACCTCAAGCACCCGGACTTGGGCTGGGCCATGTACCGCTTCGCCGGCGGGGCCATCGGCGTGATCGAAGATGTCTGGTGCCTGCCGGATGGCACGCCGTTTCGCATTCACGAGCAACTCGAAATTATCGGCACCGCGGGCGCCATCTACGTGCACGGCGGCGACACGAACCTGGTCGTGCAAACGGCCGCGGGCGTCGATTGCCCCGACACGCTGTACTGGCCGCAGGTACACGGCGAGATCGGCGGGGCCTTGCGAGCGGAGCTGGCCTACTTTCTCGATTGCGTGGCGCGCGACGTCCGCCCGACGGTCGTCACTCCGCTCGAAGCCCGAGCCGCCGTGGAAGCGGTCACGGCAGCCGAACGTTCGGCCGCCACCGGCGAAGTTGTCCGCCTCTAAACTCCTCTCCCCTTGCCTGGCCTGAGCCTGGGCCGAAGGCGGAGAGGGCAGGGCGAGGGGCCGGGATTTAACTCCTCTCCCTCCGGGAGAGGGCAGGGTGAGGGGGCGCCAAGAATGAGCCTCTTTTGCCGACCTCCTAATCCAGCCCCTCGGCTCGCGTCTCAATGCGGGCCAGCAGTTGCCCCACTTCGATGCGATCGTCTTCGCCGGCGGCAATGTCCACGAGTGTGCCGCTGGCCGGCGCCGGCAAATCGACGGTCACGCCGTCGGCCAGCACTTCCACGATCCGGTCCCCTTCGGTCACCTCGCTGCCGGCCGGCACGAGCCACAAGCTGAGCATGATCGGCCGATCGCCCATTCCCAAATCCGGCAACACCAGCGGATAGTGCATCGTGGCCTCAGCGTTCGGGAGCATGTGTGGGACGGCGAGGCTCCTGCCGAGCCTGTGCCCGCGGCGCCGGTGTGCATCGAGGCTCGGCAGGAGCCTCGCCCTCCCGGTTTGATCGTCGCTGGACTGCCGGAGTATACGCGGGCATACTCATGGCGTTCAATCCGACCGTTTTTCCCCGCACGCTTGTTGAACCCCATCAAGGTACGTCCCGCGGATGGAATCGAATTCTGCTTCGCCGCCCGACTCGGACGCCGTGGTGATTTCCGAGACGCCGTTTTTTCGCTCCGAGGACTGCTGGGCGATTTGCTTGGGCTGGCTCGTCTTGCTCGTCGGCTTGGGAGCAACCTGGCTTAACAGGCCCGACAACAACGCGGAACTGCGCGCCGAGTTTGAGCAGTTCTCCAGCCGGCTCGATGCCGCGCAGCGCAACCCGCAGGCCGAGAAGCAATCGGTCGAAAAGCTCCGTAAGCAGCGTGACGGACTGCGAGCTCAGCTCGCCATTAATCCCACGAAACCCTGGCTCGCCAAGCTCGGCTCGTGGGATGATGATCCCTCGCGAGCGTTTATTTCGAAGACCGGCCGCAATCTGCTGCCGGGTCTGATCGGCGTGCTCGTCGTGGGGCTGGTGCTGTTCAGCATCGGCCTGCGCGGCATGGGCGAGCCGATCGGCGGATTTCCGCTGGCCTTCCTGGTCGTGTTCGCCTTGGCAGTGCTCTCGTATGTGCTGGCCGGACAGAACGTCATCAAGCATTACAACCTGGAATACGCGTTGTGGGCCCTGGTCGTGGGGCTGCTCATCAGCAATACGCTGGGCACGCCCGCCATGCTGCGGCCGGCGATGCGGACCGAGCTCTACATCAAGACGGGCCTGGTGCTGCTGGGGGCCGAAATTCTGTTCAACCGGCTGCTGTCGCTGGGCGTGCCCGGCATTTTCGTCTCGTGGGTCGTGACGCCGATCGTGCTCGTCACGACTTACGCCTTCGGCCAGCGCATCCTGCGGATACCGTCGCGGTCGCTGAACATGGTGATCTGCGCCGACATGTCCGTTTGCGGCGTGTCGGCCGCCATCGCCACCGCGGCCGCCTGCCGGGCGAAGAAGGAAGAACTGTCGCTGGCGATCGGGCTGTCGCTGGCCTTTACCGTAATCATGATGGTGGTCATGCCGCCGATCATCGGCGCGCTGGGTTTGGGGCAGGTCCTGGGCGGGGCCTGGATCGGCGGCACGATCGACTCGACCGGGGCCGTGGCTGCGGCCGGCGGAATGCTGGGCGAAACGGCGCTGGCCGTGGCCGCCACGGTCAAGATGATCCAGAACATCCTGATCGGCGTCGTGGCCTTCGGCGTGGCCGTGTATTGGGTCACGTGCGTCGAGCGCTCGACCGCAGGCCAGCGGCCGGGCTGGCTCGAAGTCTGGTGGCGGTTTCCCAAGTTTGTCTTGGGTTTCTTGGCCGCATCCCTGCTGTTCTCGGCCGTGGCGTCCAGCGGCCTCGAAGGCCAGGCCATGGTGTCGGCCACGATCGGTGGCACTTCGGAAGTCTTGCGCGGCTGGTTCTTCTGCCTGGCGTTTGTGAGCATCGGCCTGGAGACCGACTTCCGCCAACTGCGAAAGTACTTCGTCGGCGGCAAGCCGCTCATCCTCTATGTCTGCGGCCAGGCATTGAATCTGCTGCTGAGTTTCATCATGTGCTGGCTGATGTTCGAAAAGGTCTTTCCCAATGCCGCTGCCGCCATCGGCCAGTAACCGCCTTCGGGCATGGTTTCGCCTGCTGGCCGCCGCCGCCATCGTGGCCGCGATCTGGCTGGGCATCTTGCCTTATATCGGCAGCCGGCCGCCGATCCGCGCCTACATCGAGCGGAACGATTCGCGCGGCATCGACCCCAGCGCCAAGTTCTACACCGAGCTGCCCGGCATGCCGCGCTTCGCAGCCCAAATCGACGACGCCCGCCGCCGCGACGCGGCCGCGTTCGGCATGGGCAAGCGCTAAGATCGAGCAAAAATAGCACATCGAACTCCTCTCCCTCTGTCTGGCCTGAGCCTGGGCCGAAGGCGGAGAGGGCAGGGTGAGGGGGCACCACTAACGGCGCTCATTCGCCACTGACTCCCAGCCCGCAGTCGATCGACTGCATCTCGCACGTCGATTGCCACTGATCAACTGCACTTCTCTCTCCGCACGATCCGCCTCGGCTTTTGCACGCAATCGTCGTTAGCTGCTTGCCCAGTCGCGACTTGCGGCGCGATTGCACGCCGCGCTCCTCGGCTGGCACTGCCGTTGCTTAGGGGCGCCATCCAACCGGCGATGCCAATTCGCCCGATGCCCTTGCAAGAACTGGCCACGCACTACGAGGCAAAAGCATGCAATCGCCGCAACACTCACGTTCTGCCTGGCTGCGCTTCTGCGACAGTTTTCTCCAAGACCGAAACATCAAGTGGATCCTGGCGCTGGGCATGGCCATTGTCCTGGGATCGTCGTTGATGCTCGTGACGTCGCACTGGGACGGCTACGCCGCGAGCCTCAAGCAACTGATCGTGCTGGCCTACACGCTGGGCGCCTTTGCCGTCGGACGCTACAGCGAGGCACGCTTGGCGCTGCGCCGGACGGGAACCATCCTGCTGGGGCTGTCGGTGCTGCTATTTCCCGTGGCGATGGCGGCCCTGCACTGGGTGCACCTGGCCGAGTCGAGTGGCCACGAGTGGCCGGGCACCTTCTGGCTGTTGCTTTCGCTGACCACGTGCCTGGCTGCGATCGTCGGCCGCGACGTGAGCCGTTTCTTTCTGCGTGCGTCGCAACCCACGTTTCTTGTGTGCTATCTGCTGCTGGCGATGGCCGGGGCCCTCGCTCCCGGCTGGCAAATGCTGCACAGTCCGATGGTCGCGCTGCTGTTGTGGGGCGTATTCACCGTCGGCGCGGTCAAAGTCAATCGGCATGTCTTCTGGCTGGTCGAAGAGCGACAGGCGCCGCGGGTTTTTGGGTTTTTTCCGATCGCGCTGTTGGCGATTCAGTTCTTCGCGATTTTCGGGGCGTGCTTTGCGCGGCAGATGGGACTCGACTGGATCGGGTTGGGCAGCGTCTTGGTAGCCGCGACCGTGCTGCTCTCTGCCGATGGCGTTGCCCGGGTGTTCGAGCAGCGGACCGGTGGTTTGCTGTGGCCGCTGCCGTGGGCCGTGGTCGTGCCGCTGATCGTCACGCTCGTGCTGTGTGCGGTGGGCATGACGCTGGCGGCATCGCCCTTGATGGCCGAAGTCCCGCCGCGTGTCTTGGTGCCCACCGCGCTACTGGTGGCCGGCATGGTGGCGCTCATGGCGCGGCGCACGAACCAGCCGGCGCTGGTCTGGGCCGCGCTGGCCGCGCTGACCGTGTCTTACCGCTATTTGCCGGCCTTGTTCGCCGCAGCGGCGCAAGCGGCAGTCCAGCAAGCCGGACTCGCGATCCACGAATCGTATCTGCCGCCCGCCTTCTTCGGCCTCACCTTCCTGCCGCTGCTCGTCGCACTCACGGTGCTGGCATGCCGCGCAGCACGGCGAAGAGACGAACTCTTTGCCGAGCCGCTGCGCCGCTACGTTGTGGCATTGCCGATCGTGTTGTTGGCGCTGGCTGCTACGCACGCGAAGGCGACCCTGCCGGTCGGGCTGGCGCTGGCCGGCCTGTTTGCCTGGCAGACCGTCATGCTGCGAGATCGAGCGATCGCACTGCCCGCGCTGGCGGCGATGCTGGTGGCCACGCTGGGAATATCAGCTTTCGGCCGCGGCGTGCTGCTCTGGAACCTGCCAGCCGAGACCACGCAATTGGCCCTGGTGCTGCTCTCGGCCCTGCTGCTATGGCCGGGTTCGAAGATCGATCGGCAGCTCGCGCGGCTGCCGGTTCGAGCCGGCGGCCTTGAATCCTGGTGCCGGCCCGAACTCTGCGAGAACTTGTGCCGTCGCACAAGTTTGGCTTTGGCTGCCGTGCTGCCGGGGCTCTGGGGCTTCGAAGTTTGGCAGGGGAGCACTCCGCATGCGTCGATGGCGGCCGTCGCGATTAGCGGGCTGCTGGCCGTACAGGCACTCGTCTGGCTTCGCGTGGAGTTGAGCGTTGCGGCCCTGGCGTTTCCCACGCTGGCAGGCTTTTGGTTTGCGGCAACTCAACTGCATCTCGTACCCCAGCAACTCGCTTCGGTGCTCGTGCTCGAGCTGTTGGCCCAATGGCTGCTGGGCTACTTGTGGCAGCGGTTTCCTCGCTCGCGGGCATCGCGGGCTTTCGGCGCTGCGACCGGATTGTTTGTCACGCCCGCGATCGTGGCTTGCACGCTGCTGCTCTGCTTGCCGGGCTGCGTGCTCAATATGCTGCAACTGGATGCGAGCATCGGCGTGTGGTGGCTCGTGCGGGCGTTGGCCCTGCTGTGCCTCTTCGACATGGCCCGCGCGCACTGCAATCCGCGCCTGGCCGCGCTCGGGCATATCGGCCTGCTGCTACTGGCAGGCGCCGGCTGGATGGCCATCGGCGGTCGCGAGGCCGGCCTTTGGCTGCCGGCGCTCTGGTCGACGATGGCCGTCGGCGGCCTGGCCCTGCATCGCGGGCTGGAGGGCGGCTTGGCGAGCGGCGCTTGGGCTAGCGCTTGCACAACGTGGCGCACGCCTCTGCCGGCCGTGTGCCTTGCCGTTTTGCTCCCGTTGGGACTCGCTTCGCTGTTGATCTTCGATGTGCATGCGCGGCTGGCCGGCCTGATTGTGGCCGTTGGGCTGACGGCTTGGACGGTCTCGCGGAGCCGCCGGACGGAAATGTTCGGGGCCTTAGTGTTGCTGAATTGGCAAGTCAGCGCCCTGGTGCTGGAAGGAAGCTGCCCGAGGTTGCTGACGGTGTTTGACCTGGGCCGAGTCGATCTTCTTCCGGCGTGTTTGCTGCTGGCTTTGGTCGTGGCTGTCAGCAGCTTCTTGTGGAGCCTGGCACCGGTGCGAGCCATCATCGGTGCGACGCTGCATGCGTCGAGCGGTGAAGACACCGGCCAACCGGAAGATATTGCCCTCGAGATCGTGCTCGTTCAGCGGACGCTGCTCGGGGCGTGCGTGGCCGCAGTGTTGCTGGCCAGCCTGATGCTGCCGTCACTCGGTTTTGGACAGGCGCTACTGGCGGGCCTGGCGTTCGCCACGCTGATTGGCCAGGAACTGCTGGCCGCTTGCCGGCGGCAACGCGTGGAGCATGCCTGGGTGGCACAGCTCATCGCAGGGCTGACGGTGGCGTATTTCGCGTATTTTGGCGTGATCCACGTTGGCCGCGGGATGGCGATGTTCGTCGTGCTCGGCCTGGGGTTCATCCTCTGGGGCCTGGGAGCGTGGCTCGTTGGGCGTGGCAAGGCGGCGATTCTTAGCGGGCCGTGCACCACGACCGGCGCGTGGCTGCCGGCGGTGGCCGTGTTGATCGGCGCCGGCCGGCACATGTGGCTAGTCGAACTCACGCATACGAATCCGACGTGGCTGGGCATCAATAGCCTTGGCATCCTGGCGGCCGCGGCCTTTTACTTCTGGCGCGGCGTCGTCGAGCGCCAGAAGGGCCTCGTGGTCCTGGCGGCCGGCATCCTCAACATCGCGCTGGCACTGCTGTGGCGGGAGCTGGCCTGGAGCGACCCGCAGTTTTACATGGTGCCGATCGGGCTGACGATCTTGGGCCTGGTCGAACTGCTCAAACGCGAGATTCCCGTCGAGCGGCACAATCCGCTCCGATATCTGGGCGCCTTGCTGATCCTCGTCTCGCCTACGTTCCACATCGTGCAAGGCAGTTGGCTGCACCTCTTCACGCTGATGGCCGCCAGCGTGAGCATCGTGCTGCTGGCGATGGGGCTGCGCGTGCGGGCCTTGATGTCGACGGGCACCGCGTTCCTGCTCGCCGACCTGGTGGCCATGGTCGTACGCGGCAGCATTGACCATCCGCAGTTGCTCTGGGTCGCCGGGCTGCTGCTGGGCGCGGCGGTCGTCGCGCTGGGGGCTGCCTGCGAACTCAATCGCGAGCAATTGCTCCAGCGTCTCCGCGCCGTCGGCGCCGCCCTCCAAGATTGGGAATGAATTCAGTTGTGAACTTAGCCCCGGCATTCATGCCGGGTTTCCGACACGGTCGCGTTTCACTTTCCCTTCAACACAAAGGACACCTCAATCATGGGCTGGCTCGAAAGTTTCACCCTGGTCATGCGGTCGAGCATTACCACCTTGCGCGAAAAAGTAGAAGATCCCGAGCGGTTGCTGTACCAGTTGATCGTCGATATGGAAGGCGAGCTGGAGCGGGTGCGCGCCAGTGTCGCCGGCGCGATCGCCGACGAAATTCAGCTCGGCCAGCGCGTCGAGGCGGCCCGGCGCGAGGCGGAGCAATGGCTCGAACGCGCCGGCTCCGCGCTGCGCCGCGGCGACGAAGCGGCTGCGAAGGCGGCCTTGGAACAAAAAGTATCGGCCGCCGCCCGGGCCGATGCGCTCGAGCAGGAATATGCGAAGCAAAAGGAGCAGACGGCCCGGCTGCACGAGGCCGTGCGCGAGCTGGCCGACAAGATTCGCCAGGCCCGGCAGAAGCAAACGCTGCTGCTGGCCCGACTGGTGCGGGCCGATTCGTCGCAACGCATCCAGCAGGCCTTGAACCAGGCGACCGGCGGCTCGGCCTTTGCCCAGTTCGGGCGGCTCGAACAGCGCGTCGAGCGGGCCGAGGCCATGAGCAAGGCTTACGATCGGCTCGACGACCGCGATCCGGATGCGGCCGAGCTCGAGCGGCAGTTTCAACAGGCCGAGCGGCAGCAGCAGCTCGCGCGCGAATTCGAGGAATTGAAGAGCCGTGTGCAAACCGAAACTTGAAAGCGGCTGTTGGCGGCTGGCGGCCGATGTATGGCATCTCGTGCGCCGGTGGTGGGCGTCCGATCGCATCCGCCTGTCGCCCGACGAAGGGCGATTGCTGCGCTTGGAGCCCGGCTCGATCCTCGTGATCGAGGGCCGGCCGGTCGAAGTGCTCGAGCGTCGGGCCGGCGAAGCGGCCGCCGGCCCGTACGTCGAGTATCGATGCCGGGGCTCCGGCGTCCAGGGGCGGCTGCGCGTCGCGCCGCTGGGGCCGGATCATTGCCTGCGGGCCGACTGGCTCGAAGCAGGGCACAGCCACGGGCTGCCGCCGGTTGCCATCGAAGTTTACATGGCGCCCAGCCGTTTTGTGTAAGATGCAACGATGTTTCAGCAGCTCGAATTTCTGGCAGTGGGCCTGGCCGTGGTCGTCGACACGGCTCTGTTGCTCGCGCTGGTCGAGCGCCGCAACTGGCGCTATGCGGCCATGCCGATCGTGCTATTGGCTGCCGCTGCGTGGCTGCTGCACGCGGGGGCCTTCGCCGATCTGCTGCTGGTCGACACGCATGCCGGCTGGTTGGGCCCAGCGCGTTTGGTGTCAATGACGGCGATGGCCGCCGGCCTGCTGCTCATGCCCAGCGCCCTGTTGCACGGCAGCGCGCGGCTTCGCCGACCGGAGCTGGGGACCGAAGTTGCGCCGCGGCTGCGCTACCTGCTGGCCTACGTGCCGGTTGCTTTGCTGGTGCCGATCGTGAGCCTGTTGGCCGCGAGCCCAAGCCGCGACTTTCTCGCGATCACCGCGCCGCTGTGGAAGCCCTACGGCATCTGGGCGGCGCTCGTGGATCTGGTTTCGGCCAGTGCCTTCTACCGTTTGGGCCGCCGGCTCGAGCTGCCTCGAGCACGGCCGTTTTTTACCAGCATGGCCGTGCTGCAAGTGGTGTTGGCCGTCGTGCAATCGTTTGCGCTGGTCTTTGCCATGGCGGCGTGGCCGCGGTGGCGGCCGTATTTTGTGTTGGCGCTGATGCTCGGCCCTTCAGTGCTGGCGATCGTGTTTGCCTACTTTGTGATGCGCTTCAATTTCATGCGCCTGATCCTGGAACGCGCGATCGTCTACGGCGCGATCATGGTCGGCTGCCTGCTGGTACACCGGGTGGCGATTCGGCCGATCCGCACGAACGTCGAGTCGAACTATGGCCTCGATTTCGGCCTGCTCGAAGGCATCGTCGCGGTCGCGCTCATCGTGGCTTATTCGCCGCTGCGACGCCGGGCGGCCGAAGCGCTCCGCTACCTGATGGGCTCGCCCGCCGGCACGCTCCGCACGCGCACGCGGCAGCTCGCCGCGCAGCTTTCCGGCCTGTCGGGCCAAAGCGTGCCTGACCTGCTGGAGTGGTTCATGGCCCAAATGCGCACGGCTTTGGAAGTGGACCGGGCCAGCGGCTGGCTGTTCGATGGGGGCGGCAACTTGCTATGCCGTGCGGGAACGGCCGAATCGTTGGAGCCGGCCGAGCTGGTTGCCGCCGGCATGGCCATGCAGCGCGACGACCGCGTGGTTTGGACTTCGCGCGAACTCGCCGCCGGACCGCTGGCGAAGATCGACACTAGCGGCCTGGTGCTGGCCGTGCGCTTCGAGCAGCCGGGACTCTGGGGCCTGCTCTTGCTGGGGCCGCGCTCGCGCAATCGCGATTTCGGTGATGAGGAAGCCAACGCCGTGGTGCTGCTGGCCGAACAGCTCGGCGTGGCCTTGCACAACAGCGTGCTTCAACTCGATCGGTTGGCGGCCGAGCGCCGGGCGCTGGAGAGCGAGAAGCTGGCGACCCTGGGGCTGCTGGCCAGTTCAATTGCGCACGAGGTCAAGAATCCGCTGTCGTCGATCAAGACGATCGCCAGCGTGATGTCCGAACAGCTCGGCCCCGATTCCGAGCATCACGAAGACCTGCGGCTGATCCTGGGCGAGATCGACCGCCTGGCCCACACCACCGCGCAGCTACTGTCGTTCGTGCGGCCGCGTGCCGACAGCCAGGCTCCCACCAGCATCGCCGACGTTCTGGCCGGCACGCTGTACGTCATGCGCCACCTGGCCAGCCAGCGGCAAGTGAAGTTGGAATCCGAAGTGGTCCAGGGCTGCCCGCTCGTCCAGGCCGATGAGAACCGTTTGCGCGAGGTGCTGTTCAATCTGTTGAGCAATTCGATCGAAGCGGCCGGCGCCGGCGGCAGCGTGTGGGTGCGCTGCTGGGCAGCCAACGGACACGTGCTCGCCGAAGTCCGCGACAGCGGCCCCGGCTTGCCGCCGGAAGTGCAGAACCGGCTGTTCGAGCCCTTCGTGACCACGCGGCCCGGCGGCACGGGCTTGGGGCTGTACCTCGTCGGCCGGCGGATGCGCGAGCTCAACGGCGAAATCGACTGCCACAGCGAGCCGGGCCGCGGAACGGCTTTTACGCTCAAGCTGCCCATTGAAATTTCTCCGGACCGGACATGACTCCCACACTGCGCATTCTGATCGCTGACGACGAGGCGCCGGCCCGCTACGGCGTGGCGAAGGCCTTGCGGTCGCCCGGCTACGAGATTCTCGAGGCCGCAGACGGTCAGACCGCGCTCGACATGTTGCGCGAGCAGCCGATCGATCTCACGTTCCTCGATCTCAACATGCCGCAGCTCGATGGGTGCGGCGTGCTGCGCGCTTTGGCGGGCCAGGACTGCCGCGCCGAAATTATCGTCGTGACGGCCAACGACACGGTCGAATCGGCCGTCGAGTGCATCCGCCTGGGAGCAGCCGATTACATCACTAAGCCCTACGAAATCGAGCGGCTGCGAGCCGTGGCCCGGCGCGTGGCGGCGCGCCGCCAGCTCGAAGCCCGGGTGGCGAACTTGCAGTCGACCTTGGACGGCCAGACCGCTTACGGGGCGCTGGTGGGGGGCAGCCCGGCCATGCGCGGGCTGTTTGCCCAAGTCGATCGCGCGGCGCGCGCCAACCTCGACGTGCTGATTCGCGGCGAAACCGGCACCGGCAAGGAGTTGATCGCCCGCGAAATCCATCGCCGCAGTCCGCGCGCGGCCGGCCCGTTTGTCGCCGTCAATACGGCGGCCATCTCGCAGTCGCTCGCCGAAAGCGAGTTGTTTGGGCATGTGCGCGGCGCGTTCACCGGAGCCGACGCCGACCGGCAGGGCGTGTTCGAGCAAGCCCATGGCGGCACGCTGTTTCTCGACGAGATCGGCGACATGCCGCTGCCGGCGCAGGCTAAGATCCTCCGCGCGCTGCAAGAGCGGACCATTCAGCGCGTGGGGGCTGCGCGCACGGTGCCGATCGACGTGCGCATCGTCACGGCTACGCACCAGGATCTGAACCAGGCGATTGCCGATGGATTGTTCCGGCAGGATCTCTTTTATCGCATCCGCGGCATCGAACTCGACGTGCCGCCGCTGCGGGCGCGCCGCGAGGACATCTTGCCGCTGGCCCGGCACTTTCTCGAGCGGCTGGCGGGCACCGATGCCGCGCCGCGCACGTTGTCGGCCGAGGCTGCCGAGCGGCTATTGCTGCATGCCTGGCCCGGCAATGTGCGCGAGCTCGAACAGGCCGTGCTGGCTTCGGCCGCCATGAGCGCGGGCGACGAAATCCGGGCGTCCGACCTGCGGCTGGCCACTGCCGGACCGAGCGACGAACAAGCCCTGGATTACTCCACCCTGCTCGGGCTTCCCTTGACCGAGGCCAAAAACCGCTTGGTCGACGATTTCGAACGCCGGGCGATCACCGCGGCCCTGGCCCAGCACGATGGCAATGTCAGTGCGGCCGCCCGGCAACTCGGCATCCATCGGCAAAACCTGCAACAGAAGATGACCCAACTCGGCATCGTCCGCAGTTGAGGCCAGGGCAAACGCGGCTCTGCCGCATCGGGGTAGCCATCTCGGTCCGCCGACGGAGGCAACTCGGCTTGACGCTGGGCTGGTCGATTGTGATGTCGCTTCATCCCGGCGGAGCGGGATGACTACGGTGAGATGACGGTAGCGGCACCCGGTTCGTCACCGTAGGCGTCTCGCTCCGTCGAGACGAATCCCTTTCGGTGTTGGTGGTTGCGGGAAGCGGCTGGGCAAGGCACACTGGCAACATGGGCACACTGGCAACATGGAATATGCGACCATGCCGCGGCGGTTAGGCTATGAAAATCTCGGGCTGGGGGTGGGACTGCGCACGACGCACTTCGACCATATCCTGCGCCAGCAGCCCGAGGTCGATTGGTTCGAGATCATTTCCGAAAATTTTATCGACTCGCGCGGGCGGCCGCGGTATGTGCTCGAGCAGATTGCCGAGCGATACACCGTGGTCATGCACGGCGTGTCGCTGTCGATCGGCAGCAGCGACCCGCTGAATTTCGATTACCTCGGACGGCTCAAATCGCTGGCCGATGCGGTGGGTGCTCGCTGGATTTCGGACCATGTATGCTGGACGGGCGTGGCGGGCCGCAATACGCATGACCTGCTGCCGATTCCGTTCAACGAAGCCACGCTGGCGCATTTGGTGGAGCGCATCCGCGCGGTGCAGGATTTTATCGAGCGGCCGCTGGTGCTGGAAAATCCGAGCAGCTATCTGACCTTCGCCCAGTCCACGCTCAGCGAGGCCGAGTTCATCGGCCGCATGGCGGAGCAGGCCGACTGCGGCCTGCTGCTGGACGTGAACAACGTCTACGTCTCGAGCGTGAACCACGATTTCGATCCGGCCGAATATATCCGCTCGGTGCCGCATGAGCGCGTCGTGCAGTTTCACCTGGCCGGCCACACCAGTTGCGGCACGCATTTGATCGACACGCACGACGGCCAGGTGATCGACCCGGTATGGCGCTTGTATCGCCTGGCGCACGAACTGACCGGCGGCGCGTCGACGCTGCTGGAATGGGACGCCAAGATTCCCGAGTTCCCCGTCGTACACGCCGAAGTATTGAAAGCCAAGCAGCACATGCAAGGCAGCCTATCGTGCGATGCGAAGCCAACGTCAACACCGGCCGAAGGACATCAGCCCACTCCAGCAGTATTTCATCCGATCGTCCACACAGCCATCGAAGTCATGGACTAAAGCGCATTTCTCCCTCTCCCTCTGGGAGAGGGCCGGGGTGAGGGTGCCAGGAGCACGGACAGCGCCGCGTCCAATTTGTTGCCACCTTGAATAGCATTTCGGTTTTCAGTCCCATGCAACCCTCACCCAATCTCGGCCAAATCCAGCGCTGGCTGCAAGCCGTGATCACGCATCCCGGCGGCGTCGGCGAAGGCATCGAGTCGGACGAGGCTCAGCAGGAAGTGACCCTGACGCCGGACGATGTCGAGCGGCTGATCCTGCCTTCGCGGCAGTTGTCGAGCCTGGAGCGGCTCGGCATTTATGCCAACGCCTACTACGCCCGGCTGATCGAGTGTTTCCATGAGGAGTTTCCCGCCCTCTTGCACGCGCTGGGCGAAGAAACTTTTGACGCCTTTGTGTTCGGCTATCTGCAAACGTATCCCTCGCGCAGCTATACGCTCGGCGATTTGAGTGCCGACTTTCCCGGCTTCCTGGCCGAAACGCGGCCGGCCGGGGATGAGAGTGACTCATCCGAAGCCGACTGGGCCGATTTCCTCGTCGATCTGGCTACGCTCGAACGGGCCTATAGCGAAGCCTTCGACGGACCCGGCGACGAGCACGAACCCGGCCTCGACGTAAACCAGCTCGCGGCCATCACGCCGGATCGCCTGGCCGACGTCGTGCTCGTGCCGGCGGCCAGTTTGCGGCTGATGACGCTGCGCTCGCCGGTACAGGAGTACATCTCGGGCATTCGCCACAAAACAGATCCTTTGCCGCCCCCTGCTCAGCCAACCTGGCTCGCCCTCTGGCGCCGCGACTACTCCGTACGTCGCGAGGCCATTACCGAGTGCCAACACGCACTGCTGCAAGCGATCCTCGCCGGCCGCCCCCTCGGCGAGGCCATCGCCGTCGCCGCTTCCCTTGCACCCGACGACGCCGACACCCTGGCCGGCGAGCTAAACGCCTGGTTCTCGCACTGGGCCACCGCCGGCTTTTTCCGGCAAGCTCGCCTCCCGTAGACAGGTTCCGCAATATGGGAATTCTGACCGACGTATATGTTGCCACGCCGCAGACCGCGGCCATGTACGATACCGACCCGAGAGCGTTCCGCGACGTCACGCTTGAGGGCAAGGGCATCATGGAGGTTGAGCTCAGCATTTTGTGGGCACTCTCGCGGAACGAAGCGTGGAGCTTGGAGTTGTGCCAGCAATTCGAGGAAGTGCTGTCCTCCGACGGCGGGGAACGTATCGTTCTCAAGCTGCCCGATTCTCTTGTTACATACCTAGTAGAATCAAGCGAGCAGGCAGTTGAAGCAGTTGGCGTCCGGTGGGCAGCAACCGGGGAGATGTCTCAATTTTCCCAGGGGCAAATTCAAGATTATCTCGGCAGGCTTTCGGCGTTAGCAAAGCTGGCGCGGTCTGATGGCCGGTCGCTATATTTATGGGTGTGCGTTTAGGGCTATCTTGAACCGCTATGCAGCCGCCGGCTGGCGAGGCCGCGTTTCCTTGCGCGACGAGACCGACGCCCTAGCCGGCCAGTTGAACGCGTGGTTCTCGCACTGGGCCACTGCCGGTTTTTTTCGGGAAGCTCGCCTCCCGTAAAGGGTCAGAATAGCCGCCCGCTTTGCAGGCCGATCAGAGCTCCGCAATGCCGGTCCTGTATGCGTTCGCCCGCGCGGCTATTTCTTGAGTCCGCGCGGCTTGGTCATCTTCGGTTGGTCACCGGGCGGTTTGGGCAAGGCCAAAGTCGTCGCCGGGGCCGAGTCTTGCTGCCGCTGTGCCAGTCGCTCGCGCGTCAGACGGATCGACTCGTGCAGTTTCTTTTCCAGCAGCTTGCGTGGTGGCAGCTCGGTCAGGTACTGCGACACGCGGATACCGCTCTTATCCAGCTGCAACAGCTCGACATGCTCCGCTGACTTGTCGGCGCACAGGATCAGACCTAGCGGCGCCTCTTCGCCCGGCTGCACGTCGTTTTTTTCCAGCCAGCGCAGGTAGAGTTCCATCTGCCCTTTGTCCCCGGCCTGGAACTTGCCAAGCTTAAGGTCGATGGCCACCAGCCGCCGCAGCCGCCGGTGATAGAACAACAGATCGAGGTAGTAGTCGTCGTTGTCGACGGTGATCCGCTTCTGCCGGGCGACGAAGGCGAAGTCGGTGCCAAGCTCCATGATGAAGGCTTCCAACTCCCGTAGGACGGCCTGTTCCACGTCCTTCTCGGCGTGCTGACCGGCCAGGCCCAGGAAGTCGAGCAAGTAAGGGTCGCGGAACACCAGGTCGGGCGTCATCCGATCCCCGTCGCGCAGGGCATCCAAATCTTGCCGGATCAACTCTTTTGGCTTCCTGCTGACAGCCGTCCGTTCGTACAACAGGTGGTCGATCTTGTGCCGGAGTGTCCGCACACTCCACCGCTCGATGCGGCACAGTTCGGTGTAGAAGTCGCGTTTCAGCGCGTCTTCCAGCGGGACGATCGTGACGAAGTGGCTCCAACTCAATTGTCGCGACAGTGTCGCGACAATCGCACCATCCGGAAATCTCTCGGCGAATTGGACCATTCGCCGGATTCCCTTCTCCGTGTAACCCCGCCCGAACTCGGCCGTCAACCGTGCCGACAGCGCTGACAGAATCTGTTCGCCATACCCGGCCCGCTGCTCATGCAGCACGTCTTCGCGGATCCGCTTGCCGATGCTCCAGTACAGACCTACCAGCGCGCTGTTGACTGCCCCGGCGACTTGCCCACGGGCCTGCTCGATCAGGCCGCGCAGATCTTGGAACAGCCGTTCCGCGGAAAGGTATGGCTCACTCGTCCGTGAGCTTCGCGCCGGCAGGGACGCGTTGCCGGATTTCTTGACTTTGGCCATATTCACATCCCAGGCGAATCATTACGGGAGCCTTACCGAACCTAGCTTCCTCAAAATGTCGATCGCCGGCCAGAAAGAACCCCTCTTTCCGCGGTTGGCTAACGCAAAGGATTCTATCATCCGATCCCCTATGCCCGAAATCGCGTGCCGACACTCTCACCACGAATGCACATTTCTGGGCCACTCAGACTTACCGTGTTGCGCGAGGAAGAATCAGCGAAGGAACTGCTCCTAAAAAAGCGGGCAATGTGGGCGGCCGCGGCTTTTTTCACATCCGCGGGCTCGCTAGACTGATCTTGCAATTGCGCGACGGCCAATGATTTCGCATTCTTGGAGCTACGGGCATGGCTGAGAGTCAAGCAGCATTGCGGCAGCGGGTGGGCGAGTTGGAGCAGAAGCTCGGGACGCTGCAAGCTCGGCGCCGCGGGGTGCGAAAGCGTTCGGATCGTACCTTGTTTGGCCTACCGCTGTATGACATTGCGGTGGGGCCGGATCCTGAGCGAGGTCAGGCGAGAGGCCATGCGCGCGGAATCATCGCGGTGGGCGACGTCGCGAGCGGAGTGCTGGCCGTCGGCGGCGCGGCGCGCGGAGGGCTGGCGGTCGGGGGAGCGGCGGTCGGACTGATCGCCGTGGGCGGGGCCGCAATTGGCCTGCTGGCGCTGGGCGGTGCGGCGATCGGCGGGGTGGCCGTTGGCGGCGCCGCGGTTGGCTATTGTGCCGTCGGCGGCGGGGCGATTGGCAACTATGCCGTCGGCGGCGCCGGCCTGGGCAAGCACGTTGTGGCCGCGGGCCGCCGGGACCCCGAGGTTGCCGCGCTGTTCAAGCAGTTGTTGCGGAGCTTGTGGCCGTAGGGTGTTTGATCGGCAAAGGGCCATTCGTTGGGGGCGAACCGCTTGGTACTGCTACCCCTCACCCCCGACCCGCTCGGCTGAGCTTGCCGCAAGCCCTCTCCGGCTCGACTGAGCTCGCCGAAGTCCGCAAGGGGCGAGGGGAGTAAGAAGCCGCTCCGACGAGTCGACCTTTATGCCGGCTTGCCGGCGCGGAGGGCTTCGAGTTCTTCCCAGCGGTGGTAGAGGATCTCGACGGCCGTGGCGGCGGCTTGCAGTTCGGTGGTCTTGGCGGTCAGAAGTTTGTAATCGCTCGCGGCGGCTACGGCGGCGACTTCTTGCTCCAACTCGGCGACCCGTTGTTCGGCCGCGGCGATTTGGGCTTGGATGCCGTCGAGTTCGCGCTGGTCGCGATAGGAGAGCTTGCCGGGTGATTTTGGGGCGGCTGATGGCGAGGCTTTTTTGGTCTTGGTCGCGGCCGTTTCAGAGGGCTCGGACGGGGCGGTTTGGTCGGCCAGCCATTGAGTGTAGTCGGAATAAATGTGCGCGCGGCCGCGGCCGTCGAGACCCAACAGCACCGTCGAAAGGCGGTCGAGCAAGTAACGGTCGTGCGTGATCAGCACGATGGCGCCCGGGAATTGCGACAGGCCGTCTTCCAGCACCTCCAGCGACGGAATATCCAGATCGTTGGTAGGTTCGTCGAGCAGCAGGATGTCGGCCGGCTGAAGCATCAGCCGGGCAATCAGGATCCGGGCTTGCTCGCCGCCGGATAGCTTTTCCACCAGCGTGTCGAGTTGATCGACGCGAAACAAAAAACGCTTGGCCCAAGCGGTGACGTGGACCGCGTTGTCGCGGAAGATCACGGAATCGCCGCTGGGGCATAGCGCGCGGCGCAGCGTCTGTGTGCGGTCGAGCTGCTGCCGGTTCTGGTCGAACCAAACGACCGACAGCCGCCGGGCCTGCTTGATCGTGCCTTGTTCGGGAGGCAATTGTCCGGCCAACAGTCGCATGAGCGTGGTCTTGCCGCTGCCGTTTGGCCCAAGCAGCCCCAAGCGGTCGCCGGCGGTGAGCGTAAAACTCACGTCGCTAAAGAGCTGCCGCGGGCCGTAGCTGAATTGCAGGTTCTCGGCCACGAGCAGCTTGTTGGCGACGCGGCCGGTGTCGGCAAAATCGATCGTCACGGTGCGACCGGCCGCGTTGCGCTGGCTGAGATCTTTGAGGTCCGCGATCATTTGCCCGGCGCGGTCGATGCGCGACTGGCTCTTGGTCGTCCGGGCTTTCGGGCCGCGGCGCAGCCATTCGATTTCGCGCCGCACCAGGTTGGCCATGGTTTCTTGCTGCCGGGCCTGGGCCACGAGGTACTCGTCGCGCTTGACGAGAAACTCGCTGTAGTTGCCCGTCACGCGGAAATAGCCTTGCGGATAAGCTCGGCTCAATTCCACCACGCGGTTGGTCGAGTTTTCCAGCAAGTAGCGGTCGTGGCTGACGAGCACGAAGGCGAATGTCGCCGAGCTTAATAACTTTTCCAACCACAGAATGCCCTCCAGATCGAGGTGATTGGTCGGTTCGTCGAGCAGCAAGAGATCGGGCTGCCGCACCAACTCGCGCGCCAGCGCCAGCCGCTTTCGCCAGCCGCCGGACAAGCTGGCGGCCAGCGCACCGGGATCATTGAAGCCGAATTTTCCTAGCGCGATGCTGACCTGTGTTTTGCGCTGATGCTCTTCGTTAGGCCAGTCGGCCGGAGCCCCGTCGGCCAAAGCACAATCGGCCAGAGCAGAATCGAGCACTTGCTCGACCGTGGCGCCCTCGGCGAACTGGTCCTCTTGCGCCAAGTAGCCGACGCGCAGCCCTTTGCGGCGCGCGCATTTGCCGTGGTCGGGCTCGAGCTTGCCGGCCAGGATACGGAGCAGCGTGGACTTGCCCGACCCGTTGGGCCCGATCAAGGCCAGCCGCTCACCTTCCAGTACGTCCAGCGAAATATCGTCGAACAGCGGGTCGCTCGTGAACGATTTGCTCAGCGATTGACCGCTTAATAGCAGCGCCATGGGAATCTCGCGCCCGTGCAAAAACCGAATCATATCGGATTGCCGCCAAAAGTTTTAGCTCACCGACAGTGACGAGGAGACACCGAACGGACGAAGAGAAAAAACGAAATGGACCACGGATCACACAGATACCACGGATACGAGGACGGGGGAATTGAACAGCAGGCCGCGAAGATCGCTAAGAAAGGAACAACCTTGAAACCTTCGTGCTCTTCGCGGCCTGCTGTCTCAAATGCCTTGTTCCTATCCGTGCCCAGCCGTGAAATCCGTGGTTGCTTTCCTCCCGAGTTCTCGATGCCGAAGTGTCCACGGTGGTTTTTACCGCCGAATACGCTCCCCGGCGGAAAACACAAAAAATGTGGCAGCGGCCGGCCGGGCGGGTTAGATTCATGCTCGCTGCCTGAACTTCCTTCGACTGCCCGCCTGCGAGAAATGCCGCCATGATTCGCCCTGCCGCTACGTTCATGCGCCGTCTGCCGGGTTTGGCCTTGCTGCTGGCCTTGGCCTCAACCAGCCTGGCTGACGAGAGCCTGGATCATCGCGTGCTCGCGCCGGGCAAGCTGCCTGACGATCAGCGTCTGGGGGCGATGAAAGATCTGAACGGCTATTTCCCGTTCTCGCCTCCGACCACGGCGGCCGCCTGGCACGAGCGGGCCGAGCAACTGCGGCGGCAGACGCTGCTGGCACTGGGGCTCTGGCCGATGCCCGAGCGCACGCCGCCCAAGGCAGTGATTCACGGCCGCGTGGAGCGCGACGAGTACACCGTGGACCGCGTGTATCTCGAAAGTTTTCCGGGCCACTTCGTCACCGGCAGCCTGTATCGGCCCAAGGGCAAGACGGGACGCTTGCCGGGTATCTTGTGCCCGCATGGCCATTGGCCCGAAGGCCGCTTCTACGATCAATCCGCGAAATTGCTGCAAGAAATCGTCGTGGGCGCCGAGCGCTTTGAGGTGGGCGGACGCAGCCCGCTGCAAAGCCGCTGTGTGCAGTTGGCTCGCATGGGCTGCGTCGTGTTCCATTACGACATGGTCGGCTATGCCGACAGCAAGCAGCTCGAGCATCGGCCGGGCCTGCGGCCGGCAATGAACACGCTCAAGGACTGGGGCTATCAGAGCCCGCAAGCCGACTTGCACCTGCAAGGCGTGATGGGCTTGCAAACGTACAACTCGATTCGGGCACTGGACTGGCTGTGCGAACTGCCAGACGTGGACGCCAAGCGGATCGGGGTCACCGGGGCCAGCGGCGGCGGAACGCAAACGTTTATCCTGGGAGTGGTCGATCCGCGGCCGGCCGTGATTTTGCCGGCCGTGATGGTCTCGACCGCCATGCAGGGCGGTTGCACCTGCGAAAACGCCTGTTACTTGCGCATGGGCACCGGCAATGTCGAACTGGCCGGACTGTTCGCGCCCAAACCGCTGGGCATGCTGGCCGCCAACGACTGGACCAAGGAGATTGCCACCAAAGGGCTGCCCGAGCTGGAGCGGCTGTATGAGATGCTCGGCGCCAAGCATCTCGTCAAGGCCTGGCCGCTGGTGCAGTTCCCGCACAACTACAACTATGTCAGCCGCGAGGTGATGTACAGTTGGTTCAACAAGCATTTGAAGCTGGGCCTGAAGGAGCCGATCGTCGAAGCCGACTACGTGCCGCTGACGATTGCCGAAATGACCGTTTGGGATGCCAAGCATCCGAAGCCGCCGTCGGGCGACGAGTACGAGCGCAGCCTGCTGCGGCGGATCACTTCCGATAGCGATCGGCAATTGGCCGAACTGACGCCGCGCGATGCCGGCTCGCTGGAACCCTACCGCCAGGTGATCGGCGGCGCCTTTGACGTGCTGATTGGCCGCAAGCTGCCGAAGGCCGGCGACGTCGAATACGAAAAAATCCACGAGCGCGATCGGGGCTCATACCTGGAGTTCGGCTCGCTGCTGCGCTCGAAGTCGCGCCATGAAGAGCTGCCGGTAATCTTCCTGCTGCCCAAGCAGTGGAGCAAGCAAGTGGTGATTTGGGCGGATGAAAACGGCAAGCAGGCCTTGTTCGCCGGCGATGGCCAGCCACGCAAGGAAGTGCAGCAATTGCTCAAGGCTGGACACTCCGTGGTCGGCGTCGATTTGATCGGCCAGGGCGAATTCGCCGCGGATGGGCAAACATGGAAGAAGGCCCGGATCGCTCAAGGCGGGTCGGGCACCGCCAAGTGGGACACCTTCGCTGGCTACACGTACGGGTACAACTATCCGCTCATCTCGCAACGGGTACATGATCTGTTGACCGTCGTTTCGTACGTCCGCAATCATGAGCGCCGGCCCGAGCGCGTGAGCATGCTCGGCGTGGGGCAGGCGGCTGCTTGGGTGGCTGCGGCGCGGGCACAGGCCGGATCGGCCATCGATCGGGCGGCTCTGGACACGCGCGGCTTCCGCTTTGCCGAGATCAATGCCCTGGACGGTGTGAACTATCTGCCCGGCGTGCTCAAGTACGGCGATTTGCCGGCATTGGTGTCGCTGTCGGCTCCGCATCCGACGTGGCTGGCCGGCGAGGGGAGCACGGCTCCCGAATTAGTCGAAGCGACTTATCGGGCCGCGGGGGCCTCGAAAGGTCTCGTCATCAGCACGGCCGCCGAAGGCCAGCGTTTGGGCCAGGCGCTCGACTGGCTGGTGGAATAAGCGACGATTAAAGTGCGCTCATCCGAACCGCTGCACTGCTCTGCACACGTTGCTGACCGGCGACTCGGCCGCCGCCAGTTTCTTGCCGCTTCGGCCGGAGCGCTGCTGGCCGGTGGCAGTGTAGCCGGGAGCAGTGTGCTAGCCGCCCCGGCAGATCACGCGCGGATCGCCATCACGCTGGACCTGGAGATGAGCCGGAACTTTCCGGCCTGGGGCGACACGCACTGGGACTACGAGAAGGGCAACCTGGATGCCGACGCCAAGCGGTATTCGAGCGAAGCCGGGCGACGCGTCAAGCAGCGCGGCGGCCGGATTCATTATTTCTGCGTGGGTCGCGTGCTCGAGCAGGAAGACGTGTCGTGGCTGGTGCAACTCAGCCAGGACGGTCACAGAATCGGCAATCATACCTACGACCACGTCAACGTGCTGGCCACGCGGCCGCAGGATATCCAAGCGCGCTTCCAGCGGGCGCCCTGGCTGATCGAAGGCCAATCTCCGGCCGAGGTCATCCGCGAGAATATCCGGCTGACGACCGTGGCCTTGAAAGAGCGAGCCGGCATCGACAACCGCGGCTTTCGCACTCCCGGCGGATTTCGCGACGGCTTGAAGTCGCGCGAAGACGTCCAGCACATGTTGCTGCAAGCCGGCTTTACGTGGGTCAGCAGCAAGTATCCCCAGCATGCGATCAGCAAGCCGGGAGAAGAGCCCTCGGCCGCCGTGTACGAGAGCATCGTCGCGGCGCAGGAGGCGGCCCAGCCGTTTGTTTACCCGTCGGGACTGGTCGAGATTCCGATCAGTCCCATCAGCGATATCGGCGCCTTCCGCACCGGCCGCTGGCGACTGGAATGGTTCTTGGAAGCCATTCGCCAGTCGGTTGGCTGGGCCATCGAACACCAAGCGGTGTTCGACTTTCTCGCGCATCCTTCCTGCCTGGGCAGGATCGATCCGCAGTTTCGCGCGATCGAGCTGATTTGTGATCTGGTCGAAGGCTCGGGCGGCCGGGCGAAACTCGTCGATCTAGACGCCATCGCCAAGCAGGTCGAGCGCTAAGCGGCCCGGGGAGAGTTAAAGCGACCCGCGGCCGCGCGACGACCGAGCCGCTCGGGGTGCGGCCAGGTGTACCCAGCGTGCGACGAGCTTTTCCAGCTCGCCATCCATCCACTCGGCGAACACCGAAACGTCCGCTTCGGCCAGGGCCGTGTCCCGCTCGAGTTGATGGCCCAACGATTGGGCCGGCGTGTCAATCGGTTGCTGATCGAAAGGTTGCTTTTCCATGGTGTCGCTCCCCGTAATCCAGTGGCCGGCCGAAGTGGCTCGCCTCTTCTGTTTAAGCGGCATTCGGCTCAAGCTGTTACTTCTACGTAAGAGGTGCGATATCAGTTTGAGGTTCACTCTCGGCAGGTTGCAAAATTGGTTCCTTTTTGGCCGAAGCGCAATAAAAAAAGCCCGGCAGACTCCAAGCCTGCCGGGCTTTTTGCCACTGACGGGTGGGGAAATGTTACTTTTGGTCGCCGTCGGTGCCCGATTTGCGATCGCCACGCGGGCCTTGCCGGTCCCGCGGCGGGTGTTTGGCAAGTTCATCGGCGTCAACGAATCCATCGCCATTGGTATCGAAACGATCGAAGTTGTTCTGCATCCATTCGGGGGCTTCGTCCTTGCTGAGCTTGCCGTCCTTGTTGATGTCTAAGCGCTGGAGCAGTTGTTTGGGATCGGGGCGCTGGCCATCGCGCCGCGCTTGCCCTTCGGGCCGGCCCTGACCTTCCGGCCGGTCCTGACCGCCAGGCCGGCGGCCGCCGCGCAGCATGCGGCCCAACTCCTCGGCATCGATGTAACCATCGCTGTTGGCGTCGAGCCGGTCGAAGTTTTCGCGCATCCGCTCGCCGACTTCGTCCTTGCTGAGCTTGCCGTCGTTGTTCTTGTCCATCTGCTTGAGCATTTGCTGACCGTTTGGCCCCCCGCCTTCCGGCCGGCGTTGGCCGCCGGCCAAGGCTGCCATCACCTTTTGCATTTCCTCGGGCTGGATGTAGCCGTCGCCGTCGGTGTCGACGCGGTCGAAGTTTTCGCGCAGCCGTTCGCCGACTTCGTCCTTGCTGAGCTTGCCGTCGTTGTTGGTATCCATGCGGCGGAAAAAGGGCATCGCTCCCTCGCCCGGCGCGCCGTCGGGGCGGCTGGCCGACTGATACGGTCGCGGTCCGCCCAACTCGCGGCGGGTAATCTCGCCGTCGCCGTCGCGATCCAATTTTTCCAGCGACTTGGGGGCCGCTTGAATTTCGTCTTTCGAGAGCTTGCCGTCGCTGTTGGAGTCCAGCGCCTTGAAGATGGCATCGCCAGGACCCGGCGGCGGAGGAGGCGGCGGCGTGCCAGGCTGCCCCGGCTTGCCCTCGCCGCGCATCATGGCCATGCCCTCGGTGAACTCGACGAGCGTCAACGATTTGTCGCCGTCGGCATCAGCGCGCTCGATCAGGATTGCGAAACGGGGGCGGCGTTCTTCGGGCACTTCTTCAATGACCAGTTTGCCGTCGCCGTTGGCGTCGAGTTGCTCGAAGATCGCTTTGGCCTGTTCCGGGCTCGGGCCTCCCTCGCGCCTGGGACCGCCCTCGCCTCGGCCACCCGCCTCGCGCGGAGGCGGCGCCTCCTTCGTTGCGGCCAGAAACTCGTCGCGGCTCAGCTTGTTATCGCTGTTGGCGTCATTGGTGCGCAGCAGACGCTGAAACATGCGCTGCTGCTCTGGTCCGAGTTCGTCGGAGACAATCTCGCCGTCGCCGTTGCGGTCGAGCTGCTTGAACAGGGCATCGCTGCTGTTCTCTTTTCCGGCTTTGTCGTCGTCGGCGATGGCCGGCACCGTCGACGCGGCCAGCAGCATTCCGGCACCCAGAATTCGATGCCACCAGTGACAGCATTTCATTGGTCATTCCTTCCCGTTGGAGAGGCCGTGGATTTCGTCTGAGGATCGACCGGAAAATAACTTCTTCGCTGCCCCCCTCGCCCCTTGTGGGAGAGGGCAGGGTGAGGGGCTGGGGAAAAACGGAAGTTATTTTTCGGTCGATCCTTAGCGGTGTACTCTATTTAACCCCTTAGGTCCTGGGTGGTTCCGTTTGCGGAGTCAAACGGCCGGGGGTGGGCGTAATCGGTCGCAAGTGCTGTTTGCTACGGGATCTCGGGCGATCTTGTGGTGTCGCTCGGAGCCTTTTATAATCCCGACCGGTTTTTTCTCCCAAACCGGCAGAACCGCCCCTGGGTGGCCGGCGTAGTCAAGAGGGAAAGCCGAACGCGTCCGACGCCGCCCGAGACAGTCGAGCCCGCCGGACGAACTTTTCGAGCGAACCAGTTTTTCCGACGACACGATGGATTCGTAATCTTCGTCGCGGGAAGGAAACCAGACGTTGCCGGCAGGCAACACAGGCGAGCGAGTTGTGCAACGTGCCGCGCAGCCGTGTGGCGGGGTTGCACCGAATGTGGCTCGCCGGCAGCGACCAATGTACCGTGCGGGCCTGCCCGGCACGCTGCATTCCGCACGCCATGCACTGATCGGTAAAGGCGTGCGGCTAGTGGCTTACGGTACAAAGCACGAAGCAAAAAATTGAGTTAAACCGGAGCGGCAAGCAGGTCGATGAAACGGGTCAGCAGTGGCTTCCTGCCCCCGCGAGTCTCGTCGACACGGAATGCGGCGCCGGCAAAGTTACAGAGTAGATAGACCAGGAGGTTTTCCGGAGCGGAGCGTGTTAGTTGCAGGAGGTTCGTCAGCAACAAATCTTGGGGGCCTTATCGGCCCGGCTGATGAACAGGTCAACTAAAGCCGCAATCGGAAAACCGTCTTGGGCCATCCGGCACGATGGATCCGGTCGACACGAACCCGAACCCGACATGCGTTTGGCTTCATTTGAAGTCAACCGCTTCGTGTAGATGGGTTTGACACTTCAGGGGAGGAACAAACGATGCAGATTTACGGCGCAACTCAGCTTCATGGTGCTCAAGCGGTCAACGCTCCGCACACGACTGCCCGCAGCTCGGCTTCGAGCACGGCCGGCAGCTCGGTCAGCGATCAGCTCGACATTTCGCCGGCTGGCCAAATGCTCGACAAGATGAACCAACTGCCCGACATTCGCCAGGACCGCGTCAGCCAGATTCGTGCCTCGATTGCCGCCGGCACGTACGAAACCGACGACAAGCTCGGCGCGGCAGTCAGCAACCTGCTGGACGAAATCGGCTAAAACGCCACGCGTCGAGCGCCAGCCGGCCGTCCGCATGCCGCCAGCGTGGCTGTGGAGCAGGGCGCGCGGAATCTGGGGGCATCGCCCCCTGGAGAGCGTGCGCTGGCCAGGCAGCCGGTTGCTCGCCGCGGCAATCGGTCTACAATAGAGGGCGATTGACGCCCGGCCTCGGGCCCCGGCGCCAGATACAAGATCCACGGTTCCGCCAGCATTTCCGCGGTCGTTGCCCCGCCGCCAAGCCGATTTTATGCCCAACGATTTTTCACTCGGAACGGTCGAGGTTGCGCTCTCGCCGCTGGAGCGTTTCGAGGAGTTTCTGCAGAGCCGCGGCAAGCGCGTCACCCGCCAGCGGCGGATCATCGTCGAGCAGGTGTTTGCGCGGCACGACCATTTCGACGCCGACGAGTTGCTGGCCAATTTGCAGCGCGTCGTGGGCGCCCGCCAGGTGAGCCGGCCGACCGTCTATCGCACCCTGGCCGAATTGGTCGAGGCGGGACTCCTGCGGCAGATGACCCTCGGTAGCCGTGCCGTGTACGAACACGACTACGGCTACCCGCAGCACGATCACCTCTACTGCCAGAAGTGCGAAAAGCTGATCGAGTTCAGCAGCGACGAGGTGAAAGGCATTCGCGATGCGGTAGCGCGCGAACACCAGTTCCGCGTGCTGGGCCACCGGCTGATCATCACCGGCATTTGCGCGCAATGCGCGCGGCAAAAGCGCCGCTTGTCGCCGTTGGACCTGATCTAGCCGCTCTGGTCTTGTCGCACCGGTCTAGCCGCTTTGGCCTAGCCGCACTGTCCGATCATCTCGCCGCTGAAGCAGCTCGTCAGATCGCCTCTTCGCCGGTTTCGCCGGTGCGAATGCGAACGGTTTCCTCCAGGTTGACGACGAAGATCTTGCCGTCGCCGATCTGGCCGGTCTGGGCGCTCTTCATAATCGTGTCGATGACCTTCTGGACGCCGTCGTTGTTGATGACGACTTCCAGCTTGACCTTGGGCACGAAATCCACCGAGTACTCGGTGCCTCGGTACATTTCGGTGTGGCCCTTTTGCCGGCCAAAGCCGCGGACCTCGGTGATGGTCATGCCGTGAATGCCTTGCTCACTCAGGGCGTTCTTCACGTCTTCCAATTTGAAATGCCGGATGATCGCTTCGACTTTCTTCATCAACCCTCTCCCGGTCGTCTCGCGGCGGCGCAGTGGCGGGAGCGACTGGCCCCTGCCTGCGCACGCTCAGTGATAAGTTGGCGGCGATGCGTTACTCGAAGTTGGCGTTCGTGCGGCTGCTGCCATGATATCATGAACACGCCCGGCTCGATGCGCTCAGCACGCACCGCGTTGCCGGGCGCGGCGCTAGATAAAGATGTAGCCCTCTTCCCCATGCTGGCTGTAATCCAGGCCCTGCACCTCTTCCTGCTGCGTAACTCGCAACCCCATCACGGCATCCAGCACCTTCAGGATAATGAAAGTGACGACCGCCGCGTAGACCCAAGTGACCGCCGCGGCGCCGATTTGCGGGCCCAGCAGGGGGCCGCCTTCGAGCAGCCCGACGGGGCCGCCGGTGCCCGTGGCATCATAAACGTTGCGCGTGGCAAAGACTCCGGTGAGCACGGCTCCCAGCGTGCCGCCGACGCCGTGAACGCCGAAGGCGTCGAGTGAATCGTCGTAGCCGAAGCGGCTTTTGAGCGCCGTGCAGGCAAAAAAGCAAACCAGCCCGGCGCACACGCCCATGATCAGGGCCGGCATGGGCTGGACATAGCCCGAGGCCGGCGTAATGCAGACCAACCCGGCCACGGCACCCGAGCAGGCGCCCAGCACGGTAGGTTTGCCGCGGGTGATCCATTCGGCGGCCGGCCAGGTCAGCGTGGCGGCCGCCGCGGCAAAGTGCGTGGCCGTAAAGGCACTGGCGGCCTGGCCCGCGGCATTCAAAGCACTGCCGGCATTAAAACCGAACCAGCCTACCCAGAGCATCGCCGCGCCGATGACCGTATAGGTCAGGTTATGGGGCGGCATTGGCTCGTGCCCGAATCCCAGGCGCTTGCCCATCACCAGCGCGCAGACCAGCGCCGAAACGCCCGAGCTGATGTGAACCACTGTGCCGCCGGCAAAATCCAGCGCGCCGAACCAGGCGAACTCGCTGCCGAAGGCCAGCAGGGCCGTATCCCAAACCCAGTGGCACAGCGGACAATACACCAGCGTGCCCCACAGGATCGTAAACACGACCATCGTGGAAAATTTCATGCGTTCGGCGAAGGCGCCGCAAATCAGCGCCGGCGTGATGATGAAAAACATGCCTTGAAACAGCATGTGGACCAACCGCGTGATGCTGCCTTCCAGCGGCCATTCCACGGCGCCGGGTGCGCCGCCCGTGCCCGCGACGTAGCTCGGCTGGACATTCTGCATCAGCAGAAAATCGGCATTGCCAATCCACGGGCTGAACGAGGCCTCGCCTTTGGCGCCGCCAAAAGACAACGAGTAGCCGTAGAGAGCCCAGAGCACGGTCATCAGGCCCATCAAGAAAAAGCACTGCATCATCACGCCCAGCACGTTTTTCTTGCGCACCAGGCCGCTGTAGAACAGGGCCAGGCCGGGCGCAGTCATCAACAGAACCAGCGCCGAAGCGACGAGCATCCAGGCCTGGTCGCCTTTGTCCAGCGAAGGACCAGGAGGCGGGGCATGCTCGGTCGCGGCCGGGACCGCAGACGGCTGTTGGGCGTGGAGATTGCCCACAAAAACCAGCACGCAGAATACGGCGACGAGCGCCAGCGTGATTACCCTGCGATACGTCATGGAAGAATCGCCCTCTTCGTGAGATTTCCAGGCCTGCCGGAGTGCCGCCGCCTTGGCTGGACACGCTCCACAATGCCTGCGCTTGCACGGACGAGGGCAGGCCGCAAATTGCCCCATGCGCTGGCTGCTCGCGCAGTCGGCGCGGGGGCCTCGAGGTCTGGCCGCCGGTCGTGCTAGTGAATCAATCAACGAAGTCTCGCGCCGCCTTGGCCGAAATGCGCCGCAGATCGCGACGTCCCGGCCACGCGCAACTTCCGCCACAAAGAGTAACTACCGTGCCCCCAAACGTAAAGAGTCTCACTAAAAAGAAGTCAGCCCCTGGCTTTACGGCGCTTTTTGCCACAGGACGTCCTGCTGGCCCGCTCGGGCGTTGGCCAGCCGGGCCAGGACAAACAGCAAATCGCCGAGCCGGTTGAGATAGACCACCAGCTCCGATGCGATCGGTTCGACAGCCGCCAGCGCCACGATGCGCCGCTCCGCTCGCCGGCAAACGGTCCGCGCCAAGTGCAATTGGGCCGCGCCCAGCGTGCCGCCGGGCAAGATGAACTGCTTCAAGGGGGCCAACTCCGCTTCGAACGTGTCGATTGCCTGTTCCAGTGTTTGGATCTGCGCCGCACCCAGGCCCCGCATGTTGAACTTTGCCGGATCGGGAGTGGCCAACTCGGCCCCCAGGTCGAACAGTTCGTGCTGCACGCGGGCCAGCAGCGCGTCCACGTCGGCCGGCAACTGCGCACAACGGGCGATCCCCAGCACCGCGTTCAGCTCGTCGACCGTGCCATAGGCTTCGATGCGCGGCGCGTCTTTCGCAACGCGTGGGCCGCCAAACAGCCCGGTTTGGCCATCGTCGCCGGTCTTGGTGTAGATCTTCATCGTGCGGTTCTCGGGCAGGACGACTCGGTATCGCTGGCGTCAGGCCCCATTTATAATCGAAAGCAGCGTCTGGTTTTCCATCGCTTTCGTGTCAATCCGTTGATTCCTAGCCGGAGGCTCGCCGATCCCGCATGCTGCACGCGAAAAATAGTTTCTTGACGACCGCGGCCCTACTGCTTGGCGTCTGGACCATCGCCGGCGAAGCATACGGGCAGGCTCCGAGCTCGCCGTCCGCTTCGCAGGAGTCGATCGAGCCGCGGTATCTCAGCCATTTGCGGCAGATAACGCACGACTTCACCAAGGCGGGCGAAGGCTATTTTTCGCCCGACGCCCGGCTGATCGTGTACCAGGCCGTGACCAAGGACTACCCCTTCTACCAGATCTATTTGCAGCCGCTCGTGTCGCCCGCGGACCTTAAGCCCGTGCGCATCAGCCCGGGCCGCGGCCGCACGACGTGTGCTTATTTTCATCCCGACGGCCAGCACTTGATTTATGCCTCGAGCCATCTGGATCCTCAACTCGACCAGACCGAAGCCAAAGAACGAGCGGAGCAAGCGGAAAACGCCCGGCTCGGCCGCCGGCCGCGCTACTCGTGGGTCTTCGATCCGCACATGGATATTTTCGCCTGCGACGACCAGGGCAAAAACCTCCACGCGCTGACAAACACCTACGGCTACGATGCCGAGGGCTCGTACTCGTCCGACGGTAAGTACATCGTGTTTTGCAGCACGCGGGACGGCGACCCCGACCTGTACATCATGAATGCCGACGGCTCGGGCGTGCGGCAATTGACCAACTCGCCGGGCTACGATGGCGGCCCGTTCTTCTCGCCCGACGGACGCTGGGTCGTGTTTCGCAGCGATCGTAAGAAGCCGGAGTACTTGCAGATTTACGCGATCAGCGTCGACGGCAAGCACGAGGTGGCGCTGACCGACAACCTGCAAACCGTGAATTGGGCCCCCTATTGGCACCCGACCGAGCCCTACATCATCTGGACCGGGGCCGACCACTCGGTGCCGATGCAGCGGCCGAACTACGATCTGCGGCTAATGAAGTATTCGATTCGCGATCGTATGCCCGCCCCCGGGCCGATCACGCGGATCACCGATCATCCCACGGCCGACGTGCTGCCGGTTTTTTCACCCGACGGCAAGCGACTGATGTGGACCAGCAACCGCTCGGCCGATCACGCCAGCCAGCTCTGGATCGCCGATTTCACGCTGCCGAAGGAATGAAGAACCATTTTTGAACAGAAGATCGCAAAGGACGCGAAGACAAAACAAAGACAAACCAGCGAACGATCGGAGTGAATTCCTTCTTTCCTTCTTTCCTTCTTTCCTTCTTCTTAGCGCTCTTCGCGATCTTCTGTTCAAATCCTTGTAGTTTTCAGCGGGATCCCAGTTCGCATCTACAGGCAAAGGAAGGAGCGTCACATGCAAGCGCGAATCGATGTGGAAAAGGTTGGCCTGGAAGGAGCCAAGGCGCTATTGGGACTCGAGCGCTATCTTCACGGCTGCGGACTGGAGCCCGCGCTGCTCGACCTGGTTCGGCTCCGCGCTTCGCAGATCAACGGCTGTGCATTTTGCATCGACATGCACTCCAAAGACGCCCGGGCCCGTGGCGAAACCGAGCAGCGGCTGTACGAGTTGAATGCCTGGAGCGAGACGCCGTTCTACAGCGACCGCGAGCGTGCCGCCCTGGCCTGGACCGAGTCTGTAACGCTGGTCTCGGAGACCCACGTTCCGGACGATATTTACGAACAGGCCCGCGCGCAATTCGGTGAAAAAGAGCTGGTCGACTTGACCCTGGCAATCGTGGCCATCAACAGTTGGAACCGGCTGGCGATCAGCTTCCGCAAAGTGCCCGGCAGCTACCAGCCGCCGAAGCATTGAAGGCGATTGCCGCGGCGCGCGGCGGGCGTGCACGTCTGATTTGTGGATGTGACCCGAGTTCGTTCTTCGCCCCGGAGGGGCCGAAAGTTAATAGCCAGGGGCGTGAGCCCCTGGACGTCCAGCGCAGAAATGGATCTTAGCCCTGGAAGGGCGCCAGTGCTCTGCCGCCCCTCCGGGGCTAAGGAATGTACGGTCGCAAGCTTTCCAGGGGCTCACGCTCCTGGCTAACGACTTCCGCCCCTCCGGGGCTGGGCAATAATGTCTACCAACTTTCGGGATGCCCGGACGGCACTGGGATCGGGGCTCCGATTATTGACTGGCGCAGATTTCGGGCAAAAATCGGTGGCGACAAGATCCGACACGGGGACTCAATGTGACCTACGCATTCCCGCCCGATTTGGGCAAGCTCGTGGAGGCGTACCTGGCCAGCGGACGTTACGCGACCGAAGATGAAGTCTTGCGCGATGCCCTGCGAGCGCTGGCCGAAGAGGACGAGGACTTGGTTGCTGTCCGCGAAGCGGTGGCCGAGTGGCGCGGCGGCGACCCGGGGACGCCGCTGGCCGAAGCGTTCGAGCAAGTACGGTTCGGGTGCGCTTCCCGCGAGTGAACGCCGTGATGAAACCCGGCTACGGCTTTTTGGGCTCAGCTATCGGCTGCTTGAAGGGCGGGACTTCCGCGGATTGGTCGCCAGGCGTCACCGACAGCACTTCCAGCTTGAGCCGGCCGAGGGCTTGGGCGACGGGCAAAAAGCTGGCGAGATGGTCGGCGCCGTCGAGGCTGGATTGGGCGATCTTGAGATGTGCGGCGCCGATGCCGCCGCGGCCGAGCGTGGCATCGATCGGCACCCATTTGCCGCGTACGTAAACTTCGGTCCACATGTGAAAGGCAAATCCTCCCGCCGGGTCGGAATAAACCAGACCCAGGGCCACGCGGGCGGGAATGCCGCGGGCACGGGCCAAGGCCGCCAGCAGCACCGCGTGTTCGGTGCAGTCACCTTCGCCGCTGCGAGCCACTTCGGCCGCCGAGCCCAACGCCTGCGAAAAGTTCTTGTTTTTCACGGCTTTGTGGACGTAGGCCTCGAGGCGTTTGGCAACTTCCCAAGGATCGGTTGCATCGCCGGCCGCGGCGCTGGCCATTGCCCGGACGCGGCTGTCGTCGCTCTGGATCAGCGAATTGGGCCGACGATCCGCTTCCTTCGGCTCGTCCGCGCCGGCAATGGCCGGACCGGCCGTCTGGCCAGTGCCGGGCCGGATTGCTCGCACGGTCAACTCGGCAGAATGCGGACCTAGCTTTCGCAGGCTCTGGCCAGGCCCGGTGGGAAACACTTCGCTGGGATCGCCATCGGTCATTTCGACCAGGTAGCGGACTTCCTGCGTCTGATGGGCATTGGGGAGCGGTTTGTTCAGTCGAATGACGCTCGTCAGCCCGATGTCCACGGCCTCGCCGGTTGCTGGCCGCAGCGCTTCTTCGCGGGTCGTGCGGAAGGTTTCTTGCTGCATGGCGTCGGTGCGCGTCTTCCAAACTTCGCCGGATTCGTCGATCCAGAATATGGAGGGAATGTTGGTGCCGGCCAGCCGGGTGACTCGATCGACGCGCAGCAACCGCCGCTTGCCGGCCGGCAGATCGGTGGTTTCGAAGTCGCGGGCCGAAAGCTCGCTCGTGCCGGCCTGATTCACCAGCGGCTCGAGGGCGCGGATCGTGCGTTGCTCGCCCGGCTTCAATGGATGGTCGCGGAGCGAACGCTCGACGGCGTTGAAGCTGCCGATTTCCGGCGACCAAGCGATGGTTTGCCGTGTCGGCTCGCCGCCGGCTGTCGTCGGCTTGATTTCCAGTTGCAGCTCATTGCCTTGCACGCGGCCTTCGGTGATCGAGGCCGTGTCGCTCATGTGGCTTTCGGTCCGGAAGCGGACCAATTGCCCCTCAGGCGTTTCCCAGCTCATCACTTTGAACGTCAAGCGGCTTTGATCGCCGAAGCGTTGGGCCACCAGCTCCACTTCGTTGGTCGATCGCAACAGGGCGCGGCCGCCCTCGGCGACGGGCTCGTCGAGTTGATGGGCGTGACCCACCTTCTTGCCTTGCAAATAGACCGCGTCCCACGTTTCGCGTGCCTGGCGGCTTTCGCCCGCAGCCCTGCCGCAGCCCGCTAGCAGAGGCAGGGCCAGCAGCAACAGCACGGTGACAGCCACCGGCGGCCCGACCGGCGGCCGGCACGAACATCGATGCGGGGAGCGTATTTTCGAGGAAATCAGCGTGGCAAGCATGGGCGGCGCGAAGCAGAAGAAACGGTCTCGGTTACCAATTTCGGTTGTTCAGTATATCGCAATCAGCGCCAGCATCGCGGCGTAAAAAAATTGCCCGCGGGCAGCGAACGTTCCGGCGGCCGGGTGCGTAGCGATGGTAGACAAAGGACGTCGCTTGCAGGTCCAAGAGTGGGCCGCCGGCGACGTCCTTTTTTTATTGTCGCGAAGCGCTGCGAGGCCACTTGTGCGGGCCAGCAAAACTCAAGCGTTGGAAAAGTCTGCGGAACCCAGCGCGATGGTCGCCGCCGGTGGTCCCAGCGACAGCCAATGGCCAATGATGCTGGCTCGCGCGGGCCTAAGCGGTGTTAGACTTCAAGTGGCCGAAATGGGCACTAAGCCACGTGCGTCGAAAGCGGTTCGCATGGGACGACGTGTAACGGTCGTACGCTTTAATGGGCCAGCGGGGGCGGGGCCTGCTGCTGGCCAATGCAGAAATCGGCAAGTTTTGGCTTGAGGATTGGCACCGTAACCTAGGGTTGCTCGTGGACCGCCGGGGTCCGCCTCGAAACGCGTGTTGGTATTCGACAAGGGCGAGCGTAGCTATATGGGTTTTCTCAAGCGATTCTTTCGCAATGTCTTCCGCGACGGCCAAGCGCCGACCGGCACCAGCAGCTTCGAACGGCTCAGCGAAGAGGAGCTCGAGGCCCATCTGGGCGTGGTGCGCTACGGCAATTTCGTGCTGACCGACGCCGTGCGGCCTTCTTACGATTTGCAGGTGGTGCCCACCCAGGGCTATCGCCACGACGTTTATAACGACGAGGAGTCGCACTCCTCCGTGCCGGTGCTGATGGGCGCCGCCACGAACCAGCACTTGTTCGAAGTCTTCATGGAGCTCTTGGATCCCTTGGGCTTCGAAGTGGACGTGGTGCTGGAGACGAGCCACAACCGCACCAACCGCGGGCACGTGGACCTGTACCGCGAGCACATCGATCTGCCCGTGCTCAAGAGCGTGCTCTGGGAGTACGAAGATCTGCTGGTCAACGACGGCTGCACGGGCATCGCCGTACTGAACCCCGGCGTGCCGCTGGAAGTGCAGTTCGACGAGCACAAGCTGCTGATCGTGTACGGCGCCGAGCTCCAGCCCTTCGAAGAGATCTTCGAGAGCCATCGCGTGAACTGCCAGGACAAGATGAAGTTCATCACCGAGGCCGAGCACGTCCACTCGTCTAGCGACAAGTATTTTCAGCAATTCGAAGAACTGAAAATGCGGCTAGGCATGGACTGCTACTCCGGCTAAATGCATTCAAGCACAAACCCACGGACCGCGGTTCGTGGGTTTTTTGCTGCGCACATCCTACCGCTTGAACTTCTGGCAGGCGGCCACGGCGAGCTGGTCGCAAAGCTCGTTTTCGACGTGGCCGCTATGGCCGGCGATGCGGGTGTACGTCAGCCGGTGGCGGGCAATGAGCTCGTCGAGCAGCCGCCAGAGATCCTCGTTCTTCACCTCGGCCCAGCGGCTGCCTTCGCGCCGCCGCCAGCCGTTGGCCTTCCACTTGCGCATCCACTCGCTCAGCCCCTTGCCGACGTAGACGCTGTCGGTGAGCAGCTCCACGTGCGTGGGCCGCTTGAGCTGCTCCAGGCCGCGGACCACGGCCATCAGCTCCATGCGATTGTTCGTGCTCACGGCCTCGCCGCCCGATTGCGTGATTTCCTTGCCCGTGGCCGGATGCCGCAGCACAAAGGCCCAGCCGCCGGGGCCCGGGTTGCCACTGCACGCACCGTCGGTGAAGAGTTGGACCTCGGGCGACGACGGCAGTTGGGACATCAGAAATGAAATGATGAAGGATGAATGCGGAATGCTGAATGAAAAACACGAACAGCGCGGACTGCCCAATTTAGCCCCGGGTTTTAACCCGGGTTCTGCGGTCGCGCACGACCACCGCTCACGAACTCCGCGTGAGCGATCGTTCGTAATCCATGCGATGGGGCTTCGTCAAGTCGTCGATGCCGTCGGCCAGCGGCATTTCGGGCTTGGGCGCGTTGGCGAACTCCCAAGGCAAATGCACGGTGAACGTGCTGCCTTTGCCCAGCTCGCTGGTGAGCGAAATCTCGCCCCCCAGCAGCTTGCACAGCTCCTTGACGATCGACAGGCCCAAGCCCGTGCCGGAATATTCGCGGGTCATGGCGTCGCCGCTGGGCAGCACGGTGTTGCCCTGCCGGAACTTCTCAAAAATCTTGGTCTGATCTTCTTCGGCAATCCCCACGCCGGTGTCCATCACCACCAGGCTAAGTTCGCCGGCCGGGCCCCGGCTGGCGCGCACGGCGATGCGGCCCCCTTCGGGCGTGAACTTGATGGCGTTGGAGAGCAGGTTGTTGAGGATTTGCTGCACCTTGCCCTGGTCCTGGTGCAGGGCGGGCAGATCGGGCTGGATGTCGCTGGCCAGGTCGATGTTCTTGCGCTCAGTCAGCGGCCTGGCCATGTCGCACTGGGCGGCGATCACGCTGTCGATGCGGAACTCCGAGACGCGGACCTCCATCTTGCCGCTTTCGATCTTGGCCAGGTCCAGGATGTCGTTGATCATGTCCAGCAGCATCTTGCCGGACTTCTGGATGTTCTGCACGTAGCGTTTCTGCTTATCGTCCAGCGAGTTGATCGAGCCCAGCACGTCGCTGAAGCCGATGATGCTGTTGAGCGGCGTGCGCAGCTCGTGGCTCATCGTGGCGAGGAAGTCACTCTTGAGCCGGTTCATCTCGAACAACTGCATGTTCAATTGAGCCAGCTCGTCGACTTTCGTATCGCGGATGGCGTTGGCGCGGCGCAGTTCCTCCTGCACGGTGACCAGGTGGCGAAGCATGCGGTTGAAGGCCACGCCCAGCTCTTCGAATTCGTCGCCGGTACGGATTTCGGCCCGCTTCTCGATATCGCCGCGGCTGATGGCGTCGCTCACGTCGCGAAGGTGCTTGAGAGGCTTGACGATCACGTAGCGCACGATCGCATAGCTGGCGATCATCGCCAGAAACACCGTGATAATGGCGGTCGATAGCAGGATCGCCCGATTGCGGCTCAGATCCTTCTGCACTGGGATGTTCGAGATCTGCACTTTGGCGATGGCCATCAGCGTGCCGTCGGCCAGGTTGTCGGCGTGGTCCTTGAGCGTGTTGTGGCAGCCGACGCACGACTTCGAGGCGTACACGCCCTGGTAATACACGTAATCGTCGCCGCCATTGAAAGGCCGCTCCTTCCAGACTTCGTCGGGCGAGTCGGGCCGCGGCCGCTTCTGAAAATCGCGCACCAACTGCCGCTCGAAGGCGTCTTGCGGCTGGCCCGGGCTGTTGGGCGGAGCGCCCACGCGGATAAAGCTGCCGCTGTATTCCAGCCCGCGCTTGGTGGGCGTTTCGTCCTCGCGATCGAGCAGTTGCAGGTTGGCGATCAGCTCTTTGGCCGCCGGCAAAAACTGGTCGCGGGCCCCGAGTTTTTCAGAATGCGTGACGATCAGGCCGGTTTTGACCAGCAGCTCGCCCTTGGTGCGGTTTTGCTTGGTGACCAGTTCTTCGGTCTTGGTGCCGTACCAGAAAAAGCTGGCGGCGATCAGCACGAGCAGACACATCCCGAAGAAGAATCGGCACTTGCGCTCCAGGCTCGTTTCGCCCAGAACTCGTTTGAACGAGCGGTAAGACATGTGCAAGCGCGCAGAAAGGACCGGCCGGGAAGCAGAAACACCCCTCGCCTTATTTTATGGAAAACCGCGCAGGCTGGGCAGAGGAAAACGAGCCGGCCGCCAAGCGGGCATTGAGGACTCTGCCTGGCTCACACTGCTGGGTTTTGGCCTTTCGCAAGTGCAAAGCTGCCAAGTAAGTATGACAAAAAGTCGCGTCCAGCCGGTGCAAAGATAATCGGACCGCTTTGTCGCTTGCCGGGCATGCGAGGCCGGTTATGTTGCATTTCTCGGCCCGTCTTCAATCATTTCGACGGCTGCGTCCAGCCGGTTATTTCGCTTCCGCGCCCCGCAGCATCGTTCCCGCCTAACTTCTGAAAGACGATCGCTCCCATGCCTCGATTTGCCTCCTGGCTCCGCGCCCCCCTGAAGCCGAGCTATCGGCCCTGCGTCGTAGCGTTGGCCGCGGATCGCCCTTCGGCGACGAATCCTGGACCGCGCGGGCCGTCGATCGGCTGGGCCTCGCCACCACGATTCGTCTCCGCGGAAGGCCGAAAATATCCAATATTGGTTCCTGACACCTTTTCCGCTCCTGACACCTTTTCCGCTCTCGACGCCAGCAAGGGCCAGATGTGGTCGGTGCAGCCGAGAAATTGGCCGACGATTCCCTCGGGCGTAAGCGACAAGGACTTCCAGCGAATCGAAGCGCAAAGGTTCAACATTGTGATGCGCTCGTTTGCATCCGTGCTGCTACGGGACGCTTACCGCCGAATCCGGGACCAAGGCCTTAACACCTGGACGATCAACTTTCAGTTTGATCCGAGCAGTGACAACCCCATCACGCGCGACGTCTTCCTGACGACCGCGTTCGGCGCGTCGACTCCGTTGAATACAGCGGTAAACGTAGGGGGTGGCCGGACGATCACATTCTCCGAGCCCGACCCGAACACGCTAACGCTCACGCTCAATCTCTTCTCCCCGAATGCCACCGTTCCGTTAGCTCCTTTGCCGTTCTATGGTACTCCGTAGGAACCCAAGAAAGGGCACGGCCCAATGAAGTGCAGACGCCTGCCGACAATCAGGTCGTGGCTACTGCTGGTTGCCGCCTTTGGCTGTAGCCTCTCCTGCGTCGGGAGACACGGGCCCCTGCGGGGTGGCTGGTATTTTTCGAGCGACGCCGCTGCCCGCGCCTACGCCGGGTCAAGCCTGCTATTGGTGTTTGCTGTCGCACCTGTTCTCTGCCTGGGGACGCGGCGGGCGATCGCGTTGATGACGTTCCTCGTACGTTTTGCGCTCGACGCGGCGTGGATGGCCGTTGAGTTCGGCTTGGGGCCCCGGTTGCGGCCTCACCACGCCGCCAGCTCGATTATCTCCTGGATCGGCTGGTTTCTGGACCACCTCGTTACCATCGACGTGGGCTTGGGGCATTTTCTCGCGTGGCGGAAGGGGCCCACGCTGCCCGTGCCGTCGTATGAATGCGGCTTCTACTTGTCGAGCACCGTTAAGGATATTCTCTGGCATTGGGGCCCAGCCGCGTTGCTCGCCTCCGCCGCGTATGCGCTGTTCGCAGTCTTCCTTGCCGAAACGTGCAGCCCCGCACCGGGGGAGCCGCGCGGCGAGCCAATTTTGCTGGCTGCCGCTTCCGGGATCAAAGCGCGCGCCGTTCGGAAGCCGGCCGCTAAATCAGTTCTGCTGCTTGCGCTATGCTGTGCTGCTGTGTGGTCGGCGCTCGGCGCGCTTCCCTACAATGTGCTGAATGCGGTTGTCCCGCCGAACCGGCTCACGCTTATCCTCGGCACCAGCGGGCTATTTATCGCCGGCGCGCTCGTCGCAATGTTTGTCCGTAAACTGCCCGTGGTGGCATTGTGCTGTTTCACGCTCCGGATCGCCTTGAATGCCGTTAGCCTCGTCGCCTCGGGCTCGCTTCCGCCGCTGGGCAATTGGTGGGGAGCCGGCGGAGCCCTCCTGTTTGTCCGGCGGCTCGTAGCCATCGACACGACCACTCCGCTGGCCATCAGCAACTGGCTCGGCATCGGCTACGTCCCGGTCGCAGCCGTCGCAGCCATTATTTTTTCGGCCGCCTACGCGCTGTTCGCGGTGGCCTTTGCCCTAACTTGCAATGAAAGAAGTACGGAGCAATCGAGCGGTGCGTGAACGGAGCTTCACCTCGTCGGGCGGCAACCCGATCAGCATCGCCGGTCCGAACCTCGATGCGGGGCAAATCAAAAGGGAAATCAAAAGGGAGGGGAAATCAAAAGGGACATTCTACTTTTTGCGCTTTGAAATAGTGGATTGTCCGGCAATGTTCGCACTGAAATCCGGCGCCGGCGTTTTATATTCCGGCGCAATACGCGTCCGGCGCGACGCCGCTATTGATTAGCGACCCGCTCAGCGGCGATACGATCCACGTCGATCTCAGCAGCGATGGTTCGCAAGTGAGGGTCACCGCCGCCGGCTTCGACCAGACTTGGAATTCGTCGCTGTTCAGCTCGATCCAAGTCGACGCCAACGGCAATGCCGTGGAAAGCTTCGCCACCGCTGGGAATTCGACCACCGGGTCGATCGACGCCCAGTCGAAGCAAGCGATTGCTTCGATCCGATACCTAGGCGCTGCATCATCACCGACCATTCCGTCGATCAATGTCAGCGGCGCCCAAACGCTCTCGATCGGTAACGAACCAGGAGCCGCCGTCAGTGTTGCCACGCTGTATCAGTTGGCCAGCAGCGTGAGCGCCGCGGGCCAAACCGGGTTGGCCGACGGCGCGTCGTCGCTTTCGCTCACCAACTACGGCAGCGGCGATATCACGATCGACAGCCGCGACGCCAGGCCATAGGAGCTTACGGTAGCCGGTTTGCGATACCGGGCACGACTGTTTTCAGGGAAATCAAAAGGGCATTCGGAAATCAAAAGCGAAATTCAGCTTTTGCGCGTTGAAAAAGTAGAATGTCCCCTTTGGATTCTTACAGCACGGTGGATGGAAAAGGTGTCAGGAACCTTTTCGTTGACAAAGGGATGCGGGTTGCGTATTTTGGGCCGCATATGGGACGGGCACATCGCGCGGCTGAAGGCGGCTACGTTTATCATCTGCTGAATCGTGCCAATGCGCGGATGACGATCTTTAACGACGCGGGCGACTACCAGGCCTTCGAGCAAGTCTTGATCGAGGCAGTCGAGCGCACCGGCACGCGCTTGCTAGCCTACTGCGTGCTGCCGAACCATTGGCATTTGCTGGTCTGGCCTACGGCCGATGGCGAGCTGTCGCAGTTCGTCGGCTGGCTGACGCTGACGCACACGCAGCGTTGGCACGCCCATCGGCATTCAACCGGTTCTGGGCACGTGTATCAAGGGCGGTTCAAGTCGTTTCCCGTACAGGAAGACGAGCATTTTTATGCGGTCGCCCGCTATGTGGAGCGGAATCCGCTGCGTGCGAATCTGGTGCGTCGCGCCGAGCAGTGGCGTTGGAGCAGCCTATTCCGCTGGTCGAGCGGGTCGGCCGACAAAGGCCTGTTGGCCTCGTGGCCCGCGCCGCGCAGGGGAAATCAAAAGGGACATTCTACTTTTTGCGCTTTGAAATAGTGGATTGTCCGGCAATATTCGCACTGAAATCCGGCGCCGGCGTTTTATATTCCGGCGCAATACGCGTCTGGCGCGACGCCGCTATTGATTAGCGACTCGAGCAGCGGCGATACGATCCACGTCGATCTCAGCAGCGACGGTTCGCAAGTGAGGGTCACCGCCGCCGGCTTCGACCAGACTTGGAATTCATCGCTGTTCAGCTCGATCCAAGTCGACGCCAACGGCAATGCCGTGGAAAGCTTCGTCACGGCTGGGAATTCGACCACCGGGTCGATTAACGCCCAGTCGAAGCAGGCGTACGCTTCGATCCAATACGGCGCTGCGCCATCTCCGGCCATTCCGTCAATCAATGTCAGCGGCGCCCAAACGCTTTCGATCGGTAACGAACCAGGAGCCGCCGCCTGTATTGCCACGCTGTATCAGTTGGCCAGCAGCGTGAACACCGCGGGCCAAACCGGGTTGACCGACGGCGCGTCGTCGCTTTCGCTCACCAACTACGGCAGCGGCGATATCACGATCGACCGCCGCGACGCCAGGCCATAGGAGCTTACGGCAGCCGGTTTGCGATACCGGGCACGACTGTTTTCAGCGAAATCAAAAGGGCATTCGGAAATCAAAAGCGAAATTCAGCTTTTGCGCGTTGAAAAAGTAGAATGTCCCCTTTGGATTCTCCGATTTGGCTCGCGATCGGATGCTTTCTATCCGGCATCGCCGGATGTTCGGAGCGATCCACGCCGCCAGTCCCGCACACATGGCGCAGCGTTGCCGGCGCGCAAGACGTGAAGGTGTACTTCGCGGATAAGGACAGCCTCATCGACGCGGCGGCCGCCTTGCCCGACGGCCGCGGCATCGTCGTCGCGAGTGGCGGATATGGCGTAGACTTGGTGGACACCGGCGGGCTCGTTCGAGCGCTCGTTGAGGGTGGTGGCGGCGTTACCAGCGTCGCCCTGTCCGACGACGGCTCGCTGTGCGCATGCGGTGGGATGGACGGCGATGCCTATGTGTGGAGCGTCGGGGACTGGAAATCCATCGCGCACCGGAAGTTTAATGAGCCCACGAAGTGTGTCGGCTTCACCAGCGACGGCAAGAACATCGTGCTGGGGCAAGGCGAGCCAACACGCGAGGTCATCCTGGTCGACGCGACACGGCTGAACACAATTTCCACACTCGTCCCAAAAGGCGAATCGGACGCCAGATTCTTGGCATATCGCAGCGCCGCGAACCTGCTGGCAGTCTACTCGGGTAAGCGCGGCGACGCCGCCGCCGGCGGCGAGGTGCGGCTTCTGAATATCGTTTCCGGTTCCGCTCGCCACCTGGCGACACTTCCATCAGCGCCGGCGTGCGGGATGGCTCTCGCGGGAACGGCCATACTGGTCGCGGCCTGCTACGATGGGCACGTGCGCATCATCGACTGCCACAGCGGGAAAATCGTTGCTACGCTCATGCCGAGCGGCCTGCCATCGGTCGCCGCTGGTAACTCGGGCAAATTCTTCGTGACCGGGGAGGGGGTTCGGGTGCACTCCCCGTCAAAGCTTGTAATTCGGTCGTGCAAGACCGGAAACGCGTGCGCGGAGCTTAATTATCCGGAGCCAATGGAGCCGCTTTGGTGCGACACGGACCGCGGAATTATTCTCGCCGACTCTCTCGGTGAGCTTGTCCGCTGGGAGCTGCCAAAGGACCTCAAATGCGATTGACGCCCAATCCGCCTGACCGCGCGCAGCGCATCGGGCTTTCAACGCGCCCAGCACCAATTTTAACGGCGGCACCGCCAGCGTGACTATCGGCGTCACCGACGAAGGCGACGGCGAAAGCGCTTCCGCCACGACGATTGGCATCAACGTCGCCGCGGATCAAGCGCCTGTCCTCACGGCCCACGCGACTGCGGCTAGCTTCACTGCCGGCGGGTCGCCCGTGACGATCGACCCGGGCATCACCGTGACCGACGCCGATAACCCGACGCTGTCATTGGCGACCGTCACGATCGGCAACTACGTCTCGGGCGAAGACACGCTCGACTATGAGGCGGTCTCCGGCATCACCGTCACGAACTCCGGCGGCGCCTACACCTTCACCGGCACCGGCGCCTCGCCCAGCGATTTCACGACCGAACTCGATTCGCTGGCCTACTACGACGGTAGTTCCGATCCCACCACCACTCCCCGCACGCTCTCCATCGTCGTCACCGACGGCCAGGGGAGGGAAAAGGTGTCAGGAACCTTTTCGTTGACAAAGGGCTGCGGGTTGCGTATTTTGGGCCGCATATGGGACGGGCACATCGCGCGGCTGAAGGCGGCTACGTTTATCATGTGCTGAATCGTGCCAATGCGCGGATGACGATCTTTAACGACGCGGGCGACTACCAGGCCTTCGAGCAAGTCTTGATCGAGGCAGTCGAGCGCACCGGCACGCGCTTGCTAGCCTACTGCGTGCTGCCGAACCATTGGC